>NZ_JAVQNP010000008.1:0-139980 GCF_031798995.1 Acinetobacter sp. V104_13 | reverse complement strand
CTTATCCAGATGGCACCACAGCAACAGTTGTTGCAGGTACAGATGGAAGCTGGACAGTACCGAACCCAGGCTTGAATGATGGCGATATTGTAACAGCAACAGCGACAGATGCAGCAGGTAATGAATCAGTACCGGCAACGGAAGTTGTAGATGCATTGGCTCCGACTGCACCAGAGATTGACCCAATCAATGGCACGGATCCGATTACAGGTACGGCAGAACCAGGTTCGACAGTGACAGTGACTTATCCAGATGGCACCACAGCGACAGTCGTTGCAGGTACAGATGGAAGCTGGACAGTACCGAACCCAGGCTTGAATGATGGCGATGTCGTAACAGCAACAGCGACAGATCCAGCAGGTAACGAATCAGTACCGGCAACGGAAGTTGTAGATACTGTACCTCCAGTAATTGCTATTGATGAATTGGATGATGTTGATCCGATCACAGGTACGGCAGAACCAGGTTCAACAGTAACTGTAACCTTCCCAGATGGTAGTACTATTACTACTACTACAGAAGGTGATGGTACTTGGTCTGTAGCTAATCCTGGCACATTAGTAACTGGCGATGTTGTAACAGCAACAGCGACAGATGCAGCAGGTAATACTTCATTACCAGTCACATCTATAGTTCCAGTTTTCATTGATGCTATTGATGATATTGCTACGGTATTAAGTGAGGTTAATCCTGTAGTAACTCATCCTGATATTCCGGGTGGTGCGTTAGTAACCTTCCCATCATTATCATTGATTGGGCCAATTATTGACTTGAAAGATCAAACACCAATTACAGTGACTGTACCTGAAGGTGGAATTGCATCGTTTGATGTATCTTTTGGTGGAGTTCTAATAGGTGGTGGTATTGGTTCTTATGACCTTAATATTCTTCGTTATAACGAGAATACTGGTGGGTATGAACTGTACAGCAAAATAGACAACGCTGGTATTATGGTTGGATTCATTGGTGGAGTTATGGGTGGAGGAGCATCCATCAGTAATCTACCTGAAGGACAATATGCACTTGTACTGACTCCAGGTGAGGGTGTTCAAGTAACTGGTATTGGTGTCGCTAATATCTCAGTGACTAATGAAGTACTAAGTGATTATGGTGATGTCGTTGCGAAAGGTAATGTGATTACAGCAAATAATCCTGAAAATCCAACGGACGTTGCTGATGTGATTCATGCTGGTGAAACAGCAACGGTTATCAGTGTTGCTAATGAAGATGGTGTGACAACTGCTCTACCACAAGACAGTGAAGCATTTACTCGTATTCAAGGTGAATATGGTGAGTTGTTTATTGATAAGAATGGTAATTATGAATACATCCGTGATTTCACCATTCCAAATAGTCTAGGTAAAGTAGATAGTTTCACTTACACCATTCAGGATAGTGACGGGCATCAAGATACAGCGACTTTAAATGTTCGCATTGATACAAATGATCTTGATATCACATGGCCAGAAGATCCAACTCAAGATGGTGTAGTAGAGTTGACGGCAACTGATAATACAGCAGCAGCTGCGATTACATTAGTTCCATCAACCAATACAACTGTTGATACGGGTAGTATGGCTGCAAGTAGTACGAAACCGTTATTTGGCGCTGCTACTTCAGTTGCTGGTAGTGATACGAGCGATGTGATTAATGTCGCTGCAAATACTGCCGCATCGCTTAATTTCTCTGTAACTACACAAGGTGGTATCCTCGATAGCTCTGCTAATGGTGATACTTTCAGTTATCAAGTGCAAAAACTTGTGAATGGTGTTTGGACAACTCAACCTGGAGCATCAGCTTCTGTTGTACATTCATCACCAATCTTAGGTGATGCTGGCGGTACTGTGTTGATCAGTGGCTCTTATCAGGTTTCTGCATCAGACACTGCTAGTCAATGGCGTGTCGTGTTTGGTAGCACAGAATCTAATATTCCTCTGATTGCTGGAACGAATACAACTACTGTCAACACTACTGTAAATGCTACTTTCACACATTATGACCAATTCGTTGGTAATGGTGCGACGGTAACTGCTACGGGTAACTTGTTAACAGATGATTCTGGTAATGGTGTAGATGTAACGGGTGGAGCAAGTACAAAAGTATTTGTAGAAACTTCGCCTGGTACATATGTACAAGCGAATGGTCAAACAATCACGGTTGAGGATGGTACATTCGTTGTTTCGGCAAATGGAACATATACGTTCACAGCGAATAGTTCTGCTACTTCTGGTGATGTCGCTACATTGAACTATAAACTGGTTGCTGCAACAGGTGATGAAAGTACACCTGCAACATTGACCGTGAATATTGGTAGTGAGACCATCAGTACCGCTAGCCACGACATTATTACTACTGGAGCTGGTGCAGATACAGTTGTCTATAACTTACTGAACGCTGCTGATGCAACAGGTGGCAATGGTAAGGATGAATGGACTGACTTTAATTTGGCGCAAGGTGATAAAGTTGATATTAGTTCATTGTTAAATGGTGCTAATGCAAGCAATATCTCTAATTATGTGACTGTTACTTCTGACGGTGCGGGTAATACTTTGATTAGTATTGATCGAGATGGTACTGGAAATACCTATAACTCAACTGATCTCATTGTATTGAAAAATACAGATACAACACTGGATGAGTTATTGAATAATAATCAGTTGTTGTTTTAATTGATTGTTGTTGATAGAAATCTGTAAATAAAAGAGAAGGCACCAGTGCCTTCTCTTTTTTTATTGAAAAACAGTTTTTAAAAGCATTAGTCGCAGTAAATGGCTTATTTAATATTTTTGAAAGTAAAATTAACTAGATTTTTTTATTTTTTATAATTTTTTTTAAGAGTCTTTTAAATTCATTTTTCTCTATATTACGTTCGTTCTTGCTTTCTAGAGTTATCAATAATGTATCTAAAATTTGTGTGTTGAAATGAGCTGAATTTTGATCAATTTCTTTCCAATGATATAAATTCCAATTATTTAAAATAGAAATTTGTTGATCTTGTCTTCTAAGATTTTCAAGAAACTTTTTCATAAAGACGGTTCCTTTTAAATATTGATCTTGAAAAACAGGTTGCCCATCAGTGTATCTCTGTTTTATGAGAGAAGAGGGTAAAAATAGTTTTCCATCAGATGTATCTACAAGTGTAGAAAGACGGTTCCATAATTGAGATGTCCTATAAGTTCTTTGCAAGATGTATTTGTCAAAATCTTCTTCATTTTTCGGCAAATTTCTTTGTCCATATGTACCAAACTTATCTTTTCTGATAATCCCTTCTGACCAAGCTGCCAAGCTTTCTGTCAGCCAAGGTTGCTTAAACATCGTATAACCATAGGTGTAAAGATGAAATAATTCATGTGCTATTAATGAAGAGTCAGTAGTTAGATTTGGAATATTATTGCTAATAAGAATAATTAGAGCACAAGCATTTTTTTTTAATGGATTATTGGAATGTCGATGGGGTTCATCATAAGCTAGTCCGAGTCCATCAAGCTTCTGTATTTGTATATCAATATATTGGACGTTATTTTTATAGCGTGGACTATTCAAAGGATCTTGGTAGCCTAAAACGGACCAAGCTTTTCGTGTGGTATTTGCTTGAATAGCAATATTTTCTACATAGTCTGGAACATGATTTAGATTTTTATCCTGCTGAAATATTAAAGCATTATCACCAGAAGTAGTGTAAAAAATACGCAGATTATTCATGCCATAATAGACTTGATCAAGTTGTTTAACAACAGGAGGGCTACTTGAATAACAATCAGTTTTTGCATGAATATAAGTAGATACACAAAATGTAGAGAATAATAAAACCAAAGTTTTTTTATGCATAAAAAACATTACTGAATAGCCTGGAAAAGCTCTTGCCATTTTAGGGCAAATTGTTTTTGATCTGTGAGTCGACTACATGCATATGCATTTTCACTAAGTTTAAGCCGTTTGTGTTCATCTTTTAATAAAGAAACTACTTTCTGTGCAAATAATTCTTCATCTTGAAAAGTAACTAAATAGCCATTTTCATCATGATTAATCATGTCTGATGGTCCGTAATCGATGTCATAACTCACGACAGGGCAGCCATGGCATAGGGCTTCTAAAACTGCCATACCGAAACCTTCAGATCGGCTAGAAAAAAGGAATAAGCTTGCCTTATTATATAAAGCATCAGTATTCTCATTATAGCCCATCAATTTAATATGGTTATTTAACTGATGTTCATCAATTTGACTTTGTAAGAAGTTATGCTCACTTCCAAAACCATAAATGTTTAAATAAGCATTGGGGATTACTTCTACAACTTTTTTGAAAATTCTAATTAAGCTATCTAAATTTTTCGCTTTATCATATCTAGCAATAGTTAAGCAAAACATTGGGTCTCTATTTGAAAAATTGACATGGTCAATAGATTTTTCATATATATGTGGAATAACAAATAATTTCTCTTCCATTCCAAAGCGCTGTTGAATATGTTGTTTTTGGCGTTCAGTTAAGATTACTAGTGCATCTAATTCATTACTATATTTAAAATAGCTACGATAATGACGATTAATTGTAGAATTTTGAATATCATGACCATTTAGATGGGTAGCATGAATTGTCCCAATAAATCGCATGTTTTCTTGTTTTATCTCTCTAAGTGGTTCATAGAAATGAATTGCACGGTCGATAAGAATATACATCAGATCATTTTTATAAAGTTGAGAGATTTTTAAGAACCAATACTGAATGAGCTGAGATTCAGTATCAAAAACCTCATTAATAACACCTTGTTTATTAAATAAAAAAATATTTGAAACAATGTTTTTATTCTTTTCGTTGAGTTGGTAGTTTTTTATAATAACTGGATAACCTTCTGTATGATAATAAGTTTCAGTTATTATCATTTGATTTTCTGGGTTGATGACTTGAATACAACTAAGATAACCATAAGAGTCATAAATAATTCGTCCTGTTTTCACACCTTTTTTGAAAGTATTCACATAACTTAAAGTAGGAAAGTCATTTTGCCGTATTTCGTACAAATAGTTTTTATTATTTTTATCATGAAAACGTTGATTGTAGGTGAAAGGAATTATAGTTTTTAAAATGTTACTGTTAAACATTTCTACCATAGGGCTATGAATTTTTTTATTAGCTAGTTTTAGATGAGTTCCTTGAAAATCACCATATAAATTGAGATATCCAATAGAAGGAGGAGCTAAGTTTGTAGATATAAGGCTCCAATAATTTTCTGCAAGTGAGCGATCATATTCAGTAGTAATAATTGTGGGGCTAATACCTAATTGTTCATTTAGTATTTTTGCGCGCTTTAAAAGAGCAAAAACCAATCCATTTTTCTTTTGGTCAATTTTTGGAAATAGAAAAAAATATTGAGATTTCATAATAAATAACCATTTTATAAGTTATACAACATAAAAGATTTGTTTGCTTAAGATGCTTTCAGTAAATCATTTTTTGTAAAAATTGGTGGGTGGTATTCATTTAATCTTTCTATATAAATTCTTTTTTCTAAATTATTTATGAAATCAGATGGGGCTGTAAAATTTAGACCTTTTAAATCATTTTTATGAAATCTCCACCATTTTAAGTGCATTAATTCTTTAATGACTGTATCTTCGAATCTTTTACGAATTAATTTGGCAGGATTGCCACCCACAATAGTATATGGTTCTACATTCTTGGTAATAACACTATTAGAAGCAATTATTGCTCCATCACCAATTGTAATATTATTTTTTAAAACAACATCAGCTCCAATCCAAACATCATTTCCGATAGTAACATTACGCCGACTTCTATAATTATGGGTGACTAATGCTGGATCAGTATCATGATAGTCCTCACTATAAAAGTGAGGTGAAGTAGAAATCCACTCGGGGAAGTGGTGAGCACCCATAATTTTGATATTACTTGCTAGACTACAATAGCGGCCAATAGATACCCCATAGTTAAGATTAGAAGATGAGTAAGAGAAGGCACCAATTGTACAAAGGCTTAGAACAGAATTATAAAAATTATTATGTCCTTCAAGTTTCAAATCATTATTTAGTGTAATAAGCTTATGTGGATTTTTTTTAAGGAAAAACATATTTATATTAAGTCGACTAAGACTCTTTTCAATTTTAAAAAACTCAACATTTGTAGTTTCATTTGATAAAGTAAATATTTCATTATTCATAAAAAAACCTTTAATTACATTATTAAATAATTTTGGATTTGAAACTAATCTTTGAAGTGTAAATAATAAGCAATGTAACCTGATAAATTATGTTCTTGATCATCAATTCGAGCACGAAAACGATCATGTCTTACATAAAAAGAATTTAATATAGACTTGGGGTTTTTCATATACATGGCAACTTCTGGATAGAAGAAACCTGTGCGTTGAAATTCAGCACGTAACTGAATAAGAGATTTTAATTCTTCAAATTTAGAAGATTTAAATAGATTTTCATGACCTTGCTCACTTAGGCGGTTTACCATTTTATAAGCAGACATCATCATCTCAAGGAAAGTAGCATATACTGTTTTACGATTTTTAATGAAGTCCATGTGATTTAAATAGTTGTTTATACCAAATTGATAGTATTTAACTTCTGGACATACTAATGTTAATTCATTCGTACAATAACTTAACCAATGATCATGATATTTTTCATATGAATTAGATATGAAGTTATCAAACATTAATTTAACAGTATCTAAAAGAACTTTATTATTATTTAACTGATAAAGCCTTAATAGTGCTAATGCAGCTTCACCATCATAATAAACAATTCTAAATTTTTCTTTAATAGACAAGGATGGGTACTCCAAAATATGAGTGGTTTTTCCTGTTTTATCAATCATTTGAAGAATTCCATTTGCTATTTTTTCTGCATATTCTAGATATTTTTTATTTTTAGTAATTTCCTGATATTTTGTTAACATTAAAATAGTAGCTGCATTCGCACCAAGCTTGATCTCATAATTGTTGTCATTTCCATCAATCATATGAGCTGTATCTTCATCTATTAATTTATAAAAATTTTTGATGCTATAATCAATAGCTAAGTGAATTTTAGACCAATATTGATTGTTTTCTTCAATCTCAAAAGTTTCTAAAAGTGAATAAATTGAAGTGCAATGCCGTATTGTATTGTAGCTTTTAATTTCATTATTAAATGCAGGGAAATAGCCGTAGATAAATTTCCCATCTTCTAAAATTTGACTGGTTAGAAAACTAGCATTTTTATTAATTATTTCTTTAATATGAGATTTATCATTTTTATCAATGAACCTAACCCCATTTTCACAACCTCCACTTTGAAGTTTAATGAATTTACTATTTTCGTAAAATACACTTTCAGTTTCAAAAAGCCATACATCTTTAATTTTATTAATTTCTAATTCTTTTTGAATAGAAGGATATTTTTTCTTTATTGCATTATTTAAATTATTCTGGTCAATAAAATTTTTTTGATCATATGAAATTCCTCGTATGATTGCATTCCCATAAATTTCTTGCTCTAAAAAACATATATTGAAATCTTTATCAAAACTAATACCTTTCCTAAAATGATTATTATGCTTTTGATTAGATATATCATTGGTAACATCGGTCCAACTTTTTTTTTCTATTTGAGTTGCAATATCAAGTTTTATATAGGCTAGATAACGTTTATCTTTAAGAAAAATTTTTTCTAAAAAGTTATTTATTTTTTTTTGCAATTTTTGTATGTCAGAACTAGCAATTGAAAAAACTTTACAACGTTGATCTAGGCAACCATATGAGATAAAGACTATTTTTTTATCAGAGTTAGTCTGATCATATAGTGATATCCATTCACTGATCTGATTCTTTAAATTACTTAAATCTAAATATTTCAATTGATGTAGCATATTATGACCTAATTAAGTTAATCTTGGCTAGAAAACAATTAAATTGTTTTAATCCCTTTTTTTAAAAAATAATAGAGTGATATTTAATTCTGTTTGTTATTGTATTTGTTTTTTTGTGGTACTAGAAGTGATTTTAAGGCTTGAGTTGTGTTTAAAATTATTCGAAATTTAATTCATATGTTTTAATTTAAGTGTGGTTTAAAACATAATTTATATTTTTATTTTTAATGCAATATAGCTTAATTTTTTGATAAAAATAAATGAATTATATGGTTTTTAATATTTCTATTTTTTTGTTGTTGTATTAACTAATCTTGGTTGTTAATTTAATTATCTAAAGTTTATCTGAATTAAAAGGTTAATTATGAAAAAAATAATTTCTTTATTGATGTTGTTAGCTGCTAATCATACTTTCGCTGCAACAGTTAGTATTGACTTAACTAATGGTAATTTTATCAGAAATGATGCGTATAGTGTTGTTACTTCTACTCAAGAACAATGTACACAATTGGATAATTCGGGAATCGGAAGAACAGTTTGGGTTGAAGTAAATTTAAATGGTTACTCATATAAGGAATGTATACGGTATTATTCTGCCGGATTACTCGAGAACCAAACCAATAATAGAGCAATTGCGTATTTTTCTGGTGATGTAGCAGTTGTAGGAGACAACGAACTTACATTCTATACTAGCAAAAAACCACAGGACAAAGTTAATGAAGCAGTCGTTTGGTCCACTCAGTTGTATAATTTCCCATATATTTTTGTAGCTCGTCCAGGGATTTATGGGTCATCTGGTGTACATAATGGTGCTAGAAAGCCATTGGAATCTTTATTAATGTCTGAAGCATTAAATAAAATTAAGCAAAGACATCAAATCCTTAATTATGTGTTAGTTGGGCATAGTGGTGGTGGTCATATTGTATCAGCCTTATTGTCAAAAAGGACTGATATATTATGTGCTACCCCAAGTTCAGCCCCTTCGTCACCAAAAATATTGGCTGAAGCATTGGGAAAGACGCCTGATCCGAGGCTATTTGAAACTGTAGATGCAATAACAGCACTTACACCTAAGCATCCAGCGAATAGAGTATTTGTAGTAGGGGATTTAAATGACAGTATTGTGCCTTGGATTTCTCAAAAAGTACTTCATGAAAAATTGATTCAATTATCTTGGACATCAAATATCATAAATTTACAAGCAATTGACGGATCTCATCATGATGCGGCAGATAAAGCTAGAAAGATTGCTGGAATGTGTGCAAGGGGGCTACCAACCTTAAATATTCTTGACCAAGCAGCAAATTTATAAGCTTACTATATTGTTTGCGTAGAACTAAAAGTAATATTAGGTTTATCTGGTTTATGAGAAATAATTTTACGCAAATATTAAGAGATGAACTTACATTGAATCCATAAGTTGATCTATTGAGTTGATTATTAGTTAAATAGATCATTTATAAATGAAATAAAAGTTGGGATGAGGATGAATATAGTTATAAAAACTATAAATTATGAAAAATAAATTGTGAGAGATATTCTATCTCTCAAATTTTTTATAATTTTTGAAATTTAAGTATTTAAAACATAATTTTAAAACACTTTTTAAATTGTGGGTTATCTTAATGTATGTAAAATAAAGATAATTTTTTTCCATAAAAAATTATTATGAACTTAATTAATTTGTAATTGATAAAGCCTAGTTCTCATGTGAATATAATCTTGAGGATGTTTATTAAAACCATCCTCGTATTTCAGGTTTAAGTGATATTCACTAAGTCCATAACCTTACAGGATATGGACTCTTCTTAATTAATAAAGAATTTAAAATTATATTGACTTCTTTTATTGTAATTTAAGAATACATAGTTGAATTTAGCCTAAACCTATTGTAGTAATATATCTATTATTAATAATCCTAATTCTATAAATTTTAATTTAAGATGGATTTTATAAAAATGGATGATTATATATTTAACATGAGGATTAAAATTAATGAAGAGTTTACTTCTATTCCAAATCGTATTTTCATTAACACTAATCTTGACGGGTTGTGTGAATCAGCCATATGGTCATCAATCAGTTTATTCACCACCTTCTATTAATACCATTGCTAGTCATAAATTGTATTTAATATCAGAAAAATCAAACCGACCGAGCTTTGGTACTGGAGAGGTTACAGAAGATAAAGCCTCTCAATATGCAAGTAATCATAAGAAGACAGTAATTTGTGATAAACATCATTATTATGCTGCTAGTAATGTTACTAGTGATCAGAAACAGACAAAAATTACTTTAGTAAGTGGTGAAGAGATTAATGTTTCTAAGTCATGCTGGGTAGAAGATGCAAACCCAAAAAATTCAATTTATGTTTCTAAATCATCTATTAGCCATGGTTTTTAATAATTAAATATATAAAGGGAGACTAAGCTTTAGTAGCTTACTCTCCTAAAAGTAATTAAAATAGTTAATTGAAGCAATAGCTTGAAAGTAATTTTTATATAATTCTATATTCAGATTTATCAAATTGTTTTTTTCAATTTCTATTAAATATATCTTATCACTGTTTACTTCATTTCTTTTTAAAATAAATTCTATTACTGAACCTATTTCATTTTTTTTACTTAAGTTTAATTTTACTATAAAGACAGAAAAACCTCTTTCTTTCATTTTTTTTGCATAGAAAGTAGCATAAGTTTTAGTACTTTCTTTTAATCCTGTATCAAAAATAATAATTGCTGGAAAAGGCCCAATTCCTTCGGGAGTAAAAATCTCACCGGTTGCTGAGCCGGGTAGAGAGTTCCAAAAAATATCATTCATATTAAATGTTTATCATAACTAAAAAATAATTTTCATAATAATGCTTTAAAAAGCATTAAGTTAATTTATACAAAATGAAAATCATAAATTTTAAAAAGTTAAAGTGTTAAGTTGGTGTTTGAAATAAATTAATACTATCAAGTTTTTTTTGATAATTTGGTTAAATTATTTCTGATAAAGCAACTTTACTTTGTATATATAAGATAATCAATAGTAAATATACATTAATTATTTTTTTACACAAAATTTCTTATAATTAGTTGAAAATAAAGTATATTTTTGATTTTCTTAATTGGCTACTCTTAATTAATTAAAAATTAATGAAAATAAAAAAATCCTTAAAATTGTAAGACAAAATTAACTTAATATTGAATTATAACGAGTTATTTATAATATAAATTTTAAGAATAACAATATAGCTTGAATATGTTTGTATATATCAATACGTTGTTGAGTCTGTCTTAAAATTTTTAATAATTAATTTGGTGTAGAAGATCAACCTTATTAAAAAATGTAACTCATCTCTAATTCCATTTTATATATTCCATATTTATTTAATAGAATTAAACTTAAAAATTCCTAGTAACTACAATATATTAGTTTTAGTGGCATTGTTCAAAATCCTTTGAATTACTGTTCTTGTAACCGAAAATTCTTTAGCAAGTGAATACACACTATAGCCTTTTTTAAACAATTCGATCACTCTAGTTTTTTGTTCATTATTTAATATTTCCGGTCTACCAACTTTTCTTACCGGATTGTGATCTTTGGATTTTTTATTATTACACTTAAATAATTTCTCAAATTCAGCTGATAGCTTTAAAAAATGTAGAAAGAAAATTTTTAAGTCACCATTAATCTCATTTTTTGAGTAATCCAAGCATATTAGTCGGATTTTTTTTTGATCAATTTTATCAACTATACTTAAAATTTCCTCAAAACTGTTACCTAAGCAATCCATGCTTTTTATCACTAAAATATCGCCTTCTTCTAATGAATAACTTATTAGATTAAGAAATTTATCTCTATAAATAATAGATTTATCAACCGATACTTCTTCTACTACTAATCTATTCTTTTGAATCTTATAGCCATACTCACTAAAAAAGGTGATATATCTAGAAAATTCAAACTGCAAATTAGGCTCTATTCTAACATAGGCATATGTACGCATATTAAAAACACCAAAATTAAACAAAAACAAAACAAATCTTAGCATCTTATTTTTTTAAAAAAAACATGAACTAAATCACAAAAGTGTACTATACAGTGTTTAAAACATGTTAATTAAATACATACTTAAATCTATATGGGTTATTAGGTTTTTTTATCATCTTTATTATATTAGTTAATAATTTTGTTAGTTCTATGATGTTTGTTTTTTTCATCTTTAATAATCTCCTTACTTAATTATTTGTGAATTTAATATAAATCTAATATTAAAATCTAGTTTTATTTTTTAATTAAATTAATTTAATGGTGTATGACGTAACAAAATATTATTGGGTCAATCTGCTAATTACTAGCTTTTTTGTTATATAATTGATTTTAAATGAATTTTATTTTTTTATGTTTTGTTTTTAATTGTGTTTTTAATTTTGATAAAAATAAAATACATAGTTTTAAAACTATTTAATGTGGTCGTTTGTAAATGATCTAAATTATAATTTTAAATCTTTTGTTTATATTTCATAAACATGTTTTTAAAAAAAATTAATATTTTCTTATATTTATAATTTATTTAATATTAAACTTTTTTATTATAAAAAATAAAGTATTTTTCAACTAATTTTTTAATAATTATATAATACTTTATTATATTATATGTGTTTAAATTTTGCCATGTGGGAATTTTTAAAATTATGGAAATATAAAAATATTTACATTACTATAAAAAGTCTAAAATTAATAAACTAATTATATAACAAACAATAAGTGAAGAGCTAAAAAGTATATTTTGATTTGAATTTACTTTATAGATACTCTTCACATCACTCTAAGGAATAGGAGGCGATATGCGTATTTATGCCTATATACGAGTAAATTGTAGTATTGAAAATATTGAAGAAGAGAAAGTATCTTTTATTTCTTTATTAAATAGCTTTGATTATAAAATTCATCCTAATAGAGTCATTTTTGAATTAGTATCAGTAGATAAACCTATTACTTTACGAACTATTTTTCTTAATTTAATTAACTATTCTTTAGAAGAAGATGATTTTTTAATAGTTAAAGGTATTGATTGCTTGGGTAGTAGTTTTACGGAGATATTATCATCTATTAAATTAATTGAAAGAAAGAAGATTAAATTAATTATATTGGATTATTTTAATTGTGAATTTGAAAATGATATTAAAAATAATTTTATCCACTTTATAGAAATTTGCATTAATTTTGAAAAACTTTTTTTAATTGATTGTGTTGGACAAAAAAAATCTAGTTTATCCAGAAAAGGGGGGAGACCTGAAAAATTATCCAACGATCAAAAACAGGATGTTATTAATAAATTTAAGAAAGGTTTTAGTGTGTATTCGTTAGCTAAGGACCTTGCTGTCTCAAGGACAGTGATACAAAGAATAATTAAAAAATCTGACAATTAAGATATGAAAAATTTTGCTGTTAATAAGTATTAAATCATGTTTTAAACTTTTATTTAATACTTATTAAATTAATATTTAAATTTTAAAATTAAATTCATATTGATATTTTAATATTTCTATTGATATTGTTGTATAGGCCTTTAGCTATATCTTAACTTATTAAAAGTTATATTTATTAACTTAAGGTTTATTTATATAATTTTGGTAGCTCGAAATATGGATATGAGTATTGATTTAATCAAATGGAAGTGTTCTATATGTGAAGGTTTTATAGTGGTTGATCATTCAAAAATACAAAAAGAAGATTTAGTACAATTTGTATTTAGACGCATAAATAAGAATGATTCTTTTTATTTTATTTATAAAGTTGGTTTAGTTATTGATCGAAAAGAAGAATTATTGATCATCAAATATAAGAATAGAACCTATAAGGTTTTCGAAAAAGATACTTATCCTGCAAGAGCGCCAACTCACCTTATCTATAATATGTTTTGGGTATGTACCTGTTAATTTTTATATTTTGATTTTAATATCTTTTATGTGGAATAAATCTTTGATTTGCTAATTCTCTATATATTCAATAAAAAAGCCACTCGAGTAGAGCGGCTCTTTTGATTTGATAAGTTAGACTTACCAGCTTAACGCACCACCAGTTTGGTAGTCAGTTACGCGAGTTTCGAAGAAGTTCTTCTCTTTACGTAAGTCCATCATCTCAGACATCCATGCAAATGGATTCGTTACACCAGCAAATTGCTCTGGTAAACCTAACTGAGATAAACGGCGGTTACAGATGAATTTTAAGTATTCTTCCATCATGCTTGCATTCATACCCAATACACCGCGTGGCATTGTGTCACGTGCATATTCGATTTCAAGCATCGTACCTTCAACAATCATTTGAACCACTTCTTGTTGGAACTCAGCAGTCCAAAGGTGAGGGTTCTCAATCTTGATTTGGTTAATCATGTCGATACCAAAGTTCAAGTGCATAGACTCATCACGCAAGATGTATTGGAATTGCTCAGCAACACCGTTCATCTTGTTACGACGACCCATACTCAAAATTTGAGTAAAGCCACAGTAGAAGAAGATCCCTTCAAGTACACAGTAGAATGCGATCAAGTTACGAAGTAAGCGTTGGTCGTTTTCAGGTGTACCTGTGTGGAAATTAGGATCAGTTAAAGATTGAGTATATTTCAAGCCCCAAGCTGCTTTACGTGCAACAGATGGAACTTCGCGGTACATGTTGAAGACTTCGCCTTCGTCCATACCTAAAGATTCGATACAGTATTGGTAAGCGTGAGTGTGAATCGCTTCTTCAAACGCTTGACGCAAGATGTACTGACGGCATTCAGGGTTAGTAATGTGACGGTAAATCGCCAATACCAAGTTGTTTGCAACTAAAGAATCCGCAGTCGAGAAGAAACCTAAAGAACGCATAACAATAGTACGCTCATCTTCAGTTAAGCCATTTTCAGACTTCCAAAGCGCGATGTCATGGTTCATGTTAACTTCTTGAGGCATCCAGTGGTTTGCACACCCGTCAAGATATTTCTGCCAAGCCCATTCATATTTGAATGGTACAAGTTGGTTCAAGTCCGCACGACAGTTAATCATGGCTTTGTCGTCAACTTGAACACGTTGGGCACCCATTTCTAGCTCTTCAAGGCCAGGGGCAACGTCTAAATGTTCTAAGGCTTGAGCGGCTCTAGCCACTGTATCGGAGGCAACTGTTGGTCGCACGGAATGGGTTCCAGCGGATTGTGGAGCTGCCACGCTCGACGATGATGGCTGCGCAGTAGATACATTCTGCGAATCTGACGCTTTTTCCGATTGGACGGGCGCAGACTTGTGTTCAGGTGTAGTCGGTTTTTGCGAATCATCTTCAAAATCGTCCCAACTAAGGATAGACATTTTTGTTCTCTCTTCGTTGTATATATCTATATTTGACATCTCTTAAACGAAGATGTCCCTACTATACGCTTTTAATGTGTAAACAAAATTAAGTTTTATTGATGCATGACCAAATTTTGGGCCTTTGGTCTCTACTCACTACAACTTATTTTGTTTACGCTGCTGCTTACGTATTGTGATAAATGCGTAAACCATCGGCATATAAAAGAAAATAAAGGCAAAGATTAAAACTCCAACACCAAGCATATAGTTATGACTGAGATGAGAAAGCATAATCTTTACCTCTTTTAAGATTGCTCTTTAGTGAAAAAGAGCAACCTTATTCAATGTTATTGGCAAGCTTCACAATCAGGGTTGTCGATTGAACAAGCCATTGGTACAGGAGCTGCTTGAGTGAAGCCTTCTTCTTCAACCGCTGCTTCTGGTTTCTTCGCTTCTACAACAGGGGCAGCAACAGCTGCTGCTTCAACAGTCGCAGGTTTAACTGCGTTTAAAGCACCTGTGTTAATTGTAGATTTTTCAGCAGAAGTTGCACCTAAAGCTCGGAGGTAATAAGTCGTCTTAAGACCACGTAACCATGCCATCTTGTAAGTGATGTCAAGTTTCTTACCATTTGCACCAGAGATGTAAAGGTTAAGCGACTGAGCTTGATCAATCCATTTTTGACGGCGTGATGCAGCATCAACGATCCAACGTGTATCTACTTCAAACGCAGTAGCAAAGATTGCTTTTAATTCTTCAGGAATACGAGCAATTTTTTGTACTGAACCTTCAAAGTGTTTAAGATCGTTAACCATTACTGTGTCCCAAAGACCGCGTTCTTTTAATGCACGAACAAGGTATGGGTTAATAACAGTGAACTCACCAGACAAGTTAGATTTCACATATAAGTTTTGGAATGTTGGCTCAATAGATTGAGAAACACCACAAATGTTAGAGATGGTTGCAGTTGGAGCAATCGCCATCACGTTTGAGTTACGCATACCGTCTTTTTGAACTTTGGCACGTAAAGTGTCCCAGTCTAAACGTTGAGTACGGTCAACTTCGAACATGCGCTCTGGACGAGACTTCGCAACAATTTCTAAAGAGTCGATTGGAAGGATGCCTTGATCCCACAATGAACCTTTGAATGTTGAGTAAGCACCACGTTCAACAGCCAAGTTGCTTGAAGTTTCAATCGCGTAGTAGCTAATCACTTCCATTGATTCATCAGCAAAATCAACAGCAGCGTCTGAACCGTAAGCAATACCCATTTCATATAGAGCATCTTGGAAGCCCATGATACCCATACCCACAGGGCGGTGTTTCAAGTTCGAGTTTTTCGCTTGTGGTACAGCGTAGTAGTTAATGTCGATCACGTTATCGAGCATACGTACTGCTGTTTTAATAGTGCGAGCTAACTTCTCACGGTCTAACACACCACCTTGAACGTGTTGTACAAGGTTGATCGAACCTAAGTTACATACTGCAATTTCGTCTTGATTTGTGTTCAAGGTAATTTCAGTACATAGGTTAGATGAGTGAACTACACCAACGTGTTGTTGTGGTGAACGTAAGTTACATACATCTTTGAATGTGATCCATGGGTGACCAGTTTCAAATAACATAGAAAGCATTTTGCGCCATAAATCTTTAGCACGTACTTTCTTGTGTAGCATGTTGGTTTCTTTCGCTACAGACTCATAGTAAGCATAACGCTCAGCAAATTCAGCACCAGTTAAGTCGTGCAAGTCTGGAGTTTCAGAAGGGGTAAATAATGTCCATTCACCATCTTCAAATACACGTTGCATAAACAAGTCTGGAACCCAGTTCGCAGTGTTCATGTCGTGAGTACGGCGACGGTCATCACCCGTATTTTTACGAAGCTCTAAGAACTCTTCGATGTCTAAGTGCCAAGTTTCTAGGTATGCACACACAGCACCTTTACGCTTACCACCTTGGTTTACTGCAACAGCTGTATCGTTCGCAACTTTCAAGAATGGAACAACACCCTGAGACTTGCCGTTAGTACCTTTAATATAAGAGTTCAAGGCACGAACAGGTGTCCAGTCATTACCTAAACCACCAGCCCATTTAGAAAGCATCGCGTTGTCACGCATTGCGCCATAAATGTCATAAAGGTCATCGCCAATTGTTGTTAAGTAACAACTTGAAAGCTGTGGACGTAATGTACCTGAGTTAAACAGGGTAGGCGTAGAAGCCATGTAGTCGAAGCTAGACAATAAGTTATAGAACTCAATTGCACGCTCTTCTTTATCTTGCTCATTGAGTGCAAGACCCATCGACACGCGCATGAAGAATAATTGTGGTAATTCAAAACGAACGCCGTTTGAGTGAATGAAGTAACGGTCAAATAAAGTCTGTAAACCTAAATAGGTAAACTGATTAGAACGTTCTGGCTGAATTGCTGCTGATAATTTTTCTAAGTCGAAGTCAAGCAAGTCAGGTGAAAGCAAATCAAGCTCAACACCTTTTTTCAAGAATGCTTCAAGTGCGTTGTTTTCAGGTGTATCTGTTGATAAGCCTAAGAACGTTAAACCAGTGCTCACTAATTCGTTACAAAGCAAACGTGCAGTCACGTAAGTGTAGTTTGGTTCTTGTTCAATACGGGTACGTGTTGCCATCATCATTGTTGTGGCAATATCACTTTCTTTTACGCCGTTATATAAGTTTTTAACGGTTTCATCGACAATGGCTTGAACGTCAATACCTTCCAAACCTTCAGCTGCCTTAGAAACAGTTGCTTGCAATGCACTTAAATCAAGTGGCTGAAGCTGACCGTTTTTGTCGGTAACTTGTAAAGTAGGGTGGTGGTTTGAGTTCGTTTGCTGACGAGCGCTAGCACGTTGTTCACGGTAAATCACATAAGCGCGGGCAACTTTTTGTTCCCCAGTACGCATTAAAGCAAGTTCTACTTGATCTTGAATTTCTTCAATATGGATCGTACCGCCCGATGGTAAACGGCGAGTAAAAGTATTTAAGACCATTTCCGTTAACTGGGTAATACGGTCGTGAATACGGCTAGAATCCGAACTCTGTTGACCTTCCACAGCAAGAAAAGCTTTACCAATCGCAACTGAAATTTTCTCTGCATCAAATGCAGCAACATCTCCAGTGCGCTTAATCACCTGAATTTGACCGGGAGTCGAAGTAATTACGCTCATGCCAGCATAGCTCCATTGTCACTTTTGTTATGTTCATAGACCGTTTGAACCGAGCAAAAAACATGCCACGATATTTGAGGGATAAACACAAGACTTAGTAGTTAAAGTTTATTTTCAACACAAGATACGGGATTTTTCATAGCAGATCAATCTTGACTTTTTAGTAATTTTTTATCTGTATGATTTGATGGGAGATAGCATAGCAAAGCTGTTAAAAAACGCTTATAGATAACTTTGTGGATAACTCAAAAAACAAACACTTAAATAAATTTAAACTAAACAGAGAAATAATTTGTTTAATATTCATACATTGGAAATATGAATAGAATATGAAATTTAATAACAATAAATAAATCTTAAAAACACGTGAAAATTCAAAGGCTAATAAAATGCAACAAAATACGATGGTCATGTATCAGTTTGGTGAACGCCTACTTGTTTACAATGTAAACGTGTGTATATTGCAAATGATAAACGAATGTATCTGCAAGATTTTTAAGATGCATGAAACGAGATTTATAGGGGCAATGATATGAGCCAAGAAGAAAAGTTACCAAAGATTCTGATCGTTGAAGATGACGAGCGCTTAGCGCGATTAACTCAAGAATATTTAATTCGCAACGGTTTGGAAGTTGGTGTAGAAACTGATGGTAACCGTGCAATTCGTCGTATTATTAGTGAACAACCAGATCTAGTGGTCTTGGATGTCATGTTGCCGGGTGCCGATGGCTTAACAGTTTGCCGTGAAGTTCGTCCACATTACCATCAACCCATTTTGATGTTGACTGCACGTACAGAAGACATGGACCAGGTGCTTGGTTTAGAAATGGGCGCAGATGACTATGTTGCTAAACCAGTTCAACCACGTGTTCTTTTAGCGCGTATCCGTGCACTATTACGTCGCACAGATAAAACTGTAGAAGATGAAGTTGCACAGCGTATCGAGTTTGATGACCTTGTAATTGATAATGGCGGTCGTTCTGTAACGCTAAATGGTGAACTTGTTGACTTCACTAGCGCAGAATATGACCTATTATGGTTGCTTGCATCAAATGCTGGTCGTATCTTATCGCGTGAAGATATCTTCGAACGTTTACGTGGTATCGAATACGATGGTCAGGACCGTTCAATCGACGTCCGTATTTCACGTATTCGTCCAAAAATTGGTGATGATCCTGAAAATCCAAAGCGTATTAAAACAGTACGTAGTAAAGGTTACTTGTTTGTTAAAGAAACCAACGGGTTATAAGGTCTGAATAAACTTCCTATAAGGTTGGTCGAGTGTTTAAACACAGTATATTCCTGCGAATATATGCGGGACTGGTAATTCTTGTTGTTCTGGTTGCTGTCTTTGGTTATTTGCTTGTACAAATTATCAATTATCAACGGGCACAAGAATATCGAGAATCTTTAACCGATGGTATTTCTTATGTCATTAGTGAGGGAGTCGCTCGACAGCCTGGGAAGCAACAGAAAATAGACTGGGTTTCAGATGCGTCAGATTTATTGGAACTTCCAATTTACTATACTGATGCAAGCAAGGTTGAGTTATCTCGTACCGAGAAAAAACGAATCGAAGCTCAAAAATCTGTTGTCCGTTACGATGCCAGTAATAGTATTGCGTATATCATTATTGGCTTACGTGATGATCCTCAGCACTTTTTATCTATAAAAGTCGACAAAATTACTGAGCGCCAAATGAAGGCTCTCCCTATTTTTGTACTTGATTATCTAATGTTTTATCCGGGGCAAGAACAAGAATATCTTGCCAAGATTCAAAAACATTTCTCTTACCCAATTAATATCTACAATATTCAAGATATTAATCTGGACTCCGAACAAATTGGTCGTTTACGCCAAGACCAAAGCGTCATGTTGTACAAAGACAGTGCGACAGTACGCGGAACAACTATTTCAATCGTCTCTCCAATTCCGAATCAGCCTACACGGGTTCTCGTGCTTGGACCAGTGCCGATGTTTAACTGGATGCCTTTGCAGCTTTCAGCAGGGATTACTTTATTTAGCTTATTTTTGCTGAGTCTAGGTGTCTATGGGTTGATCTTGCCGCTAGAGCGTAAAATTCGCCAAGTACGTTATGCATTAAACCGCATGAAGTCTGGTGATTTGTCATTGCGTGTTCCTATTGAAGGAAGTGACGAAATGGCAAACTTGGCATCAAGTTATAACAACATGTCTGATCATATTCAGCGTTTAATTGAGGCTCAGCGTGAGTTAATGAGAGCGGTATCTCATGAGCTTAGAACGCCTGTTGCCCGTATTCGCTTTGGTACAGAAATGTTGGCGGAAGAAGATGATTACAACCATCGTATGCATCAGGTCGATATGATTGATAAAGATATTGAAGCACTCAATACTTTAATTGATGAAATCATGACTTATGCAAAACTAGAGCAGGGTACACCTTCACTCGATTTTGATGAAATTACTTTATTTGATGTGTTAGATCAGGTTGCGGTCGAAACCGAAGCTTTAAAAACGCAAAAAGAAATTGAACTTGTTGCTCCTCCACTTTATGTAAAAGTAGATGCTGAGCGTCGTTATTTACATCGCGTTGTTCAAAACTTGGTGGGTAATGCGGTTCGTTATTGTGATAATAAAGTTCGGATTACCGGTGGTATCCACAGCGATGGCATGGCCTTTGTTTGTGTTGAAGATGATGGCGCAGGTATTCCTGAACAAGACCGTAAAAGAGTATTTGAAGCTTTTGCCCGTCTAGACGATAGCCGTACACGTGCGTCGGGCGGTTATGGTTTAGGGTTGTCTATCGTAAGCCGTATTGCCTATTGGTTTGGCGGTGAAATTAAAGTAGATGAAAGCCCAACCTTGGGTGGCGCTCGTTTTATCATGACATGGCCAGCAAAACGCTTTAAACAGCCTCCTTTAAAAGCCAATAAAAAAGCACCTTCATAAGGTGCTTTTTTATTGATCTATTTATAGTTGAGTCGCATCTGGTTCCAAAATAGGTTTTCCGCTTCTTAAGCTGGTTAACGCATCGGAATTAAAATCGATCAGTAACGAATTGTTTTTTGCATCAATCTGGTATTTTTGAATAAGAGGTTGATCTCCATTAAGTGTTTCTATTTTATATTCATCTGCAATATGCAAAATACCTTCTAGGTTTGTTGTGGTTGACGCAAAATCCTGTCTAAATATTTCATAGACATCCCGCAAGTCAAAAATTGCATTGTTGGCATCTGGATGTTTGTGAATATAGCTTTCTATATGTCGCACCAGTAATTGTGCAAACAAGTAGTAGTTTGGTTTATGCGTATATTCTAGAGTCATGCATTTTTCTCCTTATTATCTGTTATTAGCATACATGGCAAAACACAGGTTATTGTATAAAATTCATTACACTAGATGATGAAATGAAAAAATTATAAAGATATAAACACTCGATTACGTCCTTGGCGTTTTGCTTGATATAAAGCGTCATCTGCTTCTTTAAATAAACTTTCAATAGCTCGATGGGAAGATGGGGAATATAAGCTTATCCCAATACTCACCTGTATAAAAATTGGTAATTTTCCATAAATATAAATCGGTTGTTGACTAATTTTAATTCGAATTTGTTCTGCTAGTTCAAATGCACTTTCCTTAGTGGTATCTGCAATAAAAATAGCAAACTCTTCACCTCCAAAGCGACCCAATAAATCATGAGGATGTAAAATATTTTGAATCGTGGTGACACAAGTTTGTAGCGCCCGATCACCGATTTGATGGCCGTAGTTGTCGTTAACTTGCTTAAAGTGGTCGACATCAAGCATGAAAAAAGCTGAGGTCTTATTTTCTTTTTGTACTTTTTCTTGAAGTAATCTGACCGACTGTAAAAACTGGCGTCGAGTCAGACTTGAAGTTAGCTCATCATGTGCAATGGCATGTTGAAGCTTTTGAATTAACTCTGAATGCAAAACACTAATACTAGAAACCGTAAGTGGGGCAATCGTCATCATAATTAACCCAATTCGGATTGAGATCGTATTGCTGAAATATTCGTTTGGATAGAGCAAAAGGTAATGTCCAGAGACATGATAAATAATATAAGCACTGGTAAAGCTAGTAATGAGTGCAACAACAATAGGTTTATAGCGAATAGCACACCAGATCAGTGCAGCAATCGGGTAGAGGAGTGAACCCGGGCCAGAGTCATAATAGCTAGCAGCAATCGAAATAAGCACAGCGCCAAAAGGTAAAAGGTCGGTTGGTTGTAGGCCACGATTTCTTGAAAAGTAATGCTTAACCTGACTATATTGAGGAATGTTCAATATGATAGGTAAAAGAAGCAAGGCATTTTGCAGTTCTGAAGTGAACCAGTAACCAAACTCATCCAACAAGCCACCAATCATAAATTTGGTATTAAACATAGGCACGAAAGTTGCTGCAAACAATGCACCTACTACGCTACCTATTCCGCATAATCCAAATAAAAAAAGGTAGGAATAACCGCGATAGGCCGCCTTAATATGTTGATTAAAAAACATATAGAGCGCAAACGTAGTAACAACATAAAGAAAGTTTGATGTTGTTAAAACAAGTGTGAGAGCAAATGGAGTGCCCTGAAATAAGTCAGCAATCACATATCCTATATAGGCACCTAAAAATGCGCTTGGTCGGCGTGTGGTTGGAAAACGAATAAGCAATCCGAGCAAAACCGAATTGGCAGGCCAAAAGAATGCAAGAAAACTTAAAGGGCGAGATGCGATGCCAATGAAACAACATGTCGCAATAATGAAGCTAAATAAGAGAAAAAATTTTAAAAAGGAGAGAAATGAAAATTCACGAAGTGAGTATGGCATCAGCTGCCCTTAATGATAAATACTCTTATCCAAGAGTAATAAAATATTATGCATGATTAAACATTCATCATAATTCAGAGGAGAAGCTGAATACAATAAAAAACAAACTAATATTATAAAAAAGTAAGTTATAAAAAGTTAATAAGCGCTTCAACTGTGTAAATATTCTAAAATTAAAAAATGAAAAAAATCATCATAAATAAAGAAACAATTAAATAAACCGATTATGTGCGGTGAAACCCCCCTTACAACACATAGATGAATAGTTTTGTCTAGAAAATCATCCGAAAGACTAAGACGCTTCAACTAGCATGGGAAATTAGAAATCAGGTACAATTGGCGGGATTAATTTTGTGTTTGGTGTATTTGAAGGCCAATACATACATTCTTTGTTAAATAATAGGCCTGCCAGGAGTTATCCCCGCATGAGTGCCATTACTCCATACGACTGGGCGATTATCGCCTTCGTGATCGGCGTTACATTTCTTTGCGTCTTTATGCTCACAGTTCCCTTACTCCTCGGGGGAAAATCGTGGGGACGTGCTAAGCAAGAGCAGTTTGAATCAGGTGTCGTGAGTGCTGGTGGCGCTCGCATTCGCCTGTCTGCAAAGTTCTATTTAGTTGCAATTTTCTTTGTTGTCTTCGACTTAGAGGCGCTTTACCTCTATGCATGGTCTACTTCTGTGCGTGAAGTAGGGTGGTTGGGATATACCACTGTAGTGATCTTTGTCGTTGATTTATTGATTGCGCTTGTTTATGCCTTCTCTGTAGGTGCTTTAAGTTGGTCACCAGCAGATCGCCGTAAATCAGCAGGTGAGGCGGTTAAAATCGGTTCACCAACAATGAACATTGCTGAAATTACACGCTTTAATTCTATTGAAGAGCTCGTAACTGACCCTACAGGCCAGATTCCAGCTCAATCATCAGGTCGTGTTAAGTCAAAAACTACACCTGCATTGTCATCTGAAAAGGAGTAAGTCGGGATGAAATATACTCTGACCCGCGCGAATCCGGATGCTGATCAATACCCATTGCAAGAACGTCAAATTGTGACGGATCCGCTTGAAGAGGAAGTGAATAAAAACGTATTCATGACTCGTTTAGAGGATGTCTTGCATACAGCAGTAAACTGGGGACGTAAAAACTCTTTGTGGCCATTTAACTTTGGTACCTCATGTTGTTACGTCGAATATGCAACGACCTTAACCGGTGTGCATGACTTGTCACGTTTCGGTGCAGAGGTTATCCGTGCTTCACCTCGTCAGGCTGACTTGATGATTGTTGCAGGGACCTGTTTCGTAAAAATGGCACCAGTTATTCAGCGTCTGTATGAACAGATGTTAGAGCCTAAATGGGTCATTTCGATGGGTGCTTGTGCAAACTCTGGAGGTATGTACGACATCTATTCAGTAGTACAAGGTGTAGACAAAATTATTCCTGTTGACGTGTACGTCCCAGGTTGTCCGCCTCGTCCTGAAGCATTAATTCAAGCTTTAATGCTTTTACAAGACCAGATTCAATTAGAGCGACGCCCGCTTTCTGCCGTGATCGGTGATGATCTTCAGCCAGTATATAAGCCAAAGATGATGCCAGAACGTGACCGTAAGAATGCAGAGCGTATTGCCGTTAAAAACTTACGCTCTATGGATGAGATTAAATAATTTTTTGACGGTGTTTTGACATATCTAACTGATATGTTCATCGAGAAAATTGACAGAATTTGTATTAAATAGGAAGCCAAGCCAATGGCTGAAACTGACATTGCTATGCCAGAGTCAACAGCAGTTGATTCACGCCCAGCATTTGCAATCGTAGAAGAGCTCAAAACCAAATTTGGTGAGAACTTTTACGTGCAGGCGACTTTTGAAGAGTTTCCAACAGTCTGGGTCGAGCGCGCACGCGTGCAAGAAGTCCTTATGTTCCTGCGTAAAGTGGAACGTCCGTATGTAATGCTGTTTGACTTATCTGCGATGGATGAACGTTTACGTGTTCATCGTGATGGTTTACCAGCATCTGACTTCACTGTGTTCTATCATTTATTATCGCTTGAGCGTAATAGTGACATTCGTATCAAGGTTGCCTTGAACGAAAATGATCTAAACATTCCGACAGCGACAAATATCTGGCCAAATGCCAACTGGTATGAACGTGAAGCTTACGATATGTTCGGTATCAATTTCGAAGGGCATCCAATGCTCCGTCGTATTTTGTTGCCAACCTATTGGGAAGGTCATCCGCTTCGTAAAGAATATTCAGCACGTGCGACAGAATATACGCCGTACATGCAAGACAAAGCGAAACAAGACTTTGAACAAGAGCACTTACGTTTTGTACCTGAAGACTGGGGTCTTAAGCGTGGTAACGCTGATGAAGACTTCATGTTCTTGAACTTGGGTCCTAACCATCCATCTGCACATGGTGCGTTCCGTGTTGTATTGCAGTTAGATGGCGAAGAAGTGAAGGACTGTGTACCTGATATCGGTTATCACCACCGTGGCGTGGAAAAGATGGCTGAACGTCAAACATGGCATTCTTTCATTCCTTATACTGACCGTGTTGACTACTTAGGTGGTTGTGCTCAAAACATGCCGTATGTAATGGCTGTAGAGCAAATGGCAGGTATTAAAGTTCCTGAGCGTGCGCAAGTGATTCGTGTCATGTTGAACGAATTGTTCCGTATTAATAACCACTTGTTATTCTGTGGTACGGCAATTCAGGATGCCGGTGGTATGACACCAGTATTCTATATGTTCGCAGACCGTCAAAAAGTTTACGACATTGTTGAAGCAATCACGGGTTACCGTATGCATCCAGCATGGTTCCGTATTGGTGGTACAGCACACGATCTTCCAAACAACTGGCAAAAGCTTGTTAAAGAATTGCTAGAGTGGATGCCTAAACGCTTAAACGAATACTACACAGCGGCATTGAAAAACTCTGTGTTTATTGGACGTACGCGTAATGTTGCACAATACGATGCCAAATCTGCACTCGCATGGGGTGTAACTGGTACTGGTTTACGTGCAACAGGTATCGATTTTGACGTACGTAAATATCGTCCATACAGCGGCTATGAAAACTTCGATTTTGATGTGCCAGTTGAGTATGAAGGCGATGCATACGCACGTGTGCTTGTTCACTTCCGTGAAATTACCGAGTCGCTAAAAATTATTCAACAGTGCTTGGATAACATGCCTTCTGGTCCATATAAAGCGGATCATCCATTGGCTGTTCCACCACCGAAAGATAAGACATTACAAGATATTGAAACCTTGATTACGCACTTCTTGAGCGTTTCATGGGGTCCTGTCATGCCAGCGGGCGAGTCATCATTTATGACTGAAGTGGTTAAAGGTGCAAGTACTTACTACTTGACTTCAGATAAAGCGACCATGAGTTATCGTACTCGTATTCGTACACCGACGTTTACTCACTTACAGCAAATGCCTTCAGTGATTAACGGAAGTTTAGTATCTGACTTAATCATTTATCTGGCGACCATTGACGTGGTTATGGCTGACGTGGATCGCTAAGAGGTAACACATAATGATGATTTTGACTGATAAAAAACCACGTGTGAATGTCGAAGGGATTTTGACTGCGGAAGAAATTCACGAAATCGAACATCACATTGGTCACTATCCATACCCTCGTGCAGCCTCTTTGGATGCATTGAAGTGTGTACAGCGCCGTAATGGTTGGGTAGATGACGCTCAAATGAATGCCATCGCACAGTTGTTGTCGATGAGTGTTGCTGATTTGGAAGGCGTTGCAACATTTTACAACCGTATCTATCGCCATCCGGTAGGTCGTCACGTAATTTTACTTTGCGACTCAATTGCTTGCTTCTTAATGGGTGCAGAAACTCTTGCTGAAGCATTCCAGCGTGAATTAGGAATTCAGTATGGTCAAACGACACCAGATGGCCGTTTTACATTGCTTCCAATTTGCTGCCTAGGCAACTGCGACAAAGGCCCAACTTTAATGATTGATGAAGATACTCACGGTTTAGTCGAAGTGACATCAATTAAACAGTTATTGGAGAAGTATGTATGAATACTGAACCAAAACCAATTTATGGCGACGGTAATCCGGAAACTCATCCGCTCACTTGGCGTTTAAGCAAACAAGAAGCGGTACGTAGTGCTGATGATTACGAAGCACTTGAAGGTTATGCTGGCTTTAAAAAAGCTTTAGGCATGAAACCTGCTGAAGTGTTAGACGTCATTAAAGCTGCAACTGTAAAAGGTCGTGGTGGTGCGGGTTTCCCAGCGGGTATTAAATGGTCATTGATGGCACCAAATGATGGTGGTCCACGTTACTTGATCTGTAATGCCGACGAAATGGAACCGGGTACCTTTAAAGACCGTTTGTTGATGGAAAAACTTCCACATCAATTGATCGAAGGGATGTTAATTGCGGGTTATACCTTAGAAGCAACTCAAGGTTATATCTTTATCCGTGGTGAATACATCGAGGCTGCTCAATATCTAAATGAAGCGTTAGAACAGATTCGTGCTAAAGGTTATTTAGGCGAAAACATCTTAGGTTCTGGCTGGAATTTTGATCTGCATGTACATACGGGTGCAGGGCGTTATATCTGTGGTGAAGAAACTGCATTGATTAACTCGCTTGAAGGCCGTCGTGCTAACCCGCGTACTAAGCCACCGTTCCCGCAAGTTGCAGGAGCATGGGGCCGTCCGACGATTGTGAACAACGTTGAAACTTATAACAACTTGCCAGCAATCATGCTTCGTGGACCAGAGTGGTATATCGGTTTATCAGCGGGTAAATCAAAAGATCCAGGCACTAAAATTTATGGTGCATCGGGTAAAGTTAAATTCCCGGGTCTTTGGGAATTGCCATTTGGTACAACTGCGCGTGAAGTGATTGAAGATCATGCAGGTGGTATGCGTGAGGGCTTAAAGCTCAAAGCATGGTTGCCAGGTGGTGCTTCAACTGACTTTTTACCAGCAGATACCATTGATTTACCAATGGATGCAGACACGATTATGAAAGCAGGTTCTCGTTTAGGAACATGTTTGTTAATGGTGGTAGATGAAACCCAATGTATGGTATCGCTCACTCGTAACTTAGAAGAGTTCTTTGCGCGTGAATCATGTGGTTTCTGTACACCATGTCGTGATGGTTTGCCATGGGCTGTTAAAGCGCTTAAAGCACTTGAAGCAGGCGAAGGTAAGAAAGAAGATATCGACCATTTACAAGAACTAACTCGTAAATTATGGATTGGTAAAACTTTCTGTGCCCACGCACCAGGTGCGATGGAGCCGCTTATGGGCGCACTCAAACATTTCCGTGGTGAGTTTGAAGCGAAAGTGACGAATCGTCCTGTCGTGCAAACCAGCAACGTAGAACAAGCTTAAGGAATTCGACTATGGCTACAATTCATGTCGATGGAAAATCGTATGAAGTCAACGGCTCGGAAAACTTGCTACAAGCATGTTTGAGTCTGGGCATCGACATCCCATATTTTTGTTGGCATCCATCCTTAGGTTCGGTTGGTTCTTGCCGTCAATGTGCTGTTACGCAATATGCGAATCCAGAAGATACGCGTGGTCGTTTAGTCATGTCTTGCATGACTCCAGCATCTGACAATACCTATATCTCAATTGAAGACAAAGAAGCAACGGATTTCCGTGCATCTATTGTTGAATTTTTGATGACCAACCACCCACACGACTGTCCAGTTTGTGAAGAGGGTGGTCACTGTCATTTACAAGATATGACTGTAATGACGGGTCATGACCGTCGTCGCTACCGTTTTACAAAACGTACGCATTACAACCAAGAACTCGGCTCATTCATTGCGCATGAAATGAACCGCTGTATTGCTTGTTACCGTTGTGTTCGTTACTACAAAGACTATGCGGGCGGTACAGACTTTGGTGTGTATGCCAATGCATCTCGTGTTTACTTTGGTCGTCCAGAATCAGGTACTTTAGAATCTGAATTCTCTGGTAACTTGACTGAAGTATGTCCAACAGGTGTATTTACTGATAAGACTCATTCAGAGCGTTATAACCGTAAGTGGGATATGCAGTATGCACCAAGCGTGTGTCAAGGCTGTTCTTCTGGTTGTAACATTTCTCCGGGTGAACGTTATGGTGAAATCCGTCGTGTAGAAAACCGTTTTAATGGTTCGGTTAACCAGTACTTCCTTTGTGACAAAGGTCGTTTTGGCACAGGTTATGTAAACCGTGCAGACCGTCCACGTCAGCCTCAGTTCCGTAATGGTGAAACTGTTGCAACTGTTTCTGTCGACCAAGCTCTAGATCAAGCGATTGCTAAGCTTCAAGGCAAAAAAGTTTTGGGTATTGGTTCTCCTCGCGCAAGCTTGGAATCGAACTACGCATTACGTGAGCTTGTAGGTCAGGCAAATTATTCAACTGGTATTGCACAAAAAGAGCAAAAGCTTGTTGAACTTGCTGCATCTATCATGCAAACCGAGGGTATCTACAACCCGAATATGCGTGAAATTGAAAGCTATGATGCTGTTCTGATCTTAGGTGAAGACCTAACTCAAACTGCACCTCGCATGGCATTGTCTGTTCGCCAAGCCGCGAAAAACAAAGCACGCGAAATGGCTGCAAAAACACGTACACCAGATTGGTTAGCTGAGCCTGTACAACGTATTGGCCAAGAAGCAAAATCTCCGGTTTACATTTTAGCTGCAACTCAAACTCGTCTTGCTGACGTTGCAACTGGTGAAGTGGTTGCTTCTCCAAATGACATCGCACGTTTAGGCTTTGCAGTTGCTGCGGCAGTGAATGGTGAGGTTGTAAGTGGTTTAGATGAAGATGCAAAAGCATTTGCTCAAACCATTGCTGACACTCTAAAAGCAGCAAACAAACCATTAATTATTGCGGGTACAAGCTTGCAAGATGCTTCTATTATGGAAGCTGCAGCACAGTTGACTCAGAACTTAGGTTCTAAAGCTGGTTTAAGTCTTGTAGTTCCTGAAGTGAACTCTATGGGCTTGGCATTGTTCGGTGGTTTAAGCCTTGAACAAGCATTTGCTCAAGACTACGACACACTTGTTATTGTTGAAAATGACTTGTTCCGTCGCTTACCAGCTGCACAAGTACAAGCTGCATTAGATAAAGCTGAAACAGTAATTGTACTTGATCACAGTGAAACTGAAACTGTGAAACAAGCTGATGTCGTTCTTTCAGCAGCAAGCTTTGCAGAGGGTGATGGTACTGTTGTAAGCCAAGAAGGTCGTGCACAGCGTTTCTATCAAGTTTACGATCCAAGCTATTACAAACCTGAATATGCAATTAAAGAATCATGGCGTTGGTTACATGCCATTGAAACTGGCATTAAAGGTAAGGCTGTAGATTGGACATTGCTTGACGATGTAATTGAAAGCATCGTGAAAAATGTACCAGTACTTGAAGCTATCCAAGATGTTGCGCCTGATGCAGGTTATCGTGTACATGGCTTGAAAATCGCGCGTGAACCACGTCGTTATTCAGGTCGTACAGCAATGCGTGCGCCGTTATCGGTTCATGAGCCTAAACAGCCTACCGATCCAGATTCAGCATTAACATTCTCAATGGAAGGTTATGTTGGTCCGCAAAAAGCATCATCACTAGTACCATTTGCATGGGCTCCGGGTTGGAACTCTCCACAATCTTGGAATAAATACCAAGATGAAGTCGGTGGTCACTTAAAAGGTGGTGATTCTGGTGTTCGTTTATTCGATCGCTTGGCAAAACGTCCTGCACGTAGCTACGTTGCTCCAGTGCCAGTAGTGGCAAATCCTGAAAGTTTCCGCTTAGTTCCAATGCACCATATTTTTGGTTCTGGCGAATTCACCATTAAAACACCTGCAATGGAAACTCGTATTCCTGAAGCTGTGTTTGCAGTGGGCGAACAAGATGCAACTCGTTTGAACCTTCAAGAAGGTCAACGCATTACGGTAAAAGCAGGCGAAACGACTGTGAGCTTGCCAGTACAAGTAATTGAATATTTACCTACAGGTTATATTGGTTACCCAGTTGGTTTAGCACCAATGGTGTCACTAGCTGAGCCTGTTTCAGTGGCTTTAGGAGTGTAATTCATGAATCAAGAAATTATACGTCAAACGCCACTTTGGGCTGAGAACTGGCCGATTGCCTATGCTGTCGTTCAAGCAGTCGTAATTCTGCTTGTTGTTGTTTTAGTTGCAGCATTGATGTCTTTTATTGAGCGTCGTTTACTTGCTTGGTGGCAAGATCGTTATGGTCCAAACCGTGTTGGTCCTGGTGGTATGTTCCAGATCGTTGCCGACATGCTCAAGATCATGTTCAAAGAAGACTGGACACCAAAATTTGCTGACAAACTTACATTCCGTTTAGCACCAGCTGTTGCAATGGCAACAGCGGTTCTTTCGTTCATGGTAATCCCAGTGAGTCCTTCACTGGGTGTTGCCGACATGAGTATCGGTTTGTTGTTCTTCATGGCAATGGCTGGTATTGCTGTCTATGCAGTTTTATTTGGTGGCTGGGCTTCAAATAACAAATACTCATTGCTTGGTGGTTTACGTTCAGCAGCTCAAACCATTTCTTATGAAGTGTTCTTGGGTATTTCATTGATGGGTGTGGTTGCAATTGCAGGCTCATTTAACCTTCGTGAAATTGTTGAAGCACAACGCGATGTTTGGTTCGTTATTCCACAATTCTTAGGTTTCTTGATTTTTGTGGTTGCTGGTGTTGCGGTAACTCACCGTCATCCATTTGACCAACCAGAAGCAGAACAAGAATTGGCAGAAGGTTACCATGTTGAATATGGCGGTATGAAATGGGGTATGTTCTTCGTTGCTGAATATGTCAACGTAGTACTGATCTCTGCATTGATCGTGACTTTATTCTTTGGTGGCTGGTTAGCGCCATTCAATTTAGAAATTCCATTTGTTCCACCAGTATTCTGGTTTGTGATTAAAACAGCATTCTTTGTAATGATGTTTGTATTGGCACGTGGTTCTTTAATGCGTCCACGTTATGACCAAGTCATGAACTTTGGTTGGAAAATTTGTTTGCCATTGGCGTTGGTCAACTTGTTAGTGACTGGTGCTGTGATTCTGATGAATCAGGCCTAGGACAGCAGGGAGTACAAAATGTATAAATTTCTAGCTGGATTCGGATCAATTGTACGTACGTTACTCATGGTGTTTAGCCATGCAACGCGTAAACGTGACACGATTTTATATCCAGAAGTTCCGGCTGAACAGATTGTGCCGCCACGCTTTCGTGGTCGTATCGTATTAACGCGTGACCCTGATGGGGAAGAGCGTTGCGTAGCATGTAACCTATGTGCGGTTGCATGTCCGGTTGGCTGTATCTCACTACAAAAAGCAGAAACAGAAGATGGTCGTTGGTACCCGGAGTTTTTCCGTATCAACTTCTCACGTTGTATTTTCTGCGGTATGTGTGAAGAAGCTTGTCCAACAACTGCGATTCAGCTCACACCAGACTTCGAGTTAGGCGAATATGTACGTCAAGACCTTGTTTATGAGAAAGAAAACTTACTCATTTCAGGTCCAGGCAAATACCCAGATTACAACTTCTACCGTGTAACGGGTATGGCAATTAACGGTAAAGAGAAAGGTCAAGCACAAAAAGAAAGTGCACCAATCGATGTACGGAGTCTATTACCATGATGTGGCCGTTTTATTTGATGGCACTCGTGGCCATCGTTTCTACGGTTCGTGTAGTGACTAACACGAACCCTGTACACGCTCTACTTAGTCTAATTGTTTCATTGCTTGCTGTTGCTGGTATTTTCATGATCGTGGGGGCGCCTTTTGCAGGTGCTCTTGAAATCATCGTTTATGCCGGAGCAATTATGGTTCTGTTTGTCTTCGTGGTGATGATGCTTAACTTAGGTCAACACACCGTTGAACAAGAACGTAAATGGCTTTCTTCAGATGCTTGGGCATATCCAGCACTCATGAGTTTCTTGCTCGGCTTGCTTTTAGTTTGGATGCTGGGTGGTGAATACACCACTATTTCAGCGCCGCTTGGGGCACAAGTGATTGGACCAAAAGTAGTTGGTCAAGCACTCTTTACTCACTATTTATTATTGGTTGAAGTTGCCGCGATGTTATTGCTAGCAGCCCTTGTTGCAGCATATCACTTAGGTAAACGTGAACCAGGTGCAGAAGAGGAAAAAGAATAATGGGCCAGATTCCTTTAGAACATGGTTTGATTGTTGCAACCATCCTTTTTGCACTCGGTTTTTACGGTGTAATGGTGCGACGCAACCTATTATTTATGTTAATGAGCCTTGAGATCATGATGAATGCTGCAGCATTGGCATTTGTTCTCGCGGGTAGCGTATGGGCACAACCAGATGGACAAGTGATGTTCATTCTGATTTTGACCCTTGCAGCAGCAGAGGCATGTATCGGTCTTGCGATTGTCCTTCAGTTCTATCATCGCTTCCATCATTTGGATGTGGATGCTGCTAGTGAGATGCGCGGATGAGTTATTTATATTTAACAGTATTATTTCCGCTAATCGGTTTTATTTTATTGGCGGCAGGACGAGACAAACTCTCTGAAAATGTTGCAGCAGTTATTGGCGTAGGTTCTGTAGGTTTATCTGCATTATTTGCACTCATTGCTGGAATGGCATTTACCACGAGTGGTCAGCAAGTTTTCGTTCAAAACTTGTGGACATGGTTCAATGTTGGCGGTTTTGCTCCGGGCATTAGCTTACATTTAGATGGCTTATCTTTACTCATGATGGGCATGATCACGGGTGTTGGTTTCTTAATCCACATCTTTGCATCATGGTACATGCGTGGTGAAGAGGGCTATGCGCGTTTCTTCTCTTATTTCAACCTGTTTGTTGCAAGCATGCTTGTGCTTGTATTGGGTGACAACTTGGCGTTGTTATTCTTGGGTTGGGAAGGCGTAGGTCTTTGCTCTTACTTGCTAATCGGTTTCTATTATGCAAACCCTGCAAATGGTTGGGCTGCGATCAAAGCGTTTACAGTGACCCGCGTTGGTGACGTATTCTTGCTTATTGCTTTATTCTTGCTTTACCAACAATTTGGTACGCTGAATACTCAGTACATCGTTGAACACGCAGCAGAAGTAATGACGAAGAGTTCGTCACTTACAATCTGGACTGCATTAATGTTGTTCTTGGGTGCTGCTGGTAAGTCTGCTCAAATTCCATTGCAAACATGGTTGGCAGATGCGATGGCAGGTCCAACACCTGTTTCTGCATTAATCCACGCTGCAACAATGGTAACGGCTGGTGTGTACTTATGCTGCCGTCTATTCAGCGTATTCGAACTTGCTCCTGAAGTGATGCAATTCATTTCAGTAACTGGCGCGGTAACTTTGTTAGTTGCAGGTTTTGCTGCACTTGTACAAACAGACATCAAACGTATCTTGGCTTACTCAACAATGAGTCAGCTTGGCTATATGTTTATGGCTGTAGGTGCGGAAGCTTATCAAGCTGGCTTGTTCCACATGTTGGCTCACGCATTTTTTAAGGCATTATTATTCTTGTCTTCTGGTGCGGTTATTTTGGCTTATCACCACGAGCAAAATATTTTCAAAATGGGTGGTTTGTTCAAACGTAACAAATTCCTGTTTGCTTGTTTCGCGATTGGTGGCGGTGCATTAGCAGCGATTCCATTCTTGACTATTGGCTTCTTCTCTAAAGATGCGATTCTTGGTGAAGTTTGGGTACAAGGTCAATCAGTTGCTTTATATCACACCTTATATTGGGTGGGTGTAGCAGGTGCATTCCTGACTTCAATCTATACATTCCGTTTAATCTGGGTTGTATTCTTTGGTCAAGAAAACACGCCTTACCATGAGATTAAAGGTGCAACTTACTGGGCTCCATTGGGTATTTTAGCTGTATTGTCTACTTTTGTTGGTGCGGTATTAAAAGCACCGGTAGCAGGTATTCTGAATACTGCAAAAATCCCTGAATTCCATGTCGCTGAACAATTTGTAGAGGGCATGCATGGGGCAGAGCACTTAGCAGTAGGTATTGCACTAGTTGGTCTAGTTGTTGGTATAGCATTATTTACATTTGCTTATGGTGCAGTGAAATCATTCGCTCAAACAAGTTTGGGTTCAGGTTTGGCACATATTTGCCGTACCGCTTTTGGTTTTGATGCATTGTATGACATCGTTTTTGTTAAACCTTATTTATTCTTCGCCAAAATCTTTGGCCGTGATCCGATTGACGGTTTGTGGTTAGTTCTTCCTGCACTCGTGAAAGGCGGAAATAGTTTTACAAGCTCACGTCAAACAGGTTCATTGCGTGAATACGCATCAAGCATGTCACTCGGTGTAGTGGTGTTATTGATGATCTTGATCGTTATTCAGGTAGTGGGGAAATAAAATGGAAAACAATTTAATTTTACCCGCGCTGATCCTTGTTCCGTTCATTGCCGGTTTTATTTGTTGGTTAGTCGATAAGCTCGACAAAACTTTGCCACGCTGGATTGCCTTAATTGGTATGCTCATTACTTTGGGCTTAGGTCTTGCACTTTGGCAAAGTGGAACTTATAGCTACGAGTTGGGTTCTAAAATCCCAACTTGGTCTGCTGAGTTCTATTTACCGTGGATTCAATCACTCGGTATTGGCATTCACTTAGCTGTGGATGGCTTATCTTTACTCATGGTGTTATTAACAGCGTTACTTGGTGTACTTGCTGTTGGTTGTTCATGGGGTGAGATTCAAAAGAACGTTGGTTTCTTCCACTTAAACCTATTATGGAGTTTAGGTGGCGTTATCGGTGTATTCTTAGCGATTGACTTGTTCTTGTTCTTCTTCTTCTGGGAGATGATGCTTGTACCAATCTACTTCTTGATTGCGTTATGGGGTCATAAAGGTTCAAACGGTCGTTCACGTGTTTACGCTGCTACTAAGTTCTTCCTTTACACGCAGATTGCCGGTCTAGTGATGCTAATCGGTATCCTAGGTCTTGTAGTTTATGGCTACATGATGACCGGAATGATCGGTTTCGATTACAACTATTTATTAGCTGTAGCTAACCACTTACCTGCAGGCTTAGCGTACGGTTTCATGATCTGTTTCTTCATCGGTTTTGCGGTGAAGTTACCAGTATTCCCATTACACGGTTGGTTGCCAGATGCGCATGCTCAAGCTCCTACAGCAGGTTCTGTAGACTTAGCAGGTATCTTGATTAAAACAGCTGCGTATGGCTTGCTTCGTTTTGTTATTCCATTCTTCCCGACAGCTTCTGCACAGTTTGCAGACATTGCGATTATTTTCGGTTTGATTGGTATTTTCTACGGCGCATGGTGTGCTTACCAGCAAACTGACATGAAACGTTTACTTGCGTATACGTCGATTTCACACATGGGCTTTATCTTACTTGCAATCTATGCAGGTAATATTTTGACCTTCCAAGGTCTAATGATCATGATGTTGGCACATGGTTTGTCATCAGCTGCATTGTTCATTATGTCTGGTCAAATCTACGAACGTTTACATACACGTGATTTACGTTTAATGGGTGGTCTTCGTGGCCAGCTTCAGTACTTGCCATTTTTCTTGATGTTCTTCGTTGCTGCTCTTGTAGGTGTACCAGGTTTAGGTAACTTTATTGGTGAATTCCTGATTTTGATGGGTTCATTTAATAAATATCCTGTCTTCACGATTCTTGCTTCTATCAGCCTTGTATTTGCAGGTTTATATGGCTTGATCTTGATTCACCGTGCTTTATTTGGTGAACCAAATCCTGAACAAAAGCAACATTACACTAGTCCATTGAAAGACTTATCTGCTCGTGAAGTTGGTATTTTGATGATTTGTGCGATTGGTCTCGTTTGGCTTGGTATCTACCCACAAACATTCTTGGATGTATCTCATTCAAGCATGCAGTGGTTGGTCAATAGTTATGTGCCAGTACAAGAAGTCGTTGAAACTGTTCAGCAAACAGCTACTCAACTTGACCATGTGGAGATCCAATAATCATGAACTTCACAGTATCATTCTCTACGCTTATGCCTTTAGCTCCGGTGATGATTGTTGCTTTGACAACAATCGTCGTCATGCTGTTAATTTCAATTAAGCGTAATCATAATTTAATCGCAACAGCTTCTGTTGTCGGTTTAAACCTTGCTGCACTTTATATTTTATTTGCAGTATTTGGCGGTAAGTTTGTACCGGCAAATGTGATGGGCATGTTTATGGTTGATCCATTTACCATGTTCTATCAATTTATGATTTTGATTGCGGCATTGGCATGTTGTACTTTGTCTCATGCTTACATCGAAACTTATAAAGACAACCGCGAAGAGTTATATCTTTTGTTACTTGCTTCAGTAGCAGGTGCAATGTTGATGGTTGCAAGCTCTCACTATGCGTCGTTCTTCATTAGCCTTGAGTTAATGTCGATTCCTGTATATGGCTTACTTGCTTATACTTATCAACGTAGTAACTCACTTGAAGCGGGTATTAAATATCTTGTACTTTCAGCGACAGCTTCTGCAATGTTGTTGATGGGTATGGCATATATCTATGCATATACAGGTTCGCTTTCATTCTATGATTCTGTACAGGCATTATTTGAAGCAATCAAACAGCCAATGGTGTTATTAGGTTTAGCACTTATTATCTTTGCTGTTGCATTTAAATTATCGCTTGCGCCGTTCCATAAATGGACACCGGATGTATATGCAGGTGCACCAGCGCCAATGGCAACTTTCTTAGCGACTGCTGCTAAAGTTGCAACAATTGGTTTGTTCGTACGCTATATGCTTGCTTCAGGTGCAATGATGGTGAACTCGTTAGTAACTATTTTGACGATCATTGCTGTATTGTCGATTTTAGTTGGTAACTTACTCGCTGTTCGTCAAGTTAACTTAAAACGTATTCTTGGTTATTCATCTATTGCTCACTTTGGTTATTTGTTAATTGCTTTAATTAGCATGACTTATGCGAGCTTGGGTAGCGTAACTGTATATGTGGTGTCTTATGTATTAACAACTATTGGTGCCTTTGGTGCAGTAGCGTTAATGTCTAGCCCATATAACAACGTAGATGAAGCACAAAGCCTTGCAGACTACCGTGGTTTGTTCTGGCGTCGTCCAGTACTTACAGCAACTTTAACAGTCATGATGTTATCTTTGGCTGGTATTCCATTAACAGCAGGCTTCATTGGTAAGTTCTTGGTGGTAATGGCTGCTGTAACAACTCAACACTGGTTCTTAGCTGCAATGATTATTGTGGGTAGTGGTATCGGTTTGTACTATTACTTACGTGTGATGGTTGTAATGTATATGACACCACCGGAAACTCCTCGTATTGATGCAGATGCTCATTGGGGACAAAAAGTGGGTGGTTTAATGGTATTAGCTGCTGCTGCATTAGTTATTATTTTGGGTGTTTACCCAGATCCAATGATTAATTTGGCATTAAAAGCAGAAATTTTATCTCCATTACATTTCATGCTTTCACAACAGTAATTCTGGTGTACAAAAAAGCCTCCAAATCTGGAGGCTTTTTTTTATTGAGCGTTAAAAAAAGATTATAATAAATACGTTTTTATATTTTTAGGTAACATCTGTGGCCATTCAAGAAATTCGTCACCCACTTATTCGTCATAAATTAGGCTTGTTACGCCGTGCTGACATCAGTACTAAGAATTTCCGTGAGCTTGCTCAGGAAGTGACTATGTTGTTGACTTATGAAGCAACAAAAGATTTACCAGTTGTGGATTGTGAAATTGATGGATGGGCTGGAACTGTTACTACTCAGCGTATTGCTGGTAAAAAAATAACGATTGTACCGATTTTACGTGCCGGAATTGGTATGTTAGATGGTGTACTTAATCTAATTCCAAGCGCAAAAGTGAGTGTTTTAGGTCTTGAGCGTAATGAAGAAACTTTAGAAGTTCGCACGTATTATAAAAAATTAGTTCCGGATGTGGCTAATCGTCTTGCGATGATTATTGACCCAATGTTAGCAACGGGTAATTCGTTAGTTGCTGCTATTGATGTGTTAAAGGCAAGTGGTTGTAAAGATATCCGTGTTATGGTGTTGGTTGCTGCACCTGAAGGCGTTGCTAAAGTTGAAGCGGCTCATCCAGATGTGCAAATTTATACGGCATCTATTGATAATGGCTTAAATGAACAAGGTTATATTGTTCCTGGCTTGGGTGATGCTGGCGATAAAATTTTTGGTAGTGTACAAAAAGATTAATTTTTTGAAATAGCATTAAAAAGAGACTTCATTCAACCGTATAATTTTAAAAACGGGATCGTGAGTCTCTTTTTTATTTATTGCAACAACTGGATTGGAAAAGTAGGGGAAAGATCATGAAGCAAGAGTTTTATACTGGATGGGTAAAACAATATAACGCTGATAAAGGGTTTGGTTTTATTGAAACTAGTGAAGGTGATATTTTCTTTCATATTTCTGATTTCCCTGCATCAGAGGGCGAACCGAAAAGAAATGAAAAAGTAAGATTTCTTGCCGCAGATAATCAGGGCAAGTTTAAAGCGATCAAAATTGAGCGTGTTGACCCAAATCCTGCGAAAACCAAGAAAAACAAAATTGCAGATCACAATAAAGCGATCACGAGTGAGTTATTGTCAAATTTCCGACGTTAATAATGAGCTAAATGTAATACATTAAAAACACTTAAGTAATGTATGTATCAGACAAGTGTTTTGATGCGTTCAGAAAGATTAAGTGATTTAGAATTAAGGGAGATATTAATTTCCCTTAATTTTCTTAAAAATGAATAATAAAATCAAGAATGGGGAAATATGGTTCAACGGGGAAAAATTAAACGCAGTAAATTCAAGCTTAGTTCACGTGAATATATCAGTATATTTATTGTTGGCATCTTGGTTATTGTTGCGTGTGTGACTTTTATAGTATTGCACTATCGTCAACAGGCTCAGCAGCGTGCATCACATGAAAAAGTGCAATTATTAATACAGCAACAGAAGCAGATTATTAAGGAACAGCGTGCAGCTTTGGGTAAATTGCCAGATATTCAACTTTCTGAGAAAACGAAAAAGGCTTTAGCATTTACTCCTCAAACAGTTGCCTCTCAAACAGCCCCAGAACGAGTAAATGATAAAACAACATCTTTTCATTGTGATGGGCGTGAGTATTGTACGCAAATGCATTCTTTAGAAGAGGCACGTTGGTTTGTAAGAAATTGCCCGAACACTAAAATGGATGGTAATCATGACGGTGAGCCGTGTGAAAATGACTCACGATGGCATTAGAAAATCAGGTTTTAAACCTGATCTTCACAGAATTGTAAGAATGCTTTGAGGCCTGGACCTTGATACTTTTGACGGTGTACCAGCATATAAAGCGGACGCGTAAGCTGCCAGAATGGTGTATCTAAAATTACTAATTGTCCCTTTTCAATTAAAGGTTCAATGGCAAGTTTAGAAATACATGACATACCTAAACCACCAGCAACGATTTTTAAAATTGCTTCATTGTGACCTAGGGTTAAGCGAATATTCGCGTCTGGCAGATCTTGCAATATCGCATTATCAAATACTTCACGAGTCCCTGAGCCTTCTTCACGTAAAATCCATTCGACTTGAAGAAAATCATGCGCTGTTAGAGGTCTATTTAAACGTGCTAACGGGTGATTTGGGGCACAGCAAACCGCAAGCTCATCATCACGCCAATGAATACATTGGAGTTGAGGTAAATGACATGATCCCTCAATTAAAGCTAAATCAAGTTGGAATTGATTGACTGCTTCAATCATTTGGCGTGTATTGCCCACTTGTAATTGCAAATGTGCTTTAGGATGATGCTGTAAAAAGTTTGCCATTAAATCTGGCATGAGGTAATCACTAATCGTTAAAGTGGCCCCAATACGTAAATCAATACTTTGCAATTCACCTTTTGCAGCTTGCTCAAAAGCTTCACAGCGACCTAATATCTCTAAGGCTTGTGGCAATAGAAAACGACCTAAATCATTAAGTTGTAATCGTTTACCTAAACGATCAAAGAGAGGAGCACCAAGGCCATCCTCTAAATCAGCTAAAGCCATACTTGCTGCACTTTGCGTCAGTCTGACCGCATCGCTGGCTTTGGTGACAGTTCCTTCTTGAGCGACTGCTACAAAAACAGCCAACTGGCGTAATGTCATGCGCATGTTTAAAAAGCCTTAACGTTTAAAAGTATTCATTATTTCGGCTGTCATGCTAACATGAGCGCACTATTTCATGCCACGTTGAAATCATGTCAATTGAAAAATTTAGCGTAGAAAAAGTTTTATCTGTACACCGCTGGACTCCAACTCTTTTTAGTTTCACCATGACTCGCCCTGCACATTTTAAATTTACTGCTGGGCAATTCGCACGTATTGGGCTAAAAGTTGGAGAGGAACTCGTTGTTCGTGCTTATTCTGTAGTCTCATCACCATTTGATGAAACGCTTGAGTTTTTTTCGATTGTGGTACCAGACGGTGCATTTACGTCAAATCTTCAACATTTAAAGGTAGGAGATGAGCTTTATTTAGAAAAAATACCTTATGGTTATTTGACTTTAGCTCGCTATCAACAACCTTTACCCCATGATTTATGGTTATTGGCAACGGGTACAGGATTAGCTCCATTTTTATCGATGTTACAAGACTTCGATACATGGTCTAAATATCAAAAAATTAATTTGGTCTACAGTGTCCGTACCGCAGCTGAGTTAGCTTACGTTGATCGTATTCAAGAGATTGCTGAAACTTTTGGTGAAGGACATAACGGATTTAAATTTATTCCGATTATTACTAGAGATCCATCTGCGCCATTGCATGATCGTTTGCCGATTCTGATTGAAAATAGTGAATTAGAAAAATCTGCTGGTATAGAGCTGAATCCTGCCACAAGCCACGTCATGCTTTGCGGAAATCCGCAAATGGTAGATGACACTAAAGAGGCTTTAAAGCGCCGTGGTTTGACGATGAATCGTCGAGGTGAGGGAAATATTGCGGTAGAAAATTACTGGTAATAAATCTTATTTTGAAAGTACTTTGAAATTAATTTTATGGATATGTTTATTAGTGGACAAACATATCCATAAATTCGCGAATTTCTGAAATTGCGCTATCTACATCGGTTGAAAGCCAAGTTGGCTCAAAGATACCTGCATAATGTTCCAAACGATCTTGTGGAACGACTAAGCGAACAGGACAGTCTTCTTCTAGTAAGCGCCATGGTAAAATAGGAACATCATTGTCTAGAAAAATGTTGATATTACGAATATCAACAATCATGGCATTAATGCAGTCAGGAAATGGCATGACGGAAAATTCTTCAGTACGGCGACGAAAATACTCTAAATCACCCCATTTGAGTTCATAACTTGGTTTATTAAATTCAATAATACCAATGAGATGTTCGTCTCTCGTCTGATGTATATAACATTGATGTGTGACGTCAGTGTCGAGATCAAGTGTTACGTTTTGCTGACGATACATCATAAAATAGAGCAGCTTTAAAACAAGGGGGCTTATTATAGCCTATTTTATAAAAAGTAAGCGCTAAAACATATTGTATTACAAATAGAACCTTAAAGAAGCTCGAGCATAATTCATCATTATTTTTAAATGGCTAAATATTTTTGCCTAAATTTTATACTGTTTTTATTATTTTAATAGTAGAGTTTTGCAAACACAGACACCTTAGCATAATGCTTTTTCACACAATGCAACAAACCAAATTGCTATGATGATTATAAAGTTAATGATAAAAGAAGAGGGGAAAGAAGATGCATGATTTTTCAAAACCACCTCATGTGACGAGTCCTGAAGAAACTGCGAAAAAAAGAAGATTGCCAGTTTACATTTTAATTATTGTTGGGCTTTTTCTTATTGCACTGATCGTCTACATGGTTGCTGATCACAGCAAAACACCTAAAGAAGAAGCCGCTTTTCAACATGAGGCCACACCACATGTCATTAAGAGCACTTCAGATTTGAATATTTATAAAGGGTAATAAGCTAAACAGTATATCTTTATAAAAAGCCTTTAGGACGTGACCTGAAGGCTTTTTTTGCAACCTTTTGCATCAATTTGTTGTATTTATGCAGAACTGTGTTGATTAGAAAATATTCAAAACATAAGGTGAGATAGACCGCATTCATCGTCATTTTTAACAACGAAAAGTGTTTTCACTATTGATAGCACTGAAAAGAACATAACAATTGAGGACATAACAATATGAATGAATTTTTTGATGGGCCTCGCGGCGCTCAGTTTGATGCGATGTATTACTGGGATCAGTTTCATCCTATTTTAGCTGCAATCGTCATCTTACTGGTTGGCTGGATAATCGCTTTATTAGTTGCGGCAGGTGTAAAAAAACTTCTGCAAAAAGTAAATACCAATGCAAAATTATCTTCAGCAACTGGGCGTGCTCCAAACATAGAAGGTCTTATTTCAAAAGTCGTATTCTGGTTTATTCTAATCTTAGCTGTGGTCGCAGCTCTCAATGTACTTAACATTAGTGGAGTAAGTGGCCCGTTCAGTAATATGGTGAATCAGGTACTCGTCTATATTCCAAATATTATTGCTGCTGTTGTGGTGGGTTTTATTGGTTGGATCGTTGCTCGACTGGTGCGAGCGGGGGTGACCAATGTTTTATCCCGAACTCAACTCGATGATAAGTTAAGCAGTGAAGTGGGTGTAGGTGGAATTAGCCAGAATATTGGTGAAATTCTTTACTGGCTTGTATTGTTACTTTTCCTTCCGATTGTTCTTTCAATACTAGGATTAACAGGCTTACTGATTCCAGTTCAAAATATGGTAAATGATGCTGTAGCATTCTTACCAAATATCTTTATTGCTGGTGTTATCGTTTTTGTTGGTTATATCTTGGCAAAAATTGTACGCGGTATTGTTGAAGGTTTAGTAAATAGCTTAGGTGTTCAGGCTCAAGCTGAAAAAATTGGTCTTTTCAAAAGCTCTAACGTAGGCAAATTCTTAGGTTCGTTTGTTTTCGCAATCATCATTATTACCACATTGATTGTGGCGTTTGAAGCTTTAGGTATTGAAACAATTTCTCAGCCAGCAACAGCAATGCTTAATGAAATCTTGCAGGCGATTCCAAACATTATTGCTGCTGGTTTAATTCTACTAGTTGCTTATATTGTTTCTCGTTTTGTTGGCCGCTTAGTAGCCGAATTAATTGCAGGTACTGGTGTTGATGAAATTCCTGCAAAGTTAGATGTACAACGCTTTTTAGGTCAAACTAAAGTTTCTAATGCAGTTGGCTGGTTAATTGTATTCTTTACTATGCTATTTGCAGTTTCTGAAGCTGCGGATCGTCTTGGTTTCGATCAAATTAGTGGTCTAATTGCAATGTTTATCCATTTCGGTGCAAACATTCTATTGGGCGCTGTAATCTTGGTTATTGGTTTCTGGCTTGCCAATGTTGTGGCGAACGTGGTTCAACGCGGCGAATATAATAGCTCGCGTTGGTTAGGTAGTTTAGTTCGTGTGTTAATTATTGGTCTTGTACTTGCGCTTGGTTTAAGAGCGATGGGTATTGCAGATTCGATCGTTAACCTTGCATTTGGTTTGACTCTAGGCGCAGTTGCAGTTGCTTTCGCTCTTGCATTTGGTTTGGGTGGTCGCCAACCAGCAGAAAGACTGTTGAGTGATTTGTTAGATAAAGCTAAAAAAGAAGCTAATGAACCAAATCCTCTGTATCAACCGCCTTCTACTACGACCACAAGCAGTCCATCTACTGGTAGCTCATCTGCAACTACGAGTTCGTCAACATCTACAGTTGCACCAACGACTACAACCTCACCATCAACGGTTTCATCTGATGCAAAACCTGCTGATTCTGCACAAGTAAATCCAGCAGAACCACCAGTAAATAAACCGTTTGGATCTACTGGAGAAAATGACGAAATTTAGTAAGTAAAACTAATTTTCAGATAAACCGTACAAAAAATCTTTGATTTTTGTGATAAGTTCGACCACTCTATATTGAGTGGTCGTTCTTTTTAGACGTTATAAAAACAAATAAGTGAGGAAAATACGATGAAGAAACCAGGTCGTTTTTTAGCACCGATTGTCATTGCGGGAATTACGGTAGGTTTTTTAGCAAGTGCTTATAAATTTGTGTTTAATAAATCTAATTCATCAAAACAGGCAATAACTCATACACGTAATTCTGAAAAATCATCAAATGATTCGAAAGCCTCAAATTAGCTTATTGATCATTTAAACGTATTGTGCTGCTGCATAAGCAGAAGACCAAGCCCATTGGAAGTTATAACCTCCTAAATGGCCAGTCACATCAAGTACTTCCCCAATAAAAAACAGTCCTTTCTGCTTTTTACTTTCCATGGTTTTGGAAGATACTTCACTTGTATCAACTCCGCCTAAAGTAACTTCGGCAGTACGATAGCCTTCTGTGCCTGATGGTTTGACGGTAAAACCATGTAGTTGCTCGGCAATATGACCTAGCTGTGCATCACTGATATTACCAATCGCTGTCTCGCTCTGCTCTGCCCATATAAGTTGTTGTAACTCTTGTACAATACTTTTTGCCGTAAATTCATTCAGAAGAGTACGCAATAAAACTTTAGGTTGGGCTTTCTTTTTGTCTTTTAAATAATTTGCTAAATCTTGGCTCGGGAAAAAGTCAATTTTAAAACTTTCACCAGTATTCCAATAGTTTGAAAGCTGTAAAGAACTTGGACCACTCAAACCACGATGCGTAAACAATAATGCTTCAGTAAAGCTATTCTTCGAGTTACTTAGAGTCACATCTAAAGCATTACCACTTAGGCGTGTAGTGACTTCTTTAATATGATCTGAAAAAGTAAATGGGACTAAACCTGCGCGAGTTGGGAAAACCGTATGTCCAAATTTTTGTGCCAGTTCATAGCCAAATCCAGAACCACCCAAAGTTGGAATGGATAAACCACCTGTAGCAACCACTAATGACTCACAGCTAAATCGGCCTTGGTTTGTGTGTACAGTAAAACCGCCTTTTTCTAATGGGTCAATCTGTACAGCTTCACATTGAGTTTGGATATCAACATTATTGGTTTTATTACATTCACTCACTAGCATCTCTAGAATTTCTTTAGCGCCGTTTAGCGTGAATAATTGCCCGTGTTTTCGTTCTTCATAAGCAATTTTATAATCACATACCAAACCGATAAAGTCCCAGTTGCTATAGCGTGATAGGGCAGAAATAACGAAGTGTGGATTATGAGAAATATAGTTGTCAGGCTCTACATACAGGTTGGTAAAGTTACACTTGCCACCGCCCGACATTAAAATCTTTTTACCAATTTTATTGGCTTTTTCTAAAATTAAAACCGAGCGCCCTCGTTTAGCAGCATGTGCAGCCAACATGAGTCCAGAAGCACCTGCACCTAAGACAATGACATCAACATGACTGTTAGACATAAGAGATTCTCGATTAATCGTGAAAATTTAAAAGGGGCATATACTATCATGCCGAGCCTTAGTCATGCTAAAGACATTTACTGCTATGCGGAGTAATGTGCACTAAAAACTAATTAGTTATTGATGTGTTTTATTTCTTATATCTGCCTGTAAACCACCTGAATGGATTGCCAGAATGCGAGTTCCCTCAGCAAAGTAATTATTCTTTATAAGATCAAACAGACCAAACATCATCTTTCCTGTATAGATCGGTTCAAGTGGTACCGCATGTTGCTCTTCAAAACTTTCTATAAATGCCAATAACTCGGGTGAAGTTTTTGCATACCCACCACAGCAGTATGCATCTGTCACAGACCAGTTCTGTTTTTTGGTCCACTGCTGAATTTCTTGTTGTAAAAAATCACCTTTTAAAGCCGAAAATCCTAAAACCTTTTGATGAGATGCACTCCGTTCAATGAGCCCCGAAATCGTTCCACCAGTTCCGACTGCACAGCAAATCACATCATATTGATTTAAATCGCTTTGACTGAGAATTTCCTGACAACCTTGAACTGCTAATTCATTGGTGCCGCCTTCGGGAATAATGAAAGTTTCAGGAAATTGATGCTGTAATTGTTGAAGATAATTTGCCTCATCTTTCAAGCGATATTCATTGCGTGAGACAAAATGTAGATGCATTCCTAAACTTTGAGCTTTTGCTAAGGTTGGATTCAGAGGTTTGTCAGCTAACTCTTCACCACGAATAATTCCAATACTTCTTAAGCCAAAAAGATGAGCGGCATAGGCAGTCGCGGCAATATGGTTGGAATAAGCGCCACCAAAAGTCAAAATGCTCGATAAACCTTGTTGTTTTGCGACAAACAGATTGTATTTTAGTTTGAAAAATTTATTGCCCGAAATTTGAGGATGAACTAGATCTAACCGCTTAATGTCGAGATGAACTAAAGAGGGGAGTTCAATATGCTGATAGGAAACAGGTTGGGCAATGTGATCAAACATTAGAAATTGAGAAAAATAATGATTGATCACATTGTAGCTTTTTAAATAGAGCTTTAAAAAGCTGTTTACGAACTTGTATCGACAGAAGTAATCACTGACATGCCAGGGCGTAAGTGTTCCATTCCTTCTTGATTTGGATCAATGGTAATGCGTACGGCAATTCTTTGAACGACTTTGGTAAAGTTTCCTGTTGCATTGTCAGGCTTTAATACACTGAACTCAGAACCCGCAGCAGGTGAGATCTGTTCAACATGTCCTGTAAATTTTTTATGTTTCATAGCGTCGACTGTAAACCATGCTTTTTGGCCAATCCGCATATTGGCAATTTGGGTTTCTTTAAAGTTGGCAATCACCCAAGTTTGCTGTGGAATCAGATAGAGTAATTGGGACCCTGCTGCTACATATTGCCCAACACGAGGGTTCACCTCACCAAGTTGCCCATCCATTGGAGCAACAATGACACTGTAGTCTTTGGTAGTTTGTGCCTGATCTAGTTGTGCCTTAGCACTTGAGACTTGTGCTTCTAAGCCAGCTTCTGCAACCTGCGCCGTTTTAAGTGCTTCTTTGGCAACTAAAACATTGGCTTCTGCCTGCTTCAGTGCTGCAAGGTTATTTTCAGCATCTGCTGCGGCTTTATCCTGCTCAGATTTAGAGGCTGCGCCACTATTTCCTAACTGTTGATAGCGTCTAAGCTGTGCTAAAGAAAGTTCATATTGAGCTTTAACTTGTTCAACTTTAGCCTGTGCAGCCACAATATCAGCTTGTTTTTGAGCAATAGACTGTGTCTGATTGGCTAAAGTATTTTTAGCTTGTTCAACTCCAGAAGCCGCTTGCGTTACTTTTTGGTCGTAGGTGGTTGCATCAATATGCATTAATACTTGACCCTTTTTAACGTGGTCAAAGTCCTTAACTAATACATCTTTAACATAGCCATTAATTTGCGACGATAAAATCGTTGTTTTACCTTTAACATAACTATTGTCAGTTTGCTGAACACTCGTTGCGAAGGGTCCGATTCTCCATGCCCACAAAATCACTAAAATACCGACAATGAGCACAACTAGCATCCATAATAAAGTTGAGCGTTTTGTTGGAATCAGTTTGCTCGCAGGTGCCGGTTCGTTAGATGGAGCGGGAGCTGCTTGAGGTGGAGCTTGTTCCGGTTTGTTTTGATCATCTGACATATATCAATCTCAATTTCTATTTCATCAATAAAGAAGCCGTTAAGGACGGCTAATTCCTCTACGTTGTAGATATTTACTTCGTGCAATATTAAAACCACCCCACAAGAGTAGTGCGACAGCAAAAATACCGTTTAATGCAATAACGTCATTGTAGGCACGCACTTGCGCTTCACGAGTGACCACTTGATTAAGTGAGCGCATGGATTGGGCTGTTTGTAATGCTGGGTCAGTAGTCGTAACTGATGCACTGCGTTGATATGTAGAGAGCCTTTGAGCAACTAGAGGATCTGCTTGTTCCAAATCTTTAATAATCTCGACTTGATAGTTTTGTGTGCGGTGTTGTTGATAGGTCGAGAAGAATGAAGACCCGACAAGGCCGCCAAATGTTTGAGTTGCAGAGAACAGCACAATAAAAGTCACCACATACGAAGGACCTTTAGCCAAAGTTTGCGCAAAGCCAATCAGGAGCAATGGCCCAATAAATAAACCACCTGCAAAGCCTACTAAAAACTGACTTGCAAAGAAGTTCACAGGTCGGACATCACTGGTTAAGTGATAATCTAGTCCACACGCGACTAAAATTAAAAATTCTGCAAAAAGTAAGTGGAAGATAATCCGTTCGCGTGAAAAAGTCAGTGCACTAAAAAGTGTTCCGCTTAAAATCCCCACCAGAATGACAACATAGAGTGGAACAAATTGGTCTGGACCCATCCCCATTGTTTTTAAGAAGTTAACAGCTGCATAACTTTGTTCTGACATTAAAAGCCGGATAGCAAAAGCACCAAAAATGAAACGTAGAGTTGAAGCAGCACCTAACCAACGAGTCATAATTAATGGATTGGCACGATAGTGTTCATAGAGCAAACCAAGAACAACTAAGCTAAAACCTGCAATTAATACATAAGCAAGCCATTGGCTATTAAACCACCATAAAATTGGGCCCTGTGTGAGCACAATACATAAACAGGCAAAGCCGGGAGCGAGTAAAGCAAAGGTGAAAAAGTCTTGCTTCTCAAAAACGTAAATTCTTAAGCTACGTGGTAATTTCAATGAAACGACCATGGCTAAACAACAAAGTGCTAAGCCGAGCTCAAAAGTGTAAAGAACAGACCAACTGTCTGTATTTACAAGAAATGGAGAAATAATCCAAGCTAATGGTACACCGAGTTGCTGAAAGCCGAAGGCAATATATATTCCCTTTGCCATGTCTGCTTTTTTAAAAGCTTGCATGGTGTAATACATACCTAATGAGCTTAGTGGAGCACCAGCCAAACCTGCCACAACTCGAGCGAATAGTGCCATTTCATAGGTATGCACAAAAATATGTAATACCAAAACCGCAATAAAAATCACCAGTCCTATTTCTGAAAATACTCTCAGGCCATACTGTTGACGGGCTTTAAACAAAATCAGGTTTGAGCTAACGTTTGCCATAACATAGGCTGCAGGTAGCCAAGCAGCTTCAGATGGAGTCAGTCCATATTCACCTTGAATTAAGGGTAAGTTTGCCGTAATAAAACCATTACTTAAGCTTGCTGAAAGAGCGACAAATAAACCGATAAAAAAGTATATAAATCGTTTAGGTACAGAATGTGCAATAGCTGCCGGTGAGCCAGGTAAAGTCGGTTGCTCTTCTGGGGTCCAGTCGGGTGGTGTTTCTAAGTAACGAGGCGTTTTACTCATTCTATCCCTCGAATTTTTTGTATTTGAATACCATGAAATAGTAATTCAATTGCTCGTTTTGCTAAGCGAGTCTGTTCTTCTTGCTCATGTCCTTGAAATGAAGAACCCAACATTGCTGTGACCATTGCATAGTCATCAGCAGTTAGATCAGCTCGGCACAATTTTTGTTCTATCGCATTTTCAATCAGTGGGTTAAGTGCATTATTTCGCCGTTCATAAATTTTTAACATAATTGGATCTTGTCGATCAATCACTCTCCAAAAATCTTGCAAAATTGCGAGTTTGGGAAGTTGCCCAATATGTCCTTCAATTAAACGAAATAAACCATCTTCGAATTGTTGAAAATGAGCTGCTTTTTGCTCTAGCTGTGTAATCGCACGTTCTAAAAGTGCACTAATTAAAGCTTTTCGATCACAAAAGTTACGGTAGAACGTCGCTCTGCCGACCCCAGCGTGGTCAATCACAACTTGTAAGGGAACATTAATGCCATGAATACGAAAACATTCTTCGGCTGCATTGAGTAATTCATCCCGATTATGGGCAGCAATTTTTTGACGTTTACTCATGTCATCGGTTTGGGGAGTTCGAAAGGTTATATATTTAACGGACATTTTTGTCCGTTGTGAAGATTTAAATTGTAAAAACATGAAAATTCAATTTTCATCATTTATATCTTCGCCATTTTTATATGTGTCACAAAAAGCTGTTAGAATACCGCGCAATTGCGTGATGCTAGGTCAATACAATGTTTGAGTCCCTTATTCCTCTTTTTTCAATTGCGATGGCATTGATGCTTGGAGCAATAAGTCCTGGGCCAAGCTTTATTTATGTTGCACAAAATTCAATTTCTAAATCACGTAAACATGGGTTGTTTACCGCTTTAGGGACGGGGACAGGTGCAGCACTTTTTGGTCTATTAGCAGTTATGGGATTGCAAGCAGTTTTATTGGCGGTGCCTTCTGCTTATCTAATTTTAAAAATTGGTGGTGGTCTATATTTGCTTTGGCTGGCTTTTAAAATTATTAAACATGCTAAAGAACCAATTGCGATGGAAAACGATGGCAAATCGAAAATGACCTATAAGCAGGCATATCGATATGGCTTAATTACCCAGTTAAGTAATCCAAAAATCGCAGTCGTGCTAGCGAGTGTATTTACTGCTTTGTTGCCAAAAGAAATTCCAAATTATTACTACGTCGCATTACCAGTGATTTGTTTTATGATTGATGCGGGTTGGTACTCATGTGTGGCAATGCTGCTCTCTTCAGAGAAGCCTAGAACAATGTACTTAAAAGCAAAAACTGCCGTTGACCGAGTAGCTGGAAGTATTGTGAGCGTATTAGGCTTAAAGTTAATTTTCTTCAAATGATAAGTCTTTAATTAAAATATCTAAAAAATTCAAAGCCAGCTATTTATAGTCTGGCTTTATTTTTGCGTAAAATATATACAAATTGAAATATCTTTTTTAGCACTTAAACACTTTAAAAGTGGTAACTTAATAAATAAAACAAAAAGAAATGAGGATCACGTTATGAAAAAACTAATGGTGAGCATTTCTGTAGTTTTTCTCATCTTAACTACAGGATGTGAGATGAGAACGATGAGCAAGCAACAGCCAGCAAATGAGCGGACCATGAGTATTGTGGGTACTCCGGTTCATGAAAAGGATTATAAAATTTCCGATATACAAGTGAATAATCATGAGCAAGCTAACTATTAAGTTACTTGCTGGATGTGCAACTTACTGTGTTTTGAATATGGTAAGTGCATGTGAGCCTGCTTCTTTAGATTGGGAGCTTTTTCAGGAAAAATATGATTTAAATCATGATGGCATGTATAGCCAAAAAGAATTTCAACGGGTTGAAGACTTTTATCCTTATAACTGGCCGAGTGATAAACGTTTTCAAGGTGAAAACAAGCAGACAGAGCTATTTCATTATTTAGATGAAAATAAGAATGGCTATTTAACAAATGAAGAGTTGGGAAATATACACGTTTTATTTAATAACCCTTGCGAAGGGTGGCCGTGGTCCTAATTTAGTAAGCCCCGTTTAAACCTATTCAAAGCCCTTAAAAATAAAAAAGCTCCCAATTTAGGGAGCTTTTTTTGAAAGCAGATTAAGAAACTTTATCGCCAGGTTTCGCACCGCTGTCTGGAGAAATAATGAAAATACCTTCACCATTTCCAGCAGCAAGTACCATGCCATTTGAAATACCAAAACGCATTTTACGTGGTGCAAGGTTAGCAACCATAACAACCAATTTACCTTTTAGGTCTTCTGGTGCGTATTGGCTACGAATGCCACTAAATACATTGCGTGGTTCAGCTTCACCAACATCTAATGTCAATTGAAGTAATTTATCTGAACCTTCAACTGTACCAGCTTCAAGTACTTGAGCAACACGCAAGTCAACTTTTAAGAAATCTTCAATACCGATAATTTCAGCTTCACCAACTGCTGGAGTAGGCGCTACTTTTTTCTCAGCTGCTTTGTCTTTTTTCACTGCCGCTTTTGTTGCTTCTGGAGCAGGAGCACCTAAAGACTCTTTAGAAGCATCAACCATAGCTGCAACAGCTTTTGGATCAACACGCTGCATAAGCGGTTGGAACTGCGCAATCTCATGGCTTACAAGAATTTGTTTACGTGACTCGAAATCGAAGCTTTCAAGTTTTAAGAAATCTTGAACTTGTTGAGCTAAAGTTGGCAGAACTGGAGCTAAGTACACTGCGAGTTGACGGAATAAGTTGATACCCACAGAGCAGACGTCAAGAACTTGTTGCTCTTGACCTTCTTGTTTAGCAAGTGCCCAAGGCTTTTTCTCATCAATATATTGGTTTGCACGGTCAGCTAGCGCCATAATTTCACGGATCGCCGTAGAGAATTCACGTGCTTCATAAGCAGCCGCGATTGAATCACCTGCATCAATAAAACTTTGTACTAACTCAGTTTCTGCACAGTCAGCGGATAAAGTATTATTAAAGTTGCTATTGATGAACTTCGCACAGCGGCTAGCAATATTAACGACTTTACCGACTAAGTCTGAATTTACTTTCTGAACAAAGTCATCAAGGTTCAAGTCAGAGTCTTCGACTTTATCTGAAAGTTTAGAAGCAAAGTAATAGCGTAAATACTCTGGGTTTAAATGCTGTAAGTAAGTCTCGGCCTTAATGAAAGTACCACGTGACTTAGACATTTTTTGTCCATTTACAGTCAAGAAACCGTTTACAAAAAGACCAGTTGGAGTGCGATAGTTCGCACCTTCAAGCATTGCAGGCCAGAATAAAGCATGGAAATAAACAATGTCTTTCCCAATAAAATGATAAACATCGTTTTGGCTGTCTTTTTTCCAGAAATCATCAAAGTTTAAATCTGGGCGTTTAGTTTTGATGTAGTTTTCAAAACTAGACATATAACCAATTGGGGCATCTACCCATACGTAGAAATATTTATTTGGTGCATCTGGAATTTCAAAGCCAAAATATGGTGCATCACGAGAAATATCCCAGTCTGCTAAACCAGCTTCAAACCATTCATCTAGCTTGTTCGCAATTGAAAGAGGTAAACGACCTTCATCACGCGTCCATTTTTGTAAATATTCAGAGAAGTTTGGAAGCTTGAAGAAATAGTGGTCGGATGATTTTTCAACTGGTGTTGCACCACTTAAAGTCGAACGCGGGTTAAGTAGCTCAGTTGCATTGTAAGTTGTACCGCACACTTCACATGAGTCGCCGTATTGATCTTCTGACTTACATTTTGGGCATGTACCCTTAATGAAACGGTCAGATAAGAACATCCCTTTTTCTGGGTCAAATAACTGAGTTACGGGACGAACTGCAATATTTCCAGCTTCACGGTTTTTAATATAGATATCTGTTGAACGTGCTTTGTTTGCATCGCTATGCGTTGAATCGTAATGATCGAAATGTACGCCAAAACCGTCAAAATCACGGATGTGTTCTTTTTGAACATTCGCAATTTGCTCTTCTGGGCTAATACTATTTGCTTCGGCACGTAGCATAATTGCTGTACCGTGAGCATCATCCGCACATACATAAGTCACATCATGACCCATTGCTCGCATGGCACGAACCCAGATATCTGCCTGGATGTAACCGAGTAAATGACCCATATGAATTGGACCATTAGCATAAGGGAGGGCATTAGTGACTAAAATTTTACGCACGGATTTCATTCTCTCATTCGTATTTATAAGGTGGAAGATTTTAACTGATGCACGGAGATAAGCAAAGATTAATAATCTCCGGCTTGGCATAAGCGATTTCTATTAAAATGGATTTTGGTCAGACATGGTTTCTCTTTAGAACAGATAAACAAATCAAAAAATATTTGAATCTTCCTGTATTGTCTTTGTTTCAAATTGCAGTTACGGTCAGAAAATAAGCCATAACGATGTATAACTAATAACTTATTCAGGTAATTTTTTAATTAACTATGAGGATAACAACGATGACTACAGAAAATAAATTAGATGAATTAAAGGCAAAAGCGGTTGATGCAAAAGTACAAGGTGAAAAAGCTTTGGACGATTTAAAGGAAAATGTAAAAGAGAAGCAAGCTGCTGGTAAAGAAGCGGTTGAAGATAAGGTAGACCAATTAAAGGCAAAAGCAGCTGATGCGAAAGTACAAGGCGAAAAAGCTTTGGACGATTTAAAGGAAAATGTAAAAGAGAAACAAGCTTCTGGTAGAGAGGCTCTTGAAGAAAAAGCAACTGATTTAAAAGGTAAACTTGAGGATGCTCAGCATAGTCTACAAGATAAGTTTGATCACTTGCGTACAGAAGCAGCTCATAAACTTGACGATGCTAAAGCCAAAGCTGCGGAATTAAAGGAAGAGGCTGCTACAAAATTGGATGAGTTGAAAACGCAAGCAACGGCAAAACTTGATGAGTTGAAGAAAACTGCGACTGATAAACTCAATAAATTAAAGAACCATGATTCTGCTGAATAAGCTGATTTAAACTAAAATCTGCACTCCTTACCTAAAAGATGAGATCTGAAGTTAGTAATTATTCATCCCAAGGTGAGCGAGTGCGGAGCAATACTGTTACACTATCTCCATTAAGCTGTAATGATCTGTTTTTGGAGTAAACAATATGTCTTGGCTTTCTTCATTAAAGTCCGTTTTTTCACCCGCACAAGAGGTGAAAGAAGATGAAATCCAAACCGTACTCCAAAATTATTTATTACCGCATTCAAAAGATGCTTTAAAGGAGCGTATTAGTCAGCTTCAAGTTCAGGGTCGTGTATTACAACTTACGATTAATACATTTCCTGATGAAAAAGAGCATTTGCAGCAAATTCATGATGATTTAGCGGGTGCATTAGAAAAGTGCGGTATTGAAGAACTTAATTTACACGTGGTTCAACAAAAGCGCCCTACACAAGAAAGTTTAAATTTACCTCCTGTACTTGACGCCTCACCTAAATCAGAACCAGATCCAAATAATCCACCGATTCAAAAAGCCGCTCCGCAACAAAGAGATGTTCCACTTCACCCTCGCATTAAGAATGTTATTTTAGTTTCATCAGGAAAGGGTGGCGTTGGTAAATCGACAACTACGGTTAATTTAGCGCTTGCCTTGCAAAAGATGGGGCTTAAGGTTGGGGTTTTGGATGCTGATATTTATGGCCCAAGTATTCCGACAATGCTAGGGAACGCTGGCAAAACTCCACTTATTGAAAGTGAAAATTTTGTACCGTTAGATGCTTACGGTATGGCTGTACTTTCTATTGGTCATTTAACAGGTGATAACAACACACCTGTTGCATGGCGTGGACCAAAGGCAACAGGCGCTCTAATGCAACTGTTTAATCAAACACTTTGGCCTGATTTAGATGTACTCATGATTGATATGCCACCAGGTACTGGTGATATTCAGCTTACGCTTGCACAGCGTATTCCGGTTACAGGCTCCATCATTGTGACTACTCCACAAAATGTTGCCTTGCTTGATGCTACCAAAGGAATTGAGTTATTTAATAAAGTTGGTATTCCAGTATTAGGTGTCGTCGAAAACATGTCGACTCATATTTGCTCAAACTGTGGTCATGAAGAGCAAATTTTTGGTATCGGTGGTGGTGATAAGCTTTCCGAGCAATACCATATTCCATTGCTAGGCCGTTTGCCTCTAAATGCTCAAATACGTGAACATGCTGATCAGGGTAAACCGAGTGTTGTGGCAATGGATGATGCGGCTGATAGTTATATTGAGATTGCTAAAGCAGTCTGGCAGCAGATTGAAAAAATCCCTCAACGCACACGTGATGATAAGCGTATTTTCTAATTTATTAAAACCCGGCTTTAAGTCGGGTTTTTTATCATCTGATTAAAATAAAAAATTAAATTACTGAATCCTAATAACAAAGCTGAACTTGAAATTGGCATGTAGATTGCTACCTTACAATTTTTAAAAAGAAAGGTTAAAAAATGCAATTTAAGTATAGTTTGGGTGTAATCAGTTTATGTAGCGCTTTATTTTTAGTTGGATGTAACGATGACAACTCATCTGCTTCACAAACACCAACAGTTCAGGAACAAAAACAGAAGTTACAGCCGATCATTATTCAGGGGGCCTTACCCGTAGAGTCGGAAAGAATGGCTTCAAAGTTAGAGAATAAAACTGTTGAAACAGTAGGAGGATGGACGTTCTGGAAAGGAACCTATAATGGTTACCCAATGATTATTTCTAAAACTCGTATGGGTATGAGTAACTCTGCTGCAGCAACTGCTCTAGCGATTGAACGCTATAAACCAATTGCGATCATTAATCAGGGAACCTCAGGTGGACACGATCCTGATTTGCATGTTTACGATATTGTTTTAGGAAAATATACAACCAATATTGGTGCATTTAGAACACCTAAACAGCCAGTGGGCGGTGGTTCAAACTCACTTACATGGGTTGAGGCTTTTGATGTTTTGCCAACAGATGAATCGGACCCAGAGCCGATTGCAATACGCAAATTTGAAGGTGACCAAGAGTTGTTAATGGCAGCACATAAAGTCCGTTATGATAAAGGCGATGTGGTCGAAGGAACAATTGGTTCAGCAGATGTCTGGAATAATGAGCTAGATCGTATTCAATTTTTCCATCAACGTTATGGTACTTCTGTTGAAGAAATGGAAGCAGCATCTGTTGCACAAATCGCAAGCCAGTTTAATGTTCCTTTCCTCGGCATTCGAATCTTATCTAATAATATTACCAATAATGGAGCTTATGACCCTGGTACAGGAGAGGCTTGCCAAGAGTATGTACTTAATGTGGCCGAAGAATATATGAAATCAAAACTGCCAAAATAATGATTTAAACCTATGCAAGAAGAGTGAAGCTTTTATAAAACCTCTTCTTGCTTCTTTTGACGATGTCTACTTTTCCAGTTTTTAACGACCATCCAGCGCCAGAAAATTTCTGTACATATATATAAAATGACAGCAAATACAAAAGCTTCTACAACAAGTCCAGTCATCAAGATTTTTGCAAGACTAAAATCAATGTGGCCATGGCCGAAATGAGTAATCCAACGAGAAATTTGATGCAATACACCTAGCAACATTTCTTTGTTAATCATATGCACATGAAAAATATGAGCACCGAACCAAAATCCAATATATAGAATAGGAACTAATGTAAGCGGGTTACTTAACCACGCGAGCATCAAGCTAATTGGTAAATTTACTTCAAATAGCAATACAGCCATCACAATAAATACGCTGTGAAAAGGAATAGGCAGTAAACCAAAAAAAGTTCCGACAAAAACAGCTCGGGTAATTGATTTTCGATTGACATACCAAAGCACAGGATTAAGGGTCTTTTTACCAAAAATCCTTAGAAATTTCATATTTGAAACTTTCTCGGGGGAGGGAAGCCAAGATTGAAAAAAATGCTTTGCCATAATCATTAAGGGTAGTAAAGCGCGATGCTCTATATAAAAAATCAGAAACAATATATGAATTGAAACTTATTAAAAGCTTAAAATTTAAACTTACCAGTGCTATATATTTTTTATTATAAAGACTTTTGATGGAAAAATAGACTTAAAATAAAAATAGTTATGTTACTTAACTCAGAATCTATTTGAAAAGTATAACAACTGACCGTAAAGTTTTCTTCTCGACTTTATGTGATAATTTTATAAATATTTGTTTTTATATACTTTATTTTTATTTTGAAAATAATTTGAAATACTTTGTCTTACAATTACCTTTTGCCTTGTGACAGGATATCTATTAATCTGAGATGACTATATTGTGAGGTCATTCAATGATTTCATGGCTTTTTATTGGCTTAGTAGCCACAATTTTACTTACTCCAGGCCCAACCAATACTCTGCTCGCTTCTTCAGGAGTACAAGTGGGTTTAAGGAAGTCAGTAAAACTTATTCCAGCAGAAGTTTTGGGTTATGTAATCTCTATTTCTGCATGGGGAATGCTGATTGGAAAAGTGTCTAGCACACTACCAATGCTGCCGCCTATTCTAAAGCTATTGAGCGCTTGCTATATTATTTTCTTAGCCATCAAGTTATGGCATACAGCAAATCAAGAAGTTGAATTAAATCAGCCAACGATTCGTGCTCGTGAGTTATTCTGCGCCACTCTATTAAACCCAAAAGCATTACTATTTGCCTCAGCAATTTTCCCAGTAGGTGCATGGAGTAATTTTCATATTTATTTAATTCATATGATGGCTTACTTGGCACTTATTACCCCAATTGCGTTGTTCTGGATTTTTTTGGGATCGGTTTTAGCATCTAAGAAAGTGGGTTGGTTAAATCAAACTAACTTGCAAAAAACTGCCTCGCTTGTTTTGGTCAGCTTTTCAATTCCAATTAGTTATTCTGCTTTACTGAACCTTTAAATGTACCGCTGAGCTATTCTTATTTGTTTGAGTAGCTTTGTGTTGTTTTCATAATTGGTTTTTTAAGTTAAAGTACGTCGAAATCAATGAATTTACCTTTTGGATAGAAAATACATGGCCATTAAGTCTGATCGTTGGATTCGCGAAATGAGCGAAAAACACGGCATGATTGAACCTTATGCAGAGAATCAAGTCCGTTTTGATGAAAATGGTGAAAAGTTGATTTCCTACGGGGTCTCTAGCTATGGTTATGATGTACGCTGTGCCCGTGAATTCAAGGTTTTTACAAACGTACATTCTGCAATTGTCGATCCAAAGAATTTTGATGACAAAAGTTTTATCGATATTGAGTCTGACGTTTGTATTATTCCGCCAAACTCATTTGCCCTAGCGCGTACAATTGAATATTTCCGTATTCCTCGCAATGTGTTGACTGTATGTCTAGGCAAGTCGACCTATGCTCGCTGCGGTATTATTGTAAATGTGACTCCATTAGAACCTGAATGGGAAGGTCACGTTACTTTAGAGTTTTCAAATACAACAAATTTACCTGCACGTATTTATGCTGGGGAAGGCGTAGCACAAATGCTATTCTTTGAAAGTGATGAAGTATGTGAAACCTCTTATAAAGATCGTGGTGGTAAATACCAAGGTCAAACAGGTGTTACACTTCCTAAAACTTAATGTTTCCTCGATGAAAAGATTTTAAAAATAACGGGTCACTTAGGTGGCCCAATTTTATACATAGAATTTTTATCAGAAGCGTTTATCGGAATTATGATAAACGACAGTTTCCTTTTGTAAAAAATGATATAAAATGATCAATGATTGATTTGTTTTTTGCTCTGTATCACAGAATTTAAAAGCAAATAGAGTAGATATAGGCTCTCTTTGATAATGTTTAGTTAAATATTTATCAAATGCAGATAGGCCAAATAAAAAGAAATTAAACAGGATTATGCCCCCACGGATACGGAGGTCGGCCATGCGACAGTTTACGTCTCTTCGAGTAGCACTTTTGACACTCGGAAGCTTATGTTTTTCTTCAGCTTACGCTGCTTCTACACTAGTCCCTATGTCAGATTCGGAACTATCAGCAACTCGGGGCCAAGCCTTGATGAGTATGTCTTATATTGCACCTAATGATTCGGCAAATCTGGAAAAATTGCGTGATAGCAGTAGTAATGTAGGATTTTATAAATTAGGTTTAGAGGCCGAGTTAGAAATTAATGCCAATATCCGTAAACTGCAGTTAGGTTGTGGTGGGGTAAATGGTGCGGGCGGCTGTGATATTGATTTTGATAATGTTAGTTTAAGTGGTGTAGCAGATACACGCGAGGGCCGGGTAGCAAGCGATGCTAAACTGACAAACCCTTTTTTCGAATTAGCAATAAAGAACCCAAATAGTGCATCAACTCGTGAAGTAGCTGGTATTCGCTTGAGTGCTGAAGCAGTTGAAGGGCTTTTAACTATTGGCACAGAAAACTCAGCTACACCAAATGGTATTAATAGTTTAAGTGGTTATATGGTAGTAGCACCCCAAGTAGGTGCGGCGACTGTTGAAGCTGCACGCATCACGCAAACAGGTAGCCCTGCTTGTGGCGTATATCCATCTCCTTCGGGTTGTGGTGTTAATCAAGCAATTACAGGTAAAGCTAGAGGTGAAATTGCATTAGGAGCAGGATTTAATCTTGATTTCCAGACTAAGTCTTATGATATAACACTGTCCCCTACCCAAAAAGCACAGTTATCATTACCACAATCAATTGTATCCGGACACCGGATGAGCAGTGTAAATTTATTAGCCTCTGCTATAGTCAATGGTATTGATTTGTCGGGTACACTGGCAGCTGATGTTGATATCCTTGGGGGAATTACGTTAAATGGTAATCTTCGTGGGACCATTAATAATTTACCTGTAACAGTACCGTTGTTAGAAAATTTAGGTTATATCCATAAAATTGATTTGAGTGGTAGTCCATTATCATTATCGATGCAGGGACAAGATATACGTTGGCCTGGAACAGTATCAACAGCAATGCGTGGTTGGTGGCTAGAGTTATCAAATCCAATAGATATTGGTCGAATTGACCCGACTAATAGCGTCGTTATTAAAACAGATACTATTAGAGATGCACTTACTGAAGTGAGTAAAGAATTAACCCAGAATCCATTAAACTGTGGTTTCTTGGCTGTAAATTGTATTGGTGGTGATTTTAATGTTGGGACAAGGGATTTATCAAACGCGAGACCAGCAGTACTAGAATTACAGAATTTACAATTAGCTAATCAGTCTTTTGCTCCAAACTGCTACGGAAGTTTAAAATTCTGCTAAGTATGAATGCATAGTTTTAAATTTTACATTCATCGGAAAAGTAAGTTTTTAAGCTCTTTTTTTTGCATTCGTGCAAATATTGCGCATAATGGAAATGTGGAAGGGTTGGCAATATCTATTTGGATTTGCCTTCTAGTCTAGGGAGAAAAGGAAAAATTCACCTAGCATCAAGGATTGTTAAAGAAAAATAAATATGGTGCGCGGCATCGTATAAACAGGAAGGTCAAGATGACTACACTTAATTATACGGTAAGGTTTCAAAAAACCGTTCTGGCAAGTTTAATTGGCTTTTGTATAAGTCAGCCAAGTTTTGCTCTTGAAGAACTTTCTGATGCAGGTTTAAGTGAAACCACTGGTGAAGGTATTGCTATCTTGCCACAGAATACTTATATGGTATTTCGTGGAGCTGGAGCGAATGAAACTACAAACCAAATTTTAACTGACCGCACTAAAGATACGGGTTATATCAATTATGTACCCGTAGGTCCATTAAGTATGACTTCGGCAGACACCAATAAAAACGGTTCGGTTGATTCAGGTGACCGTGCAGTGGGTAAAGCTGATATTTATCTTTATGGCCTTGCTTTATCCAAATCTGATAATAATACTAATACACGTATAGCTTCTACTGAGACAGCAGCAGCAATATCAAGCTGGGGTACAGCTGTTAACCCTTGGATATTTAAAGTTGCAACTGAAAATTCAGTACCGAATTTTAGTGCAAATAATTGTACAGGTGCGACTGATCCTACTTGTCAATTAACCTATCTAGCTTTGGAAGCACCTTTATATGAGATTGGAACAAAAGATACGGCTGGTATAGATGCTTATAAGTTGAAACTAGGTCTATGGTCCGATATCTTTGTTCGAAATCCGAATAAAATAAATGGAGCAGCAGATCAATTTAATTATGGCGACTCAAATGGTTTAATTGGTACAAGTACTGATGCAACTCGTGCAAACCGTCTTCGTTTACAAGGAGTGTGGAATAACTTTAGCTTAAATGGCAGCCGTTTACAGCTTTTCCAAACATTAGGCGGAGCAACATCTGCTGGTGGAATGAGCCCTTTTTATAATAATACTTTGGGGGTTGCCGGAGTTATACGTTTGAATAGCGGAGACAGCAAGGATGTTAAGGCTATTACTACAAGTTCTCTAACTGAGGGATCTACTACTACTCCGTGGACTCTTATTCATGCAGGTGCTAATTCAACATTAAGTACAAGCACAACAGGTGATTGTAATAATGGAGGAACAGGAAGTTTTGGTACCTCAGCGGGATGCCGCTATTATGTAGAAAAACGTACACGTACAGATAGTAAAACTGCCACAAAAACGTGGGATGCTTCAGGTTTATCGAATGCTGGAGTTTTACGTTTGAGTACACGTGAAACGAGCGATAGTGGAAACCTTATCACACCTGCAATTAATGGTGGCGTAGCACCCACTTTTGATGCTAACGAGGGAGTTTACCTTTATAACCCAAATATAAATCTTGTATTAGGTACTTTGTACCAGCCTTTGATTTTAGGTTCTGATGGTAAAAACTTTAGTTTAGAAATTGCCCGTATTGCGAATAAACCAGAAATTTATAAACAAATTTATACTGACTATAGCGGTGTGGATACCTCTTATAAAGGCTCAACTTGTAACGTTTATCAATGTGGTAACCAACTAACTTTAGGCGGTAAAAATTATCAAGGCTATAATGCAACACACAGTAGTATTACCATTGGTACTGCCTTTAGTGAGGATGGCGGAAAAACTCTAAGAGCTTCAACCGATGAAGGAGCAGTAGGTATTTCGTTTGGTAAGTTAAATTCAGGTACGGTTTCACGAACAACTTATTCAAATCAGATGACTGAAGTACATTATAAACAACGTGGAGTAAATACTCAGACGTGGGTTCAGTCTTATAGTTGTACTCTATTTATTTGTGGTGCTGGTACAACAGGATATTTATATCAGTGGGAATATAATAATGGCTCAACACCTTGGGCAATTTTAGCTCCAACAACAAAGCCTGCTGATGCTACATGCTCTACAACTATTGGTTGTAGTAGCACTTCTGGAACTACACCTATGTATGGTTCAATTGCAAACCGTGTTTGGGCAAACTCATCAGCTGTTTGGTTAACTGCAGCAAATAACGAAGTAAATAATTTAATTGGCGCTAATAATGGAATGACAGGTACAACTTTCCCAACATTAAATCAGGCGCCTACGCCTGTTATAAATTCTAGCCCAATAAATAATCTGGGTTCAGCTGTCATTGATGGTGTTTTAATCCAGCACCTTAAACTAACAACTAAAGGTCTATAAGAGGAGGAGAATGCTATGAAAAAAATAAGTACTTTAATCCTCGCTCTTTGTGCAACGGTCACTCATGCAGAGCTACAAACTTTAGATAATGAAGCATTACAGGCGATTAATGGTCAGGCGGGTGCTGATTTATCTTTAATGCTCAATTTAAACCAGACAGTTAACGGTGTATTTGACAATGGTAGTGGTGGTGTCTGTGAGAACGTAGAGTTTTGCCATATTGGCTTGGCAATTAATAAGCGTTTTGTACAAGCAGATGCAACCAAACCAAGTGGTTGGGCCGAAAATAGTGATAGTGGTAATAAACTTTGGCTTGTATTTAAAGGCGTACAAGGTACTTTAAATATTCAAAAAATGGGTTTGGATGGCGCTGATTTAAAGTATTTGGATAAAAACAATACTGAAATGATTAAGCCTGCTATTCAGCTTAGTTTTAGTGCAGCACAGCCAATTCTAATTCGTAACTTTGGTTTTAATGCCTTATCAATTGAGCAAGATAACTTTACCAGCTCAACAACAGCGCAAGGGTCGAGTGCAAATATGTATGATTATGCATATTTCAAAAAGCCAACTTATGCGGCCACTGCTAATAGTGCAAACCAGCAAGTTGCTACTGCAACACCATCGGCGTATGACCATGGACGTGAAACTGGTTTTATGGGCTTGATGATGAATGGGAATTTGGCTATCCAGGGAAAAGTCATGGTCTTTAGCTGTGATGGCAGCCATCCTCGCTGTTAAGGGTTAATGTAGATTTCAAAGGAACTGAAGTGATGAAAAAAAATAAAGAAAATCACAGCTCAAAGTTTATTTTAAACGCATTAACAACCAGCATGTTGTTAGTGAGCGGACATGTTTTTGCGTTAGAAGCTTTAACTGATGCTGACTTGAGTGCTGTTAATGGGCAAGATGGGATTTCGATTCAAACGACGTTTAATGAAATCAATATTGATAATGCTTACTGGGATGACCATGCAGGTACACCTAGTAGTGCAGATCAGGTCTTAAGAGCTCAAGCGAGCGGGATAAAAGTTCAAAAAAGTAATGCATCTAGTCAGCCTTTAAGTACAAATTACCGTTTAGATGTAGGGAGTAACCCAACTACGGGTAAAACTGGACTCGACTTTTCTATGCAAAGCAGTCCATCACTTATTACCGTAAATAGCGTTAAAGTTTGTAATAGTTCAGCTACATGCTCGCCAACTTTAGGGCAGTTAGCTATTCAAACGACCTCTCCTTTAAATTTGGCACTTACAACCCAAGATGGTCTATTTAATGCAAATAGTCAGTCAAGCATGACGCTTGGTATTAATAATGCCAATATTTATTTAGGGCAATTAGATGCTCGTAGTCAGCTAAATCAGTTAATTTTAAGAAATTTTAACTTTAATTTTGTTGGTAAAGGAGCCATGCTGATTGACCCAATTCGTGGCGTGGTTTTACAGACAAATACTGGAACTAATGTCGCTGGTGTAGGACAAACCCCAAATAGTACCTATGGCTATGTTGATTTTAATCGTGTAGCAGATTCAGCTTCTGGTCTAACAGCAGGCACATATGTAGACAGTAGTGGAAAAGTAACTAATTCAGGCCTGAATATTGAGGTCATGTTAAGTTCTAATGTCGATAAAACTAACCCTTATGCTTTAGATGCAACCAATAGTCCCCAAAATGCGAAAGGCTTGATTCGTTTAGGTGCTAGCGGACGTATGGTAAATAGTTATTTACAAGTCCGTGGTATGGATGGTACGTCAGATACAACAATATTAGGTACAGCAAATACCGCTGCGGGTACGGGCTCAAGTAATAGTATTTTAGGTAATTCTGGGATTGCCTTTCGTATGAAAGGTGAATTCACTAAAGACAATGACTCAATGTTGGGCTCAGATGGCAAAGCAACCACTTTAGAAATTGGTGGAGCAGGTCTGAATGCTTATGGTTTCGAATTTGGTAATTTAACCGGCCTTAACTCCGCTACGCGTGGTTATTTTGACAGCGGAAATATTTATTTAAATCTTGCTGATACAAAAACGTTATTAATGCCAAACAACGCAACTTTAAATGCAATTCGTTTAGGGTCGGGTACTTTAACAACAACTGCTGATTATCAACATAACATTCACCGTGATACGGTCACTAATCCGTTTAGCTTAATTCTTGCGATGCGTGGAGCAGAGTTTCAAGCATTTTCAAGACGCGGTCGTTTTACGACAAGTGCGAATGTTGCTGCTGCCAATCAGTTTGCAGACAATGGTGCGAATAACCAGTGGGGCTTAGCATTACCTTTTTATAACTTAAATGCTAACGCTGCTGTATATGGTTTAGATGCACCAGCAAATAGTGCTTATTACTATACAAAAGATGCAAATGGTAAGCCTATTCGAAATGCTGTAGCTGCATCTGGAACCACTTCGCGTTTAGGTTTTGGTATTGCTGCTGGAACTACGGGACGTGATGCGACTGGAACTAAAACAACCTCAATTTTATTAATTGATGGTTCTCCAAATGCTAATAATGGTGGTAGTCCTACTGATTATTACATGGGCTTACGTAATATTGATATGTTCCTCAAAGGCAATGGAAGTATTGGTTTAGAAAATGGCAGTCTTAATATTAGTTTAAAAGAGATGCTACTTGCTTTATCAACAGAAATTGCAGCTGGTTATCTACCAGGGGCTAAATATAAAACTTGTCCAGCGACGGGTTCATGTACTTCACCTATTGATAATTTTGCCAAAAATAATGATGTGTTATTTGGTCTAAAACTCCGTTTAGGTGGCGATCTTAACTTATCAATTGTGCCAAATAGTTCAATTGCAGATGGTAGTGCTTTAACTGTACTAGGCGATTTCACAGTGCCTGCGACAGCAACTGGAAATACGGTTCAAATTAGTGATCCGATTGATGGTTCTGCAATTGGTTTTGACAATATTACAGGAAAGCTAGCGTTTAATAGTGCTTTGGTTGTGGGTAAAGATACAACAAGTGGTTTAGGTAAAGTTGGGGTAAATACGGCGGTTTATTTTAACCCTGATAAGAGTATTGACGGTGCATTACGTGTTAAAGATATTAATTTCTATCCTCCTTCAACAGGAGCGGGAGCACGTTTAGGTGAGCTTGCAATTACGGGTGGACGTTTAAATAGTAGCTTTAGTATTGTGCCTAGAAATGGGGCTTTTAACTAATATAAAAAAGTGACGATTATCGTCACTTTTTTATATAAATTTTATTTTAGTGTGATTGGATTTGCATTCGTCGGGTTATAGAGATAATTGCTTTGTACTTGAATATTATTCTGATAGTCTGAACAAATAATAAGCGTTTGTCTCTTAAGGATTAGAGCGACATGAAGAATAAAAATATAGGATTTTGGCTGCTACTTGTCAGTAGTTCAAGTGTTTTTGCAATGCAACCTTTGGATGATCAAAGCCTTGCAGCAACGACGGGCCAAAATGGTTTAACTTTAGGAATTCAGGCCGATAAAGTTAAATTTAATCAAGTCGCACTTATTGATACTAACGGTATTGCTTCAACTTCTTATAACAGCAAGGCTGGTTTTGTTATTGCTGGAAACTCTACTAATCCAGTTCCTGGTATAGAGTTTATTAAAGCCGCTGTATCGGGTAATCCTTCTTTTAATATTGCAATGGATACCGATGCTGGGGGGGGAAATCCTTTTTTAAATTTAGCTATATCTATGGGGAATGATGTAAACGGAATTCGACTTCTACCTTTTTCAGTTTATTTAGCCCCAAGTACATCTTTATCTAGCCCATCCGATTATGCATTAACAAGTTATGCACCAAAATCAATTTTTAGTTCGGGAACGACAGTAAATACGGGTGTAAAAGAAATCATTCGCTCTACTGGAAATCTAGATATTAACTTTGTACAAGCCAATAAACCTCGTTTAAATATTCAACTGGGCCATGCTGCGCAGTCCGTCATGGTTAAATTTGGTGGGGCAATTCAATCTATTTGTTCTGCTGCTACGGGTTGTCCAATTACTTTAGTGTCCGATAATACGGGTGCTACATTTGGGTTTAAGTTTGCAGGAACAAATACCTCAACTGGTTTTGTATTAGATGGTTTTTATGCAGGAGTTGATCCAACTGGATTAACTTTTGGGAATACAGGCGCATCTAGTAAATTTGATGCTTCACTTAATAATGTCACTTTAGGGAATATGGGTACTCAAAATACAACAACGTTTAATAATTTACCTAATGGTTCTATGGGGAGTTTTGGTGTCACTGGCGTTTCTGTAACTGACTTTAAAATGAAAGTAAGCGGCTTTTAAAAAAGAATAATAGCTTAACCTGAAATACGAAAGAGGGCGGCTGTGAAAACAATCGCCCTCTTTTTTTAAAGGCTATGCCGAGTTAAATAGTATCTGATCTGGTGTGTTCTAATTGTTGAACAATTTCATCTAAAGCTTTAATACGTTTCACTTGGTCCCATAATTCTTTCGCTTGAGGATAGGCTTTGGTCATCATACCTAACCACTGTTTATAACGACCAACCATGCCAATTTCTGTTTTTGCTTGACCGTTTAAAAAACGAATTTGTAAGTCAACGAGTTGTTCCCAACTAAATAATGCTTCATCCATATTTTGGCGAATGCATTGGGTTAAATCAGGAGTTGTCACCGCACCACGGCCAATCATTAAGTCTTCACAACCAGACTGTTGCTGGCAAGCTTTAGCATCAGCATTGGTCCAGATTTCACCATTCGCAATGACATTAATTTTTAAAGCTTCTTTAATCGGTAGAATTTTTTCCCAATAAGCTGGTGGCGTATAGCCATCTGCTTTAGTACGAGCGTGTACAGTTAACCAGCTTGCACCTGCATCTTCGACAGCGTGGGCATTTTCCATTGTATGGTTTTCATCGAGGTAACCTAAACGCATTTTTGCTGAAACAGGAATATGAGCAGGTACAGCATCTCTCACTGCTTTAATCAGCAGATGTACCACGTCTGGTTCATCAAGAAGGACTGAACCACCACGATGTCGATTAACGGTTTTTGCAGGGCAACCAAAATTAAGGTCGATTGCAGGTGCACCCAATTCAACAACTTTTGCTGCATTTGCTGCCAGCATATCTGGGTTATTACCTAGGAATTGAACGTGAACAAGTGTACCGGCTGCCGTTTTACCGTCATTTTTTAGTTCAGGACAAAAACTATAATAGATGTGGTCTGGCAAAATACTGTCTGTAACGCGAATAAACTCGGTCACACACCAGTCGAAATCACCAACAGATGTGAGTGTATCCCGCATGATCGGGTCAGTTAAACCTTCCATTGGAGCGAGTATGAGTTTCACAGTCTGTGTCACCTGAATAAAACGAAAACAGCGTTATACGGGATATGCATAACGCTGTCTAGTATCGATTAAATTTTAATTTTTTTAGCGCCCTAAGATCATCTCAAGCACAAATTTACTGCCGATAAATCCGATCGCTAAAAGTACAAAACCCATTAAGGTAAAACGAATTGCTTTTTGGCCTCTCCAGCCAAGTTTGTAATGGCCGATCAGTAATGAGCCATAGATAAACCAAGAAATAATACTAAATACGGTTTTATGAGCGAGATGCTGAGCAAAGAAGCTATCAATTGTTAAAAAACCAAATGTAAGCGCAATCGTTAATAAAATAAAACCAGTAATGATCAGATCAAATAATAAAGATTCCATCGCCTGAATTGGCGGGAGTAAGTTGACCCAGAAACGTTTTTTTTGTTTCTTTTTGAGTTCACGGTTTTGGAACCACATTAAGATAGCATGTATGGTTGCCATCAGTAAAACTGCATAGGCAGAAAGCGAAAGAATGATATGAGTATCAAGACCTAGCGAATGCTGCTCAATAAATTGGTCTGGTCGACTAAAGGCAAACCCTAAAATAAGACCAATAGCTGCGACAGGAATGCCTAACAAATTTAATGGCAGAATAGGGCGAAAAGTACTAAAAATTAAGCTTAACAATAACATAAGCCCTGATGTAAAAGACATCAGGTTAAATACATCGTAGTTAATTCCTGCTGGTGTAAGCATGGCATCGCATAAAACTGTGCCGTGCAGTACTAATGCCAAGATAGTAACAAAAGCAAATAACCATGAGTTTGGTTCACGTTTTGACATTAAACGAATAAACAGATACCAGAAAGAAGTGGTATATGCGATGAGTGCCAAAATTGTATAAACCAAGGGGAGGCTAATCATGTCAAACCTTTTTCAGGATTAATTCATCTATATAAGATATAAATTCGCTGCGAACTAAAGTATCCTATAGCATTCTATGCATAAATTTTCTATTTCGAGAAAGATTTTTTTGCAACTAGCCATTTTAAGCGGATTTTGCAATGTTTGATACCTTAACAGAACGACTCACACAGAGTTTAAGAAATGTTACTGGCTCAGGGCAGCTGACCGAAGACAATATTAAAGATACCTTACGTGAAGTACGTATGGCACTTCTTGAAGCCGATGTCGCGTTACCTGTAACTCGTGAATTTATCGCGAAAGTTAAGGAAGAGGCATTGGGCCAAGAAGTGATGACTCAGTTATCACCAGGCCAGGCATTTGTAAAAATTGTCTATGACGAACTCACCAAGATGATGGGTGAGGCGAATGAAACACTTGATTTAAGTGCGAAACCTCCTGTTGTAGTATTACTTGCTGGTTTACAAGGTGCAGGTAAAACCACAACTGCTGCCAAGCTGGCACGTTTCTTAAAAGAACGTCAAAAGAAAAAAGTAATGACTGTTTCTGCCGACGTTTACCGTCCGGCAGCAATTAAACAGTTAGAAACTGTTTCAAATGAAGTTGGTGCAGGCTTTATTCCTTCAGATCCTTCAGAAAAGCCAATTGATATTGTTAATCGTGCAATTGAACAGGCAAAAATCCAATTTGCTGATGTATTGATTGTCGATACGGCAGGCCGTCTACATGTCGATGCAGACATGATGGATGAAATTAAAGAATTGCATGCAGCAGTTAAGCCGACTGAAACTTTGTTTGTGGTTGATGCCATGACAGGTCAGGATGCTGCAAATACAGCAAAAGCATTTAATGATGCTTTAGCACTGACAGGTGTGATTCTTACTAAAACTGATGGTGATGCACGTGGTGGTGCAGCGCTTTCTGTGCGTGCCATTACTGGTAAGCCAATTAAGTTCTTGGGTATGGGTGAGAAGCTTGACGCTTTAGAACCATTCCATCCAGACCGTGTTGCTCAACGTATTTTAGGCATGGGTGACGTACTTTCTTTAGTCGAAGAAGTTGAACGTAAAATCGACAAAGAAAAAGCCGAAAAAATGGCGAAAAAATTGCAAAAAGGCGGTAGCTTCAACTTTGAAGATATGCTGATGCAATTTGAGCAAATGAAAAAAATGGGCGGCATGATGGGCTTCTTAGACAAGTTGCCTGGTATGAGCGGTGCAGGAATTCAGCAAGCGATTGAGCAAGCGAACCCTGAAAAACAAGTCAAGAAGATGGAAGCGATTATCCAGTCAATGACCGTTAAAGAGCGCCGTAATCCAGACCTGATGAACCCAAGTCGTAAAAAGCGTATTGCGGCAGGTTGCGGTATGGATGTTGCTGAAGTGAACAAACTTATTAAGCAACAAGCGCAAATGGCCAAAATGATGAAGAAGTTTGCCAATCCATCTGGTATGAGCAAAATGATGCGTTCATTAGGCAATATGCAAAAGCAATTTGGCGGCGGCGGTGGCGGAATGGGGCCACTCTTTGGTAATAATGACCAAAAGAAATAAATCCATAAAATAAAAGGCGCATATAGCGCCTTTTATTTTATTCTATATTTTAATCTTTAGGATAATGAGCAATATATTGCTGTAATCCTTTGAGTAAAAGATCGGTTTCTACCACAGGCTCATATTTTTGTAAGAACTTGGCAAATAGTTTTGCATCACCACCAGTCAGCAGCAGCTTTTTAGGAGATTGCTGCATAATATTTTCAATGGTACTAATCAGGCCTAATAAAATACCGTGATGTACTGCATCTACAGTGTTATTGCCTGGATTTAGATTGTCAAAAGCTGAGTCTGGAATTTTAATACCCTTGGTATTTTGAATAAGAGCATCTCGCTGCAAATACAAATTAGGCAGGATGTAACCTCCTAAATGTTGTTTGCCTTGCGTTAAATCAATCGTAAGTGCTGTTCCGCAACCAATAATGCAATAGTTTTCATCTGCTTGAGCTACAGCTAACACTTGCAACCAGCGGTCAATTCCGAGCTGACTCGGAACTTCATAACCACACTGTAAGCCTGCATATTCAGAGTGAACTTTCGCAAAAACTACTGGAATTTCAAGCCATTTTAAAATCTGCTGAATACGTTGATTATTCTCGGTATCAAGTACAGAAGAAATTCCGATTCGATGCAGACCTTGATGCTTAAAGTGTTGAATTAATCCAAGTAATAAATCGGCAGGGGACTGTAAATGTAGCTCAGCTGCATGTTCAATAGTTTGCTGATTTTCAGTAATCCAGTATTTTAAACGGGTGTTTCCGATATCAAGCCATAAACTTTTCATGGGGGAAATACCTGATTACTGAGTTGTTTGTGGTCTTAGGCGACCTTGATAAAAATGCTGTGGTTCTGGAGTTTCAAGAATTACTGCTCCTTCATTGGAGATTCCAACGAAACGGCCATGCACCAGTCCTTGACTATGTTCAAACTGAACTAGCTGATTAATCCATGCCGCATGATGGTTAAAACGCCCTGCTAAATTGTAGCAGCCATGATCAAACCAGCGAGCAGCATTTTGAATCGCAATATAAAGTTCTGAAATTAACTCAAGACGACCCATTTGCTCTAGGCCCAAATCTTCTAAAGAGGTAATTGGTTGATCACTATCAGTCACTGGTGGTGTTTTTAAATTAATACCTACACCTACAATAGCTTGATGCTGAGACAGTGGTTCGACTAAAATTCCACCCCATTTGCCCTGAGCACTATATAAATCGTTTGGCCATTTCACTTGCAGATTAAGAGCTTGTAACTGGGGGATTTGCAAAATATTCAGAGCAACTTCAAGTGCTAAGCGACCATCTAAGGGTGTTCGAGTTTGCACCAATGTGCTTAAATAAATGTTTCCTTCAGGTGAAATCCATTGCCGTTGATGTTGACCTCGCCCTTGAGTTTGTTGAGCACTGCAAACCAAGCCCGTTGTAATGCCTTTTTGGGCAATTTCACGAATATCATCATTGGTCGAAGTTGTGGTTGCTTTTAATAAAACCACTTCTGGAAGCTGGTTTTTTGCGCTTAAAAGTTGTTGTAGTTGGCGAGTCTCTAAATCCATGTTGAATATGAGCAGAGTGGTAAAACATTTATGGAGTTAATCATATATTTACTCATTGGCGCAATTGCTGGTTTTACTGCCGGATTGTTTGGGGTAGGCGGTGGACTAATTATTGTACCAATCCTCTATGTCGTTTTTACCCAATTGCACTATGACCCAGCGGTAATCATGCATATTGCAGTCGGAACATCGCTTGCAACTATTATCGTAACGTCTTTTAGTTCTGTTTCAGCTCATCATAAAAAGGGTGCAGTACTTTGGCCTGTTTTTCGTAATTTAGCGCCTGGACTGGTGTTGGGCTCATTTTTAGGGGCGGGTATTGCCGACCTGATGTCTGGCCAGCATTTGCAACTTCTTATTGGTATTTTTGCGGTTGTGATGGCCTATCGGATGTTTAAAGGAGCACATGTAGTTGTTGATCCAACGCGTCAGCTCCCTTCAACCCCTATGCAATTCATGGCGGGTGGAGGCATTGGTATTGCCTCTGCAATTTTTGGAATTGGGGGCGGAAGTTTAACCGTTCCATATTTAAACCGTCATGGCGTGGTCATGCAAAAAGCAGTCGCGACTTCTGCCGCTTGCGGTTTACCAATAGCAGTTGCTGGAGCGATAGGCTTTATGTGGTTTGGTGCAAAAGAACAAATCTCAGTGCCTAACACGATTGGTTATGTGCACATCTATGCTTTTATTGGCATTAGTGTCATGAGTTTTGTCACGGCGAAGTTTGGAGCGAAGGTTGCTCATGCGTTGTCGCCGCAGATGTTAAAAAAATGCTTTGCTTGTTTGTTAGTGGTGGTAGGTATTTACTTTATTTATAAAGGTATTATGCACTAGAGACTAAAATCTCAAATTTATAAGACTGCGGTGTAAAGGCTTGAATTTTTTAGGAATTCGAGCTTTTTTTATTCATAGAATATAAGAGCGCTCCAAGCTTTTATTCATCTGATTTTGGTGTTGTTTTTAAATGAGTTGGCTTAAAATGCAATAAAATTGTCAGACAATGACATAGTTTTTAATCGATGGGATCAGTTAAAAACAAGGATGCGAAAGAAAAGCATGGATTAATGCATATAAAAAGTAGCGGGTGATTTATGAATCTCGAAGACACAGAAAGTCTTTCTGAGCAAATTGTCAAATATATTAGCGAACAGATCATTAGTGGCGAGCTAGTAGAAGGCGAACGTATTCAAGAGCTACGTATTGCCAAAGAACTTGACGTTAGCCGAGGATCAGTTCGTGAAGCATTGTTATTATTAGAGCGTACTCATTTAATTGAGATTTTTCCACGCCGTGGGGCAATTGTTTCAGAAATGTCTGCACAACAAGTTAAAGCGTTGTTTGATACAAATATGATGTTATTGGGGCATATTGTACAGCGCATGAGCGAAACATGGCGTGCGCATGAAGCAGATCAATTACAGTTGCTATTAGAGCAACTTCTTGAGCATGTCAAAGCAGGTGATATCGAAAAATTTTATGATGGAGTCTTCCAATATTTAGCTGAACAGCAAGATATGGTGGGGAATCCTTATCTAATGAAATTTTATAAAGAGTTATTACCTTCATTACGTCGTAGTTATTTTTTGACCTTAAATACCTCTAAGCGGGAACTACAAGAAGCATTTGCATTATTTAAACTCGTGACTGATGCAATTTTAATCCGAAAATCACAACAAGCCGCTTTATTTATGGAAGATTTTTGTCGACACTTACGTAACCTTGTGTTGGAATCGCTGACACGAATGAAACAGATTGAATTGGCTTGGGCAAGACGCTCACGCCGCTAGTTAGGGCATTATGCGTTTAAGCAGTTTAAAACTTTCCGGCTTTAAATCTTTTGCAGATAGTACAACCTTAAATTTTAAGGCTAACCGCACAGCAGTGGTTGGTCCAAATGGTTGTGGCAAATCCAATGTAATCGATGCAATCCGCTGGGTGATGGGTGAGTCAAACGCTCGTCAGCTCCGTGGTGGTAGCATGCAAGATGTTATTTTTACGGGAACTTCCAAACGTAAACCCGTTGGTGTGGCCAGTGTTGAGCTACGCTTTGATAATACTTATGGAAAGTTGGGCGGATCGTATAATGCTTATAATGAGTTAGCTGTTCGCCGTCAGGTCACGCGTGAAGGTAAATCAGAATATTTCTTGAATGGTACACGTTGTCGCCGCCGTGATATTACCGATATTTTCTTGGGAACAGGCTTAGGACCACGCTCTTATGCGGTCATTGAGCAAGGCATGATTAACCGCTTGGTTGATGCCAAGCCTGAAGAAATGCGTGTGTTCATTGAGGAAGCCGCGGGTGTTTCTCGTTATCAGGCTCGTCGCCGTGAAACTTTGCAGCATCTTGAACATACAGAGCAAAACCTTTCACGCTTAGACGATATTGCACTAGAGTTAAAATCGCAGCTTAAAACGCTTAAGCGTCAGTCGGAAGCAGCGGTTCAATATAAAACTTTAGAAAGCCAGATTCGTACGCTTAAAATTGAAATTTTATCTTTTCAGGCAGAGAAAAGTGTACGCCTACAAGAAGAATATACCGTTCAAATGAATGAATTGGGTGAAACCTTTAAATTGGTTCGCTCAGAATTAAGCACGATTGAACATGATTTAGAAGCAACCAGTGCTTTGTTTCAGCGACTTATTCAGCAATCTTCACCGCTACAACAAGAATGGCAACAAGCTGAAAAGAAACTATCTGAGCTGAAAATGACTCTTGAACAAAAACAGAGTCTATACCAGCAAAATAGTACCACTCTCGTTCAGTTAGAGCAGCAAAGATTCCAAACTAAAGAACGTTTACAGCTTTCTGAATTGCAACTTGAAACACTGAATAATCAGCTAGAAGAACAAACAGAAGCTCTAACTGGTGTTGAGCATACAGCAACGGAGGCTGAACAAAACTTTGCTGATTTACAATCTCAGCAGAAACAAGCACAACAACAATTTGAGCAAGTAAAAGCTCAGGTTGAAAAACAACAGCAGCAAAAAATGCAGATGTCAGCTCAAATTGAACAGTTGGGTAAAAATGTTCAGCGCATTGAGCAGCAAAAAGAAACGCTGCAACATCAAGCAAACCAAATTCAATCGCATGTTCATGAAGATGATCGGGGCGAGCTTGAGCAACTGCAACAGAAATTACTTGGCGAAATCGCGTCGCTTGAAACTGAAATTGAGCAACAATTACTGCATTTAGAGCAATCTCAACAGCAACATCAATCAAGTAAAAATCAGCAGCAAACGCTGAAAACAGAAATCCAAGTTTTATTATCAGAGCAGAAAAACCTAAGCCAGCTTGTTGCAAAGCAAAGTCCAAAACAACATCAAGATACGCTACGTTTAATGCAGGCTCTAGAGTTAACAGAGCAAGGTAAACCACATGCGCAGATTGTTGAGAAGTTTTTAGCAAAATGGTTACAAGCTCATATTCTTGAGACTGAACAAGTCTTTCAAGAAGGAGTTGCTCGCCAGCTAAAACCTTCAGAGCAAACAAGTAAATTTAAAGGTAACTTGGCTTGTTTAAATGAGTGGATTGCATCGCCACAGCTATCAATCTTTTCAAATGTAGCGATTGCACAAGATTTGACTCAAGCTTTAAATGAGCAAAAGCAGTTGCAACATGGCCAGTCTGTTTTGACTTTAGATGGCTATCATGTCGGGCAGGATTGGGTGATTGCCCTTATGTATGATGACGAAAGTCAAAGTGCACAAGGTATGCTGAGCCACCGTATTCGTCTAGATGAAATTGAACAAGCTCTTGAAAAGCAACAGCCTCAATTACAAGCACTAGATGAAATTGTAGTTCAGCAAAAAGATGAATTAGCGCAATTACAGTCTGGTGTGCAGCACAAACAGCAAGTTGTGAAACAAAAGCAAAAAGACTTACAACAGCTTGATGTGCAAATTGCCAAGCAACAAACCGCAGCACAAGCATTTTTATTGCAAAAACAGCAATTAAAAGATCAACTTGGTCAGTTAGACATGCAGCTTGAAGAAGATGCAATGCAAAAAGATGATCTTGAAATTGATTTGCATGCATTAGCAATTAAGCTCGAAACCATTTTACCTGACTATAAAACTTTGCAATTTCGGGTAGAAGAATTAACGGAACAGTTAGACGAGCAGCAACAAGCCCTGCAACATCAGCAACAAGAACGTGAAATTTTACGCCGTAATAGCACGCAGACAACTCAACAGATTGAGTTGCTTGAAAAAGATATCTCATTCTTGCAAAGCCAATATCAGCAAATTAATGTTCAAATGGAACAAGCGAAAAAGTTTGTTGACCCTATTCAATTAGAGTTACCAAATCTTGAGTCAGAGTTTCAGCAACAATTTGCTCAAACTGAAAAGTTGCAAAAGAACTGGAATGAATGGCAGCTTGAACTCAATAGTGTGCAGGAAAAACAGCAGACTTTGACCGATCAGCGTCATCAATATCAACAAAAAGATGAGCAGCTTAGAGAACAACTTGAAGCGAAACGGTTGGCATGGCAAGCAGCCAAGTCAGATCGTGAGCATTATCAAGAGCAGCTTAAAGAGCTAAATGCCGAACTCCAAAAAGGCTTACAAATAGATTTAGCCGAGCACCAGCAAAAACTGGAAAAAGTACAGAAACATTTTGAAAAAATTGGAGCGGTTAACCTTGCCGCTTCACAAGAGTTTGAAGAAGTTTCTCAGCGTTTTGATGAGCTGAGTCACCAGATTCAAGATTTGGAAAATACGGTAACTCAATTAAAAGATGCGATGAAAAGCATTGACCAGGAAACCCGTAAGCTGTTTATGACAACTTTTGATCAAATCAATCAAGAGTTGCAAAACCTGTTTCCAAAGGTTTTTAATGGTGGTGAGGCGAGTTTAAGTCTTGAAGATGACTGGCAATCTGGTGTTAAACTGATGGCAAGGCCACCGGGTAAGAAAAATAGTTCTCTAGCATTACTTTCCGGTGGAGAAAAGGCTTTAACAGCGTTAGCATTAGTATTTGCGATTTTTAGATTAAATCCGGCACCGTTTTGTGTACTAGATGAAGTGGACGCACCACTTGATGATGCGAATGTTCAGAGATATTGTAATTTGGTAAAAGAACTTTCTGAACATGTACAATTCATTTACATTACACATAATAAGCTGGCGATGACCATGGCAACTGATTTGTTGGGTGTGACCATGCCTGAACCGGGTACATCAAAATTAGTCACTGTCGATTTAGAACAGGCAAAAGAATACGGGTTAGTTTCGGAGTCATAGAATGGAAATCAATACGATTATTGGCATCGTTGTTGCCATTATAATTATGCTAATTGGCTTAAAAATGATTTTAAAAAAGCCAAACCATGCTGAACCCTCATTAGACAGTGATTTGCATATTAATCCTGATAGTAATCAACCGGTTATACCTAGGCACGTGAGAGATCAGCTTGAGAAAACTGAAGCTGAATCTGTAGCGGTGACTAGTGCAGAGCGAGTAGAACCGACTTTAAGCGAAGCTCCTGAAACAAAACAGTCAGAAATTGAGACCGTAGAACCCGCTAAAGCAATTCAAACTGAAAAAACTCAAGCAGTTGTTGAAAACGCTTCTGTAAAAGAAATTAAATCTGAAGAAACAGTACCAAGCTCTGCCATTCATAAAGATGGTTCAGTTGAATTGGTTGATACAGTTTCTGTTAAACCGGAAGCTGAAGCTTTAGCAAAAGAAAATTTGGAAGCTGAAAGCGAAAAAACTGAGCCTGAGTTGAGTTTAAATCCGAATATTGAAACCGCCGAAATTGCTGAGTTTGAAGGCGAGAGTAATATTCTGGATGTGCATTTACATGAACAGCAACGTTATGATGATGAAAGTGCATTAGCGATGGCTGAACAGATTATTGCGCTAAATGTTTATCCAAACCCTCGTCGTGCATTGTCTGGCGATAAAGCGCTTAAAGTGCTGTTGAAATATGGTTTACGCTACGGCGAAATGTCGTGCTTCCATCGTTATGAAAATACCGATGAGCCGAGTGTACTCATGTTCTCTGTATTGCGTATGACAGACAATGGACCAGCTGGTTTTGATCTTGAAACTCTATCTACTGAACAAGTTCAAGGGTTGGCATTTTTCCTTGCGCTTCCAAACAGTAAAGCCGTGACTGGTTTTGATATGATGGCGAGTATTGCAGGTTTAATTGCTCGCGAAATTGATGGCAAAGTTTACGATGAGAATAATCTTGAATTTACGCCACAGTTAAAAGAGCACTGGCGTCATCATGTGATTGATTATCGTCCGGCACAGGCGACCGCCTAGTTTTAATTTTTTACGTTCGTTGCGATAATTGCAACATATCTAGTCGCAGCTCAGGGTGGAGAAATTTCCACCCTTTTTTATGGTGAATAACATAATGGCAACAACTTCCGTGATCGAACAGATGCGTCAGCTTATTCAACTGATTGCAAAGCATAACCATGCCTACTATGTCATGGATCAGCCGACAATCTCGGACAGTGAATATGATCATTTATTTCACCAGTTAAAAGCTTTAGAAGAGCAATATCCTGACCTTGTTCAATCAGATTCACCAATTACAAAAGTAGGGGGGCAAGCACTCTCTAAATTTCAAAGTGTGACTCATGTAGTTCCGATGCTTTCTTTGGGGAACGTTTTTAATCAGGAAGACTTATTCGCATTTGCACGCCGTGTTGAAGAGCGTTTGCCTAATCAAAAAGTACAATACGAAGTCGAACTAAAACTTGATGGTCTTGCGATTTCTCTCTGGTATGAAAATGGTGTGTTAATACGTGGCGTTACACGTGGTGACGGAGAAACTGGTGAGGACATTACCCAGAACGTTAAAACGATTCGTAATTTGCCTAAAGTGTTACATTCAGATCACTTTGAAATTCCACGTTTGCTGGAAGTTCGTGGTGAAGTACTTATGCCAAAGTCCGGTTTTGAAAAACTCAATGTCGAACAAGAAGCCAAAGGCGATAAAACATTTGCAAACCCGCGTAATGCCGCAGCTGGTAGTTTAAGACAACTCGATCCTAATATTGCTGCGGCTCGACCTTTAGCATTTTATGCTTACGGCATCGCTCAATGTGAACCTAATCATGGCTTAACTACCATGCATGACAGTCTGCAATGGCTCACAAAACTTGGATTTGAAATTGCTGAACGTCAATATCTTTGTAATTCAATTCAAGAAGTACAGCAACGTTATGAGCAAATTCAGCAAGAACGTTCAGATTTACAAGTTGAAATTGATGGGATGGTTGTAAAGGTTGATGACTTAAAGCAACAACAACAACTTGGTTTTTTAAGTCGTGAACCACGTTGGGCAACTGCTTATAAATTCCCTGCACAAGCTGCATTAACTACAGTTGATCAGATTGACTGGCAAGTAGGGCGTACAGGTACTTTGACTCCTGTAGCGCGTTTAAACCCTGTATTTGTGGGAGGAGTTACAGTTTCCAATGTAACTTTACACAACATTGGTGAGATCCATCGCCTAGATGTACGTGTTGGTGACACGGTGAGTGTTTATCGTACAGGCGATGTTATTCCTAAAGTAGAAAAAGTTTGGCCAGAATTCCGTCCTGTTGATGCCGAAGTTGTACATTTACCTGAAAACTGTCCTGTTTGTGCCTCACCAGTGGTAATGCCAGAAGGGGAAGCTTTAGCACGTTGTTCTGGTGGACTGTATTGTGCTGCACAGCGTATTGAAGCGATTCGTCACTTCGTATCACGTAAAGCTCTAGATATTGAAGGTCTAGGCGATCGTTGGGTAGAGTCTTTATTACACCTCGATTTGCTCAAAGATGTTGCCGATATTTATCATTTGCACGAACACCGAGAAACTTTACTCGGGATTGAAAAAATGGGCGAGAAATCGGTACAAAATCTGATTGATGCCATTGAAGCCAGTAAGAAGACAACGCTTGCGCGTTTTATTTATGCTTTAGGAATTCGTGGGGTAGGTGAAACAACAGCTAGAATGTTAGCCAATACTTTCCAAACTTTGGAAGCGCTTAAAGCTGCTGATGTTGAAGCTTTAAAGAAAACACCAGATGTTGGTGATATTACTGCCGAGTGGATTGCTGACTTTTTCTTGGCACCGCACAACATTGAAGTGCTTGATCGCTTAATTGCCGCAGGAATTCATTGGGATGCACCGACTGCACCAACACGACAGCCATTAAATGGCGAAAGCTGGGTGTTAACAGGCACTTTAGAGCAAATGACCCGTGATCAGGCAACACAAATGCTACAAGCATTAGGTGCGCGTGTAAGCGGTAGTGTATCGAGTAAAACCAAATGTGTTGTTGCGGGTGAGAAGGCTGGTTCGAAATTAGAAAAAGCAGCAAAACTAGGTATTGCTGTTATGAATGAGACTGATTTCTTATCACTTATGGCGAGCTACGGGCAGACTTTAAGCGAATAGATCTACCGAAATAAGAACCATTGATTTTAGTTACAAATTTATAAATTGATGGTTTGAGCCATATTTTAACGCTTGTCTGAACTTATAAATTGGACAAGCGTTTCTTTTTGCAGAGGAAATTTAAATAACTTAAACTGCAAATGCGTATGTTTCTCATTTTAATTTGATAAAAATCATAAACTTAACCATTTTTTGTTTTGCAATCACTTTTAAGATTGCCCATAATAGTTCTCATACGATAGGAGATTTATTATGCGTGGCAATCCAGAAGTCATAGACTATTTAAATATGCTCATTGGCGGAGAATTGGCTGCCCGTGATCAATATCTAATCCATTCTCGTATGTATGAAGATTGGGGTTTAAATAAAATTTATGAACGTATTGATCATGAGATGCAAGAAGAAGCTTCTCATGCTGATGCGATCATTCGCCGTGTATTGTTTTTAGGTGCTAAACCAAACATGCACCGTGAAGATATCAATGTTGGTACAGACGTTGTATCTTGTTTAAAAGCTGATTTGGCGCTTGAATATCATGTTCGTGAAAAGTTAGCGACAGGTATCAAACTTTGCGAAGAGAAGGGCGATTACATTAGCCGTGATATGTTGCGTCAACAATTATCAGATACTGAAGAAGACCATACATACTGGTTAGAAAAGCAATTACGTTTAATTGAGTTGATTGGCTTACAAAACTATATTCAATCTCAAATTTAATGAAAGACCCAGCTAAGGCTGGGTTTTTTATTGGCTCATTTTAATAAAATGAAGTCTTAACTTAGATGTTGATTTTGTCAAATTGAACATATTCAAAGCCTTACTATATAAGGCTTTGGCAGTTACAAAAAAGTCAGAAAAATTGTATCACACCACCTGTTTTTTTTATGAAATTGTTTATAATTTCGCCAACAAAACCCTTGCCTAGAAATTTAATGAGGCAAGGGTTTTTCTATGGAAAATCGGTTGGTATGGATCGCCAATGATTTTATGGTGAGTTCGCAAAATATGTTATTTACCAAACCTGCTGTTTTAGATACAGCTACTCTCCTAAGCACACAGCGTCTTGCAACACGACTAAGCTTTTTTAGCTTAGGTTTTGCGACTGCAGCTTGGGCACCTCTTATTCCTTTTGCACAGCAGCGTTTAAACCTAAATCATGCCGATTTTGGTTTACTTTTGCTGTGTATGGGTATTGGTTCAATGATTGCTATGCCTGCGACTGGTGCTTTAGTAAAGCGCTGGGGATGTCGTCCGTTAATTGCTTTGGCATTGATGCTGTTAATGGTTTTATTGCCTAGCCTTACGATGTGGAGCAGCATTGTGAAGATGGCTGTAGCATTGTTTATTTTTGGATCGGCAGCAGGATGTCTTGGAGTAGCTGTCAATTTACAAGCAGTAGTTGTTGAAAAACATAGTGTGAGAGCTCTTATGTCTAGCTTCCATGGAATGTGCAGTCTTGGTGGCTTAACAGGCGCTATGCTTGTGACAGCATTATTGGCAGTAGGTCTTTCACCCTTAATGAGTACTTTATCAGTCGTTATGATTTTGCTTGTTATTGGTGGTGTTGCGATTCCATCTTGTTTAACGTCTTTTGAACAGGACGAAAAGCCACATGAAGATACCACTCAAGCACCTAAAAAATTTTATCGTCCTGATGGCATTATTCTGCTTATTGGTATGATGTGTTTTATTGCCTTTTTATCAGAAGGTGCAGCAATGGATTGGGGTGGTATTTATTTAACAAGTAAATATCAGCTTAACCCTGCTTTTGCTGGTTTAGCTTACACTTTCTTTGCACTTAGCATGACCACTGGTCGTTTTGCGGGTCATATCTTGCTTAAGCAATGGGGTGAAAAAAATATTGTGACTTATAGTGCAATTGGAGCCGCTATTGGTATGGCTGTTATTGTAACGGCACCAGTGTGGCAAGTGGTTGTATTGGGTTATGCACTGTTAGGATTAGGTTGTTCTAATATTGTACCAGTGATGTTTTCTCGTGTTGGTCGACAAAACAATATGCCTAAAGCAGCAGCACTTTCTTTAGTATCAACAATTGCCTATACCGGTTCATTAAGTGGACCAGCTTTAATCGGTTTAATTGGGGAATGGACTGGTTTAAGTACAGTTTTAACAGGCGTCGCTGTATTACTATTTATTATTGCTTTACTTAACCGCTTTACATTAGTAAAGACAAATTAATTTATAAATAATAATCACCAAATAGCGAACATCGAGAAATTGAATTTCTCGATGTTCTTTTATACAGATTTATAAAACCTGATAAATAGATTGATAATTATCTTGTAATAATCGCTGAGGCTTCATTAGTAAAGTTGGTGTCTTTTCTAAATCATCCAAGAAATTATTTCGCCAATTGGTAAGATCAGATGATGTTAATCCCTTTATCAATTGTTGATAACGATTAATACGCTCAGCTTTAGACATTTCTAAAGCCATTTTTAAAGTATCCATCATTGCCGCTCTATCTTGTGGGTCAACAATCAAGGCTTGAGACATCTGCTCAGCAGCACCAGCATATTTAGATAAAATGAGCACACCTGGATTTTCTGGGTCTTGAGCCGCAATATATTCTTTAGCTACTAGATTCATCCCATCACGTAGTGAACTGATCCAACAAATATCTGAATGACGATAAATGTGCATGAGATTATGGTGTTGTACCGTGTCATAGCAGCAATCTACAGGTCTCCAGTCTTCATGCGCAAACTCTTCGTTAATTAACTCCAGCTTGGTTTTAAAACGTTGATATAAGCGTTGATAAGCTGGAATATCGGTACGAGAAGGGATCGCCACTTGAAGATGTCGAACTAAGCCATGATATTCAGGGCTGGTTTCCAAAAAGGTTGCAAATGCATTAAATCTTTCGAGTAAACCTTTTGAATAATCAATACGATCAACTCCAATAATAGTTTTTTGACGTGGTATTTCTTCAAAATTAAACACCGAAGAGGTCGCCAAATCTTGCTGGGCTTGTTTTTGTATAAGTTCAGGCTGAACACCAATTGGGTATGATTTAATTAATATTTGACGTTTTTTATAGCTAATACTGTTGCTTTGAATTTTTTGAGCTTCGAGTAAATTCAGACAAGTCTGCATGCAGGCATTTTGGTCAATCTGAGTTTGTAAGCCAATAACATCATATTGGCTCAAGTCTTGAATTAACTCACGGGCTACCGGAATTTTGTGCCAGATATTCAGACTGGCAAAAGGAATATGTAAGAAGAAACCAATTTTGTTTTGCATGCCTAATTCACGGCAATAGCGAGCCACACTAAAAAAGTGGTAATCGTGCACCCAAATAAGATCTTCAGGCTGAGCAAGCTCTTTTAGCTTTTGAGCAAATAAGCGATTAACCTTTTGATAGGTATTATATTCTTCTGCATCATATTCAATTAGATCATCTCTATGATGCATTGCTGGCCATAAAACTTTGTTAGCGAAACCACAATAATATTGGGCATATTGCTGATGAGTGAGAGGGCAGGTAATGTAGTCAATTCCTTGAGAATAAGCCTGCGCAAATTCTGGCGCTTCGCTATCGGTAATTTGCTGCCCATTCCAGCCTAACCAGATGCCGTTACTATCATTTAGTGCATCTTGTACAGCTACAGCAAGACCACCTGCTGAAGCTTTACCCGATGGCATACTTATTCTGTTCGATAATACGATTAATTTAGACATAATTTTTCTCCATTCTGATTTTGGCTATTTTTGACATATAAGCTTTTTATTCTGTTTTGAAATAAAAGAAGAAAATCCGCGACATTATCAATATCTTTTAATCTATATTTTGCTTGTGTTTCACCCGGACCTACTTTAATACTAAGGCCAGATTGCTGATTAATGTAAGTGAAACCAGATTCATCTGTTAAATCATCACCTATAAAAATAGGTAATACAGCAGGTAAATCAAGATGATTTAATATAGTTTTAATTGCTCTACCTTTATCAGCTTGGTTTGGAATTAATTCAACAACAAATTTCCCTCTATTTATTTTTAATTGAGGATAATTTAAATTAATTCTTTGCATAATATTAATGGCATTATTTTCTAAATTAGGATTTTTACGATAATGTAAGGCAATAGAATATCCTTTATCTTCAATTAATAATTCAGGATGTTTATCACAATTTTTGGTAATATCTTGTTTTAATTTTTTGAAATTAATACTGCTTAAATCTGGTCGAATATAATTTCCTGAATCAAAATAAATATCTAAACCATGTAAACCAGCAATTGGAACTTCAATAGGATGTAGTAGTTTGCTTGCTGTATCTACATCACGACCTGTTACAGCAATAACAGGTATATTTAATTTAGTAATTTTTTTTATAACGTCTAAGGTAGTTTGTGGAATAAAACTATGCTCAGGATTAATTTGAAAGGGTGCTAATGTACCATCAATATCCAAAAATAAGCAGTAATTTTTATCTAAAGATAAGTTGTTTATAATATCATTGGGTGTAACAAAAGATGTATTTTTTTCTCTCCCATCAGATATTGTGCTTTGACTGTTCATATTAGCCTTCCTAATACTTTTTGATCAATAATTAATCTTCTAGCATTAAAATGAATTGGTGAGTCATTTTTTTTAATAAAAAAACATAAGTATTAACATTAATTACATTGCATAATGGATTTATAGGCGAAGTGTGGAGTATGTTGTTTTTTGATTGGCTTCAATGTTTAGATAATTAATTTTTTGTATGTTTACTATGAATAATGCGGGTCTTATTTATCAATATATTTCAGAATATTATCACATTATAAATGCTTAATTTTATGCTCTAAAATTTAATTTTTATATTGATTTTAAAAGATATTTTAAATCGATATTATTATATAATCCTTATAAAATTGGCTTTGAGCAGGCATATGAAGTTACAAAATAAAATTTTATTAATTACAGGTTGGGGAGTAGGAGTGGAGCCTTTGCAGTCCCTTAAATTGCAATTGGAAAAAGCTGGCTATCAAACACAACTTATTAATATTTTTAATATTTTAGATGGTAAGTATCGTGCCCAGCTTGATTTAGTTGCTGAGGTTGATGTAGTAATAGGTTGGTCTTTAGGTGGACAGTTAGCAACTCAACTGGTTAATACTTTTTATGAACAAACAGGGCAAACTAAAACTTTAATTACGCTCGCTTCAAATCCTTGTTTTGTTACCAACGATAATTGGCAGACTGCTATGCCTGCTGATGTGTTTAGTCAATTTAAGACTTCTTTTTTACAAAACCCGCAAGCCACTTTAAAGCGTTTTTATTATTTAATTACACTCGGTTCCTCTCAGGCTAAACAAGATTGGATAAGCATGCAAAACATAGCAAATCCGCCTTCAAGTGAATTGCTATCAGAAGGTTTGCAAATGCTTGAGCAACTAAATTTGGTAAATAACTTAAAAAACTATCTAGGTCCGCAGCTTCATGTATTTGCCGAGCAAGATAATGTCATTCCTTACAAAATTAGTGAAAATTTCAAGGATATCGCGACAGAAAACATGAGTTATAAAGTATTAGAAGGCGCTACTCATGCTTTTCCATACCTAGAAGTAGATCGAACAATTGAAGAAATCTGCCAATTTTTAACAATTCATCAGCAAAGTTAATAAGCTTTGGTTGATCTCGCAATTTTCTTTCATTCTTAACAGGTTTAACATGTGCTAAATGAAAGATTTAATTGCTGTAAAAGGGTATAGAGGATGACCGATAATTTTGATTTGGAACATATTTGGCATCCATATACCTCAATGACCCAACCTTTACCAACGTTTAAAGTTAAACGTGCCTATGGGGCAACGATTGAACTAGATGATGGTAAGACTTTAATTGATGGTATGTCGTCATGGTGGTGTGCAATTCACGGCTATAACCACCCTGAACTCAATCAGGCAGTGACAGATCAATTACAAAACATGTCACATATCATGTTTGGTGGTTTAACTCACGATCCTGCAATTGAACTTGGAAAAATTCTTTTAAAAATTACGCCGCCAAGTCTCGATAAAATTTTCTATGCAGATTCAGGTTCGGTAGCCGTTGAAGTTGCTTTGAAAATGGCTGTGCAATTCTGGACAGCACAAGGCCAACCACAAAAAACAAATTTTATTACTACACGTTCCGGTTATCACGGTGATACATGGAATGCGATGTCTGTTTGTGATCCTGTTACAGGTATGCATCAGATTTTTGGTACAAGTTTACCGAACCGTCTTTTTGTAGCAGCTCCGCAAACCAAATTTCATGAAGAGTGGAACCAAGAAGATATTGCTGAGCTAGAACAAGCTATTAAGCAAAATCATGAAAACCTTGCTGCACTGATTATTGAGCCGATTGTTCAAGGTGCAGGGGGGATGCGTTTTTATCATCCTGAATATTTACGTCAGGCGAAAGCACTTTGTGAACAATATAATCTGTTATTAATTTTTGATGAAATTGCGACTGGTTTTGGTCGTACGGGTAAGCTTTTTGCTTGGGAACATGCACAAGTTGAGCCAGACATTATGTGTATAGGTAAAGGACTAACAGGCGGCTACATGACGTTATCTGCTACCTTAACGACAAAGCATGTTGCAGAAACCATTAGTCGCGGTGAGGCTGGGGTATTTATGCACGGCCCAACTTTTATGGCCAATCCACTTGCTTGCGCGGTCGCTTTAAAAAGTACCCAATTATTAATTGAGCAAGATTGGCAGGCCAATATTGAGCGTATTGAGCAACAGCTTAGCCAATATTTAAAGCCTTTAAGTCAGCTTGATTATGTTGCCGATGTGCGAGTGCTGGGGGCAATTGGTGTAGTAGAACTCACCTTTAATGTTGATATGAAAACCTTACAGCAACAATTTGTAGACCGCGGAATCTGGATCCGTCCTTTTGGAAAATTGGTTTATGTGATGCCACCGTATGTCATCACGCATCAAGAGTTAAGCGATTTGCTCGAACAATTGGTTGAAGTTGTTCAAACGATGCAGGGAGCGAATTAAGATGTCATTGCTTGATCATTTTTCTGCCGAATTAGATGAGTTAAAGCAACAAGGTAACTTTAGACAATTTACCCAAAATGTGCAGCACGGACGTTTTATTACGATTCAAAATAAAACGATGCTCAACTTAGCTTCAAATGACTATCTTGGGTTGGCGGCTGATATCAATCTTCGTCAAGAGTTTTTAGATAGCTTTCCAATCGAGCGTAGCTATTTTAGTTCTTCATCTTCACGTCTATTAACGGGCAATTTTGACGAATATGAACAATTAGAAAATAGCCTAAGCCAAGCGTTTGGTGGTCGGGCGGCACTATTATTTAATAGTGGCTACCATATGAATATTGGTATTTTGCCAGCTATTGCTGATAGTAAAACTTTAATATTGGCGGATAAGTTAGTTCATGCCAGTATGATTGACGGGATCCGTTTATCTGGCGCTCAGTATGTGCGTTATCGACATAACGATTTACAACACTTGGAACAACTCCTCCAAAAATATCATGATGATGAAAAGATTGAACGAATCATTGTGGTCACAGAAAGTATTTTTAGTATGGACGGTGATGAGACGGATTTAGCCGCTTTAGTTCAGCTAAAAAAACGGTTTGCTAAAACTATGTTATATGTTGATGAAGCGCATTCAATTGGCGTTCGTGGTCAGCAAGGCTTAGGATGTGCTGAACAATATAATGTCATTCAGGAAATTGATTTTCTGGTTGGTACATTAGGTAAAGCATTAGCGGCGGTCGGTGGTTACATTATTTGCGATCCAATTATTAAAGATTATCTCATTAATAAAATGCGCCCACTTATTTTTAGTACTGCACAGCCTCCGATTGTTATGGCATGGGCAAACTTTATTTTTCAAAAAGTATTACTCGCTCAATCTCAACGTGAACACTTAAAAAATATTAGCCAATATCTTCAACAAGCTGTTGTGCAAAAGGGCTACGATAGCCCATCGACCAGCCATATCATTCCAGTCATTGTTGGAGAAAGTCAGGCTGCTATCACTAAAGCAATGCAGGTTCAGGCAAGTGGTTTTTATGCCATGCCTGTGCGTCCACCAACAGTACCTAAAAACAGTTCGCGTTTGCGTATTTCTTTAACGTCAATGGTGCAGCAATATGAACTTGAAGAATTGGTGAGTTTTCTGTGAGTTTCAATAAAAACTTGGTTGCCCAGCGTTTTGCCAAAGCAGGGCAAAGCTATTCAGAGCATGCAATTGTTCAAAAACAGATTTGCCAAAATTTAACAGGTTTAGTTCAGCAGTTCTGCCCGACTACGATGTCGCGTGTCTTTGAAATTGGTTGTGGTTCTGGCAATTTAACTCGTCTTCTTGCTACATCTTTTCAGTTTGAAGAGTTAATTTTGAATGATCTATATGCAGATGTGCAGCAGCACTTTAGTCATCAAGAAAATTTAAAATGGTTGATTGGGGATATTGAAACTTTAGATTTCCCTCAGCAGCTGGATATGATTGTTTCAGGTTCAGCTTTACAGTGGATGCAAGATTTACCGCATTTGCTCGAACGTTGTAATGAGGCTTTAACTGAGCGAGGTTGGTTATGCTTTTCAACATTCGGTTCTAAAAACTTATTAGAGATTAAAGAATTAACAGGACAGGGTTTAAGTTACTGGTCAGTTGAAAATTGGAGTAGTGCCTTAACTCAGGCTGGTTTTGAGATTTTGCATTTGTCAGAATCAGAAACTCAACTCTATTTCGATTCACCTAAAGCTGTGTTGCAACATTTAAAAGCAACAGGTGTAACCGCAACGGCTCAGCATCGTTGGACTAAACAAACTTTACAACAGTTTTATCAAGATTATGATCGGTTTAAGTATGCTGAAGGATATTCCCTAACATATCATCCGATTTATTGTATTGCCCGGAGAATGAAGTAAATGAGTGGCCAGATCTATTTTGTGAGTGGGATTGATACCGAAATTGGTAAAACCTACGCGACAGGCTTCTTAGCAAAATTATGGACTGAGCAGGGTAAAAAAGTGATTACCCAAAAACTCATTCAAACAGGTAACGCTGATATTTCTGAGGATATTGAAAAGCATCGTGAAATTATGGGGCAGGGCTGGTTCCAAGAAGATCATGACAAGCTAACCATGCCTGAAATCTTTAGTTATCCTGCTTCACCTCATCTTGCAACACGTCTTGATAACCGAGAAATTGATTTTCAAAAAATTGAAGATGCGACCCAAACATTGGCTGAGCGTTTTGAAATCGTATTGTTGGAAGGTGCGGGAGGTTTAATGGTGCCATTAACCACCAGTCTGCTTACCATTGATTATGTCGCTCAGCATCAGTTTCCCGTTATTTTAGTAACATCTGGTCGTTTAGGAAGTATTAACCATACTTTGCTTAGTCTTGAAGCACTTAAGTCTCGTGGGCTGAAGTTGCATGCCTTGGTTTATAATCTAAAAGATGAATCAAAAGATCCATTAATTTCTCAAGATACTTCAAATTATTTGAAAGATTACTTAGCTATTCATTTCCCCGAAGCTGAATGGATTGAACTGGCAAAAATGAATTAAGTTAAACGGCTATAAAAAACCGCTCAAATTTGAGCGGTTTTTTTTACATCTTTTTAATATCTTAGAATTTCTTCGAACCGCGGTTAAAACCAGTCGATTTACGTTGGTTCCCTGTGTTAACAGGAGCTTCTTTTTCATCATCACGACGTTGTTGACGTAAGTAACCGCCACGACGCGCAGCCATTGGTTTTTCAGTCATACGATCAGTACGGCGTTTTGCCATACCAAATAAGCCTGTACCTTGACGTGGTTTTAACTCAACCGATTTAGCTAAGTTGTCGATGTCAGTTTTGTCGAGTTCCATCCAACGACCAGTACGTAATTCGCGCGGTAAAATAACTGTGCCGTAGCGTGTACGTAATAAACGGCTTACTTTAAGATCTTGCGATTCAAAAATACGACGTACTTCGCGGTTACGACCTTCTTTTACTACAACTTGGTACCAGCGGTTAATACCTTCACCACCAATTTCAGAGAATGATTCGAATTTGGCAGGGCCATCTTCGAGCTCTACTCCGTTGACCATGTTTTGGCGTAGTTTTGGCGTTACTTCACCCATTACTCGAACAGCATATTCACGTTCGATTTCATTAGATGGGTGCATTAAGCGGTTAGCAAGTTCACCATCATTTGTGAATAGTAATAAACCAGTACTGTTAATATCCAGACGACCTACCATTACCCAGCGGTCATTGGCAATTTGTGGTAAATGATCAAATACGGTTGGGCGTTTTTCAGGATCATTACGTGAACAGATTTCACCCTCAGGTTTGTAATAAATCAGTACGCGACGACGAATTTCGTCTTCAATCTGAAACTGAACTTTACGGCCATCAATGCGTAATTCATCGCCTGGTTCAATGCGCTCACCCACTTGGGCAACACGACCGTTTACACTCACGCGTCCTGCGGCAATAACCTCTTCCATATATCGGCGGGAACCTAATCCGATTCGCGCTAATACTTTTTGCAATTTTTCACTCATGACAGCACAACCTTAGACATAATGATCAACAGTCCACCTCTTTATGATTTCGGTGCATTTGCATCGAGAGCCATAAAGGCTTCCTTGGCGTTCTGTAGGGGAGGCAATTGGCCTAGAGAGGCTAGACCAAAAGCATTCAGAAACTGAGGCGTTGTAATTAGCAACGCAGGTCTTCCGGGTAAATCTCTAAAACCGGCTTCTTTAATCCAGTTCCAGTCAAATAGTGTTCTAAGAATCTGACTATTATTAGATACACCACGAATTTGTTCAATATCAGCTCGGGTAACCGGTTGATGATAAGCAATGACAGCCAGGGTTTCTAGTAATGAAGGCGACAGTTTTGTTGGTCGCTCTGGCCAAATTTGCGCAATAATACTACGATATTTAGATCTTACCTGAAAGCGAAACCCTTGTGCTGTTTCAATCAGCTCAATAGATCGACCATGTTGTAATAGCGCGAGCTGTTGCAAGAGCTGACGAAGCTGTTGTTTATTATATTGATTGTTAAATGCTTCTTTTAAGCGGGCAATTGAAACAGGCGCTTCACTGGCAAAGATAATTGCTTCAAGTTGTAATAAGACTTCATGATGTATGTCAGCTAATGACAAATCACTATTATTTTGTTCAAAACTACTCATATTGAAGATCCTTGAATTGCTAACGGGGCTTCAATACCAGTGGCAATAATTTTAATTTTCTGTTGGCGAGTCAATTCTAAAACTGCCATAAATGTAACAACCATTCCCATACGACCTTGCTGGGGATTGAGTAATTCTTTAAAACTTAACACGTCACCAGACTCTAATTTCTCTTCAATATATGCAATACGTTCTTCGAGTAAAACAGGTTCTTGAGCGACAACATGGGTAATAGGTTCGGGGCGATTAAATACACAGAACAACGCATCATGTAGCGCTGAGATATCGTAACCTTCATAAACAGGAGAGATATGTCCCAAGCTTACATTGGCACTAAATGTATCGCGCTCAAGAATTGGCATTTGACCTAAACGCTCAGCTGCTTGCTTAATGCGTAGATAGGTTTCAAGACGATCAATAAGCTCCTGCTTAGGATCTTTTTCAATACTTATAATGGTAGGTTTTGGTAGAAGTAGGCGAGACTTCAAGTCAGCCAATAAAGCAGCCATCACCATATAATCTGCTGTCAACTCGATATTTAAAGATTTCATGCTATCCATATAGGCCAAATATTGAGTCGCTATAGGAGCAATATCGAGTTGAATTAAATCGAAACCGTTTTTCTGAATCAGATAAATTAAAAAATCTAATGGACCTTCAAACCGCTCGAGCAAAATCTCAAATGCAGCTGGAGGTATATAGAGATCTTCTGGAATTTTGTCATGCCACTCATCTAAAACACGGATGTGTGGAGCGTCTTCCATGGATTGATGAAGTGATTGATTCATTACGATTATAAGCCACGCGAATTTTCAAAAGCATGAGACTTGTTATTCAAGTCCTAGACAGCTGTAAGTAGAAGAACAGCAGATAGTGAAAATCATTCTAAATGAATTGTGTCTTTTAATAAATTACTTAACGACTAAAGTGTAAAAAAAATCCAAAATAAATAAAGAGTATTTTTTTGAGTGATAATACTTTTTTTTAAACTATTGGTAAAAAAGTAAGTGCTTATTCAAAAGCACTTACATCGCCCACACCACGGCGGATAATTTCAGGATGTTCGCCCGATAAATCAACGATACTTGTACTGGTCAAGGTACCAAAACCACCGTCAATAAATACATCAATTCGTTTATCTAACTGATTTTCAATATCATAAGGGTCATCTAGAGGGTCTTCTTGACCCGGTAAAATTAATGTACTGGTGAGTAGGGGCTCGCCAAGTTCTTGTAATAAAGCCTGACAAATCGGGTTGCTTGGAATACGTAAACCAATCGTTTTCTTTTTAGGGTGCATCAATCTACGAGGAACTTCACTTGTTGCAGGTAAAATGAACGTAGTAATAGCTGGTGTGTTCGCTTTCAATAAACGATATGTCGCATTATCAACTTTTGCATAAGTTGCAATATCAGATAAGTCACAGCACATAATGGCATATTGATGTTTAGGTCCTAAGCCACGAATCTGTGCAATACGTTCCATGGCATTTTTATTACCGATTTGACACCCAATTGCATAGGCAGCATCGGTAGGGTAGACCACAACATCTCCTGCTCGGATACGTTCAACCGCTTGGGCAATGAGGCGTTGCTGTGGATTTTCAGGATGTACATGTAAATGCATCATATTTTAGAGACTCCATCACGCCAGTGTTAAAAATAATTATTAGGCTTTTTAAATGGCCTAGGCAAGTAATTAACGTAGCTTTTTTGTCAATTAATCAAGGAGTTCACGTTTAAATTCATTTAATTGTAAAGGTGTACCCGAACGTGTACATTGGCAAATAAAACCAATAAATGCTGCTGCATCACGTGGCAACTTAGCTTCACCCGAAAAGTAACGTTGCACTTGAGTATAAACGTTATCTTTAAATAGTTTGCCATCACCGCTATCACCTGTAAGGTTATCGAGTGAAACTCTAAATTTTCGGCCAAAAGATTGCGCAAATAACCATTCAATTGCTTGTGGCTTAATTTCTACTTGTTCAAATAAACTTTGCTGTTCTTGGGTGCGACCATCAGGTGCATACCAATAACCTAAATCTGGTAATAGACGTCTTTTTTCACCAGCAATAGTCCAGTGACTAATTTCATGCAAAGCACTATTAAAGAAACCGTGAGCAAATTGGATCTTGGCTGGTTCTTTATTTGTCGCTGGGAAATATTCAGGTTCAAAATCACCACGAACTAATGTCACATTATGGTGGGAAAACCAGTGATTAAAGTGTAAAATAAGCCAATCAACTTGCTCAGACTCCGATTTTGAGCTTGACCATGGTGAGAGTTGCACTAGGTCAGGTACAAGAGTGTTCTGATGAGTTGAATGGGTGCAAACGAGTAATGAAGTGTTAACTTCAGGTTGCGGCTGCAACAGGTGCATTGCTTAATTTACCCCGAGTTCTGTCTAAAGAAGTGCAAAATTGTATCTTAATCTTTGACAGAGTACCGATGAATTTGTAGAATTGCCGCCTTAATTATGTCAGCAAATACCTTTCCGGCACAGATTGAGCCGTTTAAATGGGCTGAACAAGGCTTTACATGGTCAGGTCAACTGCCCTTGTCTCGCTTTGCTCGTATCGCTCGTGAAGCTGTTGGATCAATTGATAACCAATTGATCAACATAGACTGTAAGCTATCAATGGATGCATATCATCGCATTGTGTGGATGGACGGTCACATGGACACGAAAGTTCCAATGGAGTGCCAACGTTGTTTGGAACCTGTTGAAATGCCTCTTGTCTTAGACTTCCATATTGCATTAGTGGATGATGAGTCACTGATAGAGCGCTTGGATGAGGATGCTGATTTCATCGTTTTAGGTGAAAGTGAGTCTTCGACGAAAGGCGATTATGATACGCCTGCCTCGATTAACTTACTCGCATTACTAGAAGATGAACTGTTATTGTTGATGCCTTTATCTCCCAAGCATGATGCTTGTGAACATAAACATCAACCTACCATTCAGAATGTTGTCGAAGAAAAACGGGATAATCCGTTTGATGTTTTGGCAGGTTTGAAGGGTAAACTTAACTCATAATTTGTGTTATAATTATGAGATAAGACAACTGAATTTGTTCTGATCCATTTTTTCGATCTTTGTAAGGAGCCATCATGGCCGTTCAGCAAAACCGTAAAAGTCGCTCTCGCCGTGACATGCGCCGTTCACATGACGCTTTAACCGAGAATGCATTAACAGTAGACCAAGCAACTGGTGAAACTCATCGTCGTCACCACGTGACTAAAGACGGTTTCTACCGTGGTCGTCAATTATTCGCTAAAGCAGCTGATGCTGAATAATTGCATGATATGCATTAAGCGTGATGCTTAAGTATAGAAAAAATGGGAGCGAAAGCTCCCTTTTTTTGTTGTTTTTCGCAATTATAAATATATAAATAACATGTTAAATTTCCGCTCCAGAAATGAGTGAAAACCCAAAAAAGGATTTCTTATGTCTGCTAAACGTCTTGAACAAGTAGCTTTAGCCACAAAAACTGCATTTGTGTTTCCTGGTCAAGGTTCACAAAAAGTCGGTATGCTTGCTGAACTAGCAGAACAGTTTAGTGGGGTCGGGCAAACTTTTGCAGAAGCTTCAGATGCTCTTGGATTTGATCTTTGGCATATTGCACAAAGTGGTGAAGGTCTCGACCAAACAGAAAATACCCAACCTGTGTTATTAACTGCCAGTATCGCTTTATGGCGTGTATGGCTTGATTTAGGTGGTCTGGCACCTAAATACCTTGCAGGACATTCACTAGGTGAATACAGTGCATTGGTAGCTGCAGGCTCTATGAGCTTGGCGGATGCAGTTAAATTAGTTAACTTGCGTGGCAAGCTCATGCAAAGTGCTGTACCTCAGGGTCAAGGGGCTATGGCTGCAATCCTTGGCTTGGCTGATGAGAAAGTGGTTGAACTTTGTCAAACCGTGAGTGCATCAGGTGAAGGTTCTGTAGAAGCTGCAAACTATAATTCACAAGGTCAAGTTGTGATTGCAGGAAGTACAGCTTCTGTACAAGAAGTTATGGCTTTGGCAAAAGAGCAGTCAGCTAAAGCAATTGCTTTACCAGTATCAGTTCCTTCTCATTGTTCGTTGATGAAACCTGCCGCTGAGAAATTTGCAGAAGCTTTGGAACAAACTGCCATTGAGCTACCTACCATTCCTGTAATACAAAATGTCAACGCGGGAATAGCTACCGATGTTGCTCAATTGCGTCAGGCATTAACTGCACAATTGTACCAATCAGTACAATGGACACGTACCATGCAGTCTCTACAAGACCAAGGTATTCAATACATTGTTGAGTGTGGTCCAGGTACAGTATTGAGTAACCTCGCAAAGCGTTTACCAAATATTGAAAAAGCTTTTTCTATTGATAGTAAGAGCAAAATGGAAGATGCCCTAAATGCTGTTTTAGTGGCAGAAGGAAAAATTGCATGACACAAGAACGCAAAGTTGCATTAGTAACGGGCGCGAGTCGGGGTATTGGCGCTGCCATTGCCCAGCAACTTATTCAAGACGGTTATTTTGTTGTAGGTACTGCGACTTCTGAATCTGGTGCACAAAAGTTAAGTGATAGCTTTGGTGAACAAGGTGCAGGTTTGGCGCTCGACGTGCGTAATCTCGATGAGATTGAAGCAGTCGTTTCTCATATTGAACAGAACTATGGTCCTGTACTTGTTCTAGTTAACAATGCAGGTATTACGAAAGACAATTTGTTGCTTCGTATGTCTGAAGATGATTGGGATGACATTCTCAACATTCACCTTAAAGCAGTTTATCGTTTATCTAAACGTGTGCTTAAGGGTATGACGAAGGCACGTTTTGGTCGAATTATTAATATCAGTTCTGTTGTAGCTCACTTTGCAAACCCAGGCCAAGCGAACTATTCTGCTGCTAAAGCAGGTATTGAAGCATTCAGCCGTAGCCTTGCAAAAGAGATGGGTAGCCGCCAAATTACTGTAAACAGTGTGGCGCCAGGCTTTATTGCAACAGAAATGACAGATGCACTTAGTGAAGACATTCGCAAAAAAATGAGTGATCAAGTGGCTTTAAATCGCTTAGGTGAGCCACAAGATATCGCAAATGCGGTGAGTTTCCTTGCAAGTGATAAAGCAGGTTACATTACCGGTACGGTATTACATGTAAATGGTGGTTTATACATGGCCTAACGCCGATGTATAAACTTTTAAAAATTTTTATATTCAATTAAACTAGTGGCAAATTAAACGCCACAAGCAATGAGGAGAATTCCTGTGAGCGATATCGAACAACGCGTTAAACAAGCGGTTGCAGAACAACTTGGTCTTAAAGCTGAAGAGATTAAAAACGAAGCATCTTTTATGGATGACTTAGGTGCTGACTCTTTAGATTTAGTTGAACTTGTTATGTCTTTCGAAAACGACTTCGACATCACTATCCCTGATGAAGATTCTAACGAAATCACTACAGTTCAATCTGCAATTGACTATGTAACTAAAAAACTTGGTTAATTCGCATATTGCTGAATAAAAAGAAGGCCACCGTAAGGTGGCTTTTTTTATTTTAGAAAAAATTTAAGAGATACATATTTTTACAAGATCAACCTCAATTGATAGCAGAGGTATAACTTTTTTGAAGTATAACAATAAAGGTCAGTTTAATGACTTTACTATAAACAATAATATGAGGACTAAAAGATGGGTCTTTTTGATTTTGTAAAAGGTATTGGCAAAAAAAATACCGCACCAGCAGAACCACAACCAGCTCCAGCAACACCAGCAGAACCTTCTGCACAAGAAGTTGCAAATAAATTATTAGGTTTAATTAAAAGTTTGGGCTTAGGGGTAGAAGGCTTATCTGTAACCTATAACGGTACTACTGATACTGCAATTATTAAAGGGCAGGTAAAAAGCCAAGCAGATAAAGAGAAAATTATTCTTATTGTTGGAAACATTGATCATGTGGCTCGAGTAGATGACCAGATGACAGTGGCAACTCCTGAACCAGAAAGTAAATTTTATACAGTGAAATCTGGTGACAACCTTTCAAAAATTGCGAAAGAAGTTTACGGTGATGCAAATCAATATCCAAAAATCTTTGAAGCAAATAAACCAATGTTAAAAGATCCTGATGAGATTTTCCCGGGGCAAGTTTTACGTATTCCTCAATAATCGAGGTTAATAAAAAAAGGCGCTTTAAGCGCCTTTTTTGTGCTTTTAAAAACGCTTTGGAATCTTTTGTCCGTTTGGTACAGGGGTGTCTGCATTTTTTAAAACACCGAATAACCATGTTTCAGCATGCTGTACTGCAATTTTTAAAGAATCACCTAAAGCTAAACGGCCAGCGATAAAGCTAGCTAAAGAACAACCTGAGCCGTGATATTCACCTTCAAGGCGAGGACAGCTACTACTCGCTGCTAGTTCACCATCGATATGTAAACTATTTTTAATATGATCTGGTGTATCTTCATGTCCACCTTTCACTAGAACAGCTTTAGCACCCATTTCAAAAAGCTTTTGAGTGGCTTGATCTAAATCAGTAATACCTGTTAGAGCACGTAATTCAACCGTATTTGGAGTAATAATTGTGGCTAGAGGAATAAGTTCAACGAACGCTTTAACGAGAGTTGCCTGATCACCTAAAGAGCCGCCACTGTTTGCGACTAAAACAGGATCAAGTACATATTGATAGTCAGGATGAGCACGTAAAAATTCAGCTAGTGCCGCAATATTATCTGTCGTGCCAAGCATGCCTGACTTAACACATTTAATGGGTAAGTCACCTACAACTGCATTTGCTTGTGCTAATAAGAGTTCTTTTGAGGTTGCTTCGAAGCCAAATACTTGTTGTGAGTTCTGAATGGTGAGGGCAGTACATGCAATTGCTGCATGGGCACCACTTTGTCCAATTGCTTCGATATCGGCTTGTAAACCTGCACCACCTGAAGGGTCTAAACCCGAGAAACAAAGTACGGTTGGACGCACGGTTATTTCCTTTTCAATTTAAATTTACGTTAGTATAAGAGAGTTTGATTAAACTCTCGACCAATTGAATTAAATACTTTACTGGGTTACTGATTGAATGGCTATAAAACATATTTTGATTGATTTGGATGGAACCTTAACAGACCCAAAAGTTGGAATCCATACTTCAATTCGCTATGCAATGGAGAAATTAGGCTATCCATTGGCTGCTGATTTAGATATTGATTGGACAATTGGCCCACCATTAAAGCCATCACTCGCAAAATTATTAGCTACTCAAGATGATGCTTTAGCTGAACAAGCTTTACTTGCTTATCGCGAGCGTTTTTCGGTGGTTGGCCTGTTCGAAAATGAAGTGTATCCATCTGTTGCCAAAACGCTTAGCGCTTTAAAAAAAGAAGGATATCGTTTATTTGTTGCAACTGCTAAACCAACGATTTATGCAAAACGTATCTTGGACCATTTTGAATTAAGTCAATACTTTGTACATATCTATGGGAGTGAGTTAACGGGTGAGCGCACTAATAAAGCTGACCTTATCCATTATATTCTTGAGCATGAGCAATTAAACCCAGAAGAGTGTTTAATGGTCGGTGACCGCCAATATGACGTTTTGGGTGCTCGTCATAACGGTATCGAGGCGGTAGCGGTGACTTATGGTTATGGAACAGCAGAGGAACTTGCTCAAGCACAGCCTAAAGCAATGATTAAGCAATTCTCTGAACTTTTGGACTATGTTGAAGAACTGACAGCACAAAAGAAAGTTTCTTAAATATTATTAAATTTTAATTTGAAGGTTTGGCTTTGATCTAAAGCCAACCCTTTTTTATTTAAATACCGTGTTGCTGGCGGTATTGAACAAGTTCTTCAATCGTAATCACCGTTAAGTGATGAGTTTGAGCATATGCTAAAACTTGAATGCCCGATGCCATCGTGCCATCTGGATTGGTTAATTCACATAACACACCAGCAGGTTTTAAACCGGCTAATCTTGCTAGATCAATTGTTCCCTCGGTATGACCTCGACGAGTAAGGACTCCACCATTACGTGCACGTAATGGGAAAACGTGACCCGGACGATTTAAGTCACTTGCAACAGCGCCATCTTTAATAGCAGTTTGAATAGTTGTTACACGGTCTTTAGCAGAAACACCAGTGGTAACGCCTTGAGCTGCCTCAATGGTCACTGTAAAAGCGGTATGAAACTGGCTTGAGTTTTGAGAAACCATTGGAGGGAGTTCTAGATGATCTGCTAGCTCTTCTGTAAGGCATAAACATACAATCCCTGAACCATCACGAATCATACGTGCCATTGTTTCTACCGTTAAAGTTTCGGCTGCAACAATTAAATCTGCTTCATTTTCGCGATCAAAGTCGTCCATAACCAAGACAGGCTTGCCTTGACGGATATCTTCTAATGCTTGTTGAATGCGTTGCTCAGCAGGAGAGAGGGCTGAGAAAAAAAGTTCTGGTTGAATTAAGCTAGACATAATGAAACGCTCTCGTAAAAATACGGTTGAACATTTCAGGACTGATGTAAAAACAGGCTGGCACTGAAATAAAACGGATTTATCCCAGTTCGTCGTCTTCTTTCATCCGGACTATACCGTCGGCTTTGGAGTTTCACCAAATCTGCTCAAATTACACAATTTAAGCTCGTGGGCTTGTTAATCTATTTATAGAAATTAACTTTACCACCGGTGGGGAATTGCACCCCGCCCTGAAGCGATGGGTTTTATTATAGCGCGCTTGATAGAATTGGCTAGATGCTTTTATAGAATGCTAAGTTTCTTTATGAATAAGCATTTTCATAAATCGAAATAGGCTTTTTAACAAGAGCTTACTTGTTGATATGAAAATGGAATGCTATGTTTTTTATAGAAAATTATAAATAAAATAGGTGTTTCATGCAGATAAGAGACTATTATCCTCTAACCAATAGCTCATTTATTCAGCACCTCCATATTTTCAGTTATGTATTTATGGCGGTAAGTATCCTTTATTTAATTGCTGCTAACTGGTTGATGCTTCCAGACAGTATTCAACTCGCTATCCCGCCCGCTATATTAGTTGTCACAGCTTGGTTCAGCATAAAAGATACTTTAAGCGATGGGGTTAGTCAGACCTTACATAGCGTTTGTGGTTTGATGATAGGTTTAAGCTTGGCTGTAATTGGACAGGTTTATCAAACTGGTGCAGACAGTTATTTGCTTTTTTTAATTTGGACATTGCTTTTACTGCCGTGGTTATATCGGCCGAATATTGGAATCTTTGCTTTAATTTGTATTACCAGCCAACTTACACTTTTTTTATTTTTTAAACAGACTTTCTGGTCTGAAAAGTTTCCTTATTTATATTTAATCGCTCTAAATCTATTAAGCCTTATTGAGTTTTGGGTATGTATAAACAAATATCGTGCTTTAAGGTTTGTCTTTATCGCTTGGTTCGCCTTTATTTCGATTATTGGAATGATTCAATATTTATCGAATGAGAATATTCCTTATCTAATTTCTGCCTTCTTTTCCGGAATAGTCGTTTTTTATTATTTCTTCAAAAAAGATGATCAGCTATGTGCTAGTTTGATGGCAGCTGTTCTTGGTGGGACTGCAACGATATGGCTTGTAGATGGGATTAATAACCTATTTAAAGACTCTAATGAGTTCATATTTTTATTGATTGCAGGCATTATTTTTATTTGGTTTGCGCTGATTAGCTATCTTTTAATAAAAATTTTTCGTCAAAGCCGCTTTTATATCATTCCATTGGCAATTGGTGCTTGGCTTGCTGGCTTGGCACTTGCAGCTTTTACGCTGGTGTTTTGGGAAGCTATTTCTTTAATTATTGGAGTTGTTTTTGTTGGATTGGCGTTGATTCTTTTAAAGAAATCACAAAGCTATTTCTTTCGGCAATTTGCCTATTGTTTGTTTATCAGTGGGCAGACCGCTTTCTTGTTTCATCTTGGTTCAGAAACAGACCAAATTCTATGGGTTTTAATTGCACAGATTTTTATTCTATGTATTAGTTATTTTCTTAAACCACATTGGTTCTTCATTTTAATTCAAATGCTTGCTACGTATGGCATAGCTTTTATCTATTTGCTACAACTGGACCATTCATTGTGGTCGATACATTCTACTCAGACTTATTTAAATTTAACTTTGCTCAGTTACTTGGTTTTTAGTTTGGTACTCTTACCTAAGAAGAAATCAATAGCTCTATATGAGCGTAGTATTTTTTTATTCGTGCTGGTCGTAATTCTTGTAGTTTCTTTTTTTGATACTTTTATGGGGCTGGTACCAGAAAATTCGATAGATCAGCAGTTATGGATTTTATATTTGCTACCTGTTGTCTGGTTACTTTGCTTTAGTGTTCTTCATTTATATCGACAACTTAATACACTCACTTTTTGCGCCTTTTTAATATTTGGTGTGTTACTTATTGTGTTGGGATATTTTGAAATTTTCATCCTGCTTATTATTTTAACGTGGGCATTAAAAAAGAAAGATTATCTTGTGTATGGAGTGAGCTTAACAGTATTCGTTTTTGTGTTCTGGCAGCTCTATTACAACCTACAAATAACTTTTCTAGCTAAGAGTGCATCTATTTTTATTTCGGGTATTGTTTTGTTGGCTCTGTCTTGGTTACTTCAACGTGAAAATAAAAATGATCTTGTTAAAGGAGAGAAAGAATGAAAAAGTATTTTTCTCTTATTATTGCCGTTATCACGCTATTATTTTTTGCAGGTTTAGTGGCGAAAAACGAATGGCATCTGCACCATAGTAAAAGTATTTTTATTGAGCTTAAACCAGTTGATCCTCGTTCAATTTTACAAGGTGACTATATGGCAGTGGCTTATGAATTACATTTACAATCTCTTAAAGCTCTTGCAGGAAGTGAAGGTGAGGCTCTGGAACAGGTGATTTTTAATCACTCTTCCGTTCCCGCAAAAGTTATTTTGGATTCACAAAATCGCGTAGTTCGTACCATTTTAGATATCAATAATTCATTTGCTGGGCAGAGGTTAATTTTAAAAAATCCTGAAAATCGTTTGCAGGCTTTATATCCTGCCTCTCGCAGTTTCTTGTTTGCAGAAGGCTTGGCTCAATGTTATGAAAAAGCCAAATATGCTGAATTTAAGGTAAATCCTGAAGGAGAGGCGATATTGTTCGAATTACGAGGAGAGCAGCTTCAACCATTAAATTGTGAAAAACAAAAGAACTGGTGGGAAGGAACTATTAAGGATTTATAAAATAATAAAAGCCCGTCAATGCGGGCTTTTTATTCTTAAAATAAATTAGGCAACTTGAACAGGAATGCAATTCGCTGTGTGGTTGACTGTATTATTTGGATTAGCATATACCAAACGTGGTTTATGAATATTTGCTTCAGCTTCAGTAAAATCACCAAATGTAGCAATAATTACTAAATCGCCAACATCTGCTTGATGTGCAGCACCGCCGTTTACTGAAATAATTCCAGAGTTATCTTCACCACGAATCGCATAAGTTGTGAAGCGTTTGCCATTGGTTACATTCCAAACATGAATTTCTTCATATTCACGAATACCAGCTAAGTCCATCAATACGCCATCAATTGCACAAGAACCTTCATAGTGAAGTTCAGCATGGGTTACAACTGCACGGTGAATTTTGCATTTTAATAAACGAGATAGCATGGCTAGCGTCTCCTGAGTAGACCTAAGATGTAGATCTTATGGTGAAATCTTTAGCTTTTGCGGTTGGCAAAGTGGCTGATGCGCATTTTGCTCCTAAAAAAGCAAGATAGCAAGCATGATTGTTCAACAATTTAAGTGGGTTTATATGCATTAATTTGATTCATGGCCTGTGGAACTTGTCCTTGAACAAGTAGCTTCACTTTAGAAAGGGCATGATCAATTGCTGCATCCATCAGACTTTGTTCACTACTTGGTGCTTTTCCAAGTACGTGACCTGAAACTTTCTCTTTCGAGCCAGGATGTCCGATACCAATACGTAAACGGTGAAAATTTGGACCAATATGAGGGACAATGTCACGTAAACCGTTATGACCACCGTGTCCACCGCCTGTTTTAAGACGAATTACACCTGGGTTCATATCAAGTTCATCATGAGCAATCAAAATTGCTTCGGGAGCAATTTGATAAAATTTTGCAAATGGAACTACACTTTGTCCAGAACGGTTCATAAATGTAGTGGGTAGAAGTAGACGGACATCGTGTCCTTCTATATTACCACGTCCACTGATTCCGTGAAATTTCGGATCATTTTTTAATGTAATGCCATATTTGTCAGCAAGCTGTTCAATGAACCAAAAACCTGCATTATGGCGGGTTTGGGCATATTCTGAACCAGGATTGCCCAAACCAACAATTAGCGAAATATTTGACACTAATCTACGCCTTTAAACACTTATGCGCGTTTGAAGTCAGCGTGCATAGGAGTGTTTTTAGATGGGTGACGTTGTAACGCTTGGATTTTAACGTTTTCAACTTTGTCGCCCACTTTGATTTCTACAACTTCTTCAAAGAAAGCATTGCTTTCTAAAGCTTTTACAAGCTCACGAAGTTCTAAAGTAACAGTTACAGGCTCAGCGTTGCCACCATAAATGATAGCTGGAATTAAAGCTTCGCGACGAAGGCGGCGGCTCGCACCTTTCCCTTGTTTGTCTTCAGCACGCGCTTGAGCGTTTAATACGAAGTTTGCCATGAGTAAATCCTCATTAAAGTTTAAAAGACTAAACTTGCGACCAGTTTAGTGATAGAAAACCCCAGCCAAGGCTAGGGTTTATAAAAAGCTGCAATATTATAAACTATCGAACATTGCACTGATAGACTCTTCGTTATTAATACGACGAATCGTTTCAGCAACCATGCTAGCAACAGAAACCTGACGGATCTTGCCTAAGGTCAATGCTTCTTCAGAAAGAGGAATGGTATCAGTCACAACCAGTTCATCAATAACTGAATTACGTAAGTTTTCAATAGCCTTACCTGATAGTACAGGGTGAGTTGCGTATGCAACTACACGACGTGCACCAAATTGCTTAAGCGCATCAGCTGCTTTACACAATGTACCAGCAGTATCGACCATATCGTCTACGATAACGCAATCACGATCTTTTACGTCACCAATTAAGTGCATAACTTGCGACTCATTGGCTTTTTGACGACGTTTATCAATAATTGCTAAATCGATGTCACCCATCTGTTTGGCAACAGCACGAGCACGTACTACACCACCAACGTCAGGAGAAACCACCATAAGGTTGTCATGTTGTTGTTGACGTAAGTCAGCAAGCAAAGCAGGAGTACCGTAGATGTTGTCGACTGGAATATCGAAGAAACCTTGAATTTGGTCAGCATGTAAGTCGATCATCACGACACGGTCAATACCAACAGTGGTAAGCATGTCTGCGACAACTTTAGCTGTAATCGGCACACGTGCAGAACGTGGACGACGGTCTTGGCGAGCATAACCAAAATAAGGGATAACAGCGGTAATACGACCAGCACTTGCACGACGCAAAGCATCTGCCATAACCAAGATTTCCATAAGGTTATCATTGGTAGGGGCACAAGTAGGCTGAACGATAAATACGTCTTTACCACGAACATTTTCAGTAATTTCTACTGAAATTTCTCCATCAGAAAAGTGACCGACTGATGCAGCACCTAGAGGGATATGTAAGTGACTTACGACTTTTTGAGCGAACTGTGGATGAGCATTTCCACTAAAAACGACAAGATTGGGCATGAAGCACCCTTGGCGGTTGGTATGTAATGAAATAGATGGCAGGGGCGGCTGGATTCGAACCAACGGATGCCGAGATCAAAACCCGGTGCCTTACCACTTGGCGACGCCCCTAACGTGTAACCTTAAAATGATTAAGAGGAGATTCTTTTAAACTATTTACCAAGTAAGATTTACATGGTGAATGCTTAAGAATTTCATCAATATTCATTTCATTCGTTACTTCAATAAAAACACAAGCACCTGTACCTGTAAGCTTTGCTTGACCAAATTGATCTAAATATTGCATTGCTTCTTCTACTTCAGGGTATAACTGCCGAGCCAGTGGCTCAAAGTTATTTCCAAAATTAGAAGGTTCTAACTGATAGGCGCAAAATTTAGTGGTCTTAGAGTCTCTTGTCAATGTTTTTTGTGAAAAAAGCAATTGAGTGCTGATAAAACAATCAGGTTTTAAAATAATGAACTGTTTTTGATCTAAGTCTATGAATGATAAATGTTCACCGATGCCTTCAGCCCATGCATTTTTACCATAAATAAAAATTGGAACATCGGCACCGAGCTTAACACCGTAGTCCGCAAGTTGTTCTTTCTCTAGGCCACATTCCCATAATTGATTTAACACAATAAGTGTTGTGGCGGCATTAGATGAACCGCCGCCTAGACCCGCACCCATTGGAATATTTTTTTCAATTTTGATGTCCAAGCCACAAAGTTTTTTTGCATGTGGTTTTAGTATTTGAGCTGCTCGATAAATCAAGTTTTCTTCAGCTCGAACTTCACTCAACCCATCAATTTTGATTTCTTCGCCCAAAGTCGGTGTAAATGTCATCCAATCATATAAATCAATTAGTTGGAAAATGGTTTGTAGCTCATGGTAACCATTTTCACGTCGGCCTGTAATATGTAAAAACAGGTTGAGCTTAGCAGGGGAAGGAACTCGAATCATAGATTTATATAATTAGACTTAGCGGTTTTGGATGACCATTGTAATACGGTTTTCTTTATCTTCAGCAAGAGCTTGCTTTAAAACCAGTTTGTTTGGCAAAGTTTGTTCACCATCGTAACTGAAATTAACTGTCCAGCCATCTTCAATCAGTTGACTCACTCGATTTGCAGCGTCTTTCGTAATTTGAGCATTTAGCGTTGCTGGTTTTGCTAAAATCCAGCTTGTTAAGTGTGTAATTGGTGCTTGCCAACCCGTTGCACGTTCTAAAAGTTCTTCTGGAGAGGCTGCGCTAATAAGTCCTGTTTTAGAACTGTTTAAAGTTACTTCGCCTGGTTTACCCTGAATTTGGGTTTTTCCAACGCCTAAAATACCGCTTAATTCGATATCAAAATTATCTTGCTGTTGAAGCCAGGTAAAAAACGCACTACCGGTTTGCTGTGGTGTACGAACCCCAATCTTACCTTGTAAATTAAAGTGTTTTTCGTCTTGAACTTGTTGGGTAACCGCTGGTTTTGGTTGAGTAAAATGCTGACAACCGGTTAGAAATAATACACTTGATCCACAGATCGCTGTGCACAGTTGGGCAAATTTGCTCATATATTTAACTCTTTTTTGCAGATGTAGGTAAAATTAACGCATCAAGCTGTTGTAATTGTGGATCATTGGCATGTTTTTGTTTCAGTTGTTGTAACACTGCGCTAAATTGCGTGAGTGACCCTTGCATATACAAAGCTTTAGCATAACGAACGCCAATATTTATATTATGGCTAAGTTCATACGCTTTGCCTAAGGCTTCCGCCGCAGCTTCATAATCATTCTGTAAAAATGCAATATAACCTAGCGTATCAAGAATTGAGGCCTGTTCAGGCGCATATTCTAATGCTTGCTCTGCATACTGACGTGCTTCTTTTAAACGACGGTTTTGCAGTGCTAGTGTATAAGCATATGCATTTAGATAAGTTGGGCTGTTGGGCTCAAGTTGTAATAATTGTTTTAAGGTTTTGTCCAGCTTGTCACGGTCCGTATATGGATCAAGTAATAAAACTTCCGCATAAATCAGTTCTGGGTCGTCGGGTAGGTTTTTAATTGCTTCATCTAATAGATTTAGTGCAGCTTTTTTATTGCCCATTTTCTTTAAGATTTCAGCTTGGGCTTGATATAAGAAACTTGCATGTTGAGGATAATTTACTCGTTCTTGAGTAAGGAACCGTAAAGCATCGTGTAAGTTTTCTTGTTTATCATATATTGCGATCAAGTTTCGTCTAGATACCACATATAAACTGCCATCAACTAAACGATAGTAAGCTTTTGCAGTTTCATAATGCTGTTTACGCTCTGCATTAATGGCTAAGTAGTAATACGCTTCATTTTGATATTTTGCCGAGTTTCGTAGGTCAACAAGATATTGTTCCGCTTTGTCATATTGCTTTAAATCAATACTTGTTAAGCCTGCAATAAATAAGGCTTCTTCAGCTTTAGGGTTGGTTTCTATAATCTTTTCAAGTTTTTCTAACGCAAGCTGAGATTGGTTAATTTGTATGAGATAGCGGATTTCAGCTAATCGAATATCTAAATTTTTCTTATTTTTACGACTCGACTTTGCATACCATTTAAGCGCACCTTCTTGATCGCTGAGAGCAATAAGTAAGTTTGCTTTCATTAAAATAAAGCTCGTTACTTTAGGACGTCGACGTAATGCTTTGTTAATGTTGGTTAGCGCAGTTTGTAATTGGCCATTTTGAGCCTCTAAATTGGCGATGAGTGCCAAAATAGAAGGATTGTCTTTTTCTGCGCTAGAACGTAAAGCTGTTAATAGTACTTCTCGATCCTGCGCATTTTCTGGAGCAATGATGGCTAAAATTTGTTCTAAATCAGCAGTGGGATCTATCTTTAAGATTTTATCTAATGTCTCAGCAGCAAGCTGATATTCGTGCGTTTTTAAAGCAATGTGTGACAAATAAAATAAAGCTGGTACATCTTTAGGTTCTTGAGCTACCCAGTGTGTAGCAATATTTAACGCAGCTTGTAAATCATTATATTCAAGTGCAACGTCTAAAGCTCTCTGCTTAATTGATGTAGAGTTGCTTTTAATTGCGAGCACTGTGTAATTATGCAAAGCGTTTGGAATATCGTCATAAGCTAGAGCAAATTCAGCGACCATCGTTTGCTCTAGTGCCTGATCAAATGAATGCACGGCATAGGTCTCTTGCACAGGACGTGCATAGACATACGAGGACATGCTACCTAACAACAAGAATGTGGTAGAATACTGTCTTATCGAAGCACCGTTAAAATTAATACGGCTATTCATTTGACGCAATTTTTATTGATCCAAAGTAATGCTTTTTATGACACCGATGTTGCACAATAGCATAAATTTAGCGAAATGATGATCTGATATGTCTTTCTTTGCATTGGGTGTCAACCATCAAACAGCTTCTGTAGAACTCCGCGAACAAATTGCTTTCAATGCAGAGCGATTAAGTCGTTTGCTTGCCGAACAACGTCATCACCAAAACTTAAAGGATTTGGTGGTTGTCTCGACCTGTAACCGTACAGAAGTTTATGCCATGGCAGAAAACGCCGAAAGCCTTCTAAAATGGTTAGCCGATGCCAATAATATTGATGTAAAGCAGTTAATTCATCATGTTTATCGTTACGAGAATACGCAGGCCATTACACATTTAATGCGAGTGGCGAGTGGTCTAGACTCTCTCATGCTTGGTGAGCCACAAATTTTAGGGCAGGTTAAAAGTGCTTTGGCATTGTCTAAAGAAGCGCAAACGGTCTCTCCTGAATTAAATAGTGTTTTTGAATACGCTTTCTATGCAGCTAAACGTGTACGTTCCGAAACTGCGGTAGGTAGTCATGCTGTTTCGATGGGGTATGCTGTTGCACAACTGGCCTTACAGGTTTTTAGTAAGCCTGAAAAGCTTACTGTTATGGTGGTTGCTGCGGGTGAAATGAATAGCTTGGTGGCTAAACATTTGGCTGAAATGGGTGTCGCGAAGATTATTATTTGTAATCGTAGCCGTGAGCGTGCTGACCAGCTGGCTCAGGAGATTGCACATCAGGTTGAAGTTGAAATTATTGAGTTTTCAGCATTAGCAGAAAATTTATATCGTGCTGATGTCGTGTCGAGCTGTACTGGAAGTTTATATCAAGTTATTGCTTATTCTGATGTTAAGGCTGCATTAAAAAAACGCCGCTACCAACAAATGTTAATGGTTGATTTAGCAGTGCCACGTGATATAGATCCTAAAGTTGAAGCACTTGATGGTGTCTATTTGTATGGTGTCGATGATTTACAAAGTGTGATTGATGAGAACCTCGCTCAACGTCGTCAGGCGGCAGTTGAAGCGGAAGTAATGGTGAATCAATTAGCGACTCAGCTTATTACTCATCAAAAGGTTAAAGAGGCTGGTAGCACCATTCATGCTTACCGCCAACACAGTGAAGAGATTAGTCAACAAGAGCTTACGCATGCATTAGAAGCTTTGCATCATGGTGAGAATGCCGAGCAGGTATTACAGCAATTTGCCCATCGTTTAACGCAAAAACTTATGCATCCTACATCGATATTACTACGTGAAGCGGCCAAAGCAGAAAATCCTGATTATTTTGAATGGTTACAGCAGCATTTACAGGATGTATTTGATCATGAGCGTAAGCCAAAACATTAAGACAACAGTTTCAAGCTAATTTGTTTTGTTAATTCATTCAATTGTTGTCTTAGATTTCTTGATTCAATTAAAGAAATCGGTGATTTCAGCTTCTGACGTAAATATCTTTCTTGCAGACTTAGCGAATATTCCTTAGCTAACTTGTCAGCTACCTCAGGTGCCTGTGTTAATGCCTGAATATTTGTTCTTTGCATAATATCGGCGATTTCATGACAGTAACTACTACACGCACCAAGCACATAATAAGTTGCCAACTCTTGATCATCCGGTAAATCATCAAAAATACGGTTTAAGATTGCCAGTACTTTAGCCAATAATTCATCTTGCTGAATATAAGCCCGTAATCCTTCGAAATGAATATAAAGAAAAGGATGATGCATTAAAATTGCTATCGCAAAATCTTCGTCTTTGGTTTGAATGTTAAAAGATAAAGATGCATCGTGACTAATTTGTGGGGTAAAACGCTTACCTAAACCGAGTTTTTCACGGAAAGATTGAGTAAGTAAGTAACGGAAAGAACCTTGTTTTGGCAATAACTCGGTGAGTTCTCTGAGTTCTCCCATGACTAAGCTTTTCCCTTCAGGCGTACTGATATCGTGTTGACCTGTTAAGTGCGCAAACACGAAATCGGACAAAAGAGGGGCTTGTTGTAATAGTTTTTGAAAATTTTCGAGTCCTTCTCGACGGATGAGAGAGTCTGGATCGTGATCATTGGGTAGAACAAAAAATTTAAGTTCACGACCATCATTGAGAAGGGGTAAAGCAATTTCTAAAGTTCTGCGTGCTGCTTTTTGACCAGCAGCATCACCATCAAAAGCAATGGTAATACGACTATTTTGTTTAAATAAAATATTAAGGTGTTCAGTATTACTTGCAGTCCCTAAGGTTGCTACAGCTCCTGTAATGCCATATTGCTGAAGCGCAATGACATCCATATAGCCTTCAACCATTAACCAATCGCTAGATTTAAGTTTTCTACCTTCATAAAGTCCGTAAAGTAGCTGATTTTTATGAAAGACTTCTGAATCTGGCGAGTTAATATATTTGGGCTTGATTTCATCATTTAATGCACGCCCACCAAAGCCAACCACTCGGCCTTTCGGGTCGCGAATTGGGAAAATAACGCGGTCACGTAATAGGTCAAAATCACGGCCATTATCGCTCGAGCGGATAAGTCCAAGTTGTTTTAAGCCGTCAATATCATAAGGAAAAGCTTTTTCTAGGTGTTGCCAGTCTTCTGGAGCATAGCCTAAGCGCCAAAATTGAATAGTCTGATTGGTTAGTCCACGCTGTTTAAAGTAATTTTTTGCCTTTTGACTATGAGGTAATTGTTGTTCATAGAACTGAGCAACATTTTCCAGTAAGTCATATAAATTACCTTCTTGAACTGGTTCATCAAAGCTAAACGGCTGTTCGAACTGAGCAAAAGGGTCATCAAAAAATACGGGTTCAAGCGTGTTGTAGCTTTCATCTGATGGCTGCTGTGAAGTTACAGGCTCAGCCGTATTTGTTTTAGTAACAGGTGGCTTTGTAACCTGACGGGTATAAGATAGTTTTTTATTCTCAGTATTATCTTTGGGTAATTCAATTCCAGTACTGCTCGATAATTCTTTCATTACCTCAATAAAGTTTCGGTTATCAATATCCATAAGAAAACGGATTGCATTTCCGTTAGCCTGACAACCAAAGCAGTGATAATACTGTTTGTCACGGTAGACATGGAATGATGGCGTTTTTTCTTGATGAAAAGGGCAACAGCCGGAATATGTACGTCCGGTTTTTTTCAATTTCACACGCTGACCAATCAGATCGACAATATCTGTGCGATCTAAAATTTGATCAATCGTATGCTGTGGAATTGCCATAATTCAGATAACCGTATTAAAACTTGATGAGACAGTGAGTCAGAATATTCTGACATGATGAATCGAGATATGCCCAATAAATATTTTAATATTTTATAAAAACAAACAGGCAAGTGATATCACTTGCCTGTTTGTTGATGTTTTTTAAAGCTTAAACTTATTGAGCAGCGTCATCCGCACCTTGTGTTGCCTCGTCTGATTGAACATCAGTTGAAGCTTCAGTAGAGGTTACAGCTGGTGCAACAGTTGTATTTTCTGCTGCTTGTGACTCAGGTTTGTCTAATAAACCGAAGCTTAAACGGTTTGTCCAACTACGTTCAGACTTAGGAGCTTCAACAGGTGTTTGTTCTGGTGCTTCAGTTTCTTCTTTATCTGAATTACCAATTAAACCAAAACTAACACGGTTGAGGAAACCACGTTTTGGAGCTTCTGCTTCAGTTGTGCTCTCTGGCGTTGCAGCAGTCGATTCACGACCGAAGATACCTAAAGTTGCACGGTTGATCCAGTTACCTTCTTTACGAGCAGCACGCATGTTAACTGTGCCGTCTTTTTTCACAAGGCTTGGATAATTAAGCTTTAAAACTTCAATATATTGTTGGGAAGTAGCTTTATCACCTAACTTGTCATAGCTATATGCCAAAGTAGCTAAAGCTTCTGGAATTTGAGGTGTTTGTGGATAGTGTTCAATCACCCATTGCGAACGTTCTGCAGCGGCGATCCAAGCTTTACGCTTAACGTTGAAGCGAGCAGCAGTCATTTCATTTTCAGCAAGTTCTTGCCCAATGAATTTCATACGCTGAGCAGCATCAACAGAATATTGGCTACTTGGGAAACGACGAATTAAATCAACAAAGTTTTGATACGCAACTTTTAAATAACTCACATCACGATGGGACTGTTGCAAAGAGGTATAACGCATCAAACTGTCGTAGTTTTGCTCCATATTGGCAACAGCACGAACATAATAAGCATAATCCACATTTGGATGTTGAGGATTTAAACGAATAAAACGTTCTGCTAAGGCAATGGCGCCTTCATAATCTTTTTGTTTAAATTTCGAATATAGAAGTTCAAGTTGTGCTTGTTGAGCGTATTGTCCAGTCGGATAATAAGTATCGATTGCCTCTAAAGACTTGGTCGCATCAAGATATTGACCACGATCAAGCGACTTTTGGGCCTTTTCGAAGTAAGCTTGTTCACTAGATTGAGGGCCAGTATCGACCACTTCTTTTTTACTTGGATTGCTGCTACAGCCCACAAATGCAGACGCTACGCCTAAAGATAAGGCAAGCATCGTAATTTTATAACGTGGTAGCGACATAAAAACTCCTCTGTTATGTTGGGCAATGAGCTACAATTGCGCTATTAAACCACTTTTATCTCAATGATCAAATGACTTCAGCACAATCTTCAAACACAAACTTCTCTGAAACCGACTTCAATTTACTTGAAGATTCTGAGGATGCAGATAACCATACTTCTGATACAACTGCAACACGTTTATCGTTGCAAGTTCAGCTAGATGAAACCTATCTGGGACAACGTATCGATCAGGTAGCAGCCTTGGTATGGAGCGAGTTTTCACGTGAAAAGCTCAAGCAATGGTTGAAGGATGGCCATCTGTTGGTGAATGGTAACATTGTCAAGCCTAAGCACCGTTGTGAAGGAACAGAGCTACTTACGCTTGAAGTAGAGCTCGAAGCCCAGACGACGAGTCAGCCTGAAAATATTCCACTTAATATTGTCTATGAAGACGATGATATTTTAGTCATTAATAAGCCAGTAGGCATGGTGGTACATCCAGGAGCAGGCAATAGTTCTGGAACTTTAGTGAATGCTTTGCTTTACCATTTCCCAAAATTGGCAGAACTTTCGCGCGCTGGTTTAGTACACCGTATTGATAAAGATACCAGCGGTTTACTGGTTGTCGCTAAAAGCCTAGAAGCTCAATTTTCTTTAAGTAAACAGTTGGCAAATAAAACGGTTTACCGTGTATATGATTTGGTTGTTTATGGAAATATTATTGCTGGCGGTACGATTGATGAACCAATCAAACGCCACCCAGTTGACCGTGTGAAAATGGCAATTTTACCGGGTGGGCGAGATGCGGTAACTCACTACAATGTAAAAGAACGCTTTAAAGATTTTACTCGTGTACAAGCTCGTCTTGAAACAGGACGAACACATCAGATCCGTGTGCATTTTAGTTACATTGGTTATGGCTTGATTGGCGATCAGGTTTATATGAACCGTGTACGTGTGCCAGCTGGTGCATCTGAGTTGCTCATTGAAACTTTACGTGGTTTTAAACGTCAGGCATTGCACGCAGCGAAATTGGGCTTGAAACACCCTCGTACTGGTGAAGACATGCTGTTTGAAGCGCCGTGGCCTGAAGACTTTACACATTTAGTAAATGTGTTACGTTCAGAAAACGCTGCATATTAAGGACGTGTATATGGAATTTGTTCAAGGTTTACCTCAAGGCGTATTTGTAGGGCAGACACGTGTTCAACATCCTTTGGCATTACCAACGGATCAACTTGAATTATCTGGCTTTAATTTAGCTTTACATGTCAAAGATGAGGCACAACGTGTTCAACAGCATCGAATGATATTGTTAGATGAGTTTGCGAAATTTGGTGTTAAAAAAATGACATGGATGACTCAAACGCATAGTACGATTTGCCATACTGTAAATGAACAAATTCCTTTTAAAGCTTTAATTGGCGATGGTCTGGTCACCCAAACAAAAGGCCATGCTTTAATGATGATGACGGCTGATTGCTTACCTGTCGTGTTGGGAAATGCTGAAGGCAGTGAAGTTGCTAATTTGCATGCCGGTTGGCGTGGTTTGGCTGGTGGCATTATTGAAAATACAGTAGCCGCTATGCAGAATCCTCCAACTTGGGCATGGTTAGGAGCTGCAATCAGCCAACCTTGTTTTGAAATTGGGGCTGAAGTAAAAACTGCTTTTTGTGATAAATATCCAGAGTTGGAAACAGCCTTTGTTGAGGGCGTGGCTCCAAATAAATTTCATGCAGACTTATATGCCATTGCTCGCTTTATTTTGCAAAGTCTAGGTGTGCAACAAGTCTTAGGTGGAGATCAATGTTCTTATCAACAGGATGATGAGTATTTTTCTTATCGTCGTGATGCGAAAACTGGGCGTATGGCCACGTTTGTTTTTATGTAAGTTTTGATAACCGCCTTAAATGACTCTCTTACATTATATTCACTAAAATAAGAGAGTTTTTTATTTAATTTGAAAATATGTCTACAGCTCGCGGTAGGGAGAACCTTATATTTCATATTTATAGATGAAGGTTTAGCAAGTGTTAATAAAATGATAAAATAGAAAAAATCGCTCAAAATTTTAATCTTATGTCTTTGCCTGAAAAACATCTCTCTATTGTCTACCACAGTCCATATGGTCATACCGCGAAGGTAGCTTCCGCTATTGCTGCTGGGGCAGAGGTGATGGGTGTAAAAGTACATTTAATGAATATTGAACATATTGATTGGGATGCACTTGATGCATCGCACGGTATTATTTTTGGTTCGCCTACCTATATGGGGAGTATGACCGCTGACTTTAAAAAGTTTATGGACAGTACTTCTAAACGTTGGAAAGAGCGTTTGTGGCAAGGCAAGCTTGCAGCTGGCTTTGCAAACTCAGGTGGTCTAAGCGGCGATAAATTGGCTGTATTACAACAATTAAATATTTTTGCGATGCAACATGGCATGCTTTGGTCAGGTTTACCTTTAATGACGACAGGTCATGGCGAAAAAGATTTAAATCGATTATCGAGCTGTTTAGGTTTAATGACACAGTCAGATAATGCGCCTGTTGAAATTACTCCTCCACAAGGCGATTTAGATACTGCAAAATGGTTTGGTGAATATCTTGCTGGACTCTTATATAGATTAAATTAATAAATTCCGCGATATAAAAAAGCCTCTAAAAAGAGGCTTTTTATTTAATTACTTATGAAATATACGAGCTTTATCACGCTGCCAATCGCGATCTTTTTCAGTCGCACGTTTGTCGTGAAGCTGTTTACCTTTCACAAGCGCGATTTCAAGTTTAACCAAGTGACCTTTCCAGTAACATGCTAAAGGAACACATGAGTAACCTTTTTGGTTAACTGAACCTGTTAGCTTTTCTAGTTCTCGGCGTGATAATAATAATTTACGTGTACGTGTAGCTTCAGGTACTACATGAGTAGATGCTGAAAGGAGCGGTTGAATTTGTGCACCAAATAAAAACGCTTCACCATTCTTAAAAATGACATAACTTTCTGTCAAACTCATGCGACCAGCACGTAAAGACTTTACTTCCCAGCCGAGTAAAGACATACCAGCTTCAAATTTTTCTTCGATAAAATAATCATGACGGGCACGTTTATTTTGTGCGATGGTTCCGCCATTATGTTTCTTTACTACTGTTGCTTTCGCCATAATTCAAACTTCCACAATTGCCCCTATTGTGCCGTAAACTGATGCTAAGGTGAAGTTTTTCCTGCACGTCAATATTTCGCCTGATGTATAACTTTTGCTAAAATAGGTTCACAATACAATTAGAGTACTAGCGGATGTCTAAAACGCGTGTAATTTATCCTGGAACATTTGACCCCATCACGAATGGACACGTTGATTTAGTTACTAGAGCATCAAGAATGTTTGATGAGGTTGTAGTAGCAATTGCAATTGGACATCATAAAAACCCTTTGTTCAGTCTAGAAGAGAGAGTTGAACTGGCCCAAACATCACTCAGCCATTTATCAAATGTTGAATTTGTAGGCTTTGATGGTCTACTGGTTAATTTTTTCAAAGAGCAAAAGGCAACAGCAGTACTTCGTGGTTTAAGAGCAGTTTCTGATTTTGAATATGAATTTCAACTTGCCAATATGAACCGTCAACTTGACCCACATTTTGAAGCAGTATTTTTAACACCATCTGAGCAGTATTCATTTATTTCTTCGACATTAATTCGGGAAATTGCTCGTTTAAAAGGGGATGTAACCAAGTTTGTTCCGCAAGCTGTGGTTGAGGCCTTTGAACGTAAACATCAACAAGGTTGGTAAAGTGTCGTTATATATCACCGATGAATGCATAAACTGTGATGTTTGTGAACCAGTTTGCCCAAATGAAGCTATTTTCATGGGTGAAGTGATTTATGAAATTCATCCAGATTTATGCACTGAATGCGTTGGTCATCATGACCAGCCGCAATGTCAGTTATTTTGTCCAGTGGACTGTATTCCTAAAGATCCGCAGCATGTGGAAACGGAAGATGAGCTATTCGACAAATATAAAAAATTAATTGCTCAAAAAAGCACAAGCAATTAGTAAATAAATTTGTTAATATGCGCCCCTGAAGTGAGCTGGATGGTCGCTGCTGTGGAGGTCTTCGTGACTGAAGCAGGGGAGGAAAGTCCGGGCTTCATAGGGCAGGGTGCCAGGTAACGCCTGGGCGGTGAAAGCCGACGGAAAGTGCAGCAGAGAGTAGACCGCCTCATTCGTGAGGTAAGGGTGAAAGGGTGCGGTAAGAGCGCACCGCGTGTCTGGTAACAGTTCACGGCATGGTAAACCCCACCAGAAGCAAGACCAAATAGGAATCCTGAGGTACGGCCCGTACTGGATTCGGGTAGGTCGCTTGAGCGTATGAGTGATTGTACGCCTAGAGGAATGACCATCCTCGACAGAACCCGGCTTATAGGCTCACTTCACCTCATTTTATTTAAAATTTTTCTTGACGTGCGTTAAAGAAGTTAAGATAATGCGCGCACAGTTTTCGGCTATGTAGCTCAGTTGGTTAGAGCACCGCACTCATAATGCGGGGGTCACAAGTTCAAGTCTCGTCATAGCCACCATTTTATAGACCACGCTCCTGCGTGGTCTTTTTTTATGCTCATTTTTTTGATTAAACACAGTTTGTAAAGACCGACTTTATAGTTATGGCATTGTTTGTCTAGACCAATTTCTTCATGTTCTTATAACACTTAACAAGGATGTTGAAGACATGAAAAGGTCATTATTATTTTTAGGAATTTTAAGTTTAACGGCGGGAGTAGAGGCTTCTGCGGCTGATTTAAGTTGGGGAGATCCAACTTTGGAATCGGGACAATTTAAAGTTTCTGGCGCAGTACGTTCTCGTTATTTGCATAAAGATTATGTGGTTGATGCAAATGAAGGTTCTCAAAATGATGACTGGCGATTAACTGATATTAAATTAGTGCTAGGTTATGAAAATCCAGATTGGATTGCAGGTGCGGATGCCCGTTGTTATCAATATGATCGCTTATGTGATGCGATTTTCCTAAAAAAAGCTTGGGTAGGTTATAAATTATCTGATCAGCAGAGAATCACGGCAGGTTTGCAACCCATTGATTTTGGCTTTGGTGAATTTTGGGGAAGTAGTTATTACGAAACGCTTTTAAATACCGTTGGTTTAGAAGATATTGATAATCTGGGGATTAAATATAAATTTGCAGATGATAAATACAATTTGACCTTAGGTTTCTATCCAACTGATGGAGGAAACTATAAGGGAACGTCAAAAGACTCAAGCAGATACAGCGGTAATTTCGTTGAAGCTGATGACTTGATGGTAGGAACTAATATTGAAGAAAAGAATATGTGGATTGCGCGAGCCTCTAGAAAATTTGAACTTGATAAAGTTCAAAAATTTTCGACCGAGTTAGGAGGTTCAGTCTGGTATTCTGATTTAGAAAATAAAAGAACAGATGAAGATGGACACCGCAAATCATGGAATGTATTTGCTCAAACGCAATATCAAGCATGGCAATGGATGTTCTTAGCAGGTAAGCAAGATGTCACTAATGGCGATAATTTATTGCCAAATAGCTCAACCATTGGAGCATTTGATTACCCGTATCAAGTCGCTAACAAAGGTAAATATTTGATTAATGAAATTAACTATACCTTTGCTCAGCCATTCCATCAGATTGAAAACATTAAACCGTATATATCCCATAGTCGCTTTTTTAAAGATGAGGATGGATATAAAGACTCTGAGCGTTTAATTGCAGGCGTTTATTTTAATTACAAAGCCATTGGTATTCAGGGTGAATACATTATGAGTAAAAATGATCCAATGGTGGGCGGTGGGGCTGATGGTCTTGCACAAGGTAGCAGTAATGATTGGGATAAATTATTTTATCTTTCAATCGGATATTATTTTTAAAATTTAAAAGCAATTTATTGCCCTAGGTGAATAGGCCTCACTTAGGGCTTTTTTTCATAGAAAGACTTTTTCAGGCGGTGGTTCTCGTTTAACTGCTGGAGAAATGAGTTGTCCTCGGTTCAGGTTTTGAACGTGCTGTAAACGATTGAGCAATTCGTTTTGAATGAACAAAATACAGGTTTGCAATTTAGATGAGCTTTTGAGTCGTGATGGATAAACTGCCCAAACATCTGCATCTTGCCAATATTCGGGCAAAATGTGTTGGAGTTGACCTGTAATTAATTCATCTGCAACATCCCAAATTGATCGGAAAATAATCCCGTGGCCTTCTATGGCAAGTTGATGAATAATTTCGCCGTTATTCGAAACAAAACGTGGTTTGATATGCACTGAGACATCTTCAGAAGCATGCCTAAATTTCCATAGCACAGACGATTGATCACGCTCACTAATCGTCAAACAATCATGTGTTTGCAAGTCTTCAATGCCGTCTGGTACGCCGTGTTTAAGTAAATAGCTCGGTGCTGCACATAAAATTCGAAAATTAGAAGCTAACTTCTTCGCAATCATGTTTGGCGCAATTTCATTACCAATTCTAATATCCAAATCAATACTGTGTTGAATCAAGTCCTTGGTATTGTCGATGGTGTCAAAATGAATCTGTAGTTTTGGATAAAGCATCATTAATTTAGACAGAATTGGTGCAATATGCTTTCTGCCAAAACCAAAGCTACTAATAATATCCATACGACCGGTAGGCGTACTGAGTGGGTTATTTACCAGTTCACAGACTTCATCAAATTCTTCAAGAATATTTGAAACTCTCTCAAGGATGAGTTTGCCATCTTCTGTCAGACTAACGTGACGCGTGCTGCGATGAAAAAGTTTGCAGCTTAAGGTGTTTTCTAAAATATTAATTCGCTTGCTAATAAAAGCTGGCGATGTCCCGAGTTCCTCAGCAGATTCGACAAAACTTTTTAGTTTAGCGACTGTGCAAAAAACCTTTAAATCCGATAGGTTAGGTAGATTATTCACGATCCGTGTCCATTGGAGTGATAGTTCTGTTGTTGATCATTTTTGCTTAAAACATCATGTTTAAGCCATACAAGGATATTAGTCGAAGGTGTGAAGGAAGCTTATGGCAAAAAGATATAAAGTTGCCACGATTGCAGGCGATGGCATTGGTTTAGAAGTTCTACCAGAAGGCATTAAGGTTGTAAAGGCAGCAGCAGAGAAGTACGGCATTGATCTTCAGTTAGATGCTTTCGATTGGGCTAGCTGTGATTATTACCTAGAGCACGGCAAAATGATGCCGGATGACTGGTTTGGAACTTTGCAGGACTACGATGCAATTTATTTTGGCGCTGTAGGCTGGCCAGATAAAGTACCTGACCATATTTCGCTTTGGGGTTCGCTGCTCCAGTTCCGTCGTGGTTTTGACCAATATGTGAATTTACGTCCAGTGCGCTTAATGCCGGGTGTTAAATGTCCCTTAGTAGGTAAAAAACCGGGCGATATCGACTTCTACGTAGTCCGTGAAAACAGTGAAGGTGAATATTCAGCCATTGGTGGTAAGGCTTTTGAAGGAACAGATCGAGAGTTTGTTTTACAAGAAGCCGTATTTACACGTCATGGTGTAGATCGCATTTTGCGTTATGCATTTGAGTTTGCAAATCAGCGAGATGCGAAAAAAATTACCGCAGCGACCAAGTCAAATGGTATTGCCGTTAGCATGCCGTATTGGGATGAACGTGTTGATGCGATGGCAAAACAATATCCACAAATTCAGGCCGATAAACAGCACGTTGATATTTTAGCAGCTCGTTTTGTTTTACAACCTGAACGCTTTGATGTGGTTGTTGCATCGAATTTATTCGGCGACATTCTTTCCGATTTAGGCCCTGCATGTACAGGAACTATTGGTTTGGCTGCTTCGGCAAATTTAAACCCAGAAAGAAAATTCCCATCATTGTTTGAACCTGTACATGGTTCAGCACCAGATATTTACGGTAAACAAATTGCCAATCCAATCGCTGCGATTTGGTCAGGTGCAATGATGTTCGAATTCTTTGGTGAAGAAGACGAACGTTGCATTCAAGCAGGTCAGGACATTATGCAGGCGATTGAGCATGTATTAATTAATGGGCCAAAGACAGCCGATATCGGCGGTCAGGCAAAAACTTATGAGGTAGGAGATGCAATTGCATCGTGTGTAGCCCAAATTAAAATGGACGTGTTCGCTATGGAATAACGCCATCCAAAAAATGGATGTATGGATATGGATAATCAAAACACAAAAATTTATACGGATAAAGTTCTTGCCGTAACCAGTTTACTGTTTGTATTTATTTCAGTTGCTGGTTTGGCGATTTATTCGCAAGAGTCGATCAAGATCGCTGCAACATGGATGCAGTGGACGACATCGGTATTTACCACCCCAGTATTACTGTTTGCTTTTTTAGCTATTATTTTTACTTTTGGTCTAGCTTTTAGTAAATACGGCAAAATCAAACTAGGTGAAGGAAAGCCTCAATACACCACGATGTCATGGATTTTTATGTTCATCTTGTCGGGTATCGGGTCTTCTACATTGTACTGGGGCTTTCTGGACTGGGCTTATTATTATCAAACTCCGGGTTTGAGCTTACCGCCTGAGTCAGCAGAAGCATTGAAATATAGCGTGGCTTACTCGTTTTTTCACTCAGGTTTAAGTGCATGGGCAATTTATGCTTTGGCATCAATTTCTTTGTGCTACAGCTACCATGTTAGAAAAAACAAAGGCTTAAGTTTGGCTTCTGTGATTGAAGCTGTGACAGGCTTTAAATCAACTGGCGTGGTTGGACGTTTAGTCGATCTTATGTTCTTGCTTTGCATGTTTGGTGCATTGACGATTTCATTAGTACTCACTGCCGTGACATTTACCAATATTTTGTCTCAGCTCACGGGTATTCCAAATACCTTTATGACCAAGGTCATCATTATTTTGGGTGTTTCGGTTCTATTCGCACTAAGTTCGTATGTAGGTATGGACAAGGGCATGCAACGTTTAAGTCACATGGTGTGCTTAGGTGTGGTGTTATTTGCGATTTATGTACTTTGTTTTGGTCCAACGCAATTCATTTTGAATAACTCATTAATGAGTTTCGGGTTAATGGCAACCAACTTTGTTGATATGAGTCTGTTTACCGACCCAATGGGCGATGGCAAGTTTACTCGTGAATGGACTGTTTTCTACTGGTTATGGTGGATTTCATATGCACCGGGTGTGGCACTGTTTGTAACACGTGTTTCTAAAGGCCGTACTATTAAAGAAGTGATCTTTGCCATGGTGATTGGTGGCAGTGTTGGTCTTTGGTTCATCTTTGGTGTGTTTGAAAACTACAGTGTTTATAGCTTTATTCATGGGGCTGTAAATGTACCGCAAATCTTAAGCCAACAGGGTGGTGAGGTTGCAATTGGTCAATTGCTCAGCCTATTACCTGCTGGAAAGCTGATGATGTGGATTTTCCTCGGCATTATGGTGGTGTTCTTGGCAGCACATATGGATGCGGTTGGGTATGCGGTTTCAGCAACATGTACACGCGGTTTAAGTGAAGGGCAAGATCCATCGCCAAACGCACGTCTGTTCTGGTGTGTCATGCTGACTTTGGTTCCAATTGCCATGATCTTTAGTAAGGCACCTTTAGACACAATGAAAACAGCAACTATTGTGACGGCTTTACCATTCATTGTGATTATTCTGATTCAAACCTATGGTTTAGTGAAATGGTTGATTCAGGATTATGCCAAAGTCCCATCACATTTAATTGAGCAACAAGGTTATGATGATGTGGAAATTGGTTTAAACCAGACTCAAGATGAACATGCAAAACGGATGCAGCTTGAGCTTGCAAGCTCAATCAAACTGGACAGAAAAACCAGCTAGAGGGAACGGTAATGACTACATGTGAACAGACCACGTATGTTTTAAGTGAAGAAATGCAAAGCCTTGTGTATTGGAGCAGCATTTATTCACCAGCAGATGCAGATATTGACTCAGTCCGCGCGGCCTATGACGCGATGTGTCGACACTACACTTTGCCTCGTGATGGCAAGATCGAAGTAGAAGACCGAGTTGTTGCAAATGCAGAGCATCCTGTACCTGTTCGCATCTATTCACCAAAAACTAAACGACCTGAAGCTGGTTGGCCATGTGTGTTGTATTTACATGGTGGCGGTTGGATGGTTGGTGGACTCGATTCACATGAGTTTATTACCAGTTATTTATGTCAGGACCTAAATGCAGTTGTCATTGGTGTGGATTACCGCATGGCACCAGAGCATCGCTTTCCAGCAGCTTTTGAAGATTGTTTAGCAGTTTATCAATGGCTTAAACAACATGGTTCTGACTGGCAGATTGATAGTGAAAATATCGTTCTAGCAGGCGATAGCGCAGGCGGTAACTTAGCAGCAGCCCTTGCAGTGCATCTACAGCATAGTGGTTTACAAGCTCAAGGTCTGGCTTTGGTTTATCCGTGTTTAACTACAGCACTTGATACACCAGCCGCACAAAAGCATGCCCATGCGCCGTTACTCACAACGGAAGATATGCATTTTTATTTAAAGGAGTATGCACCGAATTCACAAGATTGGCAGGATTTACGTCTAGCACCTTTATTGGCAACTGATTTTTCAGATATGCCTACAAGTTTTGTGGCGGTTGCAGAATATGACCCTTTAAGTGATGACGGTTATTTCCTTACCCAAAAATTGGAACAAGTAGGTATCCCTAACGAGTTCCATTTAGGCAAAGGTTTATTACATGGCAGTTTACGTCTGATGCGTGACTGTCCTGAAGTTCAACAGTTATATCAAAACATGCTGAGTGCGATACGTCGCATGTTTGGCAGTGTCGAAAAGATATGAATTTAATATCGAGTCATTTGGACGAAAAGAATTTAATGGAGTAATAACATGAGTGCAGTTGAAAAATTACCTGAAGATTTTTGCGCAAACCCAGATGTTGCATGGACTTTCCCTAAAGTTTTCTATACTTCATCGCAAGTATTTGAGCATGAGAAAGAAGCAATCTTTGCTAAAAGCTGGATTTGTGTTGCACATGGCAGTGAATTGGCACAACCGAATGACTATATTACCCGTAAAGTAATTGGTGAAAATATTGTCATCATTCGTGGTAAAGATAGCGTTTTACGTGCGTTTTATAATGTGTGTCCACATCGTGGTCACGAGCTTTTAAGTGGCAGTGGTAAAGCAAAAAATGTAATTACTTGCCCATATCATGCTTGGACTTTTAAGCTAGACGGTAGCTTAGCCTTGGCGCGTAACTGTGACCATGTCGAATCTTTTGACAAAGAAAACTCAAGCATGGTGCCTTTAAAAGTTGAGGAATATGCAGGATTTGTTTTCATTAATATGGATGAAAATGCGACTTGTGTAGAAGACCAACTTCCGGAATTTGCTGAGCGTTTAAATCAAGCATGTAGCGTAATTAAAGATTTGAAACTGGCAGCACGTTTTGTGACAGAAACTCCAGCAAACTGGAAAGTGATTGTTGATAACTATCTAGAGTGCTATCACTGTGGACCAGCGCATCCTGGTTTTGCTGACTCCGTACAAGTTGATAAATATTGGCATACCACACATCAGAACTGGACATTGCAATATGGCTTTGCTCGCTCATCTGAGAAGTCATTTAAGCTTGATCCATCAGTAACAGATCCTGAATTTCACGGTTTCTGGACTTGGCCTTGCACGATGTTCAACGTACCACCGGGCAGCAATTTCATGACTGTGATCTATGAGTTCCCAGTAGATGCAGAAACGACTTTGCAGCATTACGATATTTACTTCACGAACGAAGAACTCACTCAAGATCAGAAAGATTTGATTGAGTGGTATCGCAATGTATTCCGTCCTGAAGATTTGAACTTGGTCGAAAGCGTACAACGTGGTTTGAAATCACGTGGTTATCGAGGTCAAGGCCGTATTATGACTGATAAGCAACGTTCAGGAATTAGTGAACATGGTATTGCTTACTTCCAACATTTAGTGGCGCAGCATCACAAATAAAACAAATGGATTGATTCAGGTGTAAAGATGACTTACACCTGATTCTTCAGTTAGGAAGATGATATGTCGAGTTTACAAAGTACTGAATTATTTCAGCAACAAGCCTACATTAATGGGCAATGGTTAGCTGCACAGTCAAATGCAACGGTTCCAGTGACTAACCCTGCAACAGATGAAGAAATTGGCACAATTCCTAATATGGGAGCGGCCGAAGCGACACAGGCTGTTGAGGCTGCTTATATAGCTTTGCAAAGTTGGAAGGCTTTAACTGCTCAAAACCGTGCAGATATTTTATTGGCTTGGTACAAACTGGTTCTCGAACATACCGATGAACTTGCTTTAATCATGACCATTGAACAAGGTAAACCTTTGGCAGAAGCGAAAGGTGAGGTGCGTTATGCTGCATCATTTATTCAATGGTTTGCCGAAGAAGGTAAGCGTATTTATGGTGATGTGATTCCAACCGTCAATAATCAGCAGCGTTTTATTATCAGTAAAGAACCTGTGGGTGTGGTGGCTGCGATTACGCCGTGGAATTTCCCAATCGCCATGATTACCCGTAAAGCAGCACCAGCTTTAGCAGCTGGATGTACGGTCGTGATTAAGCCAGCGAATGAAACGCCTTATTGTGCTTTAGCGATTGCGAAGCTTGCAGAAAAAGCAGGTATTCCGGCTGGTGTGATTAACGTTGTTACAGGTAAATCACAAGAAATTGGTTCTGTATTTACTTCGCATGAAAAAGTGAAGAAATTGACTTTTACTGGCTCAACTCCAGTGGGCCGTTTATTGATGCAGCAGTGTTCAAGCACCATTAAAAAATTGGCGCTTGAGTTAGGCGGTAATGCTCCACTGATTGTGTTTGACGATGCCGATTTGGATAAAGCTGTACAAGGTGCGATTTTTGCCAAGTTCCGTAATGCGGGCCAGACCTGTGTTTGTGCTAATCGCATTTATGTCCACGACAATATTTATCAAGCTTTTGCCGAGAAGTTTGTACAAGAAGTACAAAAGTTTAAAGTCGGTAATGGACTTGAAGATGGTGTGCAAATTGGTCCATTAATTAATGAAAAAGCAGTTTTGAAAGCACAGCAGTTGATTGATGATGCAGTGAGCAAAGGCGCTAAAATTGCTTGCGGCGGTAAACAGCATGTTTTAGGGCAAACCTTTTATGAGCCGTCAGTTCTAACGAACGTTGACCGTACAATGGAAATTGTCCAAGAAGAAATTTTTGGTCCAGTTGCGCCGCTTATTCGCTTTACAGATGAAGCAGACGTCGTTTCTCAAGCAAATGACACGATCTTCGGTTTGGCTGCTTATGTGTATAGCGAAAATATTTCACGTTTATGGCGAGTGTCAGAACAGCTTGAATATGGAATGGTCGGTATGAATGCCACAGCAATTTCAAATGAAGTTGTACCATTTGGTGGTGTGAAACAATCAGGTGTTGGGCGTGAAGGCTCAAAATATGGTCTTGAAGAATTCATGACCATTAAATACATGTGTTTAGGGCTTTAAGGATAAGCCCTAACAACAAAAATATGCGGTAAAAGAAGGATTCTAATATGGCGAGTCATTATGAAATGTTCCCAGCGGTTGTTACTCGTGTGGAACAGCTAACCCCTTTAATCAAACGGTTTACGTTCAAACGTCAAGATGGGCAGAACTTTCCTCGATTTAGTGGGGGAAGCCATATTATTGTCAAAATGAATGAACAGCTTTCAAATGCGTATTCATTGATGAGCTGTACGCAAGATTTATCAACTTACCAAGTCTGTGTTCGTAAGGATGTAGAAGGTAAGGGCGGATCAGTGTTTATGCATGATCAGTGCAATGAAGGCTGTAAAATTCAGATTTCAGAACCAAAAAATTTATTTCCATTAGCCGAAACAGGCAATAAACATATTTTAATCGCAGGTGGAATTGGCATTACACCATTCTTGCCTCAAATGGATGAGCTTGCAGCACGCGGTGCAGATTTTGAGCTACATTATGCTTATCGCTCGCCTGAACATGCGGCTTTGTTAGATGAGTTAAAGCAGAAACATGCCAAGCATGTATTTAGCTATGTTGACTCAGAAGGTTGCTCATTAAAGCTGGATGAATTGATTTCATCACAACCTAAAGGCACACACGTGTATGTCTGTGGGCCGAAACCCATGATTGATGCTGTGATTGATTGCTGTAATAAGCACCGTTACCGCGATGAGTACATTCACTGGGAACAATTCGCTTCAACAGTTCCTGAAGATGGGGAAGCATTTACGGTTGTACTTGCCAAATCTAATCAGGAAATTGAAGTACAAAGTAATCAGACGATTTTACAAGCTATTGAAATATTAAATATTGATGTGGAATGTCTATGCCGAGAAGGGGTTTGTGGTACATGTGAAACTGCTATTTTAGAAGGCGAAGCAGATCACTTTGATCAATACTTAAGTGATGCAGAAAAGGCTTCACAAAAGAGCATGATGATTTGTGTGTCGAGAGCTAAAGGTAAAAAACTAGTATTAGATCTTTAATATATTTCTGTGGTCGATCAATTGTTTAAAGCAAAAAAATGCTAAAAAAAGAACAAATAATGATGATCTGAATCTTATTTGTTCAATTGATGGGCATTAAGGGTTTTTACCTATTGACCTGCTATACGGAACTATAGATAATGCGCACACAGTTTACGGCTATGTAGCTCAGTTGGTTAGAGCACCGCACTCATAATGCGGGGGTCACAAGTTCAAGTCTCGTCATAGCCACCATTTTAAAAACCACGCTCCTGCGTGGTTTCTTTTTATCTATTTTTTACTCATTAAAATGTTTTTCAATCATATCGAGTGTTTTTGAGCTTTGATAAAAGGGAGCTAAAAGCGCTTGAAGTAAAGGTTCTAAAATACCGTGCTCATTAAAGGCATCCATAACCTTCGGATAAAAACGTAAAGCTTCGGTTTGTAAGTCGCTTTCGGTTAACCCAATCTCACTTAATACTTCAAATAAACTCTGATCTTTATAAAAGTCATAAAAAACTTCGACACCATACAAAATCAGATCTTGCATAAATTGTGACTGGCGTAATTCTTTCCAGTATTCGTAAATTAAAACAAAAAACTCTTCAACATCGAGAGGAGTGAGCTGTTTCATAAATTCATACATTTTTTTATGTCTAATATCTTCCCAAACATGACGTACTAGACTTTCTAAATCTTCACTCGATAAAAGACTTAATTCTGTAAGTTGCTCATGAATAAAACTGGCAATCCAAGTTTCAAGTTTATGCTCGAGGCGTTGTTGCTGTAAAAAAGAGAATTTTTTGAGCTTATGTTGCCATTCAAAATGGTAGTCATCTATTCTAGATGCAGTTAGAAGTTTTGGTAATTTTTGTTCTAGAGTTGAGGTTGCAATATATTGGCAAAGCTGTTGTACAGAAGGGCTAGTTCTTAAAAACTGATTGAGATAATGAGGAATATGCTCCATTTCTAAAAATTTAGAAAGCCACATTTCAAATTGGTGGTCAGAGACCAAGTCTTGTAACTGAATTGGAGACTTCATAGCAGATAAATAAATACGCTGCGCGATTTCCCCAATAAACTCAAGTAAACCGGCACCTAGCTGCATTTCAAAAGCATAGCGTTTCACAACGGCTTGTAGTTGTTCTAAATCAACAACCTCATGTAGCTTGATTTCGTCAGCATGTTGCATAAATAACTGAATGAACTGCTGGAAATAAATAGGTGAGTTTTCTATAGATAATAGTTTTTTGAAAAATTCCACCTGCTCAAGCAAAAGTGCTTGAGCAAGTGCTGTAGTTTTTGATGAGTTTTTCTGCTCAGTCATTCGCTGTCCAACCGTTGACAATCGGATAACGTCGTTCGCGACTAAATGCACGAGAGGTAATTCTCGGGCCAATCGCACCTTGACGACGTTTGTATTCATTACGATCAACTAAACGGATGACTTTTTCAACAACTTCTTTATCTAAACCTTTGGCAATAATATCGGCCTGACCTAAATCTTCTTCAATGTATGCGTAAAGGATGGCATCCAATACATCATATGCTGGTAAAGAGTCTTGGTCTTTTTGATCTGGGCGAAGTTCTGCTGAAGGTGGGCGGGTAATCACACGCTCAGGAATCACAGGCGTTTCACTTAAGCTATTACGGTATTTTGCTAATTCAAACACGATAGTTTTATAAACGTCTTTTAGAACTGCAAAGCCACCAACCATATCGCCATAAAGTGTACAGTAGCCAACTGACAGTTCAGATTTATTCCCTGTAGCAAGGACTAAATTACCAAACTTGTTTGATAAACCCATAAGCAATGTGCCACGAGCACGCGCTTGTAAATTTTCTTCGGTTGCGTCAGCTGGTGAATTACCAAAGAAAGGATACAGGGTTTGCATGAAGCTATTTACGATTGAGTGAATTTCAGCAATACCGAAAGTCACACCCATACGGCGAGCTTGTTCAGCCGCATCTTCTACACTAATTTGAGAAGTGTAAGTATAAGGCATCATCACGGCTTGTACTTTTTCTGCACCGATTGCATCAACAGCAATCGCAAGTGTAAGGGCAGAGTCGATACCACCAGAAAGACCCAGAATCACACCTGGGAAGCCTGAGCGCTCTACATAGTCACGAGTTGCCATGACTAAACCTTGATAGATTTCTGCAAATGTTTCTAATGCAGGAGCAGATTCAGTGACTTTAAATAACTTTGTATCACGGTCAAATTCAGCAATATAAATGTCTTCTTTAAAGCTTGCTGCTTGTAAAGCAATTTCACCATTTTGATTGCTGACAAAACTTGTGCCATCAAAAATTAAATCGTCTTGTCCGCCCACTTGGTTAACATAAACAATATTTAGATGAAGTTGTTTTGCAAGTTCACTTAAGGTCTGTATACGGTGTTGTGGTTTACCGACTTCATATGGTGATGAGTTGAGTACAAGAGCAGTATCAACATTTAATTGGCTCAACTGTTTGACCGTATTAATTGACCAGATATCTTCACAAATTAATACACCAAACTTATGTCCAAGATATTCAAAAACTAAATGCTGATGGCCTTTTTGGAAATAGCGTTTTTCATCAAAGACGCCATAGTTTGGTAAATTATGTTTATTAAAAACACCCAAAACTTGACCGTCTTTCATGACAGCAGCAGAATTATAACGTTGACCATCTTCTGTCTGGTTTACAAATCCGAAAACCATAACAATATCTTTAACTTCGGCAAGTTGTGCAAAAGCCTTTTGCATACGTTTATTTAAATTTGGACGTAACAATAGATCTTCAGCTGGATAACCAATAACAGAAAGCTCGGGAAAAATAATCAGGTCAGCGTCTTGTTTTTTCGCCTGATTTACTTGCTCAATCATCTTTTGGGTGTTTGAGTCAATATTGCCAATATGCGGAGAAAACTGAGCAAGGGCAACTTTAAAACTTTTCATTCAAACCTAATCCTAGATCATAACGAATATAGATACACACAGTGTTGATTTTTATGGATATAATTTTTCAACGATGTGTATGATACGATAGTAAACAATTAAAATAGTAAACAAAAATGTCAAGATCAATAATATATACCAATCCCATATTTTCTGCGTAAAAATAACGAGATTTTCTGTATAGAATAGAAACAGGCTTCATTATTTTTATTGTTTGTATACTGCCTTATCACAAGCTAATTTGGAATAAGTCTGTTCTATTTTTTTCAATAATTTGAATTGAATAAGCGCACTTTTATACTTTAGATAAGTATTTATGATTTATAAGAATTCTCATTTACATTACGCAAAAAATGTTACGTTCAAAGCGAGATTGATTATTTAGTTACAAATGAAGTCGAGGTGAACAGATAATATTTGGGATTTTTCCAGAGCAAATATCGCGCGCAATTTCGCCTTGCTGTTCAATATTATACGTACTAAATGCCTTGTCAGGGTGATAGGTATATTTGTAGGGATTGTAGCTTTTAAAGCTGAGATAATAGGCTGATTGTAATAAAGCACCTTTCAAGAGTACATGAATGCCTTTTTGATATTGCATGATATGTGTGAGTTCGTGAATAAAAATACCCTGCATAAACTTGGACTCTAGAGCGTAATTTTCGCTGTAATCAGCAGGATTAACATAAATATTCCCATTTGGGGCCATGAAAATACCGCAACTCTGCCAAGGGAGGTAGCGGGTAGCAATAATTTTAGGCCGTTCACAATCGAGCATGTCGCCAAAAACCATTTGTGCTAATAATTTTTCGTGAGCAGTCAGATGTCTAATCGGATAGTTTTTTAAGTGACGGAAAATAAAAAGTGTAAGAAGAATAAATGGTGTATGAATTAAGCGTTTAAAGGCATTAAAAGTTAGCATAGCTTTGCCATTAAATGAGTTCATCTATTTCTTTAGCATACTATAGATTAGGTATTGCTAAATAAAGAGGTAGGGTATTGATTAATTTTATAGTTCTGTTTTGAAAAATATAATTGTTTGAATAGATTGTGCATTTTATTAGGATGAATAAAAGAATTCTTGGATAAGAAAAGCAAAAGCCCCAGTTAAAACTGAGGCTTTACAACAACTAAAATCACAACAGCAAATAAAATTAAGGTTGGCATTTCATTAAAAAAGCGCCAGAACTTATGTGATTTATAGTGAGCATTTCCGATGAGCTTTTTACGATAATAGCCACATACCAAATGATAAATCACTAATAAAGCCACTAATCCAACTTTGAGGTAAAACCATGTGGCTTGATGGTAATGTCGAGTTGCATCCCCCCACTCTACAAGGAAATGGGCGGTAATTAATGTAGCAATCATTGAAGGCCACATAATTCCACGATACAACTTGCGTTCCATTACCTCAAAGCGTTGATGACTTGCAGCATCTTCACTCATAGCATGATAAACATATAGACGTGGTAAGTAGAACAAAGCAGCGAACCAGCAAACCACGGCAATAATATGTAATGCTTTTACCCACAAAAAAGCATCAGAAGGTGCATCCATCGATAATCCTAGGTGGGATTATGCATCCCACTTCTTGAAAATAAGGCAAGCGTTAACACCGCCAAAGCCAAAACTGTTACTCATTACAGTATTCAATTTTGCATCACGTTTTTCAAGTACGATATCAAAAGGTTTTGCGCCTTCATCAAGTTCAGTCACGTTGATGTTTGGTGCAATAAAGTCATTTTGCATCATTAGCACAGAGTAAATAGCTTCTTGTACACCAGCTGCACCCAAGCTATGGCCTGTCATAGATTTGGTTGAGCTAAGAGGAGGTACGTTACCTTCACCAAATGCACGTTCCATTGCTTTAAGTTCTGTAATGTCACCCGCTGGAGTAGAAGTACCATGTGTATTTACATAGTCAATTTTCTCTACGCCATGTTGCTTAGCTTCTTCAAGTGCCATTAATACACAACGTGTAGCACCTTCACCACTTGGAGCAACCATGTCCGCGCCATCACTGTTCGCAGCATAACCTACTACTTCAGCTAAAATGTTCGCACCACGTGCTTGCGCATGTTCAAGTGATTCAAGTACTACAAAACCGCCACCGCCAGCAATAACGAAGCCGTCACGGTCTGCTGAATATGGGCGAGATGCTGTTTCTGGAGAGTCGTTATATTTCGAGCAAAGTGCGCCCATTGCATCAAACAATAAACTTTGAGACCAGTGATCTTCTTCACCGCCACCAGCAAGCATAAGGTCTTGTTTGCCAAGTTGAATTAAGTTGTACGCATAACCAATTGCATCTGCAGAAGTTGCGCAAGCACTTGTAATAGTATGTGAAATACCTTGTAGCTTAAATGCAACACCTACGTTTGCAGTAATGGTGTTTGACATGTTACGTGGTACAAAGAATGGACCCACTTTACGTGCGCCTTTAGTCTCTAATAATTCTGTCATTTCAACAACAGAAGCAGTTGAGCCACCACCTGAACCACCTGCAATACCATAACGTGGATTACCAGCAAGTTGTTCAGGAGTAAGGCCTGCATGTTCAACTGCAGCTACAGCAGCGTTGTATGCATACATCGCACATACGCCCATGAAGCGTTTTAATTTACGGTCGATATTATCAAAGTCTTGTTCTGCAGCAGCGCTGACATGACTTTTAAAATTGAGTTCAGCATAAGTTGGGTTAAAACGTGTCCCGGAGATTCCATTTTGAAGTGAATGAGTAACTGCTTCTAAAGAGTTACCGATACATGAGTTAATACCCATACCAGTGATTACAACACGTTTCATCTACAGGTCCCTTTATGGTGATATTTAAGAGTCTATCGTGTTCAACAGCTATGAAAATGAATAGGAGAATATAGCTGTAAGAAAACGGGACTCATGTTTTTCGTTGTTAACATGATAGCAGAAAGGATTTTTATTTCTTATGGCAAATCTTTATGACAATTTTACATTTAAAAAAAATAACCAAATACATAGTATGTTGCATTTGGGGTTAACTAAAATACACACATTCAAGTTGAGATAAATCCACATTCCACCTAGTATTTATCTCTAATTAGATAAATTAAAAAATCGAGGTACTTGATGACAAAATTTAATAATAATCAATCTGACAATTTGTTTTCTCAGGTCTTCGGAGTGGCTAAAAAGCTCAGTTCTACAGGATTGAGTATCTTGCAACAGAACCAATCAGGTGACGTCAGTAAGGTAATTGAACCAATCCCAACTGGAAAAACTGTTGAAGGTAGATCGAGAACAAAAAGCCCATTTGAGGTTGAGCAATATGAAAGTCCTCAACAAATGCTAAGAGAACATTTACCAAAAGTCACACGTCAGGTATTTGGTCGACATTTTAAAAAAGTAAATGGTGTTGCTACATTTCTTTCGCCAGATTGGGATGAAAAAATCTCAGGCCATTTATTTAATTGGTTAAATGACTTTAGTTCAAAAAGTACCTTAACTGAAAAAATCCTCGAAGAAGCGGGTGCTAAAGATTTATTTGAATTAACTAAAGATACAGGTCGTTCTCAACGTCTAAGTCAGGCGCTTATAGAACAAAACAAGCTCATTGCGACTGTACAAGGTGCAATTACAGGTGTATCAGGCGTCGTTGGTGCAGCTGTAGATATTCCAGTATCATTGGTTTTGGTCTTAAGAACTATTTACCAGACAGGAAGGTCACATGGCTTTGATCTGCTGGAGGTAGCAGACCAAGATGTTGTTGAGTTTATTTTTAAAGAAGTTGACATTAGCCTGATTGCAGAGAAACAAACTCTCTTGTTGGCTTTAAAAACATTGCGAAATATGTTGGAAACTCAAGATATTCATCAATTTCAGCAAGTATTAGGTTCAACCACAGATATAGATACTTTAAAGAACTGGTTAACAGATGAAGAAGGGGAGTTTAAATGGGAGTGGTTAAATCGTATTCCTAAACTTTCAGCTTTTGGTAAGTTTACCCCAGTTGCAGGGGCTGTTTTAAGCGCAGTATATAGCTGGAAATTACAAGAAGATGTAGGGCATAAAGCTCAGGCGATTTTTGGAGCTGCGAGACATTATTTAAATGAACATCCAAGTGAGCATTTATCTCCGCTACAGGCTTATTATGCTGCGGTTACACTCATTCAAAAAGCAAGCCCAAGACTTTTAAATGTAGGTGAAGATGGCAATATTCATGCCGCTCATCATCATAAAGTAGAAAATCACGAGGTAATCTCGAAAGTATCTATTGTGTTAAAACCTACAGAAAGTGAAAAAAGTGAAGAGAAAGTTCAGGAAAATGTTCATAAAGGCTTAGAAAAACTTGCTGACAAACATGTGACAGAACATGAGCATACTGAGCAAAAGCCTGCTCTAACACCAGAGGATGATGACGAGATATTAGAAGATAAAAAATACTCTTAACAATACGCTTACAAAGTGAAGGTTTAAAAAGTAAAAATAGCCTCTATTTAAATTTGTAAATCGTGCTGTCAAACATTGATATGGTCAACATTTGGTAAGTATTGCCGTGTTGACCATTTTTGCATCTTGGCTTACAATTATGTGCCCTTAAAAAGAGGTATTTTCTTTTTAAGGTTTTTTAATAACGGGAGAATTGCCATATGGCAACAACGAATCAGTTGATCCGTAAGGGTCGTACGACTTTGGTTGAAAAATCCAAAGTTCCTGCGTTGAAGGCTTGTCCACAACGTCGTGGTGTTTGTACACGTGTTTATACAACTACACCTAAAAAACCTAACTCAGCTATGCGTAAGGTTTGCCGTGTTCGCTTAACTTCAGGCTTTGAAGTATCTAGCTACATCGGTGGTGAAGGCCATAACTTACAAGAGCACAGTGTTGTTCTTATCCGTGGTGGTCGTGTTAAAGACTTACCGGGTGTACGTTACCATACCGTTCGTGGTTCATTAGACTGTGCTGGTGTTAAAGATCGTAATCAATCACGTTCTAAATACGGTACTAAGCGTCCTAAGAAGTAATTCTAGGAAACTAGTCGAATAAGCCCTTTAGCGTTTCGCTTGTTTGAATTCTTCATAGATTTGTAATTCAAGCGACGTATAGTAAGGCCAGCGTCGTGTACATGACACTTGTACAAACTGCTGGATCATCCTGAAGTGTCATATTATTAGGTGTATTAAAATGCCAAGACGTCGCGTAGTCGCTGCTCGTGAGATCCTTCCAGATCCAAAATTTAGCAGCCAAACAATCGCTAAATTCATGAACCACGTAATGCAAGATGGTAAAAAATCTATTGCAGAAAGTATCGTTTACGGTGCTTTAGAACGCGTTCAAGAAAAAAACAAAGTAGACCCAGTTGAATTTTTCGAGACTACTCTTGAAAAAGTTCGTCCTATGGTTGAAGTAAAAGCACGCCGTGTTGGTGGTGCTACTTATCAAGTACCTATGGAAGTGCGCCCATCCCGTCGTACTGCCTTAGCTATGCGTTGGTTAGTAGATGCTGCTGCTAAGCGTTCTGAAAAAACGATGGCTTTACGTCTTGCTGGTGAGTTGCTTGATGCAGCTGAAGGTAAAGGTGCAGCAATCAAAAAACGTGAAGATGTGCACCGTATGGCTGAAGCTAACAAAGCCTTCTCTCACTACCGTTTCTAAGCGGATAAAACAGGCCTTATTCAGGAGAATATTCATGCGTACAGCAGCTCGATTCAACATTGCTCTCTATCAAAGTGGGGGCTTTGCAGGTATTTAAGTTGCCTGTTTGGATATTCGCGCGCATCAATTTAATTGGTGCGTCCTGTTTTAAATATAACATTTAGGAATGTAGACATCATGGCTCGCCAAACCCCAATTACTCGTTACCGTAACATCGGTATTTCTGCGCACATTGACGCAGGTAAAACAACTACAACTGAACGTATTTTGTTCTACACAGGTGTATCTCACAAAATTGGTGAAGTACACGACGGTGCAGCAACAATGGACTGGATGGAACAAGAGCAAGAGCGTGGTATTACAATTACCTCTGCGGCTACGACTTGTTTCTGGTCTGGTATGGGTAACCAATTCGAACAACACCGTATCAACGTAATTGACACCCCGGGACACGTAGACTTCACAATCGAAGTTGAACGTTCTATGCGTGTTCTTGACGGTGCGTGCATGGTTTACTGTGCTGTAGGTGGTGTACAACCTCAGTCTGAAACTGTATGGCGTCAAGCGAACAAATATAAAGTGCCTCGTTTAGCATTCGTGAACAAGATGGACCGTACTGGTGCAAACTTCTTCCGTGCTGTTGAGCAAGTTAAAACTCGTTTAGGTGGTAATCCTGTTCCTATCGTTGTGCCAATTGGTGCTGAAGATACATTCCAGGGTGTTGTTGACCTTATCGAAATGAAAGCGATTATCTGGGATGAAGCATCTCAAGGTATGAAGTTTGAATATGCTGATATCCCAGCTGACCTAGTTGATACGTCTAACGAATGGCGTACAAAAATGGTTGAAGCTGCGGCTGAAGCTTCTGAAGAATTAATGGACAAGTACCTAGAAGAAGGTGATCTTTCTAAAGAAGACATCATCGCTGGTTTACGTGCTCGTACATTAGCTTCTGAAATTCAAGTAATGCTTTGTGGTTCTGCGTTCAAGAACAAAGGTGTTCAACGTATGTTGGATGCTGTAATTGAATTCTTACCATCACCTACAGAAGTTAAAGCGATCGAAGGTATCCTTGACGACAAAGACGAAACTAAAGCGTCTCGTGAAGCATCTGACGAAGCTCCGTTCTCTGCGCTTGCGTTCAAAATCATGAACGACAAATTCGTAGGTAACTTAACATTCGTACGTGTTTACTCTGGTGTTCTTAAACAAGGTGATCCGGTTTATAACCCAGTTAAAGCTAAGCGTGAACGTATCGGTCGTATCGTGCAAATGCATGCGAACGAGCGTCAAGATCTTGATGAAATCCGTGCAGGTGATATCGCAGCGTGTGTAGGTCTTAAAGACGTTACAACTGGTGATACATTATGTGATGAGAAAAACATCATTACTCTTGAGCGTATGGAATTCCCAGAGCCAGTAATTTCATTGGCTGTTGAACCAAAAACTAAAGCAGACCAAGAAAAAATGTCTATCGCTTTAGGTCGTTTGGCTAAAGAAGATCCATCGTTCCGTGTTCGTACAGACGAAGAATCTGGTCAGACAATTATTGCTGGTATGGGTGAACTTCACCTTGACATCATTGTTGACCGTATGAAGCGTGAATTCGGTGTTGAAGCTAACATTGGTAAACCAATGGTTGCTTACCGTGAAACGATCAAAAAGTCTGTTGAACAAGAAGGTAAGTTCGTACGTCAAACTGGTGGTAAAGGTAAGTTTGGTCACGTATATGTACGTCTTGAACCGCTTGATGTTGAAGAAGCTGGTAAAGAATACCAATTCGTTGAAGAAGTTGTTGGTGGTGTAGTACCTAAAGAATTCTTTGGCGCGGTTGACAAAGGTATTCAAGAACGTATGAAGAATGGTGTATTGGCTGGTTACCCTGTTGTTGGTATTAAAGCGACATTATTCGACGGTTCTTACCATGACGTCGACTCTGACGAATTATCGTTCAAAATGGCAGGTTCTTATGCCTTCCGTGATGGTTTCATGAAAGCGGATCCTATCCTTCTTGAACCTATCATGAAAGTTGAAGTAGAAACTCCAGAAGACTACATGGGCGATATCATGGGTGACTTAAACCGTCGTCGTGGTATGGTTCAAGGTATGGACGATCTTCCTGGTGGAACAAAAGCAATTCGTGCAGAAGTTCCTCTTGCTGAGATGTTTGGTTACGCGACTCAAATGCGTTCTATGTCTCAAGGTCGTGCGACTTACTCTATGGAATTTGCTAAATATGCTGAAACTCCACGTAACGTGGCTGAAGGCATCATCGCTAAATTCCAAGCTGGCGGTAAAAAAGGTGACGACGAGTAATCTTTCGATTACTATAAGCCCAAACTAATTTCTTAGTTAAAAACCAAGTGCTCATGGGGTGACCCTCCATGAGTAGTTTATAAAGGAAGATCATCATGGCTAAAGCCAAGTTTGAACGTAATAAGCCACACGTAAACGTGGGCACAATCGGTCACGTTGACCATGGTAAAACAACTTTAACTGC
>NZ_JAVQNP010000024.1:0-149804 GCF_031798995.1 Acinetobacter sp. V104_13 | reverse complement strand
TGGGCGCTGACGGGATCGAACCGCCGACATTCTGCTTGTAAGGCAGACGCTCTACCAACTGAGCTAAGCGCCCTTAACGTCTTCATCGTTTGTGAGGTGCATTATAGAGAATCTTTAACAGGTGTCAAACGCTTTTCGACAACTTTTCAAAAAAATGCGAATGAATGATTAAAAATAAGTCATTATTAAGTAAAAAACAATTTTTTGTATTTTATTTAAGCACTTATTTTAATATTTTGATCATTCAGCTAATTAAATAAGAATTTTTAAAATCTTATTTTAGATCAAAGATTGCTCAGACAAATAAACCAATGCATCTTCAGAGACTAAATCAAACAGTTCAATGATTTCTTCATTACGCATTCGAATACATCCATGTGACATGGGCACACCCATCGGTTCTTTATCAGGTGTGCCATGAATATAGATATAACGCTGCATGGTGTCATGACCTTCGCCTTTATTAAAGCCTTCTTCTAAGCCATCTAACCAAAGAATACGTGACAATATCCAATCTCTTTCAGGGAATTGTGCTGCTAGTTCACTACTATAGACCTCCCCTGTTGGCTTACGTGCAATAAAAACCGCATTTTGAGGAGATTGTGCACCAATTTTTTTTGCAACCCTATGCCATCCACGTGGAGTCCTACCAGTATTCTCTTGCTCACCAATTCCGTTCTTTCCGGTAGAAATGACATAAAACTTATTATGTTTAGGCAAAGTTAATGTTTGATTTGCTAAATCGATGAGGACATCTGCTTCTTCGAGCTTAAATTGAGACATTGAACTTATTCTCTTATATCAACTCAAATACCTTGAGTTTAAGTAAAAATTTATATGAAGAACTTGTCTTGAGCCAAAATTAAAAGATTATCAATCTTTTAATTTTGGCTCAGGGCGTAGCCATAACCAAACTGCAACGATGAACATGGTAGTATCAGTAAAAACCTTGACCCAAAGCGGTGCTGAAGTAAACAGCATTATAAGGCCACTGATTGCCATCATTATGCTTGCAATCCATTTGGCTTTACGTGGTACTGTACCATTGGCTCGCCAATCACGTAATGTTGGGCCGTATTTGGGATGGTTTAATAACCAATCATCCATTTGTGGCCATCCTTTCGAAGCTGCCCATGCAGCTAGAATCAAAAACACTGTTGTGGGCATACCTGGTAAAATTGCTCCAATAATGCCTAGTGTGATAAAAATCACGACCAAAGAGCGCCAGAACAATGTTCGCATATATAAACCTTAACCTGCTGTTAGCGTTAGTATAAAGTGTTTTTCTAATATTGTTTGTTGATCCCTTATGAAATTAGGATGAATTACTTCGAGTATTAAATATATGAATATTGCCTCAGTGAAAACTTCCTATTTCGAACCATGGCTTCAATTTCAACATCCTATAGTGCGACAGTTGGCTTTTTGTATTGCTAGTCCAAATTTACTTTGCCAATTACCAAAAAGTTTTTCTATACAACACGACTTTAAGCTGCACCCAACCGAAGTATGGGAAGAGCATTTCCAAAATTATTTACCACGGTTAAATGAGCTCGATCAGTCACCAGAGCCTTTAATCCAGTTTTTATCTCAACTTAAAAGTACACGCTTAGGTTTACGCTTTGAGAATTTACTTTGGTTCTGGCTACAAGAGGATAATTATCATCCTTACCAACTGTTAGGTCATAGTATTCAAAAAATTGATGGAGCAAAAACTTTAGGTGAGCTAGATTTTTTAATTTTAAATAAAGAAACTCAACAAATTGAACATTGGGAGGTCGCGTTAAAATACTATTTGGGCGAGGCAGACTTACATTTAGAACAATGGATTGGATTGAATCGTCAGGATACTTTAAGCAAGAAACTTTATCATTTTACGAATAAGCAATTTCAATTTTCTGAAGCATTAAATTTTAAGATTCAACAACGTTTTGCGGTTTTAAAAGGACAACTCTACCTGCCAGTTCAGTTAAATTCTCAAAAGTCGCTACCAGACTGGATAAATTTAAAGCGTCGTTTGGGATATTGGGGGACTACCATTCCCCATTCTTCTTTTTATCGATTGGAAAGACACGAATGGTTGTGTCCAAATAAAGAGCAGACTTCAAATCCAGCACATTGGTGGACAGACGGTCTATATTGTAAAAATAGTGAAGAGGTTTTGTTTTATATGTTTAGACATCCTTCGTACTTAAACATTAAGCCTCACCTGCAAAAATTAAGCTAATTAACAATAAGTTTTAAGCTTCTAGAAACATTTTATAACGTTTTTACTATTAAACAGTCATGTTTCTTTTTCCGTTTGTTTTTTAATCTAAATTTACTTCATTATTAAATTTAAACGGAGAAAATGATGAAAAAAGTTTTAGCTGCGTCTGTAATGGTTGCTGTTATTTTAACAGGGTGTAATACGTTTAAAGGTTTTGGGCAAGATGTTTCTAAAGCAGGTGATGCTGTAACAAATACTGCTGAAAAAACACAAGATAAAATGTAAGTTAGAGTTGTTACTTCAAAAACCTTATCATTCCGATAAGGTTTTTTTATTTTTACGTACCCATCCCTTAGAGATTCGCCTATTATATCGGACTATATTTCACCTGATCAGCACGCAATTTTCGGTATGAACCATTCAGACACTCTCTCGCTTAGCTTAGAACTGTTACAACAACCTTCTGTTACTCCTATTGATCATACATGCCAAACCATCATGGCAGACCGTTTAGCCAAAATTGGTTTTCATATTGAACCAATGCGTTTTGGTGAAGTTGACAATCTTTGGGCGCGTCGCGGAACTGAAGAACCTGTATTTTGTTTTGCCGGTCATACTGACGTAGTTCCGACAGGTAAGTTAGAAGCATGGAATTCAGATCCGTTTGTACCTGAAATTCGCGATGGAAAATTATATGGTCGTGGTTCGGCCGATATGAAAACAGCACTTGCAGCTATGGTCGTTGCATCTGAACGTTTTGTCACAAAACATCCTGATCACAAGGGTTCGATTGCTTTTCTAATTACTTCTGATGAAGAAGGACCTGCTATTAACGGTACGGTTAAAGTGATTGAGACTCTTGAAAAACGTAACGAAAAGATGACATGGTGTTTGGTAGGCGAACCTTCTAGTACTCATAAATTGGGTGATATTGTTAAAAATGGTCGTCGTGGTTCACTTAATGCCGTATTAAAAGTTCAAGGTAAGCAAGGTCATGTGGCTTACCCACATTTGGCGCGTAATCCAATTCATGAAGCATCACCAGCTTTAGCAGAACTGTGCCAAACTGTTTGGGATAATGGAAATGAATATTTCCCAGCAACATCATTTCAGATTTCAAATATTCATGCTGGCACTGGCGCAACAAATGTTATTCCTGGTGCACTAGAAGTTACTTTTAACTTCCGTTATTCAACAGAAGTGACAGCAGAACAACTTAAACAACGTGTGCATGAGATTTTAGATAAACACGGTTTACAATACGAAATCGTTTGGAATCTTTCTGGTTTACCATTCCTAACACCTGTGGGTGAACTCGTTAATGCAGCGCAAACTGCTATTTTAAACGTAACAGGTACTGAAACTGAGCTTTCAACGAGTGGTGGTACTTCTGATGGCCGTTTTATTGCTCCAACAGGCGCACAGGTATTGGAATTAGGTGTTCTTAACGCAACAATTCATCAAATTAACGAACATGTTGATGTACAAGACCTTGATCCACTAACTGATATTTATGAGCAAATTTTGGAAAATTTGCTAGCTAAGTAAAAGTTAAAATCTAATGAATTGAAAAAGCGCCCTTTTGGGGGCGTTTTTTATATTTAAAGTATCAGTACATTCTTTAAAAATTTTAAATATTATTTATATTCAAAAACTAGAAAATTAGTTTTAATATAAAGAGCTTAAAAAGCTGCTTTTGAATTCTTATCTATCCATTGCAATATAGTTGGCCAGACTTCTTTAGCAGCATTTTGGCTAAGTACAATTCGACTATGAGAATAATTTTCTAAGTTACTATTGGAATAGCCAAATTCTCGAAATATATTATTTTCATTTTCAAAAGCTTGCAAATATTTATAGCATCCTTTAGCAGGGGCAATAAATTTATCGCCAGTCCCGCAAATAGAATATATTGGAACTCTAATAGAACTCATAAATTTTTTATAATCTATATCTTTAAATTCACTTATAAAATTTTCCTTTAAGTTCCAATTAAACCATGGACGCATCATGTAATAGGTTTCATTTATTCGCCCCAACTTAAATTTATTAGCAGGAATCTGACCTAGACCTTTTACAACTAATTTTGCAGAAAACAATTTAATAAAATCAAAGGAATTATTTACTGCTCCAAATGCTTGGCAAGCAACAAAAGTAATACTTTGAATATTTTTTAAATATTCAGGATAATTAATTAAGAACATGGTTAAGCATAGCCCTCCACCACTGTGTGTTACACAGTGCAAAGAGGTTATATTAAAATGATGGTGAATATAATGAAATGCAGTTTTATATTCATATAATGCAACAGTTTCAAAATTAAATGGTATATCTGTTTTTGGGCTAGTACCATGCCCTCGCCACTCTAAAATAAAACAAATATAACCATGATTTGCCAAATAATCTGCAATGCCTATACAAACAGTTTTATCCGAAAATGCACCATGAGATAAGAAAATTGCTTCTTTTTTTATTAGAGAATTATTTCTTTTAGAAATTTCCCATAAAGCAAATTCACCATGATCATCTGTTTTTAAAATATGTAGCTCTTTATGAATTGACATTTATTTTCTGCTATAGAAGATTTTATTTTAGGTTATTTTGCTATGATTAATATAATAAAATTAGGCTCATCCTTTAACTATAACTTCAATTTATCTCCTTTTAAAATTTAGTATGAGACTTTATTAAAAGTAAATATTGGTAATTTCTTATATTTTAGCATTTGAAATACATATAAAATATAAATTTACGATATAAATAAAGCAAGCGCTTCAATGATTTTTAAAATAAATTTATATTCTCTAAAAGAATTTTACCTATTTTTTAAAAAAAAGAACTCAAAATGAGTTCCTTTTTTTATAGATGAAATGAATTTTGAATATATTGCAAATTAGGAACATGGTAGCGTTGATTGTCCATACGAACATATTTAAATACAGTTGAGTGCTGTAAAGACTCTTGTATATCTTCATTTTCATCTACGACTTCAGAAATACGCAGACGCACTGAAACTGGCATCGATTTACACATAAGTGCAAAACGTTGACTAACGTCTTCGCTTTCAATGACTAAAGCTACTGCTCGAGAATCTATTTCGTTGTGAACCGAATAAACAGGGAGTTTTACATCATGCCATTCAATATGCTTGATACCATTTTTAACATCCATGGCAGATAACACTATATTTTGCGGCAATAGCATCGGCACTTGCTGATGACACTCGATAATATATGCATCAATAAAACCAGTTGAGACAGTAATTAAATGCTGAAGCTCTTGCTGGTCCATTTCATTAATTAAGGATGTACTTATATTACTTTTCATTAGGCAAGTCCCCCTTCAAATTTCATGAATAACGCATCAATATTGTGAAGTAAGTCTTCTTCTTGGAAAGGTTTACCCATGTATTGGTTCACACCTAAAGTAAATGCTCGTTCACGGTGTTTTTCACCAGTTCGTGATGTAATCATAATCACTGGCATATCTTGATGTAGACCATGATGTCGAACGAGGTTAAGTACCTCAAAGCCATCCATTCGCGGCATTTCAATATCAAGTAACATGAGATCTGGTTTAATATTTTCCAATTGCTCAATGGCGTCAATCCCATCTTTAGCCGTGACTACATCATAGCCCTGACGTTCAAGTAATCGAGACGTCACCTTACGTACAGTTACCGAGTCATCTACAATCATGATAAGACGTCGTTCGTCAGACTCGCGTTGTCTATAGATAGTTTCATTAAGCGATTTATGTCGGCGAGTAGATTGAATTTGGCGAGCAATATTTTGTCCATCTAAAATTAGACAAACTTGACCATCACCTAAAATAGTTGCTCCTGCAATCGCACCAATGCTAGAGAATTGTTGTCCTATTGGCTTAACTACAATCTGTGCACGTGAGCCAATCAGTTGGTCAATTAATAATGCAACGGTTTGTCCATTACTTGCCTTAATCATTAATACTGGTAATGAATACATCATTCCACTTAAGCGCGGAATTGGTTGGTTACCAACAAACTCAGATAAATAACGTAATGGATAACGCTTATTTTCAAATTCAAAGAACTCTTGTGCACTTCCGAAATATTGTTCTAATGATGCTGGTGAAACTCGTACAATTCGATCAATCTGAGCCAGTGGGATTGCAAATTGCTGATCAGCAACTTTAACCATTAAAGCATCACTAACAGCTACTGTCGTTGGAACACGTATAGTAAAGACAGTTCCCTGCCCATATACAGAGTCGACACTCACATGGCCACCTAAGGCCTTAATATCACTTTGCACGACATCCAGCCCTACGCCACGACCTGAGATCTGAGTCACTTGATCGGCTGTACTTAAACCAGGATGGAAAATTAGCTGTAAAATATCTTGATGTTCTAATACTTGCTCTGGATTAATCAAACCAGACATTAACGCCTTTTGACGAACCTTCTCGATATCAATACCTTGCCCATCATCCTTAAATGTAACTACAACATCTGTACCTTGACGATGAATATTGAGTTCAATACGTCCCGTTTCTGGTTTTTTAGCTTGTTCACGTTGCGCACGGTCTTCTAGTCCATGGTCAATTGCATTTCTAAGCATGTGCTCAAGTGGTGTAACCAAACGTTCTAGCATTGTCCGGTCTAGCTCACCTTCAGTATTATTAACAAAAAGCTCTGCTGGTCGATTTAACGCGGTAGAAGTCTGTCTCACAATTCTTTGGAGACGAGGCAACAATCGAGAAAATGGTACTAAGCGTGTTCGCATAAGACCTTCTTGAATTTCAGCCTGAATACGCGATTGCTGTACCAATAAACCTTCAGTGTCTCTGATCTTTTCAGATAATGTATTTTTAAAATCTACTAAATCCGATGCAGACTCGGCAAGAGACTTTGATAACTGATTTAATGAAGAATATTGGTCCATCTCTAACGGATCAAATTCCGTATAACGCGAGTTCTCAATACCGTGTTTTGCAATAATTTGGGTTTCTAATTCGCCTTCCATTCGACGTAACTGATCTGCAAGTCGCTGAATAGCCAATTCCATTTCCGCTAAGGTATGACCAAATTGGCTTAAATCCATTTCAATTCGCGAACGGTTAATCGAATTTTCACCAGACAGATCAATCATTTTTTCAATTAAATCTGCCGAAACTCGAATCATCTCATTATTTTGATCAAGGCGTTGTACTTGTTCCCACTCACCCATCATTGGCGGTGGTTCTGTACCGTCACCTTGCACAAAACTCATTACAGGTTCCGTGCTGAATAGATCAGTTCTAGTTAACTTACTAGGAATTTGAATTGCTGTTTCAATGAACTGGATATTTTCCAGACTTTGTTGTAAACCATCGAAGTGTTGATAATTTTGTTTAAAAATTGCCTCTTTTAACCAGACAATTGCACTCTCTAATAAGTTGTCATAAATATTTGAGCTGAAATGATGAAGCGCAAATTGTTCAAAAGCATTCTCAAGTTGATAAGCAATCGCTTGCACGGTTTCAAGTCCCAACATACGGGAACCGCCTTTCAAGCTGTGCACTGCCCTTTGTAGTTGAAGCAAGATACTACGGTTAGTACGTTGCTCGAACCATTGTTTTAATAAGTGATCGGCCAACTCTAATAGTTCGGCCGCTTCCTCCATGAATGTCTGCTCGACAACAGAGTTAATATCCTGATCTGGGATACTCTCTGTATGATCGTGATCAGCATAAAGAACCTGTAATTCGGTTTGCTCAACAAGTTGATTACTAGACTCAGCAATCTGCTCAGAACCAAAAGTTAACTCACTAAGGCTTGACGCCGTATTATTTATCGCTTCTTGTTGTAATACTTCAAAATTTAACTCAGATATAACATACGTTTCAGGTTCTGTTTTGCTCTCTTTAATATGAGAATCAAATACCTGACCTGCATTTTTAAGTGCTTGAATAGTATGAGAAGCAGCATAATCTAGGTGCTGTTCACGCACTATTTGAAGACGGTCAGCCAAGTCATCTTGAACTAGTCGAATAAAATCAATGAGAGCAGACGACACTATCAACTGTTTTTGAATTAAACGCTCATAAATACTTTCTAACTCATGTGCAATTAAACCAATATAAGTTGCCTGAATCATATTTGCCCCACCTTTTAAGGTATGCAAATAACGCATCAGATTATTGAGAGCGGCAAAGTTTTCTTGATCATTAACCCAAAGATTAAGATCTGTATCCATTCCCTCAAGCAACTCATCGGCTTCTTCAAGAAAAATATCTAAAAGGTCTGGATCAAAATGACGGTTTACATGCTCAGATGAAATGAATTGTCGATCTAGTTGTACACTCTGCCCTATGGTGACCTGATCAGTGAATACATTTTCTATCAGAGGTTCATTCGCTGTTTGTTCAACTTCAGCATTAAACAATGGTTCAACAACGTCTTGATGAGTTTCTAATGATTCGGAATTAAGATTTGGAATATATTGAGTATATAGTTTTAGCTCGTCCAAGACATTTTGGTGTTGCTCAATAATACTTACTCTTTGTCCTGCGGCTAATGCATCAAATAACTGAATTAATTGTTGGTGCGCTTTTTGATAAATTTCAAAAACATAATCTGATTGCAATAAGTCAGGTCGATCAAGCAATATGTCGTAGCTTTCTTTCAACTGGTTAGTATATTCATATAAACCAATCATTGCCTGCGATTGAGTATGTTGCAGCAAAACATCTGCTTGTTCACTTAAACGTTCAAGATAATGAGGAAACTCTGTACGTATTCCCTTCTCAAAGTCTAATTCCGCATCAAGTAATTCAGCAACATCTAGCTGTAATAGCTGAGACACTAAACCATGTGGAGGCATGAGTGGGCTCGAATGCTCACCATGCTGCTCCATGTAAGCATCCCAAACCTGATTAAATTTTTGTAGATCACATTCCAATTGCTCAGTAGAGCAATGTGCAGCCAATAGATCTAAACTATTTCGAATAAACTGACGATAATCACGGAGTAATGAAACTTCTTCTGAATGAGAAGAAAGCTCTTCTTGTAATAGTATTTTAAATAAATGCTCAACTTTGGTACTGGCTTCAAAGATTGGTTCTACATGAGCCATGGCAGAGCTGCCACGTAATGTATGTAACGCACGTATTAAAGCATTATAACTTTCATGCTGATGTATTTCTTTTTCCAAAAACTGATCAATAGTCGCTAAGTGCTCTTCTGCTTCTTCCATAAATAAAATTAAGGTTTCAGCAAGGGTCTGTTCAGTTTCTATAGCAACTTCTGGAGTCGAAATAGTTAAAACTTCAGTTGATTCTGGTTCTAAGTCATTCGCTTCTAAACCGGTTTGAGTTTCAGCAGTAAGAATATCTGATAATAATAAAAGTTCGTCTAACGCGGGTTCTACACTTTGCTGTTGTTGTAATTGTTGTCCCAATAAAATTAGGGGCCTAAAGTCTAAGGTATGATCTTTTTTAGATTTGAATTCATCTACTAACTTAAAGAAATAGAACTTAAATACCAACTGAACATATTGTTGGATGTTAGGAGTTAATCCGAGACTCTGATTGATTACCCGATTAAGCGTATCTTCTACAGTCCAAGCAAGCTCAGCAGAAGATTTGGCACCAATCATTCGCCCAGAACCTTTCAATGTATGAAAATGACGGCGGATTTCAGTAAGCGTAGCAATATTTTTAGATTGCATCCATTCGTGAATCAAAGATTGTAATTCAACAAAAATTTCTTCAATTTCTTCGACAAATATTTCAAGAAATTCATCGTCTTGTTGAGAGTAGCTATCTTCCGGTAGCATCATTGCTTCAGTTAAAGTTTTTAATATTTCTTTCATAGCAAAGGCTTCTTTTGCTTGTCTCCAAAATGGAGAAAAACGACAGAGTCAACACCAGAAAAATAGCTGTTTCCCCAATATTTATCTGGTGTTGTTAATACTTTTTAGAAGAATAGCGGTACTGAAACAGCTATTCTCATCCCCAATTTAATCAGGTAATTTAAAGTCCGTTACCGATTCACGTAATGACTCTGCCATGTTTGCTAGTTCAGAAACAGAGCGTGCTGTATCAAAGGTTGCAGTTGTCGTTTGTGAAGTAATTTCTTGTACGACTGTCATGGTGGTCGCAATGTGGCTGGCAGATGCAGATTGAAGTTTTGCTGCATCAGAAATGCTGGCAATTAAGTTTGCCAAGTCACCCGATACTTTTTGAATTTCATCCAAGGCAATACCCGCGTCTTTTGCCAAGTTTGCACCACGCACAACTTCAGTGGTGGTTTGTTCCATCGAAATAACAGCTTCATTTGTATCGGTCTGAATTGTTTTAACCAGAGTTTCGATCTGTTTAGTTGCCGATGCAGAACGCTCTGCAAGACGCTGTACTTCGTCAGCAACTACGGCGAAACCACGACCTGCTTCACCAGCCATAGATGCTTGAATTGCTGCGTTTAATGCAAGAATGTTAGTTTGGTCGGCAATATCGTTAATGAGCGATACGATGTTACCAATTTCTTGTGACGACTCACCCAATCGCTTAATACGTTTAGACGTTTCTTGAATCTGTTCACGGATTGTGTCCATACCTTCAATTGAACGGTTTACCACTTGCGCACCATTAGAGGCAATTTGTACCGAACGCTCTGCTACCTCAGCAGATTCAGATGCATTTGAAGATACTTGGTCAATCGATTGCGCCATTTCATTCATTGCTGTTGATGCACCCGCAATTTCTTGAGCCTGATGCTCAGATGCCTCTGCTAATTGGTTCGTAATACTTTGCGTATCTTGCGTATAGCGAGCAACCTCTTGAGAGGTTTCATGAATACGGGATACAAGGTCACGTAGTTGGTCAATCGCAAAGTTAATCGAGTCGGCAATCGCTCCCGTAAAATCCTCAGATACAGTTGCATATGAACGTAAGTCACCATCTGCAAGATCGGCGATTTCATCCAGTAAACGTAAAATCGCATTTTGGTTACGGTCATATTCGTCTTGTAATCGAGTAACACGTTGCTTATCCATCACACTACGTAATGTGATCAATTTAAATACAGAGAAGATTAAGCCTGCTAAAGAACTGATTAGCACCGCGCCTAACAATAAAGTAAGCCAGTTCTTTCTTGCTACATCAGATAAATGACCCAAGTTATCTAACATCACATCTGATTTAGAGAAGATCTGAGAAGATGCCTGACGAACATTGACAATCTGGTTACCATTTTTTAATACCGTGGCAGCAGCAGATTTTAAGACTTTGTCATATTCAGATTTAATACTTTCTAAAGATTCACGTAAAGCTGGATCTGCAATACGATCAACACCCAATTCAGCATTACCATTAAGTTCAGCATTTAAATACGTACCAAACGTATCAATGTCTACACCAAAATCGCTAGTCGATACATTGCCATCGGTACCACTTAATACCGAGTTAATAGAACGTAAAATACGTTCTGCAATAAATACTTGGTTTTTGGCAATAATTACCTGACTACTTGGCAAACCTTGACGTGCCATTTGGTCAACCATCAAGTTATATTCTGCCTGAATCTCTGGAACGGTTTCGCTAATAGAGATGTTGGTATCATATAGCTGGTTAAGGACTTTTTGATGTGCTGAAATCAAATCGATGTTTTTTGAAAGTTCAGTCCACATAACTTGAACTTTTTGATATTCATCAGTCGACTTACCGTGAATATTTTCAATCTCAAGTAAGTTTTCATTAAAGTCTTTTTGAGACTGCTGTAGCTTGGTGATTGCCTCTTGAGAGCCAGACTCAGTTGCTTCAGTTGCTTGTTTAGAAATCGTTTGAGATAACAAACGTAACTCACCGAGACTTCGAATTAACTGGTTATGACGTGGTACGTTATAGAACAGATAGGCTAGAGAAACTAATGCAAGCACAAAACATAAAAGTGCTGCATACAGGATTGGCTTGGACTTTTCACTTTCCCCAAATAAACTGGCAAACTGCTCAATTTTTGACTGGATTGTTGCAATAAAATTGACACCCGATTTTTCGGACGCAACTCGACTACTGCCTTTCTTTTTAAGCTTAAAGCCCATAGCTTTTCCCCAGAAAAATACTCTGTTTTCACAGCGTAAAAATTAGTTTATAAATTTTGTCGATGCATTCATGTAATGTGGGTTTTGCAATAAACGACTAAATAAAAAGACATGCCAATGCTGGTTATGTTGATGAAAATAACCTTGGCAATATTCTTTTAGATTTTCCTCTAAGTCTAAGCTTTGAGAAAAAAAGCTTTTTTTATTAAAGTGCTGAATCCCCAAAACCTGATCCACGACCAACCCCACATACTGGTCGCGATGGCTAATACACAATACTTTTTGAGTTGACGAAAATGAACTTCGTTGCCCTAAAATAAAATGCGCCAAATCAGACACTGAAAGTAGTCTTCCTCGAATATTTGCCAATCCCTTTACCCAACTTTGGGTATTTGGAACTGGTGTATATTTTGGTGGATAGATTACTTCTGACACTTCCCCAAGTGGTGCGACGAAGTATTGCCCTCTCATTTCAAAAGCAATTCCTGACCATCGCTGTGCTTCATTTTGAACTGAAGCGTAATTCTTATTACCCCGTTTAGACAAACGAAGTAACTCGATAAATCCATTCGCTGCCATACTCGATCCTATAAAACGGGTACAAAATGCCCGTTATTTATGTTTTTATGGATGGATGAGTTAATTTAGAAATTGTTTAATTACATCAATCAATTGATTTTCTTCGATTGGCTTAATCAAATAATCGATTGCACCTTGACGCTTGCCCCATACACGGTCAGTTGCCTGATCTTTAGTACTCACAATCACAACAGGGATATGCTTAGTGTCTTCATCACGAGTAATCTGACGTGTTGCCTGAAAACCATTTACACCTGGCATTACAACATCCATCAATACAAGATCTGGTTGCTCTGCTTTTGCAAGAGTTACACCATCTGCACCATTTGATGCTTCAAGCACGTCATAACCATGTTTGGTTAGGATTTCTTTAAAACGAAAAGTTTCGGTTGGTGAATCATCTACAATGAGAATACGTGCCATTTTTTTGCCCTCAAATTATTGTTTATGAACTTACATGATTACGAATCGCGTTTAACAATTCATCTTTGCTAAAAGGTTTCGTCAAGTATTCATCTGAACCTACCACACGCCCTTTTGCCTGATCAAATAAACCATCTTTACTAGAGAGCATGATAACGGGAATGTTCTGATAATTTTGAGAGTTTTTTATCAAAGCACAAGTTTGATAACCATCTAAACGAGGCATCATGATATCGACAAAAACAATATCCGGATTTGCTTCTGCAATTTTGGACAAAGCTTCAAATCCATCCACAGCAGTAATGACTTCACAGCCTTCGCGCTGTAATAAGGTTTCTGCTGTACGGCGAATGGTTTTTGAGTCATCAATCACCATTACTTTCAGATTTTGGAATGCATCTTCCATTTAATCTTCCATCCCCATAAAAATAAAATATAAATGCAATTTAACTTAAATTTGTTTTTACACATTTATACGCATTTTTAACATATCTCACGTTCTATTTTCAATGAGGCATTTTTGTCTACTTTCTCATTTATAAACAATAACTTTTAACCTCATCACACTTTAATTAAAATTATCATTTTTTTTATAATGACTATATTTTTATTCAGCTAAATAATAATTAATATAATGAAGATTAAATATTTAAAAATAAGCGACTTAGCTATCTTTTTTGGGGATTTTCAATGAATGACAGGATGAAATATGCCTTTTACAGGAACTGTTTGTCTGTATCTATAGGCATTATTTCCTTCGGATCACTCTTTTTCTTACCCTCTAGTGTTGCTATTGCCGACACACCTAAAGCGGTTTGGTATCGTTATTATGACCAACATGGTATTGCCAATATTAGTACATCGGTCACACCTGCTCATATTCGTTATGGTTATGAAGCTCTAGATCGTAATATGCAAGTAATAAAAAGAAACCACTCTTATAATGCTGAAGCTGATTTAAATCAATCGAGTCAACGGGCATTATTGGCGCGACATAAAGAACAAGATATCAAATTAAAAAAAGCTTATAGCAATAGTAAGACAGCTTCGATTAAAAGAGATCAGGCATTAGTGTCTATAAAAAAGCAAATTAATTATCAACAGCAACAACTTAATCAATTACAACAAGACAAAATTTTATTTAAGCGTCAGGAAATGGAGTATTTCAGAAAAGGAGAACCGATTCCTGAGCGTCATAAGGCGTTGATTGAAAACAATCTAAATAATATTAATCGGGTTAAACAAACACTTGAAACACTTTCCAAGACCTATAACCGAACCAACAATGAGTATGAAAATATTATCGATCGTTTAAAAAAGCTTGAATAACTGCAAAGGTTTATCAAGAATAGGGGCAAAATAAAATTTGAATTATAGGATGATGCTGTATGCACACAATGCATCTCACCCCTTCTACTTTTTTTAAACTGAGTATTATTAGTTTATGTTTAATTTTAGCTGCATGTAATCAGCAAGAAACAACTCAAACCTCAGCCTCAGCTCCTGTAAAAATTGAGCTTATTCCTCAAGATCTTATTGCTGTTAAAGAAGGAGCTCTTGACTCTCAAACTGCATTTACAGGAACTATTCGAGCGGTTCAGCAAAGTTCCATTCAGGCACAAGTGAGTGCAACAGCGACGAATGTCACTGCAAATGTGGGACAACAGGTACAAAAAGGCCAAGTTCTGGTGAGATTGAATAATCAGGACAATGTTGCAAGATTAGCGCAAGCACGCGCCAACCTTGCATCAGCTCAGTCACAAGCTGAACTTGCTCGTAATTTGATGAACCGAAAACAGAGATTATTTAATCAAGGTTTTATTGCTCGTGTCGAATTTGAACAAAGTCAGGTTGACTATAAAGGCCAGCTTGAAAGTGTAAAAGCACAACAAGCCAATGTTGATATTGCTAAAAAAGCGGATCAAGACGGAATTATTACTAGTCCAATTTCAGGTGTGATTACTAAACGCCAAGTTGAACCCGGCCAAACTGTTTCAGTTGGACAAACACTATTTGAAATCGTAAATCCAGATCAACTTGAAATACAGGCCAAGTTGCCAATTGAACAGCAAGCTGCACTTAAGGTCGGTAGTAACATTCAATATCAAATTCAGGGCAATTCAAAACAATTAAATGCAACGCTAACTCGCATTTCACCTGTTGCAGATCAAGATAGTCGACAAATTGAGTTCTTTGCTGCTCCTAAAGAAAAAATTGATTCGTTAAGCATTGGAGCTTTCATTAATGGAAACATTCTGCGCAATGACACTCATCAAGGCCAAACGATTCCTTTAGATAGCATTCAAAATATGCAACATGACCCGTTTGTATGGGTGATACGCAATCACACTATTCAAAAAGTTAAAATTCGGGTGGTTGAACAGCGTTATAACGACAATATTGCTTTAGTCGAAGGTTTACAAAGCACAGATCTGGTCAGCCGTATTCAATTTGAAGATTCCGACATTAATAAAAAAGTGACAGTTACAACCGACAAAAATAAATAAGGTAGCAAATAGCGTATGTGGTTTACTCGAATCAGTGTGAAATACCCCGTTTTTACCATTATGATGATGCTCAGCTTAATGGTACTCGGGTTGGCCTCTTGGAAACGTATGACTGTCGAAGAGTTTCCAAATATAGATTTCCCATTCGTAGTGGTCACTACGCAATATGCGGGTGCGTCGCCTGAAGCGGTTGAGTCAGATATTACAAAAAAACTTGAAGATCAAATCAATACAATTTCAGGAATTAAACAGATTACCTCACGCTCAAGTGAAGGCCTTTCAATGGTGATTGCCGAGTTTAATCTTGATACTTCTTCGGCGATTGCTGCTCAGGATGTTCGTGACAAAATTGCACCCGTCACAGCGCAGTTCCGTGATGAAATTGATACACCGATTGTGCAACGCTATGACCCCTCTTCTAGCCCAATCATGTCAGTCGTATTTGAATCAAACAGCATGAGTTTGGCGCAATTAAGTTCGTATGTAGATAAAAAAATCGTACCTCAGCTTAAAACGGTTTCGGGTGTCGGTAATGTGAATTTATTGGGCGACGCTAAACGGCAAATACGAATAAAGGTTATTCCTGCACAATTGCAAAGCTACGGCATTGGTATTGATCAGGTCATTAACACGCTAAAAAATGAAAATATTGAAGTGCCTGCAGGGACCTTACAGCAAAAAAATTCTGAACTGGTTGTACAGATTCAATCAAAAGTTATTCATCCCCTTGCATTTGGTGATTTGGTCATTGCCAATAAAAATGGTTCACCCATTTTTTTAAAGCAAGTGGCAACTGTTGAGGACACACAAGCCGAACTACAATCGAGTGCCTTTTATAATGGAAGAACTGCGGTCTCAGTCGATATCTTAAAAAGTTCCGATGCCAATGTAATTAAAGTCGTCGATCAGACTTATCAAACGTTAGAGAAATTAAAAGATCAAATGCCTGCGGGTTTAGATTACAAAGTCGTAGCTGATAGCTCTAAAGGTATTCGCGCTTCAATCAAAGATGTTGTTCGAACCATTATTGAAGGTGCTGCTTTAGCAGTTCTCATTGTTTTACTCTTTTTAGGCTCTTTCCGCTCTACAGTTATTACTGGTCTAACCTTACCGATTACCTTGCTCGGAACCTTAACTTTTATCTGGGCATTTGGGTTTAGCATTAACATGATGACGCTGTTAGCACTATCGCTCAGTATTGGTTTACTCATTGATGATGCAATTGTAGTTCGGGAAAATATCGTCCGACATACTGAACTGGGCAAAGACCATGTGACCGCGGCTCTTGAAGGGACAAAAGAAATTGGTTTAGCCGTACTCGCAACCACGCTTACTATTGTGGCAGTCTTTCTACCCGTAGCCTTCATGGGTGGTCTGATTGGACGCTTCTTTTATCAATTTGGTGTAACGGTCAGTACCGCTGTTTTAATTTCAATGTTTATTAGCTTTACGCTCGATCCAATGCTTTCAGCTCACTGGAAAGATCCTGTAAAGAAAAAAGATAATTGGCTACAACGTTTTTTTAACCATATTTCTAATTTGCTAGATCGGCTTACTCATGTTTATGAAAAGCTCTTAAAGCTTGCTCTACGCTTCCGTTTAATCACGGTTATTGTTGCAATCGCTTCATTATTTGCTGCATTAGGGCTGTCTAAACTCATCGGGACCGAATTTGTACCTACACCAGATAAGGGTGAAGTCCGTATCCAGTTCGAGACTCCTGTAGATTCTTCTTTAGAATATACCCAAGCCAAATTACATCAGGTCGATCAAATTATTAGACAATTCCCTGATGTGGTTTCTACGTATGGCGTGGTTAACAGTGAAGTAGACTCTGGTAAAAACCATGCTGGTTTAGGGGTGACCTTAAAGCCAAAACAAGAACGTAGCTCAGATCTTAATACTCTCAACAATGAGTTCCGTGATCGTTTGCAAACTGTAGCAGGTATTCGAGTGACCTCTGTTGCCGCAGCACAGGACTCTGTCTCTGGCGGACAAAAGCCAATCATGATTTCTATTAAAGGATCTGACCTAAATGAACTACAAAAAATTTCAGATCGCTTTATTGCTGAAATGGAAAAAATTAAAGGCGTAGTTGATTTAGAAAGTTCATTGAAAGAACCCAAACCTACTTTGGGTGTTCATATTAATCGCGTGCTAGCAAGTGATTTGGGCTTATCTGTTTCCCAAATTGCGAATGCCATTCGACCATTAATTGCGGGCGACAATGTCACTACGTGGGAAGACCGCGACGGCGAAACTTATGATGTGAATTTACGTTTAAATGAAAATAAACGTATGCTTCCGCAAGATGTTCAAAATTTATATATCAACTCTAATAAAACCAATGCAGCTGGACAAAATATATTAGTTCCATTGAGTGCAGTAGCAACGACCGAAGAAAAGCTCGGTGCTTCACAAATTAACAGACGTGACCTTGAACGTGAGGTTCTTATTGAAGCAAATACCTCAGGGCGCCCGAGTGGAGATATTGGTCAAGACATCGACAAAATGCAAAAGGCGTTTAAGCTACCTGCGGGCTATACTTTTGATACGCAAGGGGCAAATGCCGATATGGCTGAATCTGCGGGATACGCATTAACAGCCATTACCCTATCGATTGTATTTATTTATATCGTGTTAGGTTCTCAGTTCAATAGCTTTATTCATCCCGCAGCAATTATGGCCTCTTTACCTTTGTCATTGATTGGGGTTTTTCTTGCCTTATTCTTGTTCCAAAGTACCCTAAATCTGTTTTCGATTATTGGTATTATCATGCTGATGGGACTTGTCACTAAAAATGCGATTTTGCTGATCGATTTTATTAAGAAAGCGATGGATCAGGGTGTGAGCCGTTATGACGCTATTTTACAAGCTGGTAAGACCCGTTTACGTCCAATTTTGATGACCACAAGTGCTATGGTGATGGGGATGGTTCCCTTAGCTTTAGGTCTCGGCGAAGGCGGTGAGCAAAGCGCACCAATGGCTCATGCGGTTATTGGTGGTGTGATAACCTCTACTCTGTTGACTCTTGTGGTTGTACCCGTCATTTTCACTTATCTGGATGACTTGAAAAACTTTATGCTGCGTCAAACACGACGATTCATGTCATAATGCAACGATTATCGTATAATCTGCGTTTTTATAACGCTTAACTTTTAGGACTTTTTCCATGCGCGCAAGCCGCTTTTTATTTGCAACGTTGAGAGAAACCCCAAATGATGCTGAAGTGATTTCACACCAGCTCATGTTACGTGCGGGGATGATTCGTAAATTGGCATCTGGTTTATATACATGGCTGCCGATGGGAACACGTGTGCTTAAAAAAGTAGATGCGATTGTTCGTGAAGAAATGAACCGTTCAGGCGCAATGGAAGTATTCATGCCCGTGACTCAACCCGCAAGTCTTTGGGAAGAATCAGGTCGATATGAACAATATGGCCCTGAGTTATTACGTTTTAAAGATCGTCATACGAACCCATTTGTACTTGGGCCAACGCATGAAGAAGTTATTACAGATATGGCGCGTAACGAATTAAAAAGTTATAAGCAGCTTCCTGTAAATTTCTATCAAATTCAAACTAAATTCCGTGATGAAATCCGTCCACGTTTTGGTGTAATGCGTTCACGTGAGTTCATCATGAAAGATGCTTATTCTTTCCATGCAACTCAAGAATCATTACAAGAAACTTATGATGTGATGTACGACACTTATAGTCGTATTTTCACTCGTTTAGGTTTAGATTTCCGCCCAGTACAAGCAGATACAGGTTCTATTGGTGGTTCAGCTTCACACGAATTCCACGTATTGGCTGCAAGTGGTGAAGATGACATCGCATTTTCAACTGAATCTGATTATGCAGCAAACGTTGAAATGGCTGAGGCTGTTTTAGTGGGTGAACGTGCAGCACCGACACAAGAATTTAAATTGGTTGAAACACCAAACCAAAAAACGATTGATGATGTTTGCCAATTCTTAAATGCTGATCCAAAGCAATCTGTTAAAGCATTATTGGTTCAAGGCGTTGCTGATGAAAAAGGTAATGTTCCTGTCGTTGCTCTATTTGTACGTGGCGACCACGAACTTAATGAGATTAAAGCTGAGAAGCATCCTTTAGTTGCTGTGCCTCTTACTTTTGCAACTGAAGAACAACTCCAAGCATTTGGTTTAACTGCTGGCTTTACAGGTCCACAAGGTTTAGTTGAAAAAGGCTTAACCGTAATTGTTGACCGTGCTGCATCTGTTCTTTCAGACTTCGTTGCGGGTGCAAATGAAGCTGACAAACATGCGGTTGGCGTAAACTGGGAACGTGATGCACAAATTAGCGAAGTTTTTGATCTACGTAATGTGGTTGAAGGCGATCCATCTCCAGATGGCAAAGGCACACTACAAATTAAACGCGGTATTGAAGTAGGTCATATTTTCCAGCTTGGTACTAAATACTCTGAAGCTTTGGGCTGTAAAGTTCTAGGTGAAGATGGCAAACCATTTACAGTAACCATGGGATGCTACGGTATTGGTGTAACACGTGTTGTTGCAGCTGCAATTGAACAAAACTACGATGACAAAGGTATTATCTGGCCTCAAGCCATTGCACCTTTTGAAATTGCAATTGTTCCAATGAATGCGCACAAATCACCACGTACTCTTGAAGCAGCAGAGTCTCTTTATGCAGAACTTCAAGCTCAAGGTTTTGATGTGTTACTTGATGATCGTAACGAACGTCCAGGCGTTAAATTCTCTGACCTTGAGTTGATGGGTATTCCACACCGTATTGTGATTGGTGAAAAAGGTCTTGATGCTGGTACTTTTGAATACAAAGGCCGCCGAGATGCTGAAGCGAGCAATTTAACTAAAGAAGAGCTTTTAGCTAAGTTAGCGCGTTCATAAATACTAAATAAAAAAGCAGCTTTTCGAAGCTGCTTTTTTTAACTCAATTTTTATGCCTGAACCGTTAAGTCTTTAATAGTTGTCGATGAACCATTGTTTTTAACCGACTCAATTCCTTTATCTCGTGAAGCTTCACTTGCATAGAACTGACTCGTGCCAATAATCTGATGATTTGCAGCTTTTAAATTGAAATAAGGTTTCCCATCCTTTGCAGTTAAACGCTCATATCGGGCGTCATCACCACTATTTTTCTGAATTGATTCAATACCATTTACAGCAGAGGCTTTTGCCTTATATAGCTCGCTATTTAAAATAGGCTCACCATTTCCTGCCTTTAAGATAAAGCGATATTGTCCATCACTCGCTTGTGAAATTTCGTACCATCCTGCCATAAAAACCTCATTTTTTTGTTGGTGTGGGTATGACTTTCGTTATTATTCTGGACGAAAGTTATTTGTTATTAATGACAATATAAAGGCGTAAATATCCCTTGAACAGCCCATTTTTTATACTTTTTCGTAATAAAATTATAATGATGTTAGGAATTTAAAAAGCAGAGATATATACATATATCTCTGCTGAAATGTAATAATAATTAACAGTTTAAGCTTTTTTTACAAATTCAGATTTAAGTTTCATCTGACCAATACCATCAATTTTGCAATCAATATTGTGGCCATCACTTGCATCTGGAACTAAACGAATCGTTTTTACCTTTGTCCCTACTTTAACGACTGAAGAAGAGCCTTTAATTTTTAAGTCTTTAATTACAGTGACGCTATCACCGTCTGCCAAGACATTTCCATTTGCATCTTTAATAATTTCTTGTTCTTCAGTTGCTGATGCTTCTCCTTCTTTCCACTCATGTGAACATTCAGGACAAATCAATAAGTCGCCATCTTGGTAAGTATATTCTGATTGGCATTTTGGGCAGTTTGGCAAAGACATGAAAAAAATCTCAAAAAGTATATTATGCGAGAAATGACTCATTTTTTAAAGTTTTAAATAATAGACTTTTACCAAAAAAAAATTTATATATTATTTTAAGTTTTTACTTAATAAATATTCCTTCAAAATAATTGCGTGATTGTTTTCAACATCCTTGGCTGAATATAAAAGTGTGACTGTATTCCTTGATGCGATTTGTTGTAGCTCCTGAACTGCGGAATTGGTCTCAAGCTCTTTTAAATAGCGCTGTTTAAATTCTTCCCAATGATCTGGTGTTGCAGCATGGAACCACTTTCTAAGTTCAGTTGAAGGAGCCACTTCTTTTAGCCACAAATCCAAGTGGGCATTCTCTTTACTAATTCCCCTGCTCCATAGGCGGTCAACCAAAATTCGCTTACCGTCACTAGGGTCGGCCTTTTCATAAATTCTTTTAATATGTATATCCATTTCTGACACCTACTCAGCTCAATCTAAATATCATTGGCTTAATCATCACATTGATTTGCCTTCCTCTACAATCTAAATCTTTTGCGCTAAATATTGTCTCAATTTGCCATTACTGATTAATTCAGGCATATAAATTGCTTTTGAATTTTTCATTATTTTATCAAATGGTAAAAAATGAAATATTATATTTATCCGTGTTCATCTCAAAAAGACGCCCCTTATTTGATTTTCTCATCTGGCTTAGGTGGTCATGCTAGTTTTTGGAGCCCACAACTTGAATCGTTGAGTACGCATTTCAACATCGTGACTTATGACCAAGAAGGCTGTCACCAAGACAGTGCTTTATTACCTGCACACTACCATATGTGTGACATGGCAAATCAAGTACTGCACTTATTAGAACATCTTCAAATTCATGAGTTTCATATGATCGGGCATGCTTTGGGTGGCATCATCGGAATGGAACTCGCAAAGCAACTACAATCTAGCTCAATTACCATGCTTAGCCTGACACTGATTAATGCGTGGGATGAGCTAGATGCGCATACACAAAAATGTTTTGATGCCCGTATCGCATTATTAGCGTCAGCAGGTGCTGAAGCCTATGTGCGTGCACAGACATTATTTTTGTATCCTGCAGCATGGATTTCTCAGAATCATAGCCACATTAAAAGTACCGAAGATATTCAACTCCAAGGTTTTCCGCCCAAGACAAATGTATTTGCCCGACTCAAGGCATTAATGCATTTTCAATTACAGGCAGAGCACGTACAGGCACTACAAGACACTGCAATTCATATCATTGCCAATCAAGATGATTTTTTAGTTCCAGTACATAAATCACATGATCTTTTTACCAAACTCGGTCATGGTCAACTCTGCATTTTACCCTCTGGTGCCCATGCTTCCACAGTGACCGAATCTCAACAACTAAATCAAACTTTCATTCAATTTTTCCATAGCATTAAGGCCTTATCATGAATGCAAAAACATTAAATATGTTAGATCAACTCTTTTTAGAAGCTAGAACCCACAGCACGTGGTTAGATAAAGCCGTCAGCCCCGAGCAAATTCAACAAATTTATAATTTGGTCAAAATGGCACCGACTTCTGCCAACTGTAGTCCTGCTCGTTTTGTATTTTTAACAACACCTGAAGCTAAACAAAAACTCAAGCCAGCATTGTCGTCTGGCAATGTAGAAAAGACGATGACAGCTCCTGTCACTGTTTTGGTTGCAACCGATGCAAGATTTTATGACAAACTGCCAGAACTATTTCCGTATGCTGATGCAAAATCATGGTTTACATCAAGTGAAGCCGTAGCACATGAAACTGCTTTTCGTAATAGTTCATTACAAGCTGCATATTTGATTATGGCATGCCGTAGTTTAGGTTTAGATACTGGTCCAATGTCTGGTTTTGATGCGAAACAAGTTGATGAGCTATTTTTTGCAGGGGCAAATCATCATATTAATCTCATCATTAACATCGGCTATGGCGACCCTCAGAAAGTTTATACACGCCTTCCCCGTTTAAATTTTGAAGAGGCTTGTCGAGTGGAATGAGTTAAGTCCATAACACCCTCTTCAATCTCAAAAGAGAAATACTTTAGTTCTACACGGCGACTTCAATGTCGCCTTTTTTTGTTCTGCTGTTTTATAAAATTGGATGTAATACACACTCCAAAAGTAAAATTGATCAAATGATGCACAATGAAGCAAGTTAGTTCCTCCTTGGTGCACAATCGCATTATTTTTTACCATTTGATAAAAATTATACCAAACAATAAATTCAATACATTGATAAATATATAAATATTAAAGTTGGCACGCGCTATGCATTATTAAAAATACAAACAAATACTGAAAATTATATCGTTTATAGCTTTCAGTTCGACTTCCTAAACTCACGATGGGGAATCAAGATGAAGATCGGCGTTTTTTGTCCAATTGGAAATAATGGCTGGCTGCTTTCAGAAAATGCACCGCAATATAAACCTACCTTTGAATTAAACAAACAAATTGTACAGCGTGCTGAACACTACGGTTTTGACTTTGCCCTTTCCATGATTAAGTTACGTGGTTTTGGCGGAAAAACTGAGTTTTGGGACTATAACCTGGAAACATTTACCCTCATGGCAGGTCTCGCTGCTGTCACCAGTAAAATCCAAATTTATGCAACCGCTGCAACACTAGTCATGCCTCCTGCAATTGTGGCACGTATGGCATCGACCATAGATTCGATTTCCAACGGTCGCTTTGGATTAAACGTCGTGACTGGATGGCAAATGCCTGAATATTCCCAAATGGGTATGTGGCCTGGCGATGAATATTTTGCTAAGCGCTATGACTACTTATCTGAGTATGTCGAAGTTTTGCGTGAACTTTGGGCAACTGGGAAGTCAGACCTAAAAGGCGAGTTCTTCCAGATGAATGATTGTCAGGTCAAACCACAGCCTCAAGCTGATATGAAAATTATCTGTGCAGGACAGTCTGATGCTGGTTTAGCTTTTTCCGCAAAATATGCTGACTACAACTTTGTTTTCGGAAAAGGTTTAAACACACCGACAGCCTATGCCGAAATTAATGATCGCTTAAAAGCTCAAACTGACAAAACTGGACGCAATGTACAGACCTATGTGTTGTTTATGGTAATTGCTGCCGAAACAGATGAAGCTGCAATGCAGAAGTGGCAACACTATAACGACGGTGCGGACATGGAAGCTATTCGTTGGCTACAAGACCAAGGTGCAAAAGATAAAGTGTCTGGCACTGACACCAATATTCGCCACATGGCCTCTAGCGTTTCTCCCGTCAATATCAATATGGGCACCATTGTTGGCTCTTTTAAAAATGTCGCAAAAATGCTCGATCAAATTTCCGAGATTAAAGGGACAGAGGGAATTTTGTTGACCTTTGATGACTTTTTACAAGGCATAGAAGATTTTGGTCAACGCATTCAACCGCTCATGAAATGTCGTGAAAGTGTCGTTACCGAACTGACAGAGCAAGCCGAACCAACTGTTTTGGAGAAAAGTGCATGAATGAAATGTCTAATATTGTATGTGCAGAATTCACGGCACAGATTGGTACAGGCAAAGTGTTGAAAGCCGAACCTGAACATATTCAATTAGCAGCAGAACAAACTGCGCTTATTGTCATTGATATGCAAAATGCCTACACCTCTTTAGGTGGGTATTTAGATTTAGCAGGTTTTGATGTCTCAAAGACTAAACCCGTAGTCGAAAATATTAAAAAGGCGATTGATGCTGCACATATTGCAGGGATTCAGGTCATCTATTTCCAAAATGGTTGGGATAAAAACTACGTCGAAGCTGGTGGTTTAGGCTCACCAAATTTTCATAAATCCAATGCCTTAAAAACCATGCGTAAACACCCCGAATTACAAGGCCAACTTTTATCTAAAGGCGGTTGGGACTTTGCTTTAATTGATGAGTTACAACCTCTTCCACAAGACATCATTATTGAAAAGCCACGTTATAGCGGTTTCTTTAACACAGCGCTCGACAGCATTTTACGTGCTCGTGGCATTCGTAATTTGGTCTTTGTAGGCATTGCCACCAATGTCTGTGTCGAGTCGACCTTACGTGATGGTTTCTTTTTGGAATATTTCGGTGTTGCACTTAAAGATGCTTGCTATCAAGCCGGACCTCAAGAGGCTCATGACGCAGCCCTATATAACATTAAAACTTTTTTTGGCTGGGTATCTGACACCAATAGTTTTATTGAAACCTTTAGTTCGGCATCAACATTGCTACAGCAATCTGCCTAATTCATACATTTAATTTTATCTAAAATTTTTGATTTGGAGCATCTTATGTCTAAACAAGTTGTTATTCCTGAAGGAACATCGGCACCACTTGCACCCTATGTTCCTGCAACCAAAGCAGACAATATTGTGTATGTCTCAGGCACATTAGCTTTTGATGAAAATAATAATGTGGTTTGTATTGGTGATGCTGCAGGACAGACTCGCCATATTTTAGAAACAATCAAAAAAGTGATTGAAACTGCGGGTGGCACCATGGATGACGTAACGTTCAATTCCATTTTCATTAAAGATTGGGCGGACTATACCGCAGTGAATACGGTATATGCAGAATATTTTCCGGGTGACAAACCTGCTCGCTTTTGTATCCAGTGCGGCTTGGTGAAACCCGATGCCTTAATTGAAATTGCATCGATTGCCCATGTGGGATAAACGATGTCACTGATAAAAACCTTCAGCATCATAACTGATGTGATGTTTTAGCCTCGATTCATTGTAATGACCATGCATTGGGGTTGGAGAGTAATCATGCAAAAAAGAGAAGAGAAACAGGTTTTAACTCCATCTGCTATTCAGCAGGCTCAAACATGCTCAACACACTTAGAAGTAGATCAGCATACTTTTAGACAAGGCATGGCAAATCTTGGAGCAGCAGTGAATGTCATCACGACAGATGGACCTGCGGGACAGGCTGGCTTTACAGCCTCCGCAGTATGTAGCGTAACCGATACACCACCGACACTATTGGTTTGTCTGAATCGCTCAGCATCAGTTTTTAATACTTTTAAACAAAACGAGGTGCTTTGTGTCAATACTTTAGCTGCCCATCAAAGTACGCTATCTACAATATTCGGCGGAAAAACACCAATGCCAGAACGCTTTGCCCATGGGGAATGGAGCAAGCTACTCACTGGTTCTCCGATTTTGAATGAGGCCTTGGTGTCATTTGATTGTGAAATTGTACAAAGCATGAGTATCGGTAGTCATGATGTCTTATTTTGTGCGGTCAAAGCAATGAAACACCAAAGTGGACTTAATGCACTTATGTACTTCAACCGCAGTTATTGCGAATTACAAACAGCATGCTAATGCAGATAAAAAATGAAAAAGAGGATCTGTTATGCGAACAAAAGAATCTTGGTTTCCTAAATTTAAGCCGCACACAGGTAATTTAGAAACTCCTGTACAAATTGATGAATATCTTCCTCCCGGTAAAAGTATTGTTTTGGGGTTACAACATGCTTTTGCGATGTTCGGAGCGACTGTTTTAGCCCCGTTACTCATGGGCTTTGATCCGAACCTCACCATTTTTATTACTGGTATTGGCACCATCTTGTTCTTTTTAATTACAGGTGGGCGTATGCCTAGCTATCTCGGATCAAGCTTCGCCTTTATTGGCGCAGTCGCAGCAGCAACAGGCTATGCAGGGGTTGGATCAAATCCCAATTTAGCTGTAGCGCTTGGCGGTACAATCATTTGCGGTTTGGTTTATGCATGCATCGGTTTAATTGTGATGAAAACTGGAACTGCATGGATTGAAAAACTCATGCCACCCGTGGTCACTGGTGCAATTGTCATGATTATTGGTTTAAACCTTGCACCTGTAACAATTAAAAGCGTTTCGACAAATAGTTTTGACACGTGGATGGCAGTCATTACCATTTTATGCATTAGTGCTGTTGCTGTTTTTACAAGAGGTATGATTCGCCGCCTTCTATTACTCATCGGGCTCATCAGTGCTTATTTTATTTATTTTCTACTCACCAATATCTTAGGGTTAGGCAAACCCATCGATTTTAATGCAATCAGTCAAGCTGCATGGTTTGGCCTACCCACTTTTCACTCACCTGTTTTTAATGCCAAAGCTATTTTATTGATTGCACCTGTTGCGCTTATTTTAGTCGCTGAAAACTTGGGACATTTTAAAGCGGTTTCTGCCATGACAGAACGTAATTTATCGCCATATATGGGGCGTGCTTTTTTTGCAGATGGTATCTGTACAAGTTTATCAGCTTCTGTTGGTGGTACAGGCATGACGACTTATGCTGAAAATATTGGGGTAATGGCTGTAACTAAAGTCTATTCAACGACTATTTTTGTGGTTGCGGGACTATTTGCAATTCTACTCGGTCTATCTCCTAAATTTGGAGCAATCATTAGTACCATCCCTGTCGCTTTATTAGGCGGTGCATCCATTGTTGTCTTTGGCTTAATTACTGTTGCTGGAGCAAAAATTTGGATCGATAACAAAGTTGATTTCACTAAAAATAGTACTTTAATCATTGCAGCAGTCAGCCTGATTATGGGTGCTGGTAATTTAAGTCTACATATTGGGCCATTTGACTTAGGAGGTATTGGAACTGCGACACTTGCAGCAATTGTGCTTAACCTATTACTCAACAGAACGGAAAAATCCGAAAGTCAATCTATTGAAAAATCAGTAGAACCGCTTAATTCTGTCCCACATCTCTAATTCTGGAGAAACTCCTTGATTCAAAGTGTTTCATTTATCGGTTTAGGTGCGATGGGATGGCACATGGCTTCCCATTTAACCCAAGTATGTAGCCAAGTGTATGTTTGGAACCGTACTTTTGCTAAAGCAAAGCAACATGAACAATCCTTTGGTACGCAGGCTGTAGACCTGACACAAGCTCTACAAGCAGATATTATCTTTTCATGCCTACCGACTAGCCAAGATGTAGAAAATTTAATTGCGGATTCTCAACTAAAACAAGGCTGTATTTGGGTGGATTGCACTAGCGGTGTGCCAGAGACTGCAAGAAAACTCAGCCAACAGCTCAAAGTAAATGGAGTTGATTATTTAGATGCACCAGTTTCAGGACAAACGATTGGAGCTGAACGAGGAACTCTCACGGTAATGGTCGGAGGTGACGAGTCTGCTTTTAAAAGAGCAAAACCAATCATTCAAGCGTTTGCTAATTTAGTTGAATATGTTGGCGATAGTGGTGCTGCCTTTGCAGTAAAAGCCATCAATAACACATTAATGGCAACACATCTTTGGGCGTTGGCAGAGGGATTAAGTATCCTTAAATCTCAAGGCGTAAATTTACACTCCGCAATGAACTGTATTAACCACTCTAGTGGCAAAAGTAATGTTTCAGAACACATCATGATGCAACGTGTTTTAAACCGCAAATTTGAAAAAACTTTTGCATTAGATTTATTACAAAAGGATATTGGAATTGCACTAAATCTCGTTACTCAAAATAATTTGGAACTTCCAGCTTTTAGTCTTATTCAGCAACAGTTTAATCAGGTTTCCAAACCCGATGCACAACAAGTCGATTTTTCAGCCATAGTTAAGCTATTGGAACAACAAAACCAATTAGAACTATGTTAAGAGTAGGTCATACGACCTACTCTTTTTTATAAGAAAGTAGAGTGACTTTATTGATCTGGAATTTCAGCTTCAATCAATAAGGTAAGCAAAGATAGGGATTCTTGCCACCCTAAGTAGCATGCCTCTACAGGAATCACTTCTGGTATGCCTTCTTGCGTAATATGCACTTCTGTACCTACCAATACGCTTTTTAATGTAATAGTAACCTGCATAGTCCCGGGTAAATTTGGATCATCGAATTGATCGTTGTAGCGAATTAGTTCATTTGGAACTAATTCCACATATGTTCCGCCAAAAGCATGTGTTGAACCTGTTGAAAAATTGGTAAAACTCATTTTGTATGAGCCACCAACATTTGCATCAAAACTATGAACTTTCGCAGTAAAACCGTGGGGCGGTAACCACTTGACTAAAGCATCTGGATCTAAAAATGCACGATAGACTCGCTCGGCTGGTGCCTTAAACACGCGATGAAATTTCACTGTACCTGTTGCCATCATATTCTCCTTATTTTAATTTCCTTAAAATTATTGAAATTATGGCTATTAGCTTAAACCTTCCGATTTATCCGAACGTATATTTTTGGTGTTTTTTTAAACAAAAAAGCCAACTTAAGGACAAACTCAAATTACGAAAACTATGGCTGATTTTTTAGTAAAAATGGAGCAAAATAGTCAGCAATCATAAAGAAACATATTGAATTTGAGATTAATCATGAGTCTGCTCGCTTTCTCCTCATATGCTTTAAACGGTGTAGATGCACAAAAGTTTTTACAAGGCCAAGTTACTGTAGATACTGAACGTTTAGCTGAAAATGAAACTCGCTATACAGCTATTTGTGATCTTAAAGGTCGTATTCACTTTGGCTTATGGCTAAAGAAGATTAATCCTGAAAGTTTTGAAATTGTAGTTACTCAAGATCAAGCTGAAGAGTTTGCCAAACATATTAAAAAGTATGGTGCCTTTTCAAAAATGACCTTAAGTGAACAAGGTGCTGTGTTTCCAAAAGTTGTGAATCATCAAACTGAATTCACTACTGCTGAAACTGATATTTCACAATGGCAAAAACAAGCCATCATGACAGGTCAAGCTTGGATTACACAGGCTACTGAGCATGAATTCCAGCCCCAAGAATTGCGTTTACATCAACGTGAAGGCATCAATTACGACAAAGGCTGTTACCTAGGTCAGGAAATTGTGGCGCGTCTTTGGTTTAAAGCAAAACCAAAACACTGGTTACATCTGGTTCAGGGTACAGGTGAAGCGCCTGCTTCAGCAACTCAATTAAATAATGATGTTGAAGTCGTTAATAGTATTGCAAATGATGAAGGCTATCTTGCTTTAGTTGTTGCGAAACCTGCTGCTCTACAAGAGTTGGGGCTTCAAGTTCTTGAGTTGCCAGAAGCTTTAAGTGGCGACGTTGCAAGACCACAATAATAATTTTTATTAGCTCGAACTGCCCACTGCTAAGTTAGTGGGCTTTTTTATAGATACAAAACACTAATGATTTCATTAGATTAGAACGTCAATTTTTTAAGCTTTATATGCCATCATTAGCCCTGTTGAAATTCAAGAGAAAAAAGATGAAAACTAAACTTGCTACACTCATGTTGAGTCTGGCTATTTTCGGTTCTGCTCACGCTGATGTTAAAACACTTGAACAAAATCTTAAGACGAATTATCCGGATTTGCCTATAAAAGGTGTTTATCAATCGCCTGTACAAGGCATTTATGAAGTCTATACAAGCGGCCGCATTGTTTATACTAATCAAGATGCGAAGTACTTTTTTGTTGGTAATTTAGTCGACATCAAACAACAAAAAAACATGACTGAAGAACGTATTGCCGAACTGGGCAAAATTGACGTTAAAAGTTTGCCATTAAATCAGGCGATTAAATATGTAAAAGGTAAAGGTGAACGTACGCTCTATGTCTTTAGTGATCCAGATTGCCCATATTGCCAGCGACTAGAACAAAATATGGTGGGGGTTGATAACGTAACCGTATATGTGTTCCTTTATCCTCTTACTAGTTTGCATCCAAATGCTGAAAAAGTTTCAAATCAAATCTGGTGTTCAAAAAATCCGGCAGAAGCTTGGACAAACTATATGCTTAATCGCAAATTGCCGACTAATAGCAAAAGTTGCTCAAGCCCAATTCAGAAAAATATTGCTTTAGGTCAAAAATTAAATATCGATGGAACACCTACCCTGTTCTTGCAAGATGGCCAAAGACTCTCTGGCGTACCAACTGATTCCAAGCAAATTGAAGCATTACTTCAGTCAGCAAAATAACAATATTACCCACTCTGTTTTATAAATATGAGTGGGTATTTTTTCTCCACAATTTGCCCAAAGTGCAGTGCTTTATATACAAATCGGCTGTTTACTTTCAGCAATCAATATTTATGATGAGAAATTGAAACTCTTTCATGCATCAATGGAATGATGTAGCTACGAAGTAAAAGGTTAAAAAGAAATGAAGAAATTACTAATCGCAAGCCTAATCACCCTTTCAAGTGCATCAATTTTTGCAGCTGATAACACAGCAACTGCTGCTAAAACCGATGTTTTTAAACAAGCTGAGCAACTCTACGCAGCAAAAAATTACTCCGCTGCATTTCAAGAAATGCAACGCTTAGCCCAATCAGGTAACGCTCAAGCTATCTATAACTTAGGCTATATGACTCAAATGGGCCAAGGTACAGCAAAAGACTCTTCTAAAGCCCTCAAATATTATGAAGATGCTTCAAATAAAGGTTACGCCCAAGCGAGTTACACGCTTGCACAAATTTATGAGACTGGTGAATTAGGGGTTGCCAAAGACAGCAACAAATTCAGTCAATATATTCAAAAGGCATCGGCTCAAGGTTCTGATGATGCAACTGTGAAAATTGCGACCATTTTATTTGCTCAGAAAAAACCGCAGTCACATCAAATTGCCCTTCAAAAATTGGCGCCTTTAATTCGAAAAGGAAACTACCCTGCTATTCAGGTCAAAGCACTCTATGACATTAGCCAAGGTGTTGAAAATAAAAATCCTTTAATGAAACGCCAAGGTATCGAAGCTTTACAGTCAATTGCTCAAAAAGGCTATGCGCCTGCGTCTATGGCTTTAGCAACCATGATGGCGAATGGCAATATCATTCCGCAAAATCTACCGCAGGCTAAAAAGATCTTTACTGAACTTGCCAATCAAAATGTGCCTAACGCTAAAGAATCGTTAGCTTCGGTTGATAAAATTATTGCAGAAAAGAACAAACAGGCTGCAAATGCTCCCGCACAGCCAGCGCCGAAAAAATAATGGATGATGAGCCCCTTATGGGGCTTTTCTTTTACCACCACAAAGCAATAAGCCAGCTCACCCCAATAAAACCAACAATTGTACTAATCATAAGTGGTGTTAACGCTTTTTCATTTAAGCCATAGGCTTGTCCAAAAATTCCGAAAGCAATCGGCATTGGTAAAGCAGCAATTAATGTTCCTGCATAAAGCATCTCACGACTTACATTTGGAGTGATCAAAAAGAGAGAAAAAATAACAGATGGCATGAGAATAACTTTAAATATCGCCAACAAAATACTTTCTGTATTTACTGCTGTGATTCCAATACCCACTAAACTCCCACCAATTGCAAACAAAGCCAAAGGCGAAGCTGTACGTCCAAGTAACTCTAGAGACTGATCAAGAGTCGCAGGAAGATTAACATCTAAAAGAATGCATCCCATCCCAACCAAAATCGCGATAATGACAGGATTCTTGAGTAAGTTTAAAAAAGTCTGTTTTAAAAGTGGTAAAAGATTTTGTTGTTGATGTAAACCAGCTTCGGCCAAAATGAGCATCAGCGCCACAATCAATAAATTCTCAATGATGAGTGTTAAAGAAATATAGATCGCAGCGTGATTACCTATCAACATGGTTAGAATCGCTGTTCCCATAAATCCAGTATTGGACATAGATGCACCCATCGAGATGACGGCGCTGTGGGTTAAGCTATTTTTAAAATATTTTCGATAGAGAATGAAAGCCAAGAAAAATAAAATTAAGGACCCACCGCCATAAGCAAGAAAATAAGCTGGGTGCCAAATGTCTTGTAAGTTTTTATTTGCCAATGAGTGAATTAAAAAAGCTGGTAAAGAAATTTTAATTACAAATGCGCTAAGTGCCCTGATCTGTTCAGGCGTTACCAATTTGATGAGGACACAGACATAGCCCATCACTAGCAATATCAAGATAGGTAAAATAACCTGAAAAACCACTGACCGTCCTCACTTAGCGAAAGAAAAATGGGCAAAGATAACTTTGCCCAATACAATTAAAAAGAGTTAAAAAGCTGCTTTAATCCATGAGGTTGGCAACGTAAATACTGAGGCGCAATTTTAACTTCTGCCCCTAAAGCCGCTGCTGCATGCCAAGGCCATCTTGGGTCATATAACATTGCACGAGCAAGACCAATAGCATCAGCTTGCTGGTTTTCCAGAATTTGTTCAGCATGTTCTGGCTCAGTAATTAGCCCTACAGCAATGACTGGAATAGACACATGCTTTTTAACTTGTTCAGCAAATGGAACTTGGTAACCAGCCCCAATCGTAATAGATTGATGCTCGTGCAAACCACCACTAGACACATGCACATAGGCTGCGCCCAATTGCTCTAAAGCTTTTGATAAGCCCACTGTAGATTCAACATCCCAATGCTCAATGCTCTCCAACCAATCGGTCGCAGATAACCTAACACCTACAGGATAACCTTCTGGTACAGCGAGTTTAATTGCCTGAAGAACCTCAAGAGTCATACGCATACGGTTTTCTAAAGAACCGCCATATTCATCAGTACGCTGATTGGCAATTGGCGATAAGAATTGATGTAGTAAATAACCATGCGCAGCATGAACTTCAATCAACTTAAACCCAGCTTCTACAGCACGTTTTGCAGCCGCTGCAAAGTCTTGCTGAACTTGTTTAATCTCAGCAATAGTCAAAGCATGGGGCGCTGCATCATGAACAGAAAAGGTACTTTCACTTGGAGCAACCGTTTGCCATCCATGAGGCTGATTTTTTGCAATCTGACCTTTACCTAACCACGGTTTTTCAGTAGATGCTTTACGCCCTGCATGTGCTAACTGAATTCCAAATGGCATCGGTGAAAGTGTATGAACCTTAGCTAACAACGTTTTAATTTTGTCACGTTGTTGATCATTCCAAAGCCCAAGGTCAGCATAGCTAATCCGACCTTCAGGTTGTACAGCAGTCGCCTCTACAATACAAAGTCCTGCACCAGATAATGCATAATTTGCCCATTGCTGTTCATGCCAATAGGTAATTTCACCATCATCTGTTGCCGAATATTGGCACATCGGAGCAATTACAATTCTATTGACCAGTTGTAGTGAACCAAAGTTAACCGTTTCAAATAATTTTGCCATTTTTAATTCCTAGAATTGCTTAATTACACGTAAACCTGCACTCCAGTTACGCCCATCCGCTGGTTCAAAGTAACGTCCATTACCATCATTTACGATCACTGAACCTGCATAGTTTTTATCAAATAGGTTATCTACACGGGCAAAGCTATTCACTTTCCAGTCGCCCATTACCCATGCATAACCCACATTAGCTGAGGTTACACTGTAGCTTGGTGCTGCGTCACTGTTGGTATCATTCACGTATACTTTATCCATATACTGTACATCTACACCACCATATAGACCATGCGATGGCTGCCAAGCCAAAGAGGCATAAGCTTGATTTTTAGCAATTCCAGGGATGGCATTGCCTGATGGGATTTGAGCAATACTTCCTAAAGCTGGAATATCAGCATCAAAAGTTGCATCTAAATATGTATAGCTAGCAGTCGCTGTTAAATCTCGCCACAACTTTTTATTCCATGCAAACTCTACGCCTTCACGTAAGGTTTTATCTGCATTACGAAAGGTTGATCGGCCATTTGAGTTCCCTGCAGAAACGATGTCGTCTTTGGTTTTAGTTTGGAATACTGCCAAAGTAAAATCACCTAATTGGTTTTGTGATTTTAAGCCTGTTTCATAGGTATCGCTTGTAGATGCTGTTAAATCAAAATTAAAACCACTTTCTCCATCTGGACGATATGCCATTTCAGTAAAAGTTGGGGTTTCAAAACCTTTGGCATAACTCACATAGGCCATGAGTTCAGGTAAAATTTGCCAACTTAAAGCAGCAGAAGGCAAAACTTTATCGTAATCAGTTTTGCCGCTATCATCGCCATTACTTAAATAGTTATCTTTAGATTTGTAATGAACATTGCTATAGCGCACACCTGTGTCTAAACGCCAAGTTGGTAAGAACTGCCATGAAGCTTGCAAATATGGATCGATATTCCACAAAGTATTATCTTCATCACGGCGTAACCTACCTTTGACACCATAAATACCATCCGCATTAAAGTTTTCAAAACCTTTACGATCTTCATCCATTGCATCGAGTGCAACACCGACACTTAGCGTGGTATTAGGAAGTAACTCTTTGCCTGTCCAACGAAGATCAGCACCATAATAATCCCGTTCAAAATCGATCACCCCGCCTGCATGATTGATGCTGGCATCTTGTGTGGATTTAGGAATAGATTGATATTGAGTAACTTGGCGATTACCTAAATATGCCATGGCATAGAGTTCATTTTTATCATTAATAGGCTTAGACCATGTCACCCCTGTTTGGGTCTGTTCAATATCTTTACGGACATTAAATTGCTTTAAAAATGGAACTTGTTGCTTTGGGTCGGCACTCCACTGATCATGCGTTAAACCCTGCGGGTCGTCTGCATGAATTTTGACATAGTTGGTTATCCAGTTGATTTTGCTACCATCATCAAGATTCCAACTGAGCTTTGCATTATTTAGTACTTTTTCTGCACCGCTATGTTCTCGGTAACCATCAGTATCGAAGTATGATGAACTAATAACATAACTTGGTTCATTCGCACCCTTTGCTCCACCTTGTAGCACGAGCCCTGCTCGGCTTTTATCGTGACTGCCTCCCGAATAACTCAGCTCTATTGAATCTTTCCCTTGCCCTTCTTTAGTAGACGTTAAAATTGTCCCACCCGATGAGTTTCCATAAAGTGAAGAAAAAGGTCCTGTTAGAACTTCAACATGGTCCAGACTACTTAAATCGATATTAGACGTTTGGCCTTGTCCATCCGGCATTGTTGCAGGAATACCATCGACATATAAACGAATACCTCGAACACCAAAAGTTGAACGTGCACCAAAACCACGCATAGATAACTGTAAATCTTGCGCATAATTTTCACGATTGCGAAGCTGTAAACTCGGTATACCCTTTACAACTTCGGTTAAATTTACTTGTGAAGAAGTATCAACTTGAGGTGCATCTATCCGAAAAACCGAAGCCGGTGTCTGCAAATAGGTTGTATCGGTACGGGTTGCTTCCACATGTAATGTTGGCAATACAGTTACGTCTTGTGTTAAATCTTCTGCCCAAACAAGTGGGCTAGAAATACAGCCCATACTCATCAAAATACAGTAATGCAGTCGGTCTAAGCGTAATAAGGACATGCTTATTTCCTTTATTTATATTGTAGTTATGATAACAAAAAGCGGTGTCTTGTCTGGATATTGAATTCGATCTGCATTGTTGTAAATCTGGAACACTCTTCCTCGATATCTAAAAACTGATTTCCAGATTAAAATTATCGACTCAAAGATGGATGATCTTTCCAGCAATATCGTTCAGGCCAATGTTTTGCTTCTTCGGCATAATCAATTCCAATCCGTGGCGTCAATACCACTTCTGGCTGCGTTGAAGCTGCTTCAATCCATAGTCCAGACTCCTCTCCCAAGGTTTGACCTTTTAAAGTCCGATCAATACCCAAATAGCGTGTCAGTTTGCCGGGTCCAGCTAGAAGCTTATAGTCTTTTTTGGTTGAAGCACCATTTAAAAATGCAGAACGAATCATTACCCCTTCAGGCACACCTTTTGTCTGAGTAATGAGATTGAGCATTTCATACATGCCATAAATTAAATAGACGTAAATTGTGCCACCAGGACAATACATTACCTCTGTTCGAGCGGTGCGTTTGTCATTGTAACTATGGCAAGCTTTATCACGAACGCCCAAATAAGCTTCAGTTTCACTAATTGTACAGCGGATCACTTGGCCATCAGGTTGTCGCTTACACAATACGCAGCCGATTAAATCATAAGCTACTTCTGAGGTTTCTCGTTGAAACCAGCTTAATGGTAAAATATATGACATAGTAATCTCTGAAATATTACATACCACACGTTATACTTGATTAATCCAGTATATCTGTTAATTCTGCGAGTTGGCATGCCTGAGTTACCCGAAGTCGAAACCACCAAAACCAGTTTATTTCCATTATTGAATCAAAAAGTTCTAAGTGTTGAAGTACGCAATCCTAGCTTACGCTGGCCTATACCAGATGATGTTCAGAAACTTGTTGGGCAACGTCTCATTGGGTTAAATCGACGTTCAAAATATATTTTGGCAGAGTTTGAACAAGATCAAATGCTTTGGCATTTAGGCATGTCAGGAAGCTTTCGTCTAACCGAGCCAAATGACGAACTGAGAAAGCATGACCATTTAATTATTCAATTCGAAGATCAGCAATTACGTTACCATGACCCTCGCCGTTTCGGTTGTATTCTTTGGCTTAATCCCGAGACTCAAGGCAAACTCATAGATACTTTAGGGCCTGAACCTTTAAGTACTGATTTTCATGCAGAATATTTAGCTTCTAAGCTCAAGAATAAGTCTGTCGGCATAAAAATTGCACTCATGGATAATCATGTAGTGGTTGGTGTAGGCAATATCTATGCAACTGAAAGCTTATTTAATGTAGGCATTCACCCAGCTCAGCCTGCTGGCGATTTGACTATGCAACAAATTGAAAAACTTGTTGTCGAGATTAAACGCATTTTAAAGTCGGCAATTGATTTAGGTGGCTCGACATTACGAGACTACAGCAATGCCATGGGAGAAAATGGTTATTTCCAGCAAACACTTCTTGCTTACGGTCGTGCTGGAGAAATGTGTGTTAACTGTGAAACCACATTAGAAAACTTAAAACTTGGTCAGCGTGCCAGTGTATTTTGCCCACAGTGCCAACCGCTTAAAAAGCTGAGAAAGCCTTAATTTTTTGGAGGAAGACAACATGCAAACAGCAATTGTCCGACATATTTTAGTTAAAGATAAAGACTTAGCTGAGCAGCTAAAAAAGAAGCTTCAAAGTGGCGCTGACTTTGCCAAACTTGCCAAGCAATACTCTACCTGTAATTCGGCAAAACGTGGTGGTGAACTTGGTGAAGTCAAAAAAGGGCAATTGGTGCCCGTCATCGACAAAGTTGTTTTTACAGCTGCTGAACGTGTGTTACAAGGCCCAATCAAAAGCCAATTTGGCTATCATCTTTTAGAAGTTAAATTCAGAATGGGTAGCTTAAGATAAGCCCCCTCACAAGTTAATGTAAACTCATAACCGATAGCCCAGTTACTCAATAAAAGAGGCCATTACCGACCTCTTTTATTTTTTAAATTTACCACCAATATTCTAGTTGCATGCCAAAATTTGACCCATGTCCTGTGTTATAAAAATCACTATCAGGATATAAACGATCTCTCAAATTCTGTTCATCCTTGTTCCAAAAAGCATATGTGTAATACAACCGAAGTTCAGGTCTGTCGTAATATCCTGTTCCTTTTAGTGACCAAGTTGGTGCAATAGTCAATTTTGTTAGACTTCGATTTTGATCATTGCTATCTATCCGGTCATAGCCAATTTCGGTCGATATTTTAAAATGGTCTTGTACAACATAAGCTATTCGGGAGCCTATCGAAAACCATTCATTATCATTCTGATTCTTAAATTTATCTTTTTGATATATAAATTGAGCCTGTCCATTGAAAACTTTATTTTCAGATTCCCAATCTAAAACTTCAATGAATCTTAAAGAAGAATTATCTCGGTCCAACTCAGGGTTGCCAGTATAACTTAGCCCCATACCTGCTCCTTCGCCATATTGCAAAGCAACTGTATTCTTACCATTTAAGACATCGGAAGTTATATTCTGCAATGTTAAGGCCCAACCTGTATGATCTGCATCAATAATAGATAAGCCTGTATTGAGTTTATTTGTACCATTTAGCTGAACGTCTTTTATGGTAAAGTCATGTCTATTAATATATTTTTTCTGAAATACATTATCTTTTCTAGAAAAAACATAACTTAATGACAGATCATTAATTTTATAATTATCGATCCCGAACCCTGTACCACTTTGGTTCCAATAGAATAAATCAGACATATGAATATCATTTCGATTATAAAATCTTCTTCCAAACCAAAGATTTGCTCCATTTAAATAAGAAATATTTTTCCAGTCTAGATAGATCTGGTTTAAGCGCGTATAGCCATCGTCACCACTAAAACTTAAACTTTGACCATACTGGTTATAAAATTGAAGCATTCCATTAATACTAATCTCAGAATTATCATTCAATTTTAGAAGATTCTGTTTGGCAAATAGCTCCGCATATTGTTCACATTCATTTCCAAGGCGGTATTTTGAAGGTGCACCAGTAAGCTGAAAACATTCTTGTAATTCCCCGCTCTCTGCAACTCCTATGCCTGTACGTACATATCCTCCAATTTCAGTAGCGAAAGTAATTTGCGATATGGCATAAAACGTAGTTCCAATAATCCAAGGAGACTTCTTCATTTAAAATTCCTTTTTAAGTGTGAGTTTTCCACACTCACTTATATTCCAAGCAAGGTTGGATAAAAGGACTAATGGTTATTAGAAAGAAAATGAAGACTATTTGATTGATTTGAAAAGGCTCAAACAAGAGCCTCTATATATTATTTTTAAAATTAGATCTAAAAGAGAAAAATTGAGTTCGTAAGGCCAGCTTTTGTATTTAAATATTTTTAGCATGAGCATTCATTTGATATGTCCAAGCTTTAACAGTCTCTCCTGATTCAAGCATTACATCTACTACAACTCGTTCATATTGAAAGCCTTCAAAATCATCAAGCATCTGCCAGTTTTCAGCAAGTTTTTCTGTGCTAAATAGATAGCCTTCTACCCACTCCGCCTGAGGATCTAACACAATTGCTTTTAAGCCTTGATCTGGTCCCCAATCTAAAATATGTATGATTCCTCTTACCGAAGCTTTGGTCCACGTTCCCCCAATCTGTTCGAGAATATGAGCATTTGCTTTATTTGGACATAATGTTCCATACACAAAAAGCTGATTCATTCATCTATCCCTTTTTCAATATTCATAGTTGGTCTGATCTGCGATCTTGCAATTTTATCAATATCTTAATTCCAATATAAAATATGAAGTAATAAAAAACGGCACTCAAGGTACCGTTTTTATTTCAAGTCTTATTAGGCTTGTTTTTTCAACTCATCACGAATTTCACGTAATAATTGAATATCTTCAGGAGTTGCAGCTGGAGCTTCTGGTTCATTTTTATCACGGCGAAGTCTATTTAATAATTTCACCATTAAGAACACAACCCAAGCCAAAATAATGAAGTTAATTAAAATGGTGAGGAAATTACCATAAGTTAAAACATTAACACCTGCTTTTTGCAAGGCATCTAAAGATTGTAAATTATTAGGGTTTGCACCTAATACAATGAATTTTTGTGAAAAATCAACACCACCACCAGTAATCATACTGATAAGTGGCATGATAATATCTTTTACTAAAGAGTCTACGATTTTGCCAAAAGCACCACCAATAATCACACCGATGGCTAAATCCATCATATTGCCTTTAATGGCAAATTCTTTAAATTCTTGAATAATACTCATCTAAACATCTCCAGATGTCGGGGGGCCGAAACACGTCATATTTTTCTTTTTCATTGGCATCTTATCGAATTAGATAGTACTCGCCATGATATTGATAATTTAATATTTTTATCAAAAAAAGAAAGTTATTTCACACTTTAACAACATATTCTCTTACAACAAAAATATGATTTTAAGCCCACTTTAATTTCAAATATAACGATTAAAAAAAACCGCTAAATTAATTTAGCGGTTTTTTCTTTTTCATTTAAGAAAAATTATTTATCACGGTTACGTTTACGTTCATTTTCAGTCAAGTAACGCTTACGGATACGGATTGATTTAGGTGTTACTTCTACTAACTCGTCATCTTCAATGAATTCAAGCGCTTGTTCAAGCGTATATTCAATTGCAGGTACTAAAGTTAAAGCATCATCTGTACCAGACGCACGAACGTTAGTTAATTGTTTCGCTTTAGTAGGGTTTACAACCATATCGTCTGAACGAGAGTTAATACCCACAATCATACCTTCGTAAACTTCTAACTGTGGTTTAGCGAACAAACGACCACGGTCTTGTAAACTGAACAATGCATAGCCCAAGCAAGTACCTTGAACCATAGAGATCAATACACCGTTTTGACGTTTCGCAACAGTACCTTGTTTAACAGGACCATAATGCGAGAAGCTTGAAGTCATGATCCCTGTACCAGAAGTCATGGTCAAGAATTCAGAACGGAAACCAATCAAACCACGTGAAGGTACAGTTGCTTCAATACGGATACGGCCTTTACCGTCAACTTCCATATTGGTCATCTCGCCTTTACGGTGACCCATTTGTTCCATTACAGCACCTTGATGCTGTTCTTCAACGTCAAAAGTTACGTTTTCGTAAGGCTCTTGTCTTTCACCATCAATTTCTTTGATGATTACTTGTGGACGAGATACGCCCATTTCGAAGCCTTCACGACGCATGTTTTCAATTAAAACTGAAAGATGAAGTTCACCACGGCCAGATACTTTGAAACGGTCTGGACTATCAGTGTCTTCAACACGTAAAGCTACGTTATGAATTAATTCGCGATCAAGACGTTCACGGATATTACGTGAAGTTACGAACTTACCTTCTTTACCAGCAAACGGAGAGTTGTTTACTTGGAAAGTCATAGATACTGTAGGTTCATCTACAGATAAAGCCGGTAATGCTTCAACATTTTTAGGATCACAAATCGTGTCAGAAATGTTAAGTGCGTCGATACCAGTAATACATACGATATCACCAGCAGATGCTGATTCAACATCGATACGCTCTAAACCATGGTAACCCATGATTTTTAAGATACGGCCGTTACGTGTATTGCCTTCTTTGTCAATTACAGTAACAGGAGTATTTAATTTTACTGAACCACGCTGAATACGACCAACACCGATAACACCTACAAAGCTGTTATAGTCAAGTGATGAAATCTGCATTTGGAATGGACCATCAACATCAACTGCTGGTGGTTCAACGATGTCTACAATCGTTTCAAACAACGGAGTCATGTCTTCTGCAAGTTCTTCAGGAGCAGGACCCGCTACACCACGTAAACCTGATGCATAAACGATTGGGAAATCTAATTGCTCATCAGTTGCACCAAGGTTATCAAATAAATCAAATACTTGATCAATAACCCAATCTGGACGTGCACTTGGTTTGTCTACTTTGTTAATAATAACAATTGGTTTTAAACCACGAGCAAAGGCTTTTTGTGTCACAAAACGTGTTTGTGGCATTGGGCCTTCTTGAGAGTCAACTAAAAGTAATACGCAGTCAACCATAGACATTACACGTTCTACTTCACCACCGAAGTCGGCGTGTCCCGGGGTATCCACGATGTTGATACGGTAAGTTGTATCAGTACGTTTATCTAACCAAGTAATAGAAGTGTTTTTTGCAAGAATGGTAATACCACGTTCACTTTCAAGCGCATTTGAGTCCATGACACGCTCAATCTCGCCTGCTCGTTCACCGAGAGCACCAGATTGCTGAAGTAGTTTATCGACAAGTGTGGTTTTCCCGTGGTCGACGTGCGCAATAATTGCGATATTACGGAGATTTTTGATATCTGACATGAAAATTCGAAACGCCTGAAATTTGAGGGCAAATTATACAGAAAAACACTACTCTTGAGTAGTGACAGTTTATTGACATTGACAAAAAAATTTTCCAATAGCTTGTATTTCGTTTTGTAAAGATAGGTATCTCGATTAGAATAGCGCCAATTTGCGAAATTGCGGCGGACCTACACCCATGTCCAATCAACACTCTCAAGACCATCTTGACCTCGTTTATGGCTTAGATGATCGACCAAAACCTTTGGTCGCTTTTTTAGCAGCGTTCCAGCATTTACTTGCGATTATTGTACCAATTGTTACACCTGGGCTTTTAATTTGTTTAGCTTTAGGTGTGTCACGTACCGAAACCAACATGATTTTATCGATGTCTTTGGTGATTTCTGGTATTGCTACATTTTTACAATGTAAAAAAGTCGGCCCGTTTGGTGCAGGCCTTCTAATTGTTCAAGGTACAAGTTTTAACTTTATTGGTCCAATTATTGGTATTGGTAGTGCAATGGTTGCCGCAGGAACTCCTGTAAACCAGGTTATGGCTGCAATTTTTGGTGTAGTAATTGCTGGCTCCTTTATTGAAATGGGTGTTTCGCAAATTCTTCCATGGGTAAAAAGATTAATTACTCCTTTAGTAACCGGTATTGTTGTCTTATTAATTGGTTTAACACTTATTAAGGAAGGCTTAATTAGTATGGGTGGTGGCTACCAAGCCATGCAAGACCATACTTTTGCAAGTGCAGACAACCTTATTATGTCATGTACCGTACTTGCTATTATTATTGTGCTAAACCGCATTCGGGTGGTTTGGATTAAAAGTTCAGCCATTTTAATTGCTTTAGTGATTGGTTACATTCTTGCAGGATTTATGGGTTACCTAGATTTCTCAGGTATTAAAGATGCGCCTCTTGTACAGATTCCAACACCAATGCACTTTGGTTTAAGCTTTTCTTGGGGCTTATTCATTCCAATGGCTTTTATTTATTTAGTCACATCTTTAGAAGCGATTGGTGACGTGACTGCAACTAGTAAACTTTCAAACCAACCCGTTAATGGTCCGGAATGGATGAAACGTATTAAAGGTGGCGTTTTAGTGAATGGTGCAAACTCTTTACTTGCAGGCTTATTTAATACTTTCCCAAGTTCTGTTTTTGCTCAAAATAATGGTGTAATCCAACTCACTGGGGTTGCAAGTCGTTATGTGGGTATTTGGATTGCTGCTTTACTTATTTTATTAGGTTTATTTCCAGCAGTAGCTGGTGTAATACAAGCCGTACCACAGGCGGTATTAGGTGGCGCTGTGATGGTCATGTTCGGTGCCGTAGCTGCATCAGGTATTAACATTCTCTCATCTATTCATTTAGATCGCCGAGCACTTTTGATTATCGCAATTTCACTTGCATTAGGTTTGGGTGTTGCTCAAGTTCCTCAAATTTTGGAACATCTACCAGAATTATTTAAAAATATTTTTAGCTCTGGCGTAGCGACAGGCGGTATAGCAGCATTAATTTTAAATGTTGTACTTCCTGAAACACACAAATAACTATTTTTTAATTTTGATTACTGCCCAGTTTCCACTGGGCATTCTTCTTCATGAGAGATGTACATGGATCCTAGAAGTGAAGTGGTATTGAGACAACAAGACTATTTAAAAGGTAGAGTCTTGTTAATTAATGCACCGAATGATGCCCTAGTCAGTCAATTACCAGCGGATATTAATGCTTCAGTCTGGACATGGAACCATGCTGACTATCAGAGCTTTATAAATAGTGGAACAAATGCGCATTTCTCAGTTGAGTTTCCATTACAAGAATTCGATCAAGCCGTCATTTTTGTTCCCAAATCTAAAGAACTATTAAATTACATACTGCATGTCGTAATGAGCAATCTTAAAACTGCTCAGTCTGTTTTTTTAGTCGGTGAAAAAAAAGGTGGTGTTGAACGCGCTGCCAAACAACTACAAAGCTTCGGCAAAGTCCTTAAACTTGATAGTGCACGCCACTGTCAGCTATGGCACTTAAAGATTGAAAAAACAGAACAAATTAAACCTCTCGAAAGTTGGCTTAAAACTTACACTGTTCATGTTAATGAACAAGAGCTTACGATTTGTGCCCTTCCCGGTGTATTTAGTCAAAATCATCTAGATGTCGGAACTGCTGTTTTACTCCCTTATCTTAATCAGGTGAAATCAGGTAGAATTGCCGACTTCGGGTGTGGTGCTGGAATTATCAGTTGCTATTTGGCAAAAATAAATTCAAGTAATATTATTCATGCCCTAGATATTGATGCTTTCGCTTTACGGTCAACGGAAATGACTTTTAGTCGAAATGGAATAGGTTCAGACCAGTTGAGATTGCAGCCTGTTACAGGAATTGCAGACGCTCCAACAGAACTCGATGCCATTGTCAGTAATCCCCCTTTCCATCAGGGTATTCATACCAACTATGATGCAAGTGAAGGACTCTGCCAGAACGCTAAAAAACATTTAAAGGCATCAGGTGAGCTATGGATTGTAGCAAACCGTTTTTTAAACTATCCGATCTTAATTGAGAAGCACTTTGGTCAGTGCCAGATTAAAACTGATCATCAAGGCTTTAAGGTGTTATATGCCTGTGCATAACAAACTATGTAAGGAATCTCCATGAGCGAAACACATGCTCCTGAAAAACTCCAGCGTAAGCTCGGGGCTCGTCATCTGAATATGATCGCCATTGGTGGTTCCATTGGTACAGGCCTCTTCCTTGCTTCTGGATCAACCATTGCAAACGCTGGTCCCGGTGGAGCGCTACTCGCCTATTCACTCATTGGCATTATGATTTACTTCTTAATGACCAGCTTAGGTGAGCTTGCAACTCACACACCAACATCTGGTGCCTTTTTTACTTACGGCAGTCGTTATGTCGAAGAAGGCTTTGGTTTCGCTCTAGGCTGGAACTATTGGTACAACTGGGCAATTACGGTTGCATTCGAACTTGTTGCGGTTCAGTTTATTATGAAGTTCTGGTTCCCTGATATTCCAGGGTTCTATTGGAGTGCCCTGTTCCTTATTGTTATCTTTCTGATCAATGCTATGACAGTAAAGGGATTTGGGGAAAGCGAATTCTGGTTTTCGATGGTCAAAGTAATTGCGATTATTGCATTTATTATTATTGGCTTAGCCATGATCATCAAGATTATGCTAACTCCAGGTGTTGCAACCTTTGGGAACTGGACCTATAAAGAGGCACCTTTTGTAGGCGGTTTACAAGCCATGATTGGTGTAGCAATGATTGCTGGATTCTCTTTCCAAGGAACCGAAATGGTTGGGGTTGCTGCTGGCGAATCAAAAGATCCAAAGAAGACAATTCCACTTGCAATCAAACAGATTTTCTGGCGAATCTTATTATTTTATATCCTATGTATTTTCATTATCGGCACTCTGATTGCCTATGATGACCCGAATTTACTACAAGCAGCTGCCACTGAAGATATCGCACTATCTCCATTTACATTGCTTTATGAAAGAGTAGGTTTTGCTTTTGCTGCGAGTTTAATGAATGCTGTCATTCTTACTGCTATTTTATCAGCAGGTAATTCAGGCATGTATTCCTCAACTCGTATGTTGTTTAAAATGGCTCAAGAAGGCCGTGCACCAAAGTGGTTTGCAAAACTTGATGGTCGTGGCGTTCCAATGAACGCGCTATATGCAACGACATTTATTGCTGCATTCTGTTTCTTAACGACATTTATTGGTGAAAAACAAGTATTTAACTGGCTACTCAATATGTCGGGTATGTGTGGTTTTATTGTTTGGTTAGGAATCGCGATTTCACATTACCGTTTCCGTAAAGGATACATTGCTCAAGGCTATAAATTAGAAGATTTAGCATATCGTGCCAAATTTTTCCCATTTGCACCTTGGTTTGCATTTATTCTCTGTTCAATCATTATCTTAGGACAGAACTACCAAGCCATTTTAGGTGGAAAAATTGATTGGTTAGGCTTACTTTCAACCTATATTAGCTTACCTTTGTTCTTGATCATTTGGTTAGGTTATAAGTGGAAAAATAAAACCAAATTGATCTCTTACGATCAAATGAACGTCAAACCTGAACAAGATTAAAACTGGTCATTAAAGTAAATCAAAGATCAAAAACTTGATCTTTGATTAAAAGAGCGTAAAATGCCGTTCAGATTTTCAACGGCACTTTTAAATAAGGAGGACATCATGCCATTAGTACAAGGTAAAACAGATTAAATAATTTGGCACGATGTCAGCTCACGGACAAGTGTACAAATTCACACCACTTGTCCGAATGCTTAAATTTAAAACCTAGCATTCGCTAGGTTTTTTTATGCCTGCTCGGACAAAAATAAGAGAAAAAATTATGGGCATACAAAAAATATTAAACAAGGAGGCACTCTACGGTGTCCCTGTTAAAATTTTCACTCAAGACATAGATAGTGAAAGTATCGAACAACTCAAGAAAATGGCACAACTGCAATTCATCTATTCTCATATTGCTGTTATGCCCGATGTTCACCTAGGAAAAGGCGCAACTGTAGGTAGTGTTATTCCAACTAAACACGCCATAATCCCTGCTGCTGTAGGGGTAGATATTGGTTGTGGTATGAATGCAATTCGCTTGAGTTTAAAGGCTTCACAATTACCTGATAACTTAAGTCGTTTGCGTGATGCGATCGAACGCAAAGTCCCGGTTGGCTTTGCTTTACATAAACAGGTTAAGGCAAAGGCTTCCAGCATTATTCCACTTGAAAAACGCTTAGAGCCAATTATCAAAAAGCATCCTGGCCTTGTTCGTATGCTTCGACAATTTGATGCAACATGGCAAAAGCAACTTGGGACTTTAGGTGGTGGTAACCACTTTATAGAGTTATGTATTGATGAAAATCAAGACGTATGGGTAATGCTACATTCAGGTAGCAGAGGGCTTGGTAATGTTATTGGTACTTACTTTATTGAGTTAGCCAAAAAAGAAGCGCAGCTTCGCTTTGGCCATGTACCTGATAAAGACTTAAGTTATTTTGCTGAAGGTTCAAACAGTTTTAATGATTATGTAGAAGCTGTAGAGTGGGCACAAGAATATGCTTTTGAAAATCGAAAAGAAATGATGCGATTAGTCTTAGAAGCAATTCGACCTCTTCTACCTTCGTTTCAAATGACAAAAGAAGCGATTAATTGTCATCATAATTATGTAAGCCGTGAAACACATTTTGGCGAAAATCTATTGATTACCCGAAAAGGTGCAATTAGAGCAGGCTTAGATGAGCTAGGTATTATTCCAGGTTCAATGGGAGCACGATCTTATATTGTTAAAGGCAAAGCAAATCCTGAATCATTTTGTTCTTGTTCTCATGGCGCGGGTCGCAAGATGAGCAGAAGTAAAGCAAAAGTTCTTTTTAATCAGCAAGATCTTATTGAACAAACCCAAGGTATTGAATGCCGTAAAGACAATGGCGTTGTCGATGAAATTCCAAGCGCCTATAAAGACATTGATGAAGTCATGGCGAATCAGTCAGATCTCATTGAAGTCGTTCATACTCTAAAACAAGTTTTATGTATTAAAGGTTAAAGCATGAAAATTAAAGAAATGCCAAAGATCAAAGTCCGTAATCAAGTAGCTCTATCCCCTTTACTTCACAAAGGTGGTATGCACGAAACGGAAAAACCTCGTGCTCAACATCGCAGAGACAGACAAGACACTAAACAGCAATTGAGAAAAGGTAATTGGTAACTAATTTAAACCAAGATCGAAAGTCATTATTAAGGAGACACAGAAATGACTAAATATTTTAAAAATCGCAATAAAAAAAGCGACTCTAACGAGTCGCTTTTTTACTGTTCAAGAGCTCAAATTATTGAGCTGCTGCAGGAGCTGCCGCTTCTTGACCAGGTTGAACAACTACAGTACGGCTACCAGTGATTGTCGCGAATACACGACGGTTCATAGCACGACCTTCTTTAGTTTTGTTGTCAGCAATCGGTTGATCCCAAGCGAAACCTTGAGTAGACAAACGAGATGCATCAACGTTGTATTCGTTTACAAGAGCTGATTTAACAGAGTTAGCACGAGCTAAAGATAAACGTTCGTTCAACTTACGTGGACCAGTGTTATCTGTGTGACCTTCGATACGTGCAGTAGCGTTAGGGTATTCAGTTAACTTCTCAGCAACTTTAGCGATTTCTGGTTTGTATTGGTCTTTGATGTTTGATTTGTTAGTATCAAAGAACACACGAAGTTCCATGTTAAGGTCTTCAGTTAACTCTTGTGGTTGTGGAGCAACTGGAGTTGGTTCAACTGGAGCAACTTCTACTACAGGAGCAGCAGGCTTCAAGTGACCACCAAGAACTACGTTTAAACCAGCAAGAGCTGTATAACGCCAGTATTTTTCGTCAAAATCATAAGTACCACGAGCTTCTGTACGAAGTGATAGTGCGTCGTTCAAACGGTAGAAAGCACCAACACCGGCATTACCGATAGTGTCTTTCTTGTCTTCATAGATACCATCAAACTCAGTTTTAGTTTGACCTGCACCTAATAATACATACGGCTTGAATTTGCTGTCGTAGTTCTTAGTGATTAAGTCTGAAGTTGCGTAGAAGTTACCAGCAATAGTTTTTTGCTTATATTCAGAACCAGCTACGCCAGTACCTTCAAGATCGCCTTTAACTTGGTTATATTCAGCTTCAAAGCCTAACCAAGGAGTTAACTCAACACCTAGTGCAGCACCAACGAATAAATCATCTTGTAATTCAGCATGACTTGTTAATTTATCGTTGTTGTGGTCACTATCCTGCCAAGTATAACCTACTAGTAAAGGAGTAACAGTTACGCCCGCATTAGCAGCAGCTAATGGAGCAGCGACAAGCATAGCAAGTGCAATACGACTCAATTTCATGGATATCCTCCAGAGATAACAATTGTTGTTCAAGCTCAGCCTAAATTTATTGGCCCCTGAGATATTTTCACCCCAGTATTATTTTTAAGCTATTCACATTTGAATCATACAAACACTTGATAGACTTTCCAAGTGCTTGATAATTTTAATCAAGTAAATTATTGACAAAATTACTTACAATTTCCGTTGTAATTCGGTAATTTTTCACTCAACTAGCAAATATGAACAACTTCTTTCTTTCGCTTACGGTGATTTTACCAGTATTCTAGCATCCTGATAACCTTTATTTAATTTTGTGTTTCCTCACTATAAAAATCATTATAAATCATTGATAGAAAGCATAAAATCAAAATATTTCTTTATATATTAAGGAATTTTAATGTTTAGAACTCCCGGTTTCACGTTGTTGGAACTCACTATAACGCTCGCAATTCTTATGATCATGGCCACTATAGCGCTTCCTTTATATCATCAATTTATGGCTTCTGTAGAATTAAAAAATTCGTCTCGACTACTCACAATTCATATACAAAAAGCCAAATACGACGCAATTCTACGACATAAGAGTGTCGTACTTTGCCCAAGTGTTGATTTGTCTACATGTAATAGTAACTGGGATACAAGTCTTATAAGCTTTGTAGACACGAATCAGAATCTACAAAGAGAAAACAATGAAGAAGTATTAACCAATGTTGAACTTGCTCATCGCTACGGTTCTTTAAAATTTCAAAAGTTTGGAAAAAAACTAAATAGTATTGTATTTCAGGGCGACACAGGACTCCCACGCGAATCTAACGGCACATTTACTTACTGTTCTTATAACCAGCTTAAAAACTTTAAATTAATTCTCAGCAAAATGGGACACACCCGTTTAGAAGACCTTAAAAATTGTTAGAACTCTACAGTCTAATGCAGAAGATATCTCTCTTTGATTTTTGCAATATACTGCCTAGGTTTTAAACATTTCTTATTTTGAGATTAAGAACAATCGGAGATTACAACAATGACTGACATCGTAATTGTAAATGGTGCTCGTACTGCCATGGGTGGTTTTCAAGGATCACTATCAGGACTTACAGCGCCTGAATTGGGCGCGGTAACGATTAAAGAAGCAATCGCACGAGCAGGTTTACAGCCTACTGATGTCGAAGAAGTTATTATGGGTTGTGTACTGCCTGCTGGCCTAAAGCAAGGTCCAGCACGTCAAGCGATGCGTAAAGCTGGCTTACCAGACTCTACAGGTGCAGTAACGATTAACAAGCTTTGTGGTTCTGGCATGAAAGCTGTTATGCAAGCCGCTGATATGATTAAAGCAGGTAGTGCTGAAGTTGTTGTTGCTGGTGGCATGGAGTCTATGACAAATGCACCTTATGTTTTACCAAAAGCACGAGCTGGCTACCGCATGGGCCATGGTGAAATTAAAGATCATATGTTCTTTGACGGGCTTGAAGATGCTGAAACTGGGCGTTTAATGGGCTCGTTTGCTCAAGATATGGCCAATACTCGTGGCTATACACGTGAACAAATGGATGACTTTGCGATTCGCTCTTTGAAACGTGCTCAAACAGCAATTACTGAAGGCTATTTCAAAGATGAAATCGTTCCAGTTACCGTACCTAGTCGTAAAGGTGACGTCGTTGTTGATCAGGATGAACAACCTTTAAATGCTAAAATTGATAAAATTCCTTCACTCAAACCAGCTTTTGCAAAAGACGGTACAATTACCGCAGCGAATGCAAGTTCTATTTCGGATGGTGCGTCTGCATTAGTATTGACTTCAAGTGAAGTTGCAGCACAGCGCAGTTTACAACCACTTGCGAAAATTATTGCGACAGCGTCAAACTCTCAGCATCCTTCAGAATTTACGATCGCTCCAGTTGGTGCTATTGAAAAAGTTCTTAAAAAAGCGGGATGGAATGCTCAAGACGTCGATCTTTGGGAAATTAACGAAGCTTTTGCTATGGTTACCATGTGTCCAATTGATGATTTCAAACTTGATGCTGAGAAAGTGAATATCAATGGTGGTGCTTGTGCCCTAGGTCATCCAGTAGGTTCTACTGGTTCTCGTATTATTCTTACTCTTATTCACGCACTCAAACGTACTGGCGGTAAAAAAGGTATTGCTGCACTCTGTATCGGTGGTGGTGAGGCAACAGCGGTTGCAATTGAACTCATTTAATCCAGATTCATTATTTTTAAATCCCACTTCGGTGGGATTTTTTATGAAAAAACTACAAAAAATGACCCACAAAATCACTTTTAAGTTTTAACTTATTCCTTTAAACGAAAACAACAATGGACAATAACAATGCAACTCAATCACTATCTCAATTTCCAAGGTCAGGCAGAGCAAGCTTTTAATTTTTATAAGTCAGTATTTGGCGGTGAATTCGGTATGTTAAGCCGATATGGTGATATGCCACCTACCGAGGGCGTGACTCTATCTGAAGCCGACAAAAATCTAGTTCTGCATGTATCTCTACCAATTAATGAATACACTGTACTTATGGCCTCAGATACAAATGATCAGTTCTGTGCCCCTAACAGCGTTTTTACCCAAGGAAATAATCACTACATCTCGATCAATCTTGAAAAAGATGAGCAAGAAAAAGCAAAACAACTTTTTGATGCTTTATCTGTGAATGGTCAAATTGAAATGCCTTTAGAAAAAACGTTCTGGGGTGCATTGTACGGTGCTTTTACCGATCAGTTCGGTATAAAGTGGATGATTAACTGCCAGCTTGATACTTAATACTTCAATATATCCCTTATAGAGATACTTACTATTTCTATAAGGGCTTTAAACATCGATATTAGAATATTGCGCAATAATCATTAAACCTACAGTAATAAAACCAATTCCCACCCATCCTGCCACATCAATATTCTGACCAAGAAAAATCTTCGCCAAAAAAGCTGTTGCTAATACACCTATCCCAGACCAAAGCACATATAAGATTCCAGCTTGCATATATTTCAAAGCAATAGCAGCGCATGCAAAAGAAATAATATACAAAACCAGAGCAATACCCTGAGCTGTTTTATTGACTAAGCCATTCCCCTTAGCAGAATAAAATGTTGAGAGTACATCTGTCGCAATAGCAAAAAGTAGCCACCAAGCACCAGGATTTATTTTTGAAATTAAACCAAACATTTTTGTTCTTCAGTTGAATCATTTAAAAATTATTCATAAAAAAAGCTGAACCTGAGTTCAGCCTTTATATTTAAAAACTATTTAAGCACCAGTTTGATAACTTGCTTGCGGTACGGCTGTTGAAGCTTGGTATGGGTTGGTAAAGTCTTGCAAACCAGCTGCCGCTTCTTGCACATCTTTACCTTCTTTAATCATAAAACTATCAAAACCTGAACGTTTTAAGTAATTTAGAACATCCTTAAACACATCACCAGTTGCACGCAATTCACCTTGGAAACCTTGGCGACGCAATAGTGCAGCGAATGAATAACCACGACCATCACCAAAGCCTGCAAACTCAATGAAGATTGCATCAAGTTCACTTAATGGAAATGTGTGCTCTTCAGGTGAATCATTTACAGTTACATACAAAGCTTTTTTGCCTTGAACGTTAGCTAATTGATCAAGTTGAGCTGTTGTAACCACAACATCACCTTGGGGAATAACACCATCTTCAGCAATGATTTGATAAGTATTATCTGCAATCGTGCCATCTTTATAAAGCACTGGTAGAGCTGTATTAAGCATATGCACGCTCCTTAAATGGTTGAATTCCTACACGGCGATATGTATCAACAAAACGCTCACCTTCAGTACGCAAATCAAGATAAGTATTTAATACTTCTTCAATGACATCAGGCACAGCATCTGCTGCAAATGATGGCCCTAAGATGTCACCGATTGATGCATCATGATCAGAATTACCACCTAATGTAATTTGGTAGAATTCAGCGCCTTTCTTATCTACACCTAAAATACCGATGTTACCTACGTGGTGATGACCACAAGCATTCATACAACCAGAAATATTTAGATCTAAATGACCAAGATCATAAACTTTGTCTAAGTCATCAAAACGACGTGTAATCGCTTCAGCAATTGGAATTGATTTTGCATTTGCAAGTGAACAGAAATCACCGCCCGGGCAACTAATGATATCGGTAATAAAACCAATATGTGCACGCGCCATATTTTGTTGTTCAAGCGCTTGCCATACATCAAACAAATCTTTTTGAGGTACATCTGCCAAAGCAATGTTTTGTTCGTGAGTCGTGCGAAGTTCACCGAATGTATATTTATCAGCAAGGTCTGCAATAAAATTCATTTCTTCGGTGGTCATATCACCTGGCGCAATACCTGCACGTTTTAAAGAAATCGTAACAATACGATAGCCCTTCACTTTATGCGCATGTGTGTTGATATTAAACCACTGTTTGAATTTTGGATGCTCAGCAAACAATGCTGTGAAGTCTTCATCTGCTAAATCTTGATAGTCAAACGGTGTGAATTCTTCATCCAGTTTTTTCAAGATTTCTGGCTGAATCTTCAATGCTTCACGTGTATGTTCGAATTCAGCTTCAACTTTTTGTGCAAACACTTCAGGAGTTAATGCCTTAACTAGAATTTTGATACGCGCTTTATATTTGTTATCACGACGACCATGCAAGTTATAAACACGTAAAACCGCTTCTAAGTAAGCAATTAAATCTTCACGTGGTAAAAACTCACGGATAACGCTACCGATGATTGGGGTACGGCCTAAACCACCACCAGCCATAATCTTATAGCCGATTTCGCCTGCTTCATTACGCACGATATAAACACCAATATCGTGGAATGCAGTTGCCGCACGATCTTTTTCTTCAAGTGCAGAAACAGCAATTTTGAACTTACGTGGCAAGAATGCAAATTCTGGGTGGAATGTACTCCACTGACGAATTAACTCACATGTTGGACGTGGGTCTGCAATTTCACCAGCAACCACACCTGCATATTGGTCAGTTGTGGTGTTACGAATACAGTTACCACTGGTTTGAATGGCATGCATTTGTACAGTTGCAAGTTCAGCCAAAATGTCTGGCACATCTTCAAGTGCTGGCCAGTTTAATTGAATGTTTTGACGCGTAGATACATGTGCATAACCACGGTCATAAGCAGTTGAAACTTCGGCAACTTTACGTAACTGTTTAGAATTCATTAAGCCATACGGCACAGCTATACGCAGCATAGGCGCATAACGTTGCACATATAAACCATTTTGCAAACGTAATGGACGATATTCATCTTCAGAAAGTTTGCCAGCTAAATAGCGTTCTGTTTGATCACGGAACTGAGCAACTCGTTCATTAACCAGCTGCTGGTCGAAATCGGTATATAAATACATGGCGTATGGCTAGTAGATTCATTATTAAGGCGGATAGCATAGCGAGCTTTTATTCATCAATAAAATGCTTTTTTTGCATATTTAATAGCGGTTTTATTGATAAGCTTTAATATAAATCGACATAAAAAAGCCCGGATAAATCCAGGCCCTTTCTATAAAAGCTTTTTATTTGTTATCTGGTAAAGCATAAGCCACTAAATAGTCGCCCATTTTCGTACCAAATGAACCATGACCACCAGCCATGATTACGACATATTGCTTACCATTGATTTCATAAGTCATTGGTGTTGCTTGTCCACCTGCTGGTAAACGCGCTTCCCAAAGTTTCTTACCATTCGTGACGTTAAACGCACGTAAGTAGTTATCTTGAGTTGCACCAACAAACATGACATTACCGGCAGTAGAAATTGAACCACCTAAACCAGGCACACCAATTTTCACAGCTGGTAACTGGAACAAGTTCGGCAAACTGTCACGAATTGTACCAATACGTTTTTTCCATACCACTTCATGAGTTTTCAAATCAACGCCAGCTACATATCCCCAAGCCGGTTGTTTACAAGGTAAACCAAGCGGAGATAAGAATGCGCTAATTTCAACACCATACGGTACGCCATACATCGGTTGTACGCCCTGCTCAGTTCCTGCACCTTTTGCAGTTTGTGCACGGTTTGGATCAGCAGGAATTAAACGACTTACGAATGGCAGACCAATCGGGTTCATTACAGCAACCTGACGATCAGGGTTAACTGACATACCGCCCCATTCAAACACACCCAAGTTACCAGGGAAAACTAAAGTACCGTTTTCAGATGGTGGCGTATAAATACCATCGTAATTTAGACGTTTGAAAGATACACGACACATGAGCTGATCAAGCATAGTGGCACCCCACATGTCTTTATCAGTCAATTTATCTTGTGGTGCCAAGTTCAAGTCAGAGAATGGCTGAGTTTTTGAATAGAACTCACCTTTAGTTTGTGGTCCACGTTTAACTGTTTGTGGAACTGGTTTCTCAGTTACAGGAACAATCGGTTGACCATTACGGCGATCAAGCACAAAGGCATTACCTGTTTTCGTCAATACATAGATTGCAGGAACAGTTTGGCCAGCTTTGTTTTTGATATCAGCTAAAGATGGTTGTGATGGTACGTCCATATCCCATAAATCATGATGGGTTGTCTGGAAGTTCCACACTAATTTACCAGTAGAAGCATTAATCGCTAACATTGAGTTTGCATAACGCTCTTTCAGCTCGGTACGGTCACCACCCCAGATGTCTGGTGTACCTACACCTGTTGGTACATAAACGATATCAAGTTTTGCATCGTATGCTAAAGGTGCCCACGCGTTTGGTGAGTTATGAACAAAAGTAGTACCTTCGCCCGGCATCGCATTTGGATCTGCTGCACCAGTATCAAATACCCAAAGAAGTTTACCAGTGTTAACGTCATATCCACGAATCACACCAGATGGCTCTTTATTTGAGTAGTTATCTGTTACAGAACCAGCAATTACAACAGTTGAACCAGTCACGATACCAGGAGATGTTGGGTTGTAACCGCCTGGATACGCATATGGCATAAACTCTTGCAAGTTCACTTCACCATTTTGACCAAAGTCAGTACATGCTTTACCAGTGTCAGCATTTACAGCCACTAGACGGCCATCGTTGACTGGTACAAATACCTTACGTGGACATTGTGTAGAACTAGATTTCTTGCTTTGAAGACTCGTTGCAAACTCAGTTGTATTGTTTGCATCGTAGTACATCACACCACGACAAGTTAAATGTTGGAATGATTTATCCGTTTTAAGTTTCGGATCAAAACGCCATTTTTCTTTACCTGTAGCAGGATCAATCGCAATTAACTGCTGGTGAGCTGTACAGATAAACATGTTATTACCGATTTTAATCGGTGTAACCTGATTAGTCGTTTCGCCAGAGTCGTTATCTGTTTTTAAATCACCAGTACGTAAAGTCCAAGCAACTTTCAAGTCTTTTACGTTTTGGTCATTGATCTGTTTCAATGGAGAATAACGCACACCTGCTTGAGTACGACCATAAGCTGGCCAATCACTTTCAGCAACACCAGGCACGGCTTGAGCTGTTTCTGGTTGAGGTGTTTTGATTTCACCATTAATTTCTTGCGGATCATTGAAGATAGAATAAACCATCAACACGATTGCAATTGCTAAAGTTGAAGATAAGGCAACCTTACTTGATCCAAGGTTGTTGATTCCACGAGTTACAGCCGGAACCAATAACCATAAACCAAGAATACCTAAAATATCTAAACGTGGTGCAAGCGCCCAAAAGTCTGTTCCAACTTCCCAGACACTCCAGATAATGGTACCTAGCATTAATGCAGCATAAACCCACAAAGCAGTAGAAGCACGCTTGTAGAGTTGCCATGCAACAATGAGGAGTAATACTCCAGCTATAATGTAGTAAATTGAACCGCCTAGTGTAGCGAGCCAAATACCTCCAATTAACAGGAATAACGCCAGTAACCCAATAATAATTACGGTAAAAGTCGTTAAACCTGATCTTGAAGTAGGTTGATTCATAAACCACCTCTTATCAATCATCATTTTTATAGGAAAGATGTGCCAAGAACCTTATAGAAAAATGGCATCACCAATACATCTAAAACAAATTCAGGCATCAAGAAAAAACGGAAGGTCAGGATAATTCAATTAATGAGTTAGCCCTTGACAATCCGTTTTTCGGAGTAATTACGCTTAGAATGCAGTTGAGAATTTAATACCGCCAACCCAAGTGTTATCACCATTTTTTAATGCGCCAACATGACGAACATATTGCACATTTGGACGAATAGTTAACCAGTTAGTCGCATGAATACCGTAGTAAAGCTCGGTATTGTATTCAGTGTCATATTCTTTAGTTTGAACATCGTTCCAATCATCATTGATATGGATACGAGCCACACCGAGTGCCAACTCATCTTGAGGACGTTGATTGAGCAAACCTTTATAGACCAAGCCTACATTTTGCATATTATCAATTTTGTTGGTATCAGAGTCATGGAAAGTCAGGTTCACAAAACCTGTCAAACCGCGATCTGTTTGATCAGCAGGCTGGAATAATTTTTGTTTTGCAGTTACCCAAACACCTTGTTTATGTGAGTTTTTGGTTTCATTTGCAATTTCTTTGGCGTCAGCAGTGCTGTAGTAATAACCTAAACGGTATTCACCAGCCATACTTTGAGCACCTAATTTAGGTGACCAAACTACTTCGGCAGGAATAATTGCACCGTGAGAACCATCAGTACTTAAGTTAAAACCTTTGCCTCGGTCCAGATTTTCTGGATTGTACTCATATACACCAACTTGCGTATATAAGTCGGGTTGCAAGTTATATTTAACACGCATTGCCCATTGGCTTACTGGCCAGTTATACCACTGATCACCCACCCAGTTACCGACTTGCGAACCACAAAGCGCTAAATTCTGGAAATCACAGTCAAAACTGTTAAAGTCTTCACCTTCACCAAAACGACCGACTTTAAGGTCTAATTTTTGATCCATGAATTTTTTCTTAATCCATAAATCTGTTAAACGCCAAGTTTGCTCACGCCCCCACACTTCTTGTACCGAGCTTAAGTGCCCTGCTAAAGCTGGTGAATGTTCAGAAAGCGACTGTCCATCACGATATGTTAATGTGATTTGAGCTTCAGTATCTTGCCAACCTAAAATTTTATTTAGGTCAAAATGAGTTCCTAATGCCAGTTGCCCCGTATAAGCACTACCATGCGTAGATGTATTTTTTGAATCTAAAATACCGGCATATTCGCCGGTATATCCAAAAGAAAAATCATAACCTTGTGCTTGTAACGCGGTGCGTTGACCGTTCCAATCACCCAACATCCAAGGACTATTTGGGTCGAATGCAGCAGCAGCTTGTGCATGCTGTATAAAAAGAGTAATTGATAAAACGGATAAACAGGAAGCCATCAAGGATTTATGTGTTTTCATGTTTACATACCTTTTATGTCTTTGTTTATTAAGGGTACGCTAATTTTATGTAAAGAAATTATTCAAAATGTTAATCAATTGATTAATCTAATAATAATCTTAATACACATTGTATGAAAAATGGCCTCAGCTGTTTACCACTGCCCTTCACCAAGTTTTTGACCAATAAAGGAATATCTCATTTCCGATCTTGAAAACTTAATTGGACAAGCCAATTGTGGTTCTGTAACCGTCGCATTATTTTGCAAAGGTACATCCACAATCCATCCACGTTCTTGTGCTAAAGGCGAGTTTAAGGACTCTGTTAGGCTTAAAACAGGTTCTACACACACATCAAGATTTGCAAAAATTTCATGCCATTCTTTAAATGATTTCGTTTTGATTTTCTCTTGAATGGCTTGTTTAACTTCCTGTCGGTCTTCTACATCTAAGGAAGCGCCTTTTTGTAATAATAAAGGCAAATCAAGCGCCACTGATAAACCAGACATAAATTGTGGCTCAAGACTACCTATTGAAAAATAACGGCCATCTTGAGTCATATAATAGTCATAGAAAATGCCGCCATTGAGCATGCCATGCTCTGGTGCCTGTTCAACCTGTGCAGCAAGTGTGGCGGATGCCGCCATACTATTTAGGCTAGCAACACAATCAGTCATAGAAATATCAATATATTGTCCCATTCCACTACGTCCGCGTTCGACGACCGCAGCTAAAATCGCAATGACAGCATGAAGTGAACCACCTGCAATGTCTGCAACCTGAATACCGAGCGGTGGCGGACCACTGTCTTGTCGGCCGCTATATCCAGCAATACCAGCTAAAGCTAAATAGTTAATGTCATGCCCAGCCCTGTCTTTATAGCTTCCTGTTTGTCCATATCCTGTAATTGAACAATAAATGAGACGCGGGTTAATTTCGGCAAGTGTCGCGTAGTCTAATCCTAGACGGCGCATGACATCAGGTCGGAACTGCTCTATGACAATATCAAACTCAGAAATTTTGGCTTTAATCAGATCAATACTCGCCTTATCCTTTAAATCCAGAACAATCGACTGTTTATTTCGGTTTAGATAACTATGTGCTGTTGCTTGACCATTTGCGTATGGCGGCATGATTCGGATTAAATCAGGACGTGATGGAGATTCAATATGGATGACTTCTGCCCCCATATCGGCTAAATACATTGTGGCAAAAGGTCCTGGTAAGAGCGTCGAGAAATCGAGAACTTTAAGTCCATTTAATGCTGTCGTCATCGTATTTTTAACCACTATTATTCGAATTTTCTTTTATATTAGTTAAGCAAATATTCTAAAACAATGTCATGTTCAGCCATTTACCTTGATCATTTCGGCAATTTAACATGTAAAAAGTGCTTTTACTCTGTTGTAAATCGCCAATTTATTTTTTTAGACGGTCATTTAGGTCAATTTAAAGTGAACATCAAAGAGACTGAAGGATTCAATATGAGTCGCGATACGATTAGCATCCACTTCGTGAATGCGGCTTTGACAGGCGTAAAACGCCTTGGCATGGATGTTGAAATGCTCCTTTCACATGTGGGTATTGAAGCGGAATTATTACGTCAACCTAAAGCTCGAATCTCACCAGAACAATATACTCGATTTATAAAAATGTTGTGGATGGTCACACAGGATGAACACGTTGGATTTGACGTACAACCGCGTCGTCTGGGCACTTTTGCCATTATGTGTCAGTTGATTATTCACGCAAAAACATTGGGCCAAGCCCTTGAACTGTCATCTCAATTCTACAAATTATTTGGCGATGAATGGTCTGTAACTCTAGAGCGTGACAAACATGAAGCACGTCTAGTTCCCCTCATTCCAAAAACTTTAGATCCAGACCATTTCATTACTGAAAGCATGCTCATGATTTGGCACGGTCTAGCATCATGGTTGATTGAACGTCGTTTGCCATTAGAACGTGTTCATTTTAGCTATCCACGTCCTGCACATGCCGATGAATATGATGCATTATTTTTTGCACCAGTTATGCAGTTTGATGCACCACGTACTGAAATTACCTTTGCAGCTGATTATCTTGATTTGCCAATCCGCCAAGATGAGAAAACGCTAGAAGAATTCTTAAAAGCAGCTCCTGCTCAGCTTTTAGTAAAATTCAAAAACACCAACTCGCTAACTTCTCGTATTCGTGAAGTGCTCAAAAGCCAAATTGGTGAAGAAATGCCAACGCTTAATGACGTGGCATCAATGTTGTATTTATCTCCGCAAACCTTACGCCGCCGCTTGGCTGCCGAAGGTAAAAGCTACCAAGGCGTAAAAGATGCCCTACGCCGAGATGCTGCGATTCACTTGTTACTCAACCCTGAGTTAACACTTGAAGATGTTGCTCAACAAGTTGGTTTTAGTGAAACCAGTACGTTCCACCGCGCATTTAAAAAGTGGACGGGTGTAACTCCTGGCCTATATCGCCAGCTACATGGTTATCACTAACTCTTAAATCTCTTTAGTTTCACATTTAGCCCAAGTTCAACTTGGGCTTTTTTGTATTTCTATTGGCAAAAATCATCACCTGACTGGTGCGCTTATCGTCATTGCGTTGCCTTTTAAAACCAGTACACTCAAAACACAACAAAGTTTAAGTAATAAAAAAGGAACTGTTATGAGCGAGGCTTATATTATTGATGCCATTCGCACCCCACGCGGAAAAGGAAAAAAAGATGGCTCTCTTTACGAAGTAAAACCAATTACCTTACTCACCACATTATTAAATGAATTACAGCAGCGCCATCAACTCGATACCTCTAAAGTTGACGATATTGTTTTGGGCTGCGTAACACCAATTGGCGATCAAGGTGGTGATATTGCCAAAACAGCAGCGATTGCAGCAGGTTGGAATGATGATGTTGCTGGGGTGCAAATCAATCGCTTTTGTGCATCAGGCTTAGAAGCAGTCAATATGGCAGCAATGAAAGTCCGCTCTGGTTGGGAAGATTTAGTGGTTGCTGGTGGCGTTGAATCAATGTCACGCATTCCAATGGGTTCTGATGGCGGACCGTGGGCGTTAGACCCTGAAACAAACCTTAAATCATCATTTGTTCCGCAAGGTATTGGGGCCGACCTCATCGCAACCTTAGATGGCTATAGCCGTGAAGATGTTGATAATTTCGCTGTGAAATCACAACAAAAAGCTGCGGCAGCTCAATCAAATGGTTATTTCGACCAATCAGTTGTGCCGGTAAAAGATCACTCAGGTGTGGTGATTTTAGAGAAAGATGAATTTATTAAAGGCAATACCACACTCGAAGGTCTAACGAAGCTCAACCCAAGCTTTGAAATGATGGGGCAAATGGGCTTTGATGCAGTTGCTTTACAAAAATATCCAGAAGCACAAAAAATCAATCATGTTCACCATGCAGGTAATTCATCAGGCATTGTCGATGGAGCAGCTGTAGTTTTATTAGCTTCTGAAAAAGCTGTCAAAGAACAAAATTTAAAACCACGCGCTAAAGTTTTGGCGACTGCATTGGTTGGTACCGACCCAACCATCATGCTGACTGGCCCTGCGCCTGCTGCACGTAAAGCTTTAGAAAAAGCTGGGCTTACGATTGATGATATTGACCTATTTGAAGTTAATGAGGCATTTGCGGCAGTTGTTATGCGTTTTATTAATGAACTCAACGTCCCAGCTGAGAAAGTCAACGTAAATGGCGGTGCGATTGCTTTAGGTCATCCATTAGGGGCAACAGGTGCCATGATTTTAGGCACTTTACTTGATGAGCTTGAACGACAAGATAAAAAGCGCGGTTTAGCGACCCTCTGTGTTGGCGGTGGGATGGGTATTGCCACCATTATTGAACGCGTATAAAAATTAGGGATATAGAAGATGAGTGCAATTCAATACGAAAAAAATGCCGACAATATTGTCATTTTAACGCTTGATTCAACTGGTCAATCTGCGAACACCATGAATGCCGAGTTTCGTGACTCGCTCGATGAAGCGACTCAGAAGCTTAAAGCAGAAACAGAACTTTCAGGTGTTATTTTCCGCTCGGCTAAAAAAACTTTCTTTGCAGGCGGTGATTTAGATGAACTGATTCAAGTTCAGCCTGAACATGCAACTGACTTTTTCAACATGGTTGAAAAGCTAAAAGGTCATTTACGTACAATTGAAACGCTTGGTATTCCAGTCGTTGCAGCATTAAATGGCACAGCACTTGGCGGTGGTTGGGAAATCGCATTAAGTTGCCATCACCGTATTGCAATCAATGACCCGAAAAGCAAATTTGGCTTACCAGAAGTTACTTTAGGTTTACTACCAGGCGGCGGTGGTATTGTACGTATGGTACGTTTGCTTGGGCTTCAAAATGCGTTCCCATTTTTAATGGAAGGCAAACAGTTCGGTGTTGATAAAGCAAAATCTTTAGGCTTAATTCATGACACTGCCGAAAATGAACAAGAACTTTTAGATAAAGCAATTGCTTGGATCAAGGCCAATCCAAAATCTCAGCAGCCCTTTGATGTGAAGGGTTATAAAATTCCGGGTGGTGATCCAAAAACTCCAGCAGTTGCACAAGTTCTTGCAATTGCCCCAGCCATGTTAAGAGACAAAACCAAAGGTTGTTACCCTGCCCCTGAAGCGATTATGGCTGCCGCAGTTGAAGGTGCTCAAGTTGATGTTGATACAGCGTTGCGCATCGAGTCTCGCTACTTTACTCAGCTTACCACAGGCCAAATTTCTAAAAATATGATCGGCACTTTCTGGCATGGTCTAAATGCAATTAAGTCTGGTGCGAGCCGCCCTGCTGACGTTGCAAAATGGCAAGCCACTAAAGTAGGTGTGTTGGGTGCAGGCATGATGGGTGCGGGCATTGCCTATTCAACAGCCATTAAAGGCATTCCAGTTGTACTTAAAGATGTATCTGTTGAAAATGCAGAGAAAGGCAAAGCGTATTCACAAAAGCTCTTAGATAAACGCGTTTCACAAGGCCGCATGACCGCAGAAAAACGTGATCAGGTTTTATCGCTCATTACGGCTACAGCTTCTGCCGAAGACTTACAAGGTTGTGATTTAATTATTGAAGCCGTATTTGAGAATCAAGAACTTAAAGCTAAAGTCACTCAAGAAGCCGAGCAATATCTAGCGCCTAACGGTGTGATGGCATCAAACACCTCAACCCTACCAATTACAGGTTTAGCGCAAGCAAGTAAGGATGATAAAGCTTTTATCGGTCTGCATTTCTTTAGCCCTGTCGACAAAATGCAGTTGGTCGAGATTATTAAAGGTAAAAACACCTCCGCAGAGACACTTGCCAAAGCTTATGACTTTGTACAACAAATTGGAAAAACACCGATTGTTGTTAATGATAGCCGTGGTTTCTTTACCAGTCGTGTGTTTGGTACGTTCATTCAAGAAGGTATGCGCCTGCTTGCTGAAGGCGTCCACCCAGCGCGTATAGAAATGGCTGCACTGAAAGCGGGTATGCCAGTTGGCCCCCTCGCTATTCAAGATGAAGTATCTTTAACATTAACCGAACATGTTGCCAGTGAAGCACGCAAAGCTCTTCAGGCCGAAGGAAAAGATTTACCTAAAACTTCTGTAGATGAAGTGGTTCACACCATGATTCATGAGTTAAACCGTAAAGGTAAAGCTGCTGGAGCTGGTTTTTATGAATACCCTGAAAATGGTAAAAAGCATCTATGGGAAGGCCTAAACCGCTGGAAAAAAGAACATGATATTTCTGAACAAGATATGATTGATCGCATTCTGTTTGTACAGGCCTTAGATACTTTACGTTGTTATGAAGAAGGCGTACTGGAGTCTGTAATTGATGCCAATATCGGTTCTATCTTTGGGATTGGTTATGCACCTTGGACTGGAGGAGCAATTCAATTCCTAAATCAGTATGGTACTGATAAAGCACAAAAACGCGCAGAAGAATTGGCTGCCAAATATGGTGAACGTTTTACACCACCAGCTTTACTAAAAACTAAAGCTGAGCAGAAACAAAATATTCAGTAACTTAGTCCTATTGAATATTTAAAAAACTGCATAAACCTTACCCATATAAATATATTTTATTTATATGGGTTTTTCTTTATGACCTTTAAGATTTCAGCCCCCTGCCTAAATATGCTATAAATAGACTTCATTTTTGTGCTTCTATAGCACATTCGAGAAATTCTTATGTCCGATAAAAATTCTTCCGAGTCAGCAATTTTAGGCTGGAAATTTGTTCTGATCGTTGGTGTTTTAAGTGCGATTTTCCTTGGCTTTTTCTATTTAGCAATGAGTAATGAACCTGACTATATGCCAGGTGCACAGCGCAAAGCTCAACAAGAGCAAATGCAGCAAAAGGCTGAACACTCTACAGAGCAACATGCTCAACATAGTGACAACATGCCTGAAATGGATATGCAAGAACATAAGCAATCAACTCAGTAACCAGATATTTTTCAAATGACAGATTTTTCCCGCAACGCACTGGTTGTAGAAGGTGGAGGCATGCGTGGTGCCTTTACCAGTGGTGTACTTGACTCATTTTTACAACAGCAGTTTAATCCTTTCGATTTATATGTTGGTGTATCATCTGGTTCAACCAATGTGGCTAATTACTTGGCAGGCCAGCAAGGCCGCACTCTAACGTTTTATATTGATCACTCACTTCGTCCTGAATTCATCGATTACAAACGCTTTTTTAAAGGCGGTGATTTACTTGATTTAAAATGGATGTGGGAAATTGGTGAGCAAGAGCATCCTCTTGATCAACAGAGTCTTTTTGCCAAAAATCCTGATTTTTATATGGTGTTGACGCATGCTAAAACAGGCCATGCAGAATATCTTCGTGCGGGTAAAGATAATTTGCTAAATGCGCTTCGTGCTTCTAGCTCAATTCCAGTTTTAACGCGTCATCCCGTCGATATTATGGGTGAACCTTATTTTGATGGTGGTGTTGCAGATGCCTTACCCGTTCGCTGGACAGCTCAGCAAAGTGGCGTCAAAAAACTGTTAGTTTTACGCACTCGCCCGAAAAATTACTTCAAGGCAAGTAGTCGAGGTGATCAATTCCTCGCAAAATATGCGTTTAAACATCATTATGGTTTCGCTAGTAGCTTGCGTAGCCGCTGTGCTCGTTATAACGCTTCGGTCGATTTTGTTCGTGGTGAAAATCCAGACCAGCAAATTCTAGAAGTGTGCCCACCGCCTCTTAAAAATATGGCTGGCCGTTTAACTACCAATCCGAAAAAGCTTCGTTATAGTTATGAAGTTGGTTTAGAGACTGGCTTACAGGCAATTGAAAACTGGCATGCAATGAAATAAATCTAAATTGAGACTTCTAAAAAGAAGTCTCAATTTAACCCTAAAACCATATCAATATGTGGAATGCCACAGTCTTGGTAAACTTCGCCTTGTACTTTAAAGCCTAAAGCTTCGTAAAAAGCGGTCACATAGGTTTGCGCTGAAAGCTTTAAGTAGGGCAGTTTATGATGACGCGCATATTCAATAATATGCTGCATTAAAATTTTACCTATACCCTGCTTTCGATAAGGCATTAAAACAGCAACACGCCCTACGCTATGCTGCGGCAACAAACGTGCTGTAGCGATAGGCTGCTCTTTGTCAGAGACAATAAAATGTAGAACAACTGCATCCAAGTCGTCCCATTCATCTTCAGGTGCAATTCCCTGTTCTTGGATAAAGACTTGTTCACGGATGTATTTGGCATCTTGCTCAAGCTGTTCCCAATCACCCTCTATGATTTTATACATCCGCACACCGTCCTAGCATTTGCAGCCAATATTTTCGATCGGCAACTGGTCTTGTAATAACAATTCTAGTGTGTGTTTCTTAATCCCATACATTTCTTTCAATGCTTGGATTTGAGCCATAATCTTGGTGTCAGGCTGTGAAACGTTTTTGCGTTTTGTCGCCAAAATCATTTTATTTTTGCTGGTATGTTCAAGCGATACAAACTCAAAAACTTTGGTTTCATAACCATACGCTTTTAAAAGTAACGCACGTAAAGTGTCAGTCAGCATCTCAGCTTGTTGTCCAGCATGAATACCAAACTGTAGCATTGGTTGTAAAACTTCTGGGCTATGTAATTGAGGGCGTATCTCTTTGTGGCAACATGGCGCACACATAATCATCGAAGCGTTTAAACGGATTCCAGTATGAATAGCAAAATCTGTCGCAATATCACATGCGTGTAAGGCAATCATTACATCCAGCTTTTCCGGTTGATAACTACGAACGTCACCTTCAAAAAAGTCTAAGTGGTTAAAATGCACTTTGTCTGCAACGTTCTGGCAAAATTCCACCAAATTACGGCGCAGCTCTACACCAGTAATCAATGGTGTTTTCTGCTGTTGTTGCAGATAATCATACAATGCAAAAGTTAAATAACCTTTACCTGATCCAAAATCGACAATGCGTAACTCCTGTTGAGATGCATCAATCTGTTCGTAGGCACTTGCAAAAATTTCGATAAATTTATTAATCTGTTTCCATTTACGAGCCATGCTTGGAATGACCTGAGCTTTTTCATCAGTAATACCCAGCTCTTTTAAAAATGCATTTCCCTGCTGTACATAACGCTGCTTTTCACGGTCATGCGCCTGAACCGTTTGTGTCGTATTTACAGCCTGCTTTTTACCCATATTTAACATGGCTTTTTTCTTATTTTTTTTAAGTTGAATTTCTTGAGTAGTCGAAAATAAGTTTGCTTGCTTACACTGAGTGATTAATTGCTCAATCTGCTGCAAGCCTTCTTGAAATGAATAGTTTTTAGTCACATCTTGAGTCGTGTGATGGTATAGAGCTGAAAGCTGCTTTTGACCATGTAGCTCTACAACGCGGAAAGTAATTTTTTCCAGCTGCGCCAACTCTCCCTTATATTGGCTCAAGATCAAACGCTCAAAAGCTTGTTGGTCAAGCATTTGCTTGATTTCATGAAAGAATTGCTGTTCTTGCTCAAAGGAGAAAACCGACACGGATATACCTAAAAAATGAAGACTCATATAAAATAGAAGTTTAAAGGGTCTAGGATTAAAAATAAAATAACTTTACGACTGTTTTGTATTTCTATACATTTGTATTTTTAATCAAAAAAATTAAAGTTATGAGTAAATCTGTGTTGGAAACTTACGATCCAAAAGAAGAACTATTTAATGCCTATAGTCATGGTGCTGGTGTTGTTATGGCAGTTGTAGCTTCTATCTTTTTAATTATAAAGGGATCTTATCTTTCAACTGCTCAGTGGGTGGGTTTATGGGTATATTCATTTAGCCTAATTTTAGTTTTTACCAGTTCTACACTCTATCATTTTGCTCAAACACAAAACCTACGCTACTGGTATAAAAAACTCGACCACACCGCCATTTATTATTTAATTGCTGGAACATATACCCCATTCTTAAGCATTGCTATACCTACACAAAAAGCTCATATTTTACTTATTGCTCTCTGGAGCATTGCTGCAATTGGTACACTTTTCAAGTTAGTTTTTATTCATCGTTTTCAGAAAATTTCGCTACTCGCTTATGTTCTTATGGGTTGGCTTGCTGTTTTTGTTATGGATGATATGCGCACCTATCTAAGTAAAGACGCGTTGATTTTGTTAATTATTGGCGGATTAGCTTATACGGTTGGAGCATTGTTTTACGCGTTAAAAAAGGTAAGATATACCCATGCGATCTGGCATATTTTTGTGCTTTTAGGTGCAGGGGCACATTTTCTTGCAATCTATTGGTACGTAGTTTAGTCCATTTTTCACTCATATTCAGTGATCCTGAAAGAGTCATGGATGATGTTCTTTCACGCTATTCTTTGAGAAAAATACGTCTTTAAAAAGAGTAGTCATTAAAAATAAATTTTAACGGATATAAGGACTTATATGGAGTCAACCTCTGCGACTGCTGCTCCTGTAGTAGCCACTAATTCAAAAACACGAGTTTTGTTTGCAAGCTTAGTCGGTACAACTATTGAGTTCTTCGACTTTTATATCTATGCAACAGCTGCCGTGATTATCTTTCCTCACCTATTTTTCCCTGCTAGTAGTGGCAGTGCCGCAGTCTTACAATCTCTGGCAACCTTTGCAATTGCCTTTATTGCTCGTCCTATCGGTGCCGCATTATTTGGCCATCTAGGAGATCGTATTGGTCGTAAAGCCACATTAGTTGCAGCTTTATTGACCATGGGTATTTCAACGGTATGTATTGGTTTACTTCCAACCTATGCCCAAATCGGAATTGTCGCACCATTACTATTAGCTGTTTGTCGTTTAGGACAAGGCTTAGGTTTAGGCGGTGAATGGAGCGGCGCAGTATTATTAGCGACTGAAAATGCCCCAGAAGGTAAAAGAGCATGGTACGGCATGTTTCCGCAGCTAGGTGCTCCAATTGGCTTTATTTTAGCAACAGGTTCTTTCTTATTATTAAGTGCAGTTATTCCTGAGCAAGCATTCATGCAATGGGGCTGGCGTATTCCATTCATTGCCAGTGCTGTATTGGTTATTGTTGGCTTATATATCCGTTTAAAACTTCATGAAACTCCAGCTTTCCAGAAAGTCTTAGATAAGCAAAAAGAAGTTAATATTCCATTTAAAGAAGTTTTAACCAAACATACAGGTAAGCTTATTCTTGGTACAGTTGCAGCCATTTGTACCTTTGTTGTGTTCTATCTTACTACCGTATTTGCTTTAAACTGGGGAACCACAAAGCTTGGATATGCGCGTGGTGAATTCTTAGAACTTCAATTGTTTGCCACACTTTGCTTTGCCGCATTTATTCCTTTATCTGCTATTTTTGCAGAAAAATTTGGTCGAAAAACAACTTCTATTGGCGTTTGTATTGCTGCTGCGATTTTCGGCTTGTTCTTCTCTAGTATGTTAGAGTCTGGAAATACCTTAATCGTATTCCTTTTCTTATGTACAGGCTTAGCAATTATGGGCTTAACCTATGGTCCGATTGGTACAGTTCTTTCTGAACTTTTCCCAACCTCGGTTCGTTATACAGGTTCAGCATTAACCTTTAACTTGGCTGGTATTTTTGGTGCATCCTTTGCCCCACTCATTGCGACTAAGCTTGCTGAAACTTATGGTTTATATGCAGTTGGTTACTATCTTACTGCTGCATCACTTTTATCATTAGTTGCGTTCTTACTCATTCGTGAAACGAAAAATGATGATGTAAATAATCAGATTTAAAGTTTTAAAGACACCCCTATAAAAAAGCCAGTTCAATTTGAACTGGCTTTTTTATACGTATATGAATTAGTTCATTGATGCAGGATTTGCTGGAGCAACACTATTTGTTGCAGCTGGCACTGTTACACTGCTTGCTGCAACTGCTGCTGGTCCTGCTACTGCTGCTTCACCAATTAAAGCAACTTTTGCTTTTTCTTGGCTTTTTGCAGAGAGAGCAGGGTTACTTGCCACAATACGATTAATGTTTGCTGAGTTTGCTGGAGCAATCGCAGTAGTTTGTAAAATAATTGGGCGATTACCTGTGTTACCCAACGTATAGCGAATACCTGTACGTGGACTAATCACTGTAGTATTTTCTTGCTTCACTACAGCTTGAGCCGAAGTTGGGCCTTTTGCTGCAAGTACTTTGTCAACCGTTGTCGTTTGAGGGGCTGAAGCTGCTTCTGCTGCAAAAACAAAACTTGGTACAGCAAGAACAGTTAAAAATAAAGGTTGTAATACTTTTTTCATTGTCTTTCCAACATACACTCTGGATGAGAAGTAAATAGCATTTAATGCTTAAAACTGCAAACATTATTCACAGGCTTACTACAAACATAAAAAAAGCAGAACAATTGTTCTGCTTTTTTTGTGAAGGCAGATTAGATCTTACCGTGACATTGCTTATATTTTAGTCCTGAACCACATGGGCATGGGGCATTACGGCTTTCTGGAACAGGGAAAGCTTGCTGATCGGCAGACTCGTTCATGGTTTCTTGAGAAAGTGTAACTTCACCAGTTAAACCATCTACATCATCATGTTCAAAAGAAAGCTTCATTGATTCAGCTTGCTGCTGCTGTTGAGCTTCCATTTCTGCAAGTTCTTCTGGTGTTGGGATATGTACACGAGACAAATCAGTTACAACATCAGTTTTAATAATACCCAACATGTTTACGAACAGGTTGAAAGCTTCTTTCTTATATTCCTGCTCAGGGTTCTTTTGCGCATAGCCACGTAAGTGAATACCTTGACGCAAATAATCCATTGCAGCCAAGTGATCTTTCCAATGGCGATCAAGAGAGTTTAAAACGAAATGGCGCTCAAGCATTGCTGCTGATTCATCACCCATTTGAGCACGGCGCTGACGATAACGCTCAATCACTTCATCACTAATACGCTCAACCAAACCTTCTTCATCTAAACGACGATCTTGGTCTAACCATTCCTGGATTGGTAGCTCAATACCTAAATCAATACGTAAAGCATTTTCTAAACCTTCCACATCCCACTGGTCATGAATTGACTCTGGTGGAATAAAGTTGGCAATCATGCCTTGCATCACTTCACGATGCATTTCTTCAACGTAGTCTTTTAAGGTGTTTTCAGCTAATACTTCATCACGTTGTGAGTAAATGATCTTACGCTGTTCGTTATTCACGTCATCGTATTTCAATAAGTTCTTACGAATATCGAAGTTACGCGCTTCAACTTTACGCTGAGCATTCTCAATTGAACGGCTCACCATTTTATGTTCAATCGCTTCGTCTTCTTTTAAACCCATCGCGCGCATCATACCAACGACACGGTCGCCTGCGAAAATACGCATAAGGTCATCTTCAAGAGACAAATAGAAACGAGAAACACCAGGGTCACCCTGACGGCCGGCACGACCACGTAACTGGTTGTCAATACGACGTGATTCATGGCGCTCAGAACCAATGATGTGCAAACCACCCGCTTGCAATACATCTTCGTGGTCCTGCTCCCATTGTGCTTTTAGACGTACTTCATCTTCTGCAGTTGGGTTCTCCAGTTTGGCAAGCTTAGCTTTCCAGTTACCACCCAAGATAATGTCCGTACCACGACCAGCCATGTTAGTAGCAATCGTTACTGCATTCGGGCTACCCGCCTGAGCAATAATGTCAGCTTCACGCTCATGCTGCTTTGCATTCAACACTTCATGGTGAATACCAGCTTGCATTAACTTAGAAGATAAAATTTCACTGGCTTCAATCGTTGCCGTACCAATCAGAATCGGAGCAACACCCTGCTGACGAATATTCATAATTTCTTGAATAATCGCGTTATATTTGCCGTTACGGTTTAAATAAATTAAATCATTTTGGTCGTTACGAATCATTGGGCGATGCGTTGGAATAATCACAACATCAAGGCCATAAATTTCTTTCATTTCCGCAGCTTCAGTATCGGCAGTACCTGTCATACCTGAAAGCTTTTTATAAAGACGGAAGTAGTTCTGGAATGTTGTTGTCGCTAAAGTTTGGTTTTCAGGCTGAATTTCCAAGCCTTCTTTTGCTTCAACAGCTTGATGCAAACCTTCTGACCAACGACGACCCGGCATCGTACGACCTGTATGTTCATCGACAATAACCACTTCACCATCATGAATAATATAGTGAACATCACGTTGGAATAGAAAATGCGCACGAATAGCAGCAGATACATGGTGAACAAGGTTTAGGTTTGTTGCTGAATACAAGCTTTCGCCTTCGGCCAACAAGCCCATTTGAATAAGTTCTTGTTCAACAGTTTCATAACCAATTTCAGTCATTTCAACTGAACGCTGCTTTTCATCAATCCAGAAATGGCCGCCATCTGCTACTTTTTCTTCTTTTTGCGGATGTAATTTAGGTGGAATTGTATTGATTGCACTGTAGAGGTGTGAAGAGTCTTCACTTTGACCAGAAATAATTAATGGTGTACGAGCCTCATCAATTAAGATGGAGTCAACTTCATCGATAATGGCATAGTGCAAACCACGTTGTTTCTTTTCTGCTAAAGAAAACACCATGTTGTCACGTAAATAGTCAAAACCGAATTCGTTATTGGTACCGTAAGTAATATCGGCAAGGTAAGCTGCCGCTTTTTCTGACGGACCTTGCATTGAATAAATTGTACCAATTGATAGACCCAAAAATTCAAATAATGGGCGGTTCAACTCGGCATCACGCTGTGCCAAATAATCATTCACAGTAATGACATGTACACCTTGGCCACTCAAAGCATTTAAATAACACGCCAGAGTACCCATAAGGGTTTTACCTTCACCAGTACGCATCTCGGCAATCTTACCTTCATGTAAGGTAATACCACCAATTAACTGAACGTCATAGTGACGCATACCCATCACACGCTTAGCAGCTTCACGACAAACCGCAAACGCTTCTGGAAGTAATTTATCTAAACTTTCGCCATTATTATAACGTTGTTTGAATTCTGGAGTTTTTGCAGATAAGTCTGCATCGCTTAAAGCTGATATCGTCGGCTCGAGCGCATTGATTTGCTCAACAATTTTGCGCATGCGTTTGAGTTCACGCTCATTTTTTGTACCGAAGATACCTCCGATCAGACTTGCCAACATGGATAAACTCTCTAAATCTTGCTTGGTCAAATGAATAAACTTTTTCTCAGTCGTTTATTATGGTGCCAGAAATTTGAAGTACAAGGGGTTTGCACAAAACCCCTAAAAAAAATCTGATAGTTAGACGAATGGTTTTTCATTCATCTAATCTCCCCTTAATGTGCCGAGCACCAAAAACACACCATTAACGCTCATCGATTAAGCATAACTTCCGAGAAATCTAATTTAGCAAATTTACCTTAAAGTTACATTGATTAAGCACTTAAAATAATGAGTTTTAGTCATATATATTTACACTTATATAAAAAGTTCATAATAAAATACAAAAACAATAATTTTAATCATAAAGTAAATGCTGCATATTCATTCAATCGAATAACAAATTATGCGCAATTGAGGAAAGATCATGACACTACGATTAGGAGATACTGCTCCCGATTTTCAACAAGAATCGAGTGAAGGCACAATTAATTTTTATGATTTTTTAGGGGATAGTTGGGGAATCTTATTTTCACATCCAGCCGACTATACTCCCGTATGTACAACTGAATTAGGTTATACAGCAAAATTAAAAGATGAATTTACGAAGCGGAATGTTAAAGCGATTGCTTTGTCTGTAGACGATGTAGAGTCGCACAAGGGCTGGATCAACGATATTAATGAAACACAAAATACAACTGTAAACTTTCCAATCATTGCAGATAAAGATCGTAAAGTATCTGAGCTCTATGGCTTCATTCACCCTAATGCCAGTGAAACTCTAACAGTGCGCTCATTAGTGATTATTGATCCTAACAAAAAAGTTCGCTTAATCATTACCTACCCTGCTTCGACGGGCCGAAATTTTAACGAAGTCTTACGTGTTGTGGATTCATTACAATTAACAGACAAGCATAAAGTCGCTACACCTGCGAACTGGCAGCAAGGTGAAGATGTCGTTATTGTGCCATCACTTAAAGATGAAGAAGAAATTAAACAACGTTTCCCTAAAGGTTATACGGCTGTTAAACCTTATTTACGCCTCACGCCACAGCCTGAAAGCAATAAAACCGACTAAAGGTTTTATTGCTTGCAAGACAAACGCAGTGCGTAGGCAAATATCTGAAAAATTCCCTACAAGACAAGCAAAGCGCGTAGGCCCACTTAGATTAAATATCACACCCGAAAAAGTCATCCGTAGTGATGGCTTTTTTATTTATGTATTGAATACTCATGGTTTTTATTGTTCAGATCAGTTATAACTCGAAACGATTCGGTAAAAAAATAAAAATCATGATCTATAAAATTCATCATTTAAAGTGTGGCAGCATGTGCCCAGTTTGTGCACCCTTATTTGGACAAAAAGGCTTCCGAGCTGAAGTAATCTGTCATTGTCTTTTAGTTGAAACTGATCGAGGCTTAGTGCTTATCGATACTGGCTTTGGCTTGCAAGATTACTTACATATGAAGCAGCGCCTAGGCTCATTAGTTAAACGCTTAGGCAATATTGAGCATAATCTTGAATTTAGTGCGATCCAACAAATCCAAAAGCTCGGGTTTAGTCCCAAAGATGTACAGCATATTTTTGTCACTCATCTTGATTTCGACCATGCTGGTGGTATCTCAGATTTTCCTCATGCCACAGTTCATGTTTTAGCAGCAGAATACAACGCTGCCCAACTTCCAAATTTTAAAGGCAAACTTCGCTATAGAACCAATCAATATAAAGATCATCGGTATTGGAACTTCGTTGAATATCAAAAAGGTGAAGCATGGTTCAACCTCGAAAAAGTTAAAGGTTTTCCGCTGTTTCAAGATGAAATTTTAATGATACCGCTGTTAGGACATACAGCTGGACATTGCGGGATTGCCATAAAGCAACAAAATCAATGGGTATTATTTTGTGGAGATGCCTACTACTCACACCTAGAGTTAAACCCTAAAAATAAATTAAGATCACTTGGTCTGGTGGAAAAAACATTTGCAGAAGATAATGAAAAGCGTCTTTTTAACCTCAAGCGTTTACAGCATTTAGCTCAACATGAACCCAAGATTGAAATAATTTGTGCTCACGACCCTGATGAGCTGAAACGGTATCAAAAATGAAAAAATTATCGCTCCTTACACTTGTCATCTGTATAAGTTTACAAGGGTGTATGCAGCACGAAAGTATCGCCCATGAGCATCGACCACAAGATTGGGGAAGCTTAGTTTCTCAGACTCATAACTTTTATCAAATTAGTAATGATGTTTATCGCAGTGAACAACCTGATACAGCAATGATTTCTGAATTAAAGGATCATCAAATTGGAACGATCATTAATTTAAGAGCCAAAGACGCAGATAGTTTAGTTTTTAAAAATGAAAATTTTAATCTTGTACATATTCCTATCAACACTTGGGCAATTGACCGACAAGATCTCTTAGAAGTCATGCAACAAATCAAAATTGCCAAGCAGAATGATCAGCGCGTTTTATTGCACTGCTACCATGGTTCAGATCGTACAGGGGCCAGCGTTGCCATGTATCGCATTATTTTTGAAAATTGGGCAATTGATGATGCGGTTAAGGAAATGAAACAAGGGGGTTACGGTTATCATATTATTTGGAAGAACATTGACCGATTATTTACACCTGAAAATGTAAAATGGATTCAACAGCAACTGTCGAATCCATCTTAGTGACATCTTGAGTGGAATTTTTAATTTGGTTAACGTTGGTCTAACGGTACCCAGTCAATCACCCACGCTGATTTCATGTTTAAACTTGAATCAGAAGTAATTTTCTTACGAGCAGCATCTGCTGTATCACGGTCTTTTGCAGGTCCAACCATAATACGAATACCCTTACTGGTTGGGCTTGTAGTGACCTTATAGCCTTTAGCTCGTAATTTAGAAACAACTGCATCTGCATTGGCTTGATTAGCAGCCAAAGCGACTTGAACCATCCACTTTTTATCGCCATTTTCAAGCAGTTCACGTGCTTTTTCAGCTTCAGCTTTTTTCTCAGCTTCAGCTTTTCGTTTAGCATCAGAGGCTTTTTTATCAGCTTCTGCTTGTCGTTTGGCTTCAGCAGCTTTCTTGTCTGCTTCTGCTTGGCGTTTTGCTTCAGCAGCTTTTTTATCTGCTTCTGCCTGTCGTTTAGCTTCAGCTGCTTTCTTGTCTGCTTCTGCTTGGCGTTTTGCTTCAGTTGCTTTTTTGTCTGCTTCTGCCTGTCGTTTAGCTTCAGCTGCTTTCTTGTCTGCTTCTGCTTGGCGTTTTGCTTCAGCAGCTTTTTTGTCTGCATCTATTTTTGAAGTATCAGTTGTTTTATTCACCGTATTGGTTTGCTGGTTTTTAGCTTTCGCCTCACCCACTAACTCCGGTGGAATATTATCTGAACTTTCTTGAGCCGCTGTACGGCGCGCATTAATAGCAGCGTACTCTGCTGCAGCTTTACGAGCAGCATCAGCTTCAGCTTGCTGCTGCATTGCTAAGAACTCAGCTGCACGTGCTTCTTGTTCAGCAACGGCCTTTTCACGCGCACGACGCTGTTCTTCTAGCAAACGTTTTTCAGTTTCAACATCAACCGCAAGCGGTTGTAGTTGTACCATTTGCCCTTCAGTTGTCTGTTTTGGTTTAGTTTGAGTTTTTGGCGATGTGGATGCGGATGGTTGAGCTTCAACCTGTTTTATTTCCTCATTTCCTTTTAGAAGCAATGCTGCCAATAAAACACCACCTCCTAGTAAAACAACGCCACCCATCCAGCGTTGTTTGTTATTCATTGACATTCTTCCAAATACTCCCAAATCGCTTCTAAAGTATGAAACGAACCACAGGCCAAAATCAGCTGATTGTTATTTGTTTGCTCAAGCGCTGATTTAAAAGCCTCTTTGATATTGCCATATTGTTGTACTGTCTGGCCTTGCAAGGCATCATTGAGTTGCTGAATCGGTGCAGCACGCGGCACATTCAATTCAGCAATTTTCCAATGTAAAACAGTAGGTTTCAATAAATCGACTACTGATTTTATATCTTTATCTGCCAGCATTGAAAATACTGCGACAACTTCTGTGTACTGTTTATTGTATTCTAAGAAATTTCGCAATTGCTTTAACAAAAATTCAACACCATGTGGATTGTGCCCAGCATCAAAAATGACCGTCCTCCCATCCACTTGACGCTGTTCAAAACGTCCAGCTAAGCGAGCAGATTGGATACCTTTTTCTAATGCTGACTGAGAAATCTCAAGTCCACTATTTAAAATGGCCGCAACCGCTCCTGCAATATTTTCAATCGCTAATGTACCTAAAGGAAGTTTTAAAGTGGTTCCTTCCGAAGCAAAGTACCAGTTTTGTCCATCTTCTGCGAGCTTATAAAAATAATCACGATTAACGGTATATAAGTCTGCTTGTGAACTTTGTGCTTTATCTTGAATTGCTTGCGGCAATGGTTGCTCACCCGCGAAGATAACCGGAATATATGGACGAATAATGCCTGCTTTTTCAAAAGCAATTTTTTCGACGGTATCGCCTAGCCAATCTGTGTGATCTAGGCCAATATTAGTAATTACTGCAATGTCGGGATCAATCACATTGACAACATCTAAGCGTCCGCCCAGACCAACTTCAAGCACCCATACATCACATTGTTGTTGTTTAAAAATAACAAAAGCAGCCAAAGTGGTTGCTTCAAAAAAAGATAAGCTTAAATCACAATCGCGACGAGCCTGATCGACTTGAACAAAAGCATCAATCAGACTTTGATCATCGACTTCAACTCCACCTAACTTAACTCGCTCATTAAAGCGATAGATATGCGGTGACTGATATAACCCAACTTTATAACCCTGTGCGTTTAATATCGCAGCCAGTGTAGTTGTGGTTGAGCCTTTACCATTCGTTCCGGCTATTGTAAAAACTTTAGCATTAGGCTGAGTTACACCCAGCTTTTCTGCAACAGGAATTACACGTTCCAGACCAAGATCTATCCCTGTAACGTGAACATGGCTCCAATAATTGAGCCATGTATCTAAAGAGTCTATTGAAAGTGGAGCTTGTTGGTTCAAGGTAAGTTCATCAATTTCGATACAAGTCGAGATACAGTATCACGTAAAGCATGACGATGAACAATCTGATCGATTACACCATGATCAAGCAAATATTCAGCACGTTGGAACGGTTCTTCAAGAGTTTCACGTACAGTCTGCTCAATTACACGCTTACCAGCAAAGCCAATCATCGCTTTAGGTTCAGCAATATGAATATCGCCCAACATTGCTAAAGAAGCTGTTACACCGCCATACACAGGATGTGTTAACACAACGATATATGGTAAGCCAGCATCTTTTAATTTTTGAATCGCAGCAGAAGTACGCGCCATTTGCATAAGCGATAACATACCTTCTTGCATACGCGCGCCGCCAGAAGCTGCGAAACAGATTAATGGCTGACGTTTTTCAATTGCAAGCTCTGCAGCCTTTACAAAACGGTCACCTACAACTGTACCCATTGAGCCGCCCATAAAGTCGAACTCAAAAGCACATGCAATCATATCTACGCCATTTAAGTTACCTTGCATGGCAATTAACGCTTCCGTTTCACCAGTTTTGCTTTGCGCTTCACGCATACGATCTGGATACGGTTTAGAGTCAACAAACTTTAATGGATCTTTAGCAGTAAATTCTTGACCCAATTCAGTTACAACATTATCGAAGAACCAGTTCAAGCGGTCACGAGCTTTCATTCGTAAGTGTTCGTCACATTGCGGACACACATATGCATTGAAAGAGATTGCTGTACGTGTCACTAGTGCATGACATTCAGGACATTCAATCGTTGGCTCAGTAAATGTTGCTTTGAGAATTTGTTGCTCATCTGCGACTTCAATACCTGGAACCGGACGTTTTGTCCATGGTGTCGAAGGGCTAAGAACTTTCCCTGGTTTCACTTCTTGATTCATACTAACTCATCGAGCGCTGCTCGAAGCTCCTTGACTTTACTCACCGTCTGTTCAACAGCGTCATCCGCTGCCAACGTTGCAAAATTTTTAACGAAAGCACTACCTACAATCACGGCATCAGCAACATTACCCATTGCTTTTGCTGAAGCAGCATCACTAATACCAAAACCAACACCCACTGGAATATTAGTGGCATTTTTGATTTTTTGAATACGCGCAGCAGCTTCTGCCGTATCAAGTGTTGCTGCTCCTGTTACACCCTTAAGTGAAACGTAGTAAATAAAACCACTTGCCTGATTAGTCACATGTTGAATGCGTTGATCTGTAGAAGTTGGCGCAAGCAAGAAAATTTGGTCCATATCATGTTGTTTCAACACAGCACCAAACTCTTTTGACTCTTCTGGTGGTAAATCCACAAGTAATAAGCCATCTACACCACATTGTTTCGCATGAGAAACAAACTTCTCGTAACCAATCACTTCAACCGGATTCAGATAACCCATTAAAACAACAGGTGTTTCCTGATCCTGCTCACGGAACTCTTTTACCATGTTGAGTGCATCCAACGTGTTAGTCCCTGCCGCAAGCGCACGTTCAGCTGCAAGCGCAATTACCGGACCATCAGCCATTGGATCTGAAAATGGTAAACCAAGCTCAATGACATCTACTCCTGCCGCAACCATTTTATGCAGTAACGGAACCGTTACTTGTGGCTGTGGATCACCCGCCATAACATAAGATACAAGCGCTTTACGTTGTTGGGACTTAAGCTTTTCAAAACGGGTGGCAAGACGTGACATAGGGTTGTGCTTTCCTTGAATTATTTAAAATTGAGGAGTTGTTTGTAGAAATACAAGAACATCGCATTTTAACGCTATTTTTTGTCCATTGAACAGGTCTAACGTTATGGCGATATTCGATTGTATGATTCATACAACCCATGGTGTACATTTATCAATATTTTGAAACTTTTCTCAATGATCAAAGCTTCCTATTTTCGAGCCATTATTAGATCGCCACATGATCAAAAAACAATCATGCAAAACTTATTTCTCAATATTTTTATTGGCGAGTTGTAATTCCCTTTTCCGCATGAGTAAAGTTTGTCCTGTCAAATTTTTATGAGCCCGTGCAAGTGCCGACTGATCCGAATATCCTAACTGTTCAGCAATTGTGGTGAGGCTTTCATTTTGGTGAAGTAATATTTCACAGCGTTTCATGCGTTCAGTATCTAAAATTAATTTAAATGAAGTATTTAATGACTGTAATTGACGCTGCAAGCTTCGTACTGAAATATTCAACTCGATGGCAATATCCTCTATTTTAGGGGCTTGTTGCTTGTGTTTAAAATATTCATGAACAATCCAATGTATTTGCTGGGCTAAATCTGTATGTATTTTCCGCTGAGCTAATGCCTCTTCTGCTTGTTTCACTAAAAGTTGCATTAAGCTGGGGTCTGCATGTCGAGGACGAACATTCAATCCCTCACTTGCAAAAGTTAATGCATAGTAAGGTTGCTCAAATGATAATTTACATTGAAAGAAACGCTGATAGTGAACTAATGGACCACGTGAGCGGTGCACAAACTCAACATGCTGCAAGAGAAAATCATGGAAAGGAGCAATTTGTTTAGCAAGCTGAACCATAGCAGCTAAAGTCAGCTCACAAAGTATGATATTACTGGCATCAACTAGCGGCCAATATAAACGGATATTAGAAGCATCTTGTTCAACTTGCATAGGCACGACTTGCTCACCGTCAATCACGAGACGATGAAATTTCATGACATATTCAAGAACCTCTGCAAAGCTGCCACTTCGAGAAGCCATATATCCCAGTACACCAAAATTGGCAGGTGTAATACAAGTTGCCATTTCTAGGGCTAAATTAGAAACTTGTAGACGAGACTCTGTCAGCTCTAAAAGTTCAAGAAAAAAGTTTAAAGAAGATTGAGCATCAATAGATGAAGCTAAAATATTTTGAACTTGACGGGCCTGAACATCTGTAAGGTTTAATACCTGCCAATCGATTCCTTTTTCTTTTAGATAAGTATTCCACAGATAAAAGTAGCCATTTGAAATCGTAAAATCCTGCATGGCTCATCCTTTTTTTAATGCCATCTTGTCGCAAACTGTATAAAAATTGGCAATAACTGTCAAAACAAAGCCGACTATTAGCGACATACTAATGAACATGTTAGATGCGAGAAATAAAAATATGAACGCACATGTTTCTTATCAGGTCGAGCCAGTGGTTCGTAAAGATCTGGATTTTCATTTAAACGAAGCGCCTCGCTTTTGGTTTAATAACGATCCTTTTTTGACTCGTATGTTTGATGCGCTCAGCTTAACCTTTCCAGATGGAGAGCGTTATTTTATTGAATGTGTCCGTATGTTCCGAGACAAAATTGATGATCCCGAACTACAAAAACGGGTTGCGGACTTTATTAAACAAGAAGCTCAACACGGTATTGCTCATGACAAAATGAATCAGGTCATGAAAGAGCAAGGCATGCCTGTTGACCAGTTCACAGCTACACTTAAAAGAATTTTTCGCTTTGAACTCACCAAACGCTCACCGCAATACAATATTGCAATGACGGCAGCAGCTGAACATTTAACAGCGCTAATGGCAGAAACGTTTTATAGCCATAAAAAAACTTTGGAAAATGCTCACCCCTATGTCCGAGCACTGTTTGCTTGGCATGCCATTGAAGAAATGGAGCATCGTGATGTTGCTTTTGACGTCATGAAACAGGTGGGTGAAGTTCCTGAGTCGACTCGTCGTTTTGTCTTGGTTCTTACAACAGTACTGATGTTTGGCTTTACACTCTATCGCACCAACATCATGTTGAAATGTGATGGCTTTAGTCCAAGAGAAAGACTCTTGATGAATCTTAAAGGTTTACCTTGGTTCTTTGGCAAAAATGGCACATTAACCGCTATGAAAAACCAATATTTAGATTGGTTTAAAAAAGACTTTCATCCAAGTCAGCATCCAGTCATTCGTCAATATCCTGTTTGGATTGAAACACTCGAAAAGACAAATGATCCTATTGTAGCTGGTGAGGCATTCTGGCAAGCAGGTTTATAACCTGCTTGTTACCATTTCGCATAATGTTGTTCTAGTAAACCGTATTGCGCATTGCAATTGATTATATCGGTTGCCTCATGCTCAATCGTTCCGCTAATTTTAGCTTGCCACTGGTTAAACTGACTGCCAATCATTCTTAAATTAATATTTTCATATCGGCACCAACCAATATGGACCTGTAGATTAAGTTTTTGATCTAAAGAGCTAATTTGCCAAAGCTCATCATTTACTTTTTCAAATAAAACATCAGTTAGTGGAAATAAAACTCCGTTAATCCATAAGCAGTTTTCATTACCAAAACTTTCATTAACACCAGAAGCCAGATTTAGTCCTATACGACGCCCTTGCTCATCCCAGAAATTACATGAAAGCCAGAACCAAGCCGTTTCAGGTCGCAAAAAACCGCAGGTATCATCTAAAGAGGCAAATGTCTTTTCATCAAATTGTACAACTTGGTTTTGCTTATTAATAAACATTCCCTCTACAGCCAATGTGGTCTGCTTTTGAGTATAGGTCCAACCATTGATACCTGTCGGCGTACATAAACTTAATATATCGGTTCCAGCACAAAAAATACGAGCGCTAAGCTGAATCTCACCATATTTAGTGACTCGAATGTATCGCACACCATTCGCATGCTGGATATCAAACTGATAAGGCGATTTAGAAAAATAACTTTGATTAAATAAGGGCTGTTCATCAAGGTAGGTTTTATGCCCCAAAGGCTGAATGGCATTCCACTCGATGACTTGCCCTGTTTCATGGTCATAAATATAGAAAAAACCATGCCCGACCCAGCCGATATCTGCAATTGCCAAACCAATACTATAGTGTTTATGTTGAATGCCGCAGAATTTAAATTTTTTATATTTTAATTGCTTACGCCAGCCTTTAAGGACCTTACCGTAAGGGGTTTTATAAATATAATGTTGTACGTGAATGGTTGACGGTACAGATTCAAAACGCCCGTAGCGAGGCTTTCCATTTTCTTGAATTAAATCCATTTACCCACTTCCATATGAATATTAGATTTCAAATGACCTATACCACGGTCAAATACGTATTTTCCCAAATTGTTTCAGCAAAATCGCCTTTTATTAAATGAATATAGCGCCCTGCTACACAATCTATTGCTAAGCAGTCATCAATATCAATGACTCGATCTGTATGTGCTTTTTGCCACTGCCGATCTATAAATTGTTTACCTAATTGTTTGGCAGCTACCGCATTCGGTGCAACCACAAACTCATAACGGTGAAGTTCACCGAATTCACTTGCATTATATCCGCCCAGATTAATTAAATATAATTTTAAATCATCTGGTTGTGGAGCAGCATCTGTAAAATGAATTTGATAATTTTGCCCTTGAGAGCTAACTCCTGAGAGCTTGGCCCAAGCATCAATATGCAATCCTTGAGCCTCACCAAACCAAGCCTGTTTAAGTTGAGGATAAACTTCTTCCAAAGTATCTCCTACAGCCATGACTACATCATGAACTTCTGTATTAGCGCGTGCATGACGCCCGCCTAACATCACCATAAACAAACTTGGCATTATATCCTCTTACATCTCGACCATTTCTACGCCATCAATACGTGCAACTGTCATTAAATCTTTATCACCACGACCTGAAACAGTCGCAATAATAATCTGATCTTTAGACATCGTCGGTGCAAGCTTAGAGACATAAGCCATCGCATGCGAGCTTTCAAGCGCAGGAATAATCCCTTCAATTTTAGTTAAATCACGGAAACCTTGTAGAGCTTCTGTATCATTAATCGGCACGTACTCTACACGCTTCATATCTTTCAAGAAGCTATGTTCAGGGCCAACACCCGGATAATCAAGGCCCGCCGAGATACTATGTGTCTCAATAATCTGGCCCTGTTCATCACTCATTAAATAAGTACGATTACCATGTAATACACCCACATGACCTGCATTTAACGGCGCAGAGTGTTTACCAGTTTCAATACCAAAACCAGCTGCTTCAACACCATACATTTTCACGTTGGCATCGTTTAAGAATGGATAGAACAAGCCCATTGCATTTGAACCGCCACCCACACATGCAACTAATGCATCTGGTAAGCGACCTGCTTGCTCCAAAATCTGTTTACGTGCTTCACGGCCAATAATCGACTGGAAGTCACGAACGAGTTGAGGGTATGGATGCGGGCCTGCAACTGTACCAATCACATAGTACGTCGTATCAACATTAGTTACCCAGTCACGCATCGCTTCGTTCATGGCGTCTTTCAACGTTTTAGAGCCACTTTGTACAGGAACAACTGTAGCGCCTAACAAACGCATACGGTAAACGTTCATGGCTTGACGCTTAACATCTTCAGCACCCATATAAACAACACATTCAAGACCTAAACGTGCTGCAATTGTTGCTGTTGCTACCCCATGCTGCCCGGCACCAGTTTCGGCAATAATACGTTTTTTACCAGAAAGCTTTGCCAATAACGCCTGACCAATCGTGTTATTTACCTTGTGTGAACCTGTATGGTTCAAGTCTTCACGTTTAAGGTAAATTTGCGCACCACCTAACTCTTTTGACCATCGCTCAGCATAATAAAGTGGACTAGGACGACCTACATAGTAGGCGAGGTCACGGTCGAATTCTGCCAAAAACTGTTCATCATTTTTCATGCGGGAATAGAGATTTTCTAAATCTTCTAATGCCGCCATTAAAGTTTCTGACACAAAACGTCCGCCATGGATACCGAAATGCCCTGCAGCATCTGGATACTGTGTATAGTCAATCACATTGTTTTGCTGATCCACGTTGGACTCCTTGCATAAATCGTTCAATGAGTTGTTGGTCTTTTATACCTTTTGCGGACTCTACGCCTCCGCTCACATCTACTGCAAAAGCACCGGTAGTATGAATAGCGTCAATGACATTGTCAGGGGTTAAACCACCTGCCAAGATTAATGGAATATCAAGTTTTGGGAATTTAGACCAGTCAAACTGATGTCCTGTGCCCCCTTTGAGCTCAGGATGCCATGCATCGAGCAATACAGCACTGGCACCCGCTGCCTGATATTTTTGAATTTCAGCAACTACATCCAGATCAGGTTTAACCTGAATCGCTTTATACCAGCGACGTTTACAATGGCGAGCAATTTCCTGACATTGTTCTGGAGTTTCATCGCCATGTAGTTGTAATACATCTAGGGGAACACAATCAAGTACATCCTGAATTTCAGCAGCACTCGCATTTACAAACAAACCTATCATTTGTACATAAGGTGGAATTACTTTTGCTAATTCTTCGGCCTGTTCAACTGTTACATGTCTTGGGCTTGGCGGAAAAAAAACAAAACCAATCGCATCTGCTCCAGCAGCAACAACTGCCTGAACATCTTGAATGCGAGTAATTCCACAGATTTTTGCTCGTGTACGTTTTTGGTTTGATTGGCTCATGATCTGCCTAAACTACAACCATTTCTTAAAATAAGCGCCATTGTAATGCAATTTTTGTCCCTTGCGTAAAAGTTCTCAGGGAATTGCTCCAAATGACATTGTATGAAGTAAATCGCCACTTTATACTGCGTAAAATTGGAAGCAAGTGTAAGCAATTCATGCTTTAGGGAAGCTGGTGAAAGTCCGGCACTGCCCCCGCAACGGTAACAATGTAAAGCATATTTTTTAAGTCGATACCGACTTACACCACTGCAGTAATGTGGGAAGGTGAATATGTCCATAAATTAAATATGGCGCTGAAGTCCGGAGACCTACTTGTTTCATCTATCTACCCGATCATTCACGTGGGGTGAATGTATGGAGCATGTTATGTCTAAGTCTTTTCAACCTACTCGTCTGGTAGGGGCTATCGCTATTGCGATGGGGTTTTCACCTGTTATTTTTGCTGAAGATACAACGAATGTAACTCAGCTTGATCCAATTGTAGTGACTGCTTCAAAAAGTGCTGAAAAAGCAAGTGAAGTTCCGGCGCGGATTTCAGTGATTGATGAAAAAACCATTGAGCAGAATCCATTACTAAACGTTTCAGATATTATCCAACGCGATCCTTCTGTTTATATAAAACAAAGCGGTGGTCTAGGTCAGATTTCTGAAATTTCACTTCGCGGCACTAAATCAGTTCATACATTAGTTCTTAAAGATGGCGCTCGTTTAAATAGTCAAAATGAGCTTGGTCCATTATATCCGGCATTTTTAGATACAACAGATGTTCAACAAATCGAAATTTTAAAAGGGCCGGCATCTGTTCAATATGGTAGTGATGCGATTGGTGGTGTCGTCCAGTTAATTTCTAAAAAACCAGAGAAAACAGGAGCTGAGCTAACTGGTATTTATGGTGAAAATAATACTTATAAGGCTATTGTTAATACCAATCTCGTGACTGACCAAGGGTTCTATGCACAAGTAGGTGGGCAACGCTTAGAAAGTGATGGAACACGTATTTTTGAAAGCCAGCCACAAAATGAAAAAGCTGGTTATGATCAAAAAGGCTATCACGCTAAAATAGGTTTCTTCCAAGAAAACTTAATAGATGCTTCTGCTTCAATTAGTGAAAATAAAGGCACTAACGTTTTTAGTAATGACTACATAACCAATACAGCACAACGTCAATTCGAAAATCGAGTTATTAACACTAAAGTTGCTTATAATATTTTGCCTGATCTCATCATTAATGCACACTATGCAAATGTTCAGGATAAACAAAATGTTCCTGCTTATGGCTCATATTACAATACTGAAAATAATGAGAGTGATTTAAACCTGAAATGGAAATTCACTCCAAACCAAAATATTTTAGTTGGTGCTACCTATAACGATGCAAATTATAAAAGTAATACCATTCTTAACTCAGATAAAAGTGTAAATAGCACAGGGTATTATTTACAGCATCAACTCAAAAATGATCTTTTTGACACCCAAGTCGGTGTTCGTTTAGAAGACAACCAACGCTTTGGTACTCATACTGTTGGGCAAGGTGCTATACGCTATCATTTCTTACCTAATGCTAGTGTATATGCAAATATCGGCAGTGCTTTCAGAGCTCCGACCTTAAATGAACTATATTCTCAATGGGGAGGCAATGAGAACTTAGCCCCAGAAGAAAGTACTTCTTATGAAATGGGTATGAACTACGATCTTACATCAAATGTGAGTACTAATTTTTCTGTTTATCATACAAAAATTAAAGATCTTATCGCCTACAATGCTGGCACTAATACAAATATAGCTAAAGCAAACTTTACAGGTGGTGAAGCTGGAATTAAGTGGCGTCAGGATGATCTATTCTTGTCCACTGAATATGCTTACGTAAAAACAGAAAATGAAAAAGATAATACAGAAATTGCCTACCGTCCTCGCCAGACTCTCACTATAAGCACAGGTTTAGAAAATGCAGTATATGGAATTAGTGCTTCATTAATTGCTAGAGCGAAATCTTATGCAGACTCAGCCAATTCTATGCGAGTACCTGGTTACGCAACTGTAGACTTAAATGCTTACTGGAATATTATTCCTAACGTGAAAGTATTTACCAATATTCAAAATGTAGGTGATGTTCAGTATCGTGAAGTATTAAATACTTATCCTTCAAATGACTGGTATGTTAATACAGGCCGTCAAGCTTCTGTTGGGGTCACTTTCCGTTATTAATTTCTCACGCCAACTATAAAAATATTTTCTTAACTCCAGTTTCGGGGTAATGTTCTGACCGACATTATCCCTTTTTTATGTTCAGGATATCCATCATGGGACACCGTTTAAGCAAAATCTATACACGCACAGGCGACTCAGGTACAACAGGTTTAGGCGATGGTTCTCGTGTTGCCAAGGATGATTTACGAATTACGGCACTTGGTGATGTTGATGAACTCAACGCCATTATTGGGGTACTTCGTGCTCAAATCACAGATAGCCAAGTAAATGATAAGGCTGATTGGGATAAAAGCTTAAGTCTGATTCAACATTGGCTTTTTGATTTAGGTGGAGAGGTTTGTATTCCAAACTACAATCTACTCCAGCCCGTTTGTATTGAATTCCTTGAAAAAGAAATTGACCGTATGAATGAAGACTTACCGATGCTTAAGGAGTTTATTCTACCGTCTGGTTCTTTATCTTGTAGTTATGCTCATCAAGCCCGTGCCGTTTGCCGCCGTGCAGAGCGATCACTCATGTCGGTGCAAACTCGTGATCAAAATATTCAAGCTACAGCACTCCAACTTTTAAACCGTCTATCTGACTGGTTATTTGTCGCATCGCGTGCTTTACAGCGTGCTGAAGGTGGACAAGAAGTGCTTTGGCAAAAAAATATTAATGAGATTATTTAAAAATAGATTAGATTAAAACATGGTCTCTACTCTTTTTAAAGAGACCATAGTTAAAATATTTCATAGAAGAAAATTATGCGCATTATTGGTCATCGTGGTGCACGCCGAGAAGCTCCTGAAAATACACTTGGTGGGTTTCAGCACATAAAAAATTTAGGTATTCGTGGTGTCGAATTCGATATTCGCCAGCTTCAAGACCAAGAGTTAGTTGTTATTCATGATGACAATTTTTTGCGTACAGCTGGAGTCGATCAAATTGTAGAGCAATCGACTTTGGCTCAAGCGTTGGCATTTGATCATCGTCAAAGCTGGCCCAATTGGCCGACTCCTGAACCAACGCCTACACTTACAACTGTTTTAAACTTACTTGATAATTTCGATCATATTGAAGTTGAAGTTAAAGCTGTAAGAGATATGGCATTGGCCGAAAAGCTCGTTCAAAAACTCGAGACGGAATTACATGGTTTTGAGAAAGTCGTAACCATCACAAGTTTTGATCTTCAAATTTTAACAGCCTTACGCGATATCAACTCTCAATTTAAACGCGGATTGTTAGTTGAACTTCCTGTTGGGGCAACGGCAATTGAACTCGCGCATCAATATGGTTGCGGTCATATTGGTTGGCATGATCAGTTGGCAACAGATGAAATGATCCAACTATCACATCAAGCTGGTTTGAACATTAGTGTGTGGACAGTCAATGATGTAGAAAGAGCAAAAAGGCTGCGTGATTTAGAGATTCAGGGCTTAATTACAGATATTCCAACTACGATGTTACAAGCCCTGTAAATATAAAAAAGGTGGTAAAAACCACCTTTTATTTCTTTTGTGCCTGAATGAGGCGCTGACCACTCTGATCAAGTAGATATAGCGTATTACCTACGAGTTGGAAGCGTTGGATACGTTGCAAAGCATCTACCAGCTCTGCTTCTTGAGCCAAAGCACCATCACAACTTGAATGACCTGCATTTACTTGCATATCAAGTTTTTGCTGGCTGAAATTAAAGGTGTAACGGCCAAAAACAGCATTACAGCCAGTATGTCCCGATACTGTTTTGACTGCTGAGTTCAGTGAAAGGGTTGGCCATTGGTTAAAAAATTTTGCCTTCTGACCACTGATCTGAGTGATCTGCCAATCAATATCTTGAATGCCATCTGGACTCACTCGCTTTTTTACAATAGGGGTTTGAGTCTGATGAACTGTTCTTTTTGTTTGAACTTTTTTCGTAGTATGTTCGGGTGCACTTTGACATGCGGCTAATACAAGACTGATTGTGACCAAGACACACTTCAATGATAATTTTCTTGAAATATCAATGCTGTTCTTTTTTTTCAATCGTTGTACGTTCATTAAACAACTTCTCCTGCTTGAAAAACTCTTTGACATAGTTTAATTCTGTTACGGTTCTTTCAATACATCTGTACAATAATGCTAGTGATTCTCACTAAGCACGTGCTAATATGAAGGATAGAATAGCAATATATCTTGATGATTGGTTTTGCTATGTCGTTTTGTCTTTGTACCTTGTTTCACAAGGATTCTAGGAGCGCTGCCGGATATGACTTCCGCCCCACTCAAAGCCCCAATTAACTGGACCGCTAGCATTACCTTAATTGGTTTACCAATTCTTGCCGCAATCATAATCCCGATTTATGCGTATTATTATGATTTTAGTGTAAGCGCATGGGTAAGCTTATTTTTTCTTTTAGCTCTAAGTAGTATGGGGATTACTGCTGGTTACCATCGCCTTTGGGCTCACCGAGCTTATGAAGCGTCGTTACCGCTTAAAATTCTTTTAATGATCGGTGGAACATTTGCCGTACAAAATAGTATTTTGTTCTGGGCATCTGGTCACCGTACTCACCATCGACATGTTGATGATGTTGATGAAGATCCGTATTCAATTGAGCGTGGTTTTTGGTATGCCCATATGGGTTGGATGATCCGCGATCATTCACCATCTGAGCCAGACTTTAAAAATGCACCAGACCTACTCAATGATAAATTGGTCATGTTCCAGCATAAATATTACGCACTACTTGTAGTCGCAGTTCATGTTGGTATTTTAGGTTTAATTGGTTGGGCAACAGGTGATCTATGGGGTGTAGTCCTCCTAGGTGGTCTCTTACGTTTAATCATTAGCCATCAAGTTACATTCTTTATTAACTCGCTTTGCCACATGTTTGGTAAACGTCCTTATACAGACGAAAACTCAGCACGTGATAATTTCTGGTTAGCTATTGCCACTTGGGGCGAGGGTTACCACAACTATCACCATATCTTCCAATACGACTATCGTAATGGTGTGAAATGGTGGCAATATGACCCAACAAAATGGTTGATCTGGTCATGTTCTAAAATTGGTTTAGCTAAAAATTTACGTCGTATTCCAAGCTTTAATATTAAAAAAGCAGAACTGGCGATGAAATTTAAATACGCTGAACAAGACCTCGCTATTTATGGTCATGATGTAAATGCAGACATTACTCAAATGAAGCAACGTATTGCACAAGAGTATGAAGCATTTACACACACATTAAATGATTGGGCAAAACTTAAAGAACAAGAGTTACAAGCGAAAAAAGCAGCAATGGCTGAAAAGATTCATAGAATGGATCATAAGCTTAAAGTTGATTTCCAATTGCTTGAACACCGTTTAAGTCATCACCGCGAATGCTTAGAAACACTGATGCGTAGTGTTAAAAAGAATACCAACGTGGTGTCAGACTAAAATAAATTCTGATCTAAAATAGCTCTTTCGGGAGCTATTTTTATGCCTGCTTTTTAACTGTGTTATAGTGAAATCTGCTCTCTCTATTTTGCTAAGCCTATGCAGTTTAATCCGCTCTACCCTTCACTTCCGTCTAAATTATTTCATGTTCAGCAACCATCACCTTTACGTGGTGCAAAAGCAGGACATTTTAACAGTGCTTTGGCTGATGAACTGCAATGGTCAGAAGACGATAAAAATGCATGGGTTGAGATCTGTAGTGGACAGCGTACATTCCCTGAATTTCCGTCTCTTGCGATGGTCTATGCTGGCCACCAATTCGGACAATGGGCAGGACAACTCGGCGATGGACGTGGCTTACTGATTGCGCAAATACTGAATACAAAGGGTCAAACCATTGACCTACATCTCAAAGGTGCAGGTCCTACGCCTTATTCAAGAATGGGAGATGGGCGAGCAGTATTACGTTCTGTGGTCCGTGAATATTTAGCAGGACATGCTCTAAATGCTTTAGGCGTCGCATCTAGTCATGCAGTCGGTTTTACAACCTCGACTCAAGGTGTACAGCGTGAAAAACTAGAGTTAGGCGCAATGCTACTTAGAACATCTGAATGTCATATTCGTTTAGGACACTTCGAATGGATTAATCAATATGCGCCTGAATTGCTGTCAGAATTCACTCAAAAATGTATTGAATGGCATTATCCAGAATGCTTAGAAACTGAAAATCCAATTTTATCCTTTGCAAAAAAGGTAGTTGAATGTACTGCAATTATGATTGCGAAATGGCAATTGGTTGGGTTTGCTCATGGCGTTATGAATACCGATAACTTAAATATTACAGGTTCAACACTCGATTTTGGTCCATATGGCTTTATGGAGCGTTTTCGCCCGAACTGGATCAACAACCATTCCGATTATCAAGGTCGTTATACTTACCAAAATCAACCAAGTATAGGCCATTGGAACTTATGGACGTGGCTAAACAACTTAATTCCTCTCGCTGAACCTGAACAAAAAGATAAGTTTAAAGAAGAGTTAGCACGTTGCTTAGAACAATTTGAACCAATCTTTTTAGAACACTATGGACAAGGTTTATGTCAAAAAATGGGACTTCCCCATTTCCACAAAGACAGCCTTGATTGTAGTTTTGCGTTTTTAAGAATCTTACAAACTGAACAACTCGATTACACTCAAAGTTTTATTCGTCTTCAAAATAAAGAATATAAAACTCTACGAGATGATTGCCTTGATATTCGACAGTTTGATGAGTTTCTTAGCCAATATCAAAGTATTCGTGAACATCAAGATACTGATGAACTTGATGCAAATATGCAAAAAGCAAATCCGATTTATATTTTACGGAATCACATGGCTCAGCGTGCTATTGAAGCAGCGGAAAGAGATGATTTTAGCGAAGTAGATCGTTTATTTAAGCTACTTAATCATCCATACACAAGACAACCAGAGCTTGAGCAACCACAAGATTTAGGGCCATTACCAAGTGATGTTCCAGATGTAGCAGTGAGCTGTTCATCTTAATATTAAAAAACTAAAACTCTCTTAAGTTAATTTGAGACACTTAAGAGAGTTCATTGAGTATAAAAAATAATATATGAAAATTAGACCCTTCATTATTTGCACAATTCTTATCATTCCACTGGGAATCGCTTTTTATAATTATGAAAAATATTTACCGACTTTTACGTCAAGCCATCAAGCCCTCTCAAATGAAGAGATCCAAGAAATAATCAAGACCAAGCCTGTTACCTCAATTGAAGTGTTTAAAAACCAACGCCTACTTCTGCTCAAGAGTAATCAGGACGTGATTCGGCAATATCCGATTCGTCTCGGCTTTAATCCCAAAGGACATAAACACTTTGAAAATGATGGTAGAACACCTGAAGGGATTTATTCTATAGATTGGCGAAACTCACAAAGTGCTTACTATAAATCTTTGCATATTTCCTATCCCGATGCGAAAGATATTGCTTATGCCAAGCAACATAATCAACCAACAGGAGGAGATATCATGATTCATGGATCTGTTCCGAAATCATTACTCTCGATGCCTTTTAGCTCGACTTATATGCCCCATAAGGATTGGACGTTAGGATGTATCGCGGTTAGAAATGTAGATATAGATGAAATTTGGCAATTAGTACCCAATCATACCAAGATTATAATTTATCCATAAAATCTTTAAAACTATCCACATTTTCTGTGGATAACATTGTGGTTATCCACAGAATAACTTTTATGAAGACTTACTCTTCAGGATATTCGAAGCGATAACCTACGCCATAAACTGCTTGAATCCACTCATGGCGGTTACCAGTTTCCGCTGCTTCACTAATTTTTCGTCGCAAATTTTTGATATGGCTGTCAATCACACGATCGGCAACATCGAAGCTATCTGGATTAATATGATCCAATAATTGTGCACGTGAATAAACTTGCCCCACATGCTCTAAAAATAGCTCAAGTAAGCGAAATTCGGTTGGTGTTAAACTCAATGATTTTTGTTGATACCAAATTCTTTGTTGTGCTTTATCAATTCGGAAAGAATCATTTTGCTCAGGCTCTGCCTTACGCTCTAAACGACGTAAAACAGCTTGTACACGGGCTACCAACTCTTTTGGACTAAATGGTTTACATACGTAATCATCAGCGCCCATGTTAAGACCTAATACTCGGTCAATTTCTTCGGTACGGGCAGTGACCATAATAATCGGTAAATCTGATTGTTCACGAACTTTACGGCAAATCGTTAAACCATCCATTCGTGGAACCATTAAGTCCAAAATCATCAAATTTGGTTTACGTTGCTGGAAGCTCGCATAAGCATCTTGACCATCATGAAACATACTTACTTCAAAACCGGCAGCTTCAAGATAATCACGCACCAAATGCGCTAATTCGACTTCATCTTCAACCAACATCACATGTTTCATGAGATATTTTTCCTTTTATATTTAACTCTGCTTTTTAAAAGTAAGTACACAACGTAAACCACCTAATGGTGAATGTTCAAAACTGAGTGTACCACCAAGCGCCTGCGCAATCTTACAAGACAAAGCTAAGCCCAGCCCTGTTCCACCTGTACTACGCGTACGCGAATCATCTACGCGATAGAAACGTTCACCTAAACGGGATAACTGCTCATCACTTAAACCATAAGGACTATCATCGACATATAACGTCCACTCTTGAGGAGTCTGACTTGTATGAATATGAATTTTGCCACCTGTTTCCGTGTAACGAATACTATTACTAATTAAATTAACAATAATCTGTTTAAACCGATCACGGTCTAATAATAGCGGAGAACTTGTTCCTTCAACTTGAATTTCAAGACCAGCCTGCTCAAGTTTTGGTTTAAAGTTTTCAACTTCTTGTAGTACCACTTCCCATGGATTAACAGAACTCAAATAACACTTAAGCTGCTGGGCATCTGCCTGTGCCAAGTCTGCAAGGTCTTGGGTCAATTTTTTCAGACTTGAAACCTGACGCATCATCGCATCTAAATGTTCTGGGGTTGCTTTTCGAATCCCGTCTTGCATCGCTTCAATTTGTGCTTGCAATACAGCCAAAGGCGTTTTTAATTCATGGGAAGTATCTGCCACCCATTGACGTCGCGACTCTTCATGCTGATGTAAAATTTCTGCTAAATGGTTCAATTGGGTTGATAAATCGCCCAACTCATCATTTCGTTTAATAACAACTTGATGTTGATAATTTCCTTTGGTTAATTCATTGGTTGCATTTAATAAACGCTGAATCGGCTTTTTAAAATAAGTCGCCATCAAAAGCGCTGCAACTAAACTTGAAAGTAAGGTTAAAGCATAAATTAAGAGTAAATAGCGCTTTTGATTACTAAAGAAATTAATACTCAAAGCATCTTCTTTATCTAAAACAGGTTTTAAACCTAAATATCCAACCACTTGATTGTTTAAGATAATCGGACGAAATGACATCTGATCTGAAGAAGGCGGTTCACCTACTACAAACTGGTGCTGCGCATCATATAAAGATAAACGCGAACTCAATCCTAAGCGGTCTGGTAAAGCGATAAAACGCTTCTTACCATTTTGCGTTTCAATATCTTTTAAGCTTCCCTTCTTTGATTTATTTTTATCATCACTTGGACGAAACTGGTTAGCACTTAAAGGGAAACGCAACCCTTCAAAGGGTTGATATTGTGAAGGTAGATTTTGCTCAAGCGTTCTTAACTCTTCCTCACTAAAAATACTATTTTTATTAGTTGGTGCAACTTGAGGTGAGATATTGATAAGGGCATGTTCATCGAAAGAATGCTGTTGTATGGCAATGTCATATTGACGACGAAGCCACCACTGAGAGAGACGATCATAGTCATCGGGAGCCGCGGTTCCTTCGATTTGTAAAATCTGTGCCTGAATTGCATTTCCCCAATCATGATAGACTGTATAGACGTCACCCAGATTGGTAATGAGGCGGTCTAGTTTCTGCATTTCAACGTCGGCTACATATTTGGCAAAGTTCTTTTGCATTGTCCAGTGCAAAACGCTCAAGCTTGCAGTCGCAATAAGCAATGTAGTGAGCAAGACTGTCAAAAATAACCGTAATGCAATGGGAACACGTAGAACGTTCAAAAGCACTCTCTCATTTTTACGCTATATTTTGCATTGTAACCAACAACGAAAAGAAAAACTCTCCATTGTTTCTACATCTTTATTATCTAATCTTTAAGCCATCAGTAAACACAACATTAAAGGGCTTTAAATATGAAAATGACGGCAAAAATTGCATTATTCAGTGCGGCAATTGTAACAATGGGAAGTTTAGCGGCGTGTCAATCGACAACTCAACCACCTAAACCAGAGCGTGGAATGATGCAAGATGGCCCACGTGAGGGTCATCACCGTATGAAGCACCGTGAGTTCACTCCAGAACAAAAAGCTGCATGGGAACAGCACCGCGCAGAACGTCAAGCTCGATTCGAACAAATCCAAAAAGCATGTGATGGTAAGGCCAATGGACAACCCGTAAGTGTTCAACTTGGCGATAAAACACTGGAAGGAACGTGTAACCTTCGTTTTGAACCAAAACGTCCTCAACCACCGGTTAATGCCCCTGTTCCTGCAGCTGTTCAAGCAAAATAATTCTAAAATTATGAAACAAAAAGGCTCCTATAGGCGCCTTTTTGTTTATACATAACTGTTTACGATTTTGACTATTTGTATCATATAAACATAACTAAAAGTATTTACACTCAAAGGGCTTACATAGTTTCAGCATTTTTTTCTTGACTTTGCAGTCACAAAGTAAAGGTCCTGAGGTGCTTGTACAGTTATGCAAGTTGTTGCACGATGTAATAGTCCAAGGTGCCTCATGGCACATTATCATAGATTAAGATTATAACTCTGGTTTCACCAGTATTGAGGAACCCGATATGCCACAATACAAAGCGCCCTTACGTGATATGCAATTCGTTTTGCATGAATTATTAAATGCTGAAGAACACTATGCAAAATTACCTGATTTCCAAGGTAACGTAAGCCGTGAATTGGTTGATCAATATTTAGAAGCGGCGGCGGACTTCTGTGAAAATGAGCTTTCTCCTCTAAACCAAGTTGGCGACCGCGAAGGTTGTACTTGGAATGATGGCGTAGTTACTACTCCAACAGGCTTTAAAGAAGCTTATCAAAAATATATTGAACTTGGCTTTCCGTCTTTATCAGCAGAAGAACAATACGGTGGTCAGGGCTTACCTAACTCTTTAGGTATCGCAATTTCTGAAATGGTAGGTAGCTCTAACTGGGCGTGGGGTATGTACCCTGGCCTGTCTCACGGAGCTGTCCGTACTTTAGAACATCACGGTTCTGATGAACAAAAAAATACTTACTTACCAAACCTTGTTTCAGGTGTTTGGACAGGTACGATGTGCTTAACTGAATCTCACGCAGGTTCAGATTTAGGTATTATCCGTACTAAAGCAGAACCAAATGCTGATGGTAGCTATGCAATCTCTGGCGAGAAAATCTTTATCTCTGCTGGTGAACATGACATGGCTGAGAACATCATCCATATCGTTCTTGCTCGCCTACCTGGTGCACCAAAAGGTACTAAAGGTATCTCATTATTCATCGTTCCTAAATTCAATGTAAATGCAGATGGATCTATTGGCGAACGTAATGCGGTACGTTGTGGTTCTATCGAACACAAAATGGGTATTCATGGTAACGCGACTTGTGTCATTAACTTTGACCAAGCGAAAGGTTACTTGATTGGACCTGAAAACCGTGGTTTGAACTGTATGTTCACCTTCATGAACACAGCGCGTATTGGTACTGCGGTTCAAGGTTTAGCAGCGTCTGAATCATCTTTCCAAGGTGCGTTGACTTACGCGAAAGAACGTTTAGCAATGCGTTCACTTTCTGGTCCTAAAGCTCCAGAAAAAGAAGCAGATCCTATTATCGTTCACCCTGCTGTTCGTAACATGCTTTTAACTCAAAAAGCGTTTGCTGAAGGCGGTCGTGCTCTTGTTTACTTACTTGCTCAATACGCAGATATCGTTGAAAAAGGCGAAACTGAAGAAGAGCGTAAGTTTGCTGACAACATCTTGTCTTTATTGACTCCAATTGCAAAAGCATTCTTAACTGAAACAGGTTCTGAATCTGCTAAGCACGGTGTACAAGTCTTCGGTGGTCATGGCTTTATTTCTGAGCATGGCATGGAGCAAATCGTACGTGATACACGTATTGCTTGCTTATACGAAGGTACAACTGAAATTCAAGCACTTGATTTGTTAGGTCGTAAAGTATTGCAAACTCAAGGTGCAATGCTACGTGACTTCACTAAGATCATCCATAAATTCGTAGAAGCAAACAAAGACAACGCTGCTATGAAAGAATTTGTTGAACCGCTTGCGGCGCTTAACAAAGAATGGGGCGATCTTACTATGCAAATCGGTATGCGTGCGATGCAAAACCCAGATGAAGTCGGTGCTGCTGCTGTAGATTACCTATACTTCGCAGGTTATATCACTTTAGCTTACCTATGGGCTCGTATGGCGCTTGTAGCACAAGAGAAATTGGCAGAAGGTACAACCGATGTTGACTTCTACAATGCAAAAGTAACTACTGCTCGTTTCTACTTCAAGAAAATCTTGCCACGTGTACGTTCTCACGTAGATGTGATCGCTGGTGGTCTAGATCCATTAATGTCATTAGACGCTGAACATTTCGCTTTCTAACCATAGTTAGTTGCGATATGCAATGTTAAAAAACAAAAAAGGACTGCTCAGTTTTGACGGTCCTTTTTTTATAAAATCAATGATAAATTTACACTTTAAATTCCATATCCATTTCGTTTTACAGGATATCTAGCACAGGCCAATGTGCACAAAAAAGGTGAACGATTATGCCAATTTACAATGCTCCTTTAGCTGATATGAAATTCATCTTAAATGATGTATTTAAAGCAGAACAATTTTGGCAGTCTAATGAGAAACTCGCTCATGTAGATGCTGCAACAGCTGAAGCAATTTTAGAAGAAATGGCTAAATTTGCTCAGAACGTGACTCATCCATTAAACCGTACTGGTGATGAAGAAGGTGCTCGCTATGAAAACGGCGAAGTATTCACACCAGCTGGTTTTAAAGATGCATTTCGTCAATATGCAGAAGGTGGTTGGATTGGCTTAGGTGCCGATGAGGAATGGGGCGGTCAAGGCATGCCAAAAATGCTCACCGTTCTTTCTGATGAAATGTTATTTGCGACTAACCCATCTTTCATGCTTTACCCGCTTCTTTCAGTAGGTGCTGGTATGGCTTTAAGCAGCTACGCATCTCAAGAACAAAAAGAAACTTATTTACCTAAGATTTATTCAGGTGAATGGTCAGGTACCATGTGCTTAACCGAGCCACATGCAGGTACTGACTTAGGGATTATCAAAACTAAAGCAGAACGTAATGAAGACGGTACTTATAACATTACAGGTACTAAAATTTTCATTACTGGCGGTGACAACGATTTAGCGGAAAACATCATTCACTTGGTACTTGCTAAAACTCCAGATGCCCCTGCTGGTTCACGTGGTATCTCGTTATTTATCGTACCGAAATACCTTGTAAATGAAGATGGTTCTTTAGGCGACCGTAACCATGTTGGTCCAGGTTCTATTGAACATAAAATGGGTATCAAGGCATCTGCAACTTGTGTGATGAACTTTGATGGAGCTAAAGGTTACCTCGTTGGTAAAGAAAACGAAGGCCTTGCTGCAATGTTCGTTATGATGAACTACGAACGTTTATCAATGGGTATTCAAGGTTTAGGTGCATCTGAATTTGCTTATCAAAATGCTGCTCAATACGCGACTGACCGTTTACAAGGTCGTAGTGCAGCTGGTGTTCAATCACCAAACAAACCTGCTGACAGCATTTTAGTGCATGGTGATGTACGTCGTATGTTGTTAAATGTACGTGCCAATAATGAAGCATCTCGTGCATTTGCTGTCTATGTAGGTCAACAACTCGATATTACTAAATTCTCAACTGATGCAGCAGCAGTGAAAAAAGCCAATGACCGCGTTGCGCTTTTAACTCCAATTGCAAAAGCTTACCTCACAGATACAGCATTCCAAGCAACTTTAGATGCTCAAATGGTATTTGGTGGTCACGGTTACATCCGTGAATGGGGTATGGAACAATGTATTCGTGACCTTCGTATTGCTCAAATCTACGAAGGAACCAACGGCGTTCAATCTCAAGATTTAATTGGTCGTAAAACCATTAAATGTGGCGGTGCATTCATTGCTGAATACATCACTGAAATTCGTGACTTTGCGAATGACCTAGACACTGACTTGAACTTCATTAAAGATGCAACTTTAGATGCTGCAACTGAAATTGAAGCAATCACTCAGTTTATTATTGAGCAAGCTGCTGAAAATGTAGAGTTCCCGAACTCAGCTGCGGTTGATTATTTACATGCGGTTGGTTTACTCAGCTTCTCATACATGTTTGCAAAAATTGCTGCCGCTGCTAAAGATAAGTCTGGTGATTTCTATCAGAACAAACTTGCTTTGGCTCAGTACTTTGTTGAACGTATCTTGCCGGATATTGATGCGCGTATTGCTAAAATCAAAGCTGGTTCTGACTTAATTATGGGCTTTAGTGAAGATTACTTTACAAATCAAGCTTAATTAAGTTCTTTATAAAAAACGCCTGAATAATCAGGCGTTTTTTTATTTCTAATCATAAAAGATAGATAACTTTTAAGTTTTTAATTTCTCGACTAAGAAGTCAGCAGTAATATTGACACTGGGTAAAAGCCCTCGTCTTGTCAGCATCAATAAACTTGTCGTTACGCTACCAGCAGACCAGTCTGGCAAAACATGAATTAAGCTACCCTCAGATAGTTCATTCATACAAAAAGTTTCAGGTAAAAGTGTAATACCCAATCCCCTTTTTGCAGCCCCCTTTAAGATCTCTGACTCATTTGCTACAAAGCGGATGTTTGGATGTACTATCTCTTTCTGACCATTTATATTTTGAAAATGCCATGGATTCATTTGCAATTCAGGCCATATACCTTCATGTTTAAGCAAATCTTCTGGTGTATGTATAGGAGCCGATTTCATTAAGTAGGTAGGCGCTGCAACAGCAATGATTTTATCATTTTTAAGCACACGTTGAATTAATCCAGAATCCGGCAATGGTTGAAAATGACTACGGATCACAATATCAAAGTTTTCACTCATAACATCAACGTAACGATCAGTTACCTCTACTTGTAATAACAGCTTAGGATAACGTTCTGCAAGTTCAGGCAAACAATCAGATAGAAGATACTGAGCAATGGGTACAGAAGCACTGAGCCTGACTACACCAGTTGGCTCTTGTTGTTGTATTAATAAATTTTCTTCTGCGTAACGAAACTCATCTACTGCATTTTTGGCATGTTGATAAAACAGTTTTCCTGATTCGCTTAAGACAAAACTACGTGAACTACGATGAATTAACGTTAAGCCCAGCTTATTTTCTAATATTGCAACACGCTTACTAATAGTTGATTTAGGTAAATTGAGCTGTTTAGCTGCGGCAGAAAATCCTTGATGCTCTACAGCAACAACAAAGAGATAAACATCATTCAAGTTGTGTCTAAGTAGCATTCTTCAATGTCCATATATGTAGACAACAAGTTTCATAATACCTGACTACTAGAAACTTTTCTGTCGACTTATGATGATTTTACATATCAAAAAAGAGTAATCATCATGTCAACTTTCACTTTATTTTATGGCGTCCCTTCTGGCTGCTCATTTGGTTCAATTGTTGCCTTGGAATGGTCAGGTTTACCTTATCAACTCTGTAGAATTGAGATGCCGACTCAGTGTAATACCGAGGAATACCGCCAAATTAATCCAGTCGGTGAAACACCTGCACTGCTCTACGATAATGGTAAAGTTTTAACGGAAAGCATGGTTATCTTGAACCATGTCATGGCAAAAAGCCTGAATGCGGCTTTTCATTATGAACAAGGAACAGAACAATTTAATCTCTTTAATCAGAAACTAGCTTTTTTGAATACGACTTTATTCAATGCATTTAGCCCACTCTGGTATAGCCTTGAACACTCGTCCTCAGAAAGTAATAAACAAGCATTACGTGAATATGGAGCAGCCCAAGTTAAAAGAGCATTTACAGCTTTAGAGAATAGCCTGATAAATCAAACTTGGTTAATGGGCGATCAATTGTCTTTTGTGGACGGATACTACGCAGGTATCGCACGATGGTTGAAATATCATAATGTTATTGATATTGATGAATTTCCAAACTGCAAACGTCTTTATGAACAATTACAAAATGAGGCGGCGGTTAAATTTGCACATGCAATTGAACAAGAACAATCCGTAAAGAGTATAGGCAACTTTTTAGGCCATATTGTATTTGAAGATGTCATTCAACAATATAAAAATTTGAAATAGTCTTTGTATTTATAGTGGATATCACCTTACTACCTGAGTTGAATTAAATCTTCATAAAAATGCCTGAATAATCAGGCGTTTTTTATTTTGTATTTACTATTTCCATTGGCACAAAATTTGTTTAATTTCTAAACATTACGAAGTGAACAAAAGATCTTATTATGCCTGATCCTAAAAAATACGAACGAATACTCGACCGTTTCGGACATTACGCCGTAGAAGCCTTTCATTATTTAGCCTTATTTATTATCGGGTGTATGGTGGCATGGTCGGCAGCCAATACGGTTTTTGAAATTCTGACCGTCAAAAAGTATGCTTCAATTGATGATATTTTATTATTATTTATTTACTTAGAGCTTGGAGCAATGGTTGGAATTTACTTTAAAACCAATCATATGCCTGTGCGTTTTCTTATTTATGTCGCGATTACGGCCTTAACCCGTCTACTCATTTCAGATATTCAACATGATCATAAAGCGGATATCGATCAAGTCATTATTACGGGCTCAATTTTGATTTTAGCTTTATCTATTTTAGTCGTTCGATTTGCTTCATGGCACTACCCATCAGTGATGAAAGAGAAACATGCAAAAACTTCTAATAATTTGAAAACCCCTCAACCGCAAGATGACGAGTTAGCATAGAAAAAGGCCTCACTATTGAGGCCTTTTTATTTTTACATTTAACGAACTCGGTAAATGTTGTGTCTTGAGTCTACTAATAAGTATTGGTTAGGGGTTTTAACCCAGTGGTATCCACGTGGTGGCGCATATAAACGGTGTGCTCTCCAGTCCGAAACATAATAGCGGCTATGGCGATATTGGGCAGGAATACGTTCACCACGTTTAAAAGCAACATAGTTACCATAATGCTTACCACGATCAGCATTTGACCAAACTGGCGCTCGGTGATCATTACGATAATCATGACGGCGGTCATCACGATGCTCATATCGATCATAGTTTTTACCATGGTCATTGTTCCAACGGTGTCCAGAATCGGCCATCGCGGTAGCTGATATACCTAACATTAATGTCGAAAGTACAAGAACGATTGGCTTTTTCATGGCCTATTTCCTTTTAATCTTGATATGAAGCTAGATTAAAAGAGACTCAAGGAGAAACCATGAATAAAACCGCTTTGATTGCTAAACTTTGTAATGACTATAAAGAAAATATGAAGAATCTGTATCTGTGCTACCATTAGCATTTTTCAAACTAGGTCAATTGCTGTGTCTGAAATCAGTTTTGAGCGTCTTCATCAATTTTTTTGCAAAGTTCCAAGTGTACAAGAAGCCCGTATTATGGCTCATGGAGCAGATGGCGAACATGCTTGGTGGTTTAAGTTCAGTATTGACGTAGAGCATGCACTTGCATGGCAAACAGTTCAAGAACTAGGTCATGTTTTAAACTATCTATCGACAAATGAACGCCTACCAACATTATTCTTCCCTGTTTCACCGCCACCTTACATGAATGGTGAAGCCAAAGATTTTTTATCATGGATTATTCAATGTAACCATCCTGAATTCTCTCCGGATGTGGTTTGCGATTGGCTTGAAGCCCGTTTGCCAAATCCTGTTGACGACGAGTCACAGTGGAAAATTAAGACGGATTTGAGTGAAATCGAAAAACTTGATGATAAAGCGTTGGATCAATTGATTCCGCCTGCACCTTAAATTATTTCAATGATGGGTAGGCTAAGTGATATAGAAATTAATATTTTCCAATATTCGCTTGTGCTAAATGTCATCCACAACCTGCCCGAAATTTATGAATATATTGTATTTGCAATAAAATCGGTTAAATGAAGATATTGAACAGGTTTTGTGGATGACAAATGCCTTTGGTTACTTTGGGCAAAACCAAAGTAACGAATGAGCTCTAGTTTTAGGGTGAGACTAAGTAAGACTCCGTCGTGAACATATAGCCTCAACGTTTATATAAAAAAATAGAATTAGAAAGTCGATAATCCTGACCATTCCATAAAACGATAAATCCAATACTTCACTTTAGACTCATCAGCATACTTCACGTAATCCACGCTCATCTGCCTATCTTTTAGGTTTGACCATGAGGTATTGAAGTAATCTTGAGCATCTTTAAAAACTTGATCTTGAACTTTGCCAATGACCAACATATCCGTTTCAAGATTGTAATTTTTTAAATTACGGGCCGTAAAGTTGGCGGATCCTACAATCAACTCAGCGTGTTGGGCATTATATTTCAAGATCATTTTGCTATGGTTCTGCTCACCATGGGTATCACACCAACGGATTGGAATACCAGCAGCATGTAACTCTGAAGCCACCTGACGGTTTGGAATACCATTCTTTTGCCGACCAAACGCATCTTTATTTGGGTCAAGTAAAACTCGGACAATAACGCCTCGTTCTTGAGCACTTTTTAGGGCTTTAATAATCTTGCGTTCAGATAAATAGAACATACTTAAATCAAGATGCTCTTTCGGCTTCGCTGAGTTAATTAATTTCAATACAGATTGATAAATTGCACCTTCAGTTAAAACTTGCACTTGAGGTTTGGTTATGTCTTTTTCAAAGTCACCTAAAATAAGCGATGGAGAGCTACTGCCTGACATTTGTGCAACTGCAGCTTCAGTTTGAAGAACATCAGCAGCTGTTGCCCCTGTTACAACCAACGCGACATTAGAGTGTCTAGAGCTGCCATTGTGTGGATTTGCTGAGGTCACTAATGACTTCCAACCAGCATCGGTATCAACGACAACAGTTTTACGGTGATTTGCCTTAAAGTTAAATAAGTTTAGATAGCTGCGCAGTGTAATTTTTTCATCACCGAATGGATTCGGTAACCAGCCCTTTTCAGGGTTATTGCCAATATTTTGACAGCAGATGTACCAGAACCCAGACCAAAACGGGTTAGAAGCACGCAAAGGGGCTAAATTCGTTTCAATCACATCAACACCTGCTTGACGTAACTGACGGTAGTGTTCAGGGCTGATACCACCGTATACCGAGTTAATCGGGTCGGTAATCATAACGATCTGAATTTGGCGGTTCTGTCTTTTCTTACTTACTAATGCATCGGTTAGCTCTTGCATTAATGGTCTTTGCTTGAGTTTTGAGTCACCTACTTCAGAATTAAACAAGAACATATCCACCACAATCGTGGTTTTTGCCTCATCAATCATTTTCAAGATTTCATCAAAGATGTGCTGATCAACCTGCTGTTGCCCTTTTGCATCAAGATAAGTTTTGTCTGCTAAAAATTTAACATCGGCATGTCTAAGCTTGCCACTAAAGTTAATCCCTTGTGGTAATGGTTTTACTGTGTGGTAAATCGCCGATGCAACATATGCAATAGCAACAACGCAAAGTAATACCGCCATATAACGACGCCCTGACCAATTTATTTTTTGATGAATTCGTTGAAAAATACGCATAAAAAAGACCTAACTTGATGGTTTCAAATTAGGTCTTTTGGATTGATTTTTCAAGTTTAGTTTCGTGTTAAAGCCTTAGAAACTAAAATCAACACCTACAGTAAAATTACGTCCAACTTGTGGAATATTTGATAAGAATGAAGCATGTTGATAAACCGTGTCATCTAACAAGTTATTTGCTTTCATATAAACACGGTAATCAGTTTTTGCACCATATTGTCCAGAGTATGCTACGCCAAGATTAAGCATGTTGTAGCCTTCAGTTTCGGTCTCGTAAGCTGCAATCTTATCTTGGTTAAAGACATGATAGTACTCGGCAGAACCACTAAAGCCATCGCCAAAGTCTGCATCAACTTTAGTACCTAAACGTCCCGCTGGAATACGTGGAGCATTACCCTCTGCATCAATTTTACCGCGTACATAGTCACCAAAAGCACTGATCTTGTACATTGGGGTAATTTGATAACCAATTTCACCCTCGGCACCATAGAAACGAGCTTTATCTTGAGTGTATTGAACTAAACGGAAGTCTTTATAACGGTCAAGGGTTTGTGCATAGATGTAGTCATCAAACCAGTTATGGTACACATGAAGATGATAATCAAGTTTGTCATTATCAAAATGCAAACCTAACTCAACATTATTCGATTTTTCCTTACTGAGTTGATCATTTCCTAACTCATAAGTATTCGTCGCAAAATGTCCACCATTTGCATATAACTCTTGAGCTAAAGGCAAACGCTCTTGATGTGAAGCGACAAAAGAAAGTTTATAGTTCGGTGCAAACTCCCAATTCGCAGCACCTGCGTAAGAGAATGCCGAACCATCAAAATCCTGTTTAGAGTTGTCGTCTACATCAATTTCTTGCTGATCTGCACGGGCAGAAAGCTCAAAATGTACGTCTTTCCATTGTTTATGTTCTAAAGCAAATAAACTCCACTTTTTGGTAGTGGTCGGGGCCATAAATGCTTCTTCGCCAGTTAAATCTAATTTCTGTTGACCTAACTGTGCACCAATTACCCCTTCCCAACTTGCAATCGGGTTATGCACCAACTCAATACGTCCATCATAACCTTTGTTTTGGAATCGGGTTGCAATTGCTCCCTCTTCAATTTCATCATGCTGATAGTCAGTATAGCTCGCTTGCGCACGTAACTTTTGGAAGCCTGCAAATGGATCATTTAACTCGGTTTTAAAATCGTAACGCTCAGATTTTAAATCAATCCATGGGCCACCATGTTCATGTTCTTCATGCTCATGATCGTGAGCTTCTTCACCCTCTTCATGTTCATGGTCTCCACAATGCAAATGCGGTCTTCCACCTAGATGAGCGCTACAACTTTCGTACTCATGGCTATGCCCCGGTAAGCCATACTGGTCTCTGCGGTTGCTATAAGAAATACCCGTATAACCACGGTCATAAATCCAAGACAAACCAACATTAACCGAGTCACCCTGCGCAAAAGTATTGTCTACACGGCGCTCTTTTTCACCTTCATGAATATAATTGGGAGCAATATAATTATTCGCATCACGAGTTAACCCCTCAACACGTAAAGCAACTTGGCTGCCTAGGCCAACAGTTACGCCAGCGCTCGCCAGTTTTTCATCACTTCCAGTGTTGTAACGTAAGCCAACTTGTCCTTCATAACCATTTTCAGGCATTTGCGTAGGGATCTTGTTATCAATGACGTTAACTAAACCACCGACGGTCCCCGCACCAAACAGTAAAGTTGAAGGGCCGCGAATTACTTCGACTTGTTTTGCAAGCACAGGATCTACAGTGACAGCGTGGTCAGGAGACAAGGTCGATACATCAATATTTTCTGATGAATTTTGAAGTACTTTAACGCGTGGTCCATCTTGTCCACGGATGACCGGGCGACTCGAACCAGCCCCAAACTGATTCGCGTAAATTCCGACTTCACTACTGAGTGCATCCCCAATGGTAGCAGCGCCTTGCGACAGATGCTTTTGATCAACAACAGTATCTGCCACAGCAAAATCTTGTGAAGTTTGCTCAAGTGGGTGAGCCTTAATTCGAATAGTTTCTAGCTTTTCAACATTTTCACTTTCTGCTGCAAACGAAGGTACGGATATGACAGCTAAAATGGATAAGGTCAAAATATTTTTATAGAACAACATGAGGTGATTCTCTGATCGCTACGCCTTTTGTTTTGTTATATTATAACATTTCAGTCTTTTTGCAATAAAAAACATTTCCAATCGGCTGATTCGTTAGACTGGGCAATTAAATGATGTGAGTAATCTCTGTTTTATAATGCCTTTTACAATCTCTCATGCCGTTATAGCGCCTCCTCTTTCAAAGCTTAGCCGAAACACTTTACCAGTTGCAGCTCTAGCAATTGGAAGTATGACACCCGATCTTTACCGCTTATTTACAATGCAATCAGGTATGTTGACACATCAATGGAAAGGCCTGATTTATCCTAACCTTACCTTAGGCCTTATTTTTTGTGCTATTTGGTACTTTCTATATCGACCTGTAATCTACCGTTTTTTCGGCATTCAGCATGATCTTGACCTCAACTCTTTAAAACGTATTTTTTTATTTTTGGTTGGAACATTACTCGCACTTATTTTAGGAATTGCAACACATTTAATCTGGGATGGTCTAACACACTCAGACTTTCGGACCTTTGTATTTAAAGATGTATTAGCAACAAATATTCATCTTTTAGGGCACCCATATCCCTTACATCGTCTTTTACAGTTAGGCTCCTCTGCTCTTGCCTTACCTTTTATTGTTTGGATGTGTGTTCACTATTATCAGCGCTATAAACAACACTGGAAAGTAAGTAAAAAAATTAAATTTTTTGCATGGTTTCTTTTGATTTTATCTACAGTGTTAGGCCTATTTTCTTTTTGGGATTATGCCCGCTACATTCCTCATGAAGTTTGGCATGCCGATACGTATTATTTTACGGGCCGCTCTATTAATGAATTTATGCAAGGTTGGTTAAGTACCTTTAGCTTAGGATGCTTACTATTCTTGGTTTTAGATCGACAACAAAGAATGGGATGAATAATTAAAATCGCTGCCAAATTGCTCATTTTCAGGTTAATTTCTGCGGTTTTTTGATCTAGTTCTTGTGACAAACCATCCAACAAGGCATAATCGAAAACTTACTTTTTTGACGGTGCGCGGTTTACGCATCCGTCCTTTCAGCCAATATAGTTTGGATAATCTTCATCATGATGCGAACTCATTACTGTGGCTCTTTAACTGAAGCCCAAATCGACCAGACCGTTACACTATGCGGTTGGGTACATCGTCGCCGTGACCATGGCGGTGTTATTTTCCTTGATATGCGTGACCGTGATGGTCTCGTTCAAGTGGTTATTGACCCAGATACTCCAGAAGCATTTGCAACAGCAGATAAAGCACGTTCTGAATATGTATTAAAAATTACAGGTCGTGTTCGTCGCCGTTATGAAGGTACTGAAAACCAAAATATGGTGAGTGGTCAAATCGAAGTTTTAGGCAAAGAAATCGAAGTTCTTGCTGCTTCTGAAACTCCGCCATTCCCATTAAATGATGACACCATCAACGTGTCAGAAGAACACCGTTTAAAATATCGTTTCTTGGACATCCGTCGTCCAGAAATGTTAGATCGCTTACGTTTCCGTTCTAAAGTAACTAACTTGATCCGTAATTATTTAGACGATCACGGTTTCTTAGACGTTGAAACTCCGATTTTAACTCGTGCAACTCCTGAAGGTGCACGTGACTATTTAGTACCAAGTCGTGTACAAAATGGTAGCTTCTACGCACTTCCACAATCACCGCAATTGTTTAAACAATTATTGATGGTTGGTGGTATTGATCGTTACTACCAAATCGCGAAATGTTTCCGTGATGAAGACTTACGTGCTGACCGTCAGCCAGAATTCACTCAAATCGACATTGAAACATCGTTCTTAAACGACGATGAAATCATGGATTTGATGGAAGGCATGACTGTTAAATTATTTAACGACTTGCTTGGCGTAAAATTTGAAAAATTCCGCCGTATGCCATATAGCGAAGCAATGCGTGACTATGCATCTGACAAACCAGATTTGCGTATTCCGTTGAAACTCGTTGACGTTGCAGACTTAATGCAAGAAGTAGAATTCAAAGTATTCGCTGGTCCTGCAAAAGATCCTAAAGGTCGTATTGTTGCTTTACGTGTTCCTGGTGCAGCTTCATTGCCACGTAGTGCAATTGATGAATACACCAAATTCGTTGGCATCTATGGTGCTAAAGGTTTAGCGTACATTAAAGTTAATGAACTCGCTAAAGGAATTGAAGGTCTTCAATCTCCAATCGTGAAATTCATTGAACCGATTGTACTTGAGCTGTTGGAACGTGTTAGCGCACAAGATGGCGATATCGTATTCTTCGGTGCTGATAAAGCTAAAGTTGTAAATGACGCAATGGGTGCGCTTCGTGTCAAGATTGGTCACGACTTGAACCTTTCAACTTGTGAGTGGGCTCCACTTTGGGTTGTTGACTTCCCAATGTTTGAAGAAACTGACGATGGTAAATGGACTTCTGTTCACCACCCATTCACGTTACCTAAATCTAGCGTAGAAGACGTGAAGAGCAATCCAGGTGAAGCACTTTCTGTTGCTTACGACATGGTATTGAACGGTACTGAAGTTGGTGGTGGTTCACTTCGTATTTACACATTAGAAATGCAAAAAGCGATTTTTGAAGCGCTTGGTATTTCTGATGAAGAAGCAGAAGAGAAATTCAGCTTCTTACTTAACGCGCTTCGTTATGGTGCTCCTCCACACGGTGGTTTGGCATTTGGTCTTGACCGTTTAGTTATGCTTATGACTGGCGCGACTTCAATTCGTGACGTTATTGCATTCCCGAAAACTAAGACTGCTGAATGTCCACTTACTCAAGCACCTGCCCCTGTTGAAGCAAACCAGCTTCGTGACTTGGGTATCCGCTTACGTGAAAAGCCAAAAGCTGAAGAATCTAAATAATTTTTTAGATCTTCAAATTAAAAAACCCTGCTTATGCAGGGTTTTTTATTGAGAAAAATTTAATGAGACATTTCTTTTTCAAAACTTGAAAGCGTATTAAATTTTTGTTCAAAAATTTGAATAACTTCTGTTTTTAGTTTTTCAAAATCGACCACTTGTTCATCGTCATTTAGACAAATTTGTGGAAGCCGTTCATTTTTAATAATTTGATTAATTTCGGGGAGGTTTTGCAGTCTTAAATTAAAATTTTGGCCGCGCTCAAATATATTTACAGGATAAAAACGGGTTGAACATAACTGCCATAACCTAAACAAATATTGGTTAACATCTAAAGGCTGTCTAAAACGATGACTTGATACTTCTTTTAAATAAGTCTCTTCAGTTTGCCAAACTTCTTCAAACACTGATTTCAAAAATGGTTGAGGCAAATGAGTACTATAAAAGCTCGAAAATTTTCGGTTATATAAACTTAAAAAATTCCCCCAATTATTACTCATAGAGTAGCGATGATTAAAAAGTGCATAGGGATTGTTATGAAATAATTTCCGCTTATCAAAATACTTATTAATGATTGCGACATCAGTCAATGCAACTGCGCCTAAAAAGTTCTCTTCTCCCACAACCATTAAAGGCTGTAGCTGAATACCATCACAAGGTAAACCATTTTTAAAAAAGAACTCTGGCTCTAAAGGGCTATTAATAAAGGTGTCATCATTAAAATAAACAAAGTGTTCTGCTAAGCCTTCTATTTTATGAATATTGATTTCAATGGCATGTGAGTTAAAGGTCGGTAAACAGACTGGTTCTATAATTTGATCATGGGTAACTAGATTTAACTTGGGGTGATTCTTGACTAAAAATTCTGGGAAATGACCACAGGTCACAAGATGAATTTTTCTAACCCAAGGACAAAATTTTTCAACAGATCTAAACCAAAAATGAAGATTATTCCAATCGCGATAGCGACATTGGTCAGCGAGTTCATCGATCTTAGTTTTAGTTTCTTTGGATTTATAATATAGATATTGTTGCTGCCATTTCGTATCGGTTGAGTCCACCCAAATCATTACAAAATCTATAGGCTGCATCAAACATATATCCAAATAAATTCAGCAATTTACTAGATAAAATTCGATAAAAATCGGATACCAAGTTTATTAATGTTAATAAAACTTCATAATTTATCCATAATTTTACTTTTTCTACAGAATTTGCTTAATTAAGACTCTATTGAGATGGTAGTAGGCAAATGGCATAATACCCCCACTCTTTCTTTTCTCCCTTGGTAATTCATTATGGCAATGCGTCCTGACGTTCGTCGACATGCTTTAGTCGTGATTGTATTCTCTCTCGCACAATGGTTTTTCATGCGCTATATTCTTGCAAATGAATTATTTAACATGACTACAAATCAACGAATTTTATTTTTCTGTGTAAGTAGCTTGGTTGGTGCATTGCTTATATTTGTTGCATTGATTTATATGGTTTTAAAAGGAAATGCGGATAAAAATTAATATCCGCATCCCACATAAAATTTAGAAAATCTTAAATTTATTTCCCAATATAATTATCACATAACTGAATCAGTTCCGGATGTCTGTCATGTTGATGGACAATAGGAATGATTTCTTGATTGCGATTGATAATAAATCCCTGATCATTAACTGCAATTTGATCTATTGGGTATAAACCTAGAGTTACAATAATGGATTCAAATGGCTGACAGCGTGTTACATCAGCTAAATTATTAGTAATTAATAATTTATTATGCATAGCTTGATCATAAATTCTTTCAGACATTTTTTGATATGGCTGTTTGCAGAATTCTTCGATCATCTTATTGATATAGACTCTAATTGATTCATGATCACCAATAGTGACACCTGAACAAGAAACTTGCTCATCTTTTGCAAGATTATAAAAGTCCTCACCGTATGCATCCAAGATCCATTTTTGGTTATATTGCTCAGTACCTATGGTGAAATTTGGATTTTCCATCCCAACCAATAGTCCTTTGCCAAGATTTTTGAAAGGGTTACTTTGGAAAAAAACATCTCGAACATCGCTAAGCAATACATGTGAAGCATCAGGATGGCTTTCTACAATTTCTTTATATTCAAAGAAACGGCTCACATGCGGATAACCTGTAATTTTAAGCGCTTTTATTTTTGAATCAGCGTTTTCTTCATTTACAGTTAAGCCAATAATTTTCTTAAGAATATTTTTTACAAACTTGAATTTATAAACACCTGAATATTTTGACTTTGATTTAAATTTACCAATAGTTGAAACTTTAAATTCAATTTTAAAATTTTTGATATCTGAAAATGCATTAACAAATTCTGTCATTTGCTCTTTATATATAATTAAAGCCAATATGCCATCAAAGTTTGCTTTTTCCAAAGAATATACAAAAGAAGAGATGAGGTCAGCATCATATCCAGTAGCTGACCCGATAATAATATTTTTTTGCTTAATCATAAAATTATCAATAAAACCCATAAAAATGACTAAATTATATATTTATTAAGTATATATTTCTTTAGTTTAACTCTTAAGTAACGTAATAAATCACTATCATCTTGAGAAAGAGGCGTAACTAGACTCCTTTCCTTTTCTAAGTAACTTAATGCATCATTATTTTCAATAATTGGGTGATCGAATAAAAAGCTGACATAGAAACTAAAATCCCCTCGCCCAACAAGGTCCTGCCAATGATCATAAATTTTTATCGGTTGATGATAATCAACTAACATTTGAGCCATTTTACGATCTACAACATAGGCATAAGCATAGGCAAGTTTTTCAAGATAGTCGTAATCAACTTTTAAAACTTTTTGGTTATACAATTCTTCGGGTAAAAATTTTCCACGAACACGATTGCATATTTTCATTTGAATACCGCCCAAGCTTAAGAAAAAGCAAGGACCTAAATTCAAAGAATGAATGTGTTTTTCTAAATCTTGGAAATCAATTTCAAAACGTTCGATCACATCATCTTCAAAAATAATTGCATATTCTTCATCAGAGCTTAAAAAATCTTTTAATGCAGCTATATGTGACATTGCACAACCAAGCTCACCTGGTGTCATCGGTTTCTTCTTACCTGCTACACCCTGTTGAAAATACTCACTAACACTTAAATTTTTTCCTATAACCCCAAATTGCTTAAATTCATCGCGATATTTGTAAAATGTTGCTTGAGAGTACAACTTTTTTAAACGTTCACTATTAGCAGATTCAATACTGATTAAATATTTTTTCATTTCATTCAAATGTTAAAATGAGTCAGGGATAGTCTATCTAATTATAGTTATATCGAGTGTAAAATTTAATGCTAAATCGCCTGATTCAAAAAAAATGGTACAAGTACCAACAAGCAAAAAAAGCGAAAACTTTTGACTCCCATTGGTATATGCGTTTTGGCTGGTTAGAACAACCTTTTACTACACTCGAGCAATTAGATTCACTCTTTGAGATCCATTCCCCTAGAAAGTTTACATTTGCAGACAGCTTTTATGCTTATGAAAATGGCCGTCATTTCATTTTTTTTGAAGAAGTCGATGACCAGCATCCGGTAGGCTTTCTTTCGGTTTTAGAAGTCTTTAAGGATGGCACTTACACACCACCTGAAACCATTTTAAAACTCGATTACCACCTCTCATACCCTTGCGTATTTAAAATAGATAACACTTGGTATATGGTCCCAGAAACATCAGCCAATAAAACCATCGAACTTTGGAAATGTACTGAGTTTCCGCTGAAATGGGAAAAGCATTCCAACCTTATTGAAAATATTGAAGCAGTCGATAGCACCCCTTTTTACCATGAGGGCTTATGGTATCTTTTTACCTCAACGCGTCGTGATTGTAAGAAATTTGGTGACCGTTTAGACCTGTTCTTTACCGAAGATATTTTAAATCCGAACTGGCAAGAGCACCCAATGAACCCAGTGTGCCGAGGCAGTCAGCAGTTCCGTATGGCAGGCAAACCTTTTATTTATAAAGGGCAACTGGTTCGACCAAGCCAAGATTCTTTAAAGCGATATGGCGGCAATATCGAATTAAAAGCGATTACTCAGCTTAGCCCAATAGCTTATGAAGAAAAATTACTAGAAGTAGTTTTACCAGACTGGAATCAAGCAGATGACGGTTGTCATACTATTAATGTCGAAGATAACTTCGTGGTACTTGATGCCATCCGCCTTACACCGAAGAATAATTAAGTTTTCACCAGGCCTTTATAAATATTAAGCGTCTGCTCAGCCATGGCTGGTACAGTCAGTTCAGCCTTGGCTTTTGCATACAAAGGGCTAAAGTCGTTTTGAGCCTCAGGTTGCAGTGCATATTCAATCGCTTTTGCTAAACCTTGTGCATCTCCAATTTGTGCCAGATATTGCTCTGGCAACCACTCGGTCACACCGTTCACTTTGGTTGAAGCCATTGCTTTATCGGCCTGTAAAGCTTCGACCATAACAAGTGGGAAACCTTCACGATCTGATGATAAAACCACCATATCAGCCAGTTGTACCAGATCACGCGCATCAGTTCTAAACCCAAGAAAAGCGACCCGATTTTGCATGTTCAATTCGCTGACTTGCTTTTCCAAACTTGCTCGAAGTGAACCGTCACCAACAATCCATAAATTGGCATCAATCTGTTGCATCGAATCAATCAACAAGCTGATATTTTTTACTGGTTCTAGACGTCCAATACACATAACAACTTTTTTGCTTGTGTCTAGCTCGGTAAAATCTTTTTGAATCGATTGAAGTAATTTTTCTTTATTTTCAGTTGTAAGTACGGGCTGAGGATATACCCCGTTATAAACTACGTGTGCTTTAGACTCTGGAATGCCTTGCGTGAGCGCTTGGCTCACCGCAATAACTGCATCACCTGCTAAATAAGCAGATTTATTCTTTTTAGTACCATGAACAGTCGTTACAAACTTTGGACCAGATACAAATGGCTTAATGCGGGCAATCAGCTCAGCCGCTTTTCCTGCTTGTGCATGAACAATAGCGGGTTGGATCTGCTGAATAAGATTTTTAAGTTGCCAAAGTAAAAAAATATTCCAACGACTACGGGCAAAATCGATAGCATGAAAATGTACTTGTTGGCTAAACTTGTCTACATAGCAAGGATGTGCAATCACATGTACTTCATGGTTTAAAGCAAGCTCATTAACAAGGTTAAAAGTGTGCTGCTCTAATCCACCTACTCCACCACTCGTTGCCAATACCTGAACAATTTTCATAGCTTGCCTACTTATTTCTTATCTTTATTCATGGTCTGTTCAAACAGTTTGGCTTCTTTTAGAAAAGCATAAAACGCATTAATCATACTATTTACGAAACCACGCCAACCATTTAAGAAACTACGGCGAATAAAATAAGACTTCATAAAAGTCACAGGCATCACCAAAACCAATTTTGCAACACTTGGAGACTTTCCTTTTTGGTATTTCTCTAACGCTTTTAAGTTGGAATATTGGTTATTTTTTTCGACCTTAACGAAAATACTCGACTCACCATAATGATAAATATCATGTTGGGCACGCTGAGATTCACCGTCTACAATCACATTTTCATGGACCTTATTAGCAAGATCATAATGCCCTTTAGACTTACGGAAAAAACGTACCTTTGCATGTTTTTTAGTATGTTTGCTGTTTGGAACACCTAAGAACACATCATTAATTGGTGTGATTAATGCATCAAGCTTGTTCTGTTGAATGGTCTCAACAATCTCTTGTTTTAACTCGTTAGATAAAACTTCATCGCCATCTAGATTGAGCACCCAATCATTTCGGCATTTTGCTAAAGCTAAACTTTTTTGCCCGGCATAACCTTGCCAATCTTGATGAGAGATTTGCGTATTTTCAAAACGCTGAGCAATTTCATAAGTATTATCAGTACTGCCAGAGTCTAAAATAATAACTTCATCAAACTCACTGACACTTTGCAAAGTCCGCTCTAACCAAGCACCACAGTTTAAAGTGACAATATAGACACTACATGGAATTTTATTCATAACTTATAACGTCCTTTAGCAAGGGCGATACGCATCTGTAAAGCATTCATGGCACCATGCGTGCTGACACGTGGAATATTAAATTGATTAGCTGCTTCATACGCTTCGATTTTTTTACGAGTCGATACTGCGTTTTTAAAGCCAATCTCTTGAGCCATTTTCTGGTGCTTTTCATTAAATCGACCAAATGGATAAGCAAAACTCGGGCACTTTCCAACTAATGCTTCAACATCACGCTTAGACTGAAGCATCTCGTCATAAGCAGTTTGATCATCAAGTTTAAGTAAGTTCACATGATGTTGGGTATGTGCACCAAATTCAATTAAACCAGAGTTGGCCATTTCATGGATTTGATCATGAGTTAGCTTTTCGATTCCTTCAATTCGTGTCGCCAAATAAATGGTTGCCTTTGCATTATATTTTTTTAGTAATGGATAGGCATAAAGATAATTATCCATAAAGCCATCATCAAAACTTAAAGCAACGACATTTTTTTGATTCCGATATTGTTCAAGCTCGGAAACAAAGCAAAAAGTAGTCCCCTTACGCGTCAATAACGTTAAGAGTTGTTCAAACTTTTCAGGAGGCATATTCATGCCAGAGGCCGCATCTTTAGGGGTAACCTGATGTAGCATCACAATGCGAGGTAGTTTACTCGAACGAAACGGAAGCCAGAATGTATAATTACCCAGCACATATAACAGTGCAGCAAGTACTAATAGGCCTACCGCAACGTACAAAAACCACATCATGCATAAACCTCATGTGACCATTCATAATCTTCTGAAAAGGGCTGCTTAAATGTCACTTCAACCATAAATTGGGTAATGCGTTTAGCATTGAAAGACCTACGTGTTTTCTCCCAGCCTTCTTTCGCTATTTTTTCAGCCTGCTCTGGATTTTGATCAAAGAATTGGATCTTCTTGGCCAAGTCAAACTGATCATCAAAGTAAACCACTTCCTGCTCAGTATAGAGCTTCTCAAAGCCCGGAATTCTTGGGCTAAAGGTAAGTAAACCATTACCAGTCAGCTGTACAATACGGTCAGAACTATACAAGGTTACATCATTACGACGTGAGTAATTAAGTCCCATTTTTGTTTCAGACAGAACTTTATAATACGCTTTACCATAAACGCCAGGTTGTTCAAAACAACCATAATATTGATAGTTCACATGGCCTTGTTGCAAAGCATCTGCCAAGTCCTTTAAGAACTTCTCACGCTCAGGTTCTTTATAGACCACGCCGCAGAAAATAAAAGTCTTGTCAGTCTTAGAATTTGAAAATTGCTGTAATGTTTCTACATTACGGTGACCTACATTTGGCAGATAGGCTACGCTTAAATGAGGCTGTTTTAACTTTTGTAGATATTCCCCGCCTGTTGTACAGAAAATAGCATCCAAATATGGCGAGAATGCTTTAACAAAGTCGAGTTTGTTTTCAAGATAAAGCGGATCAACATACCAAAATGCAATTTTAGTATTTGGATAAGATTCTTTAATTTGTCTTAGAACATCTGGACTCATTAAGTCACTATGTCCAATCAGTACCAAGTCCGGCTCAATATTATTAACGACTTTTAAGACTTCTTTATTAGCCCAATTGGCACCCAGTTTTTTTGTTTTAAAAATGGTGCCCATTCGAGCCATATCTCGAAAACTAAAATCATAAACGAAATGGCCATTTTCAATTAATCCGGCAGAAATTTTACGGTCTGTGCAGTAAAAATGGGCGCCTTGTTTATTAAAGCCAAAATTTGCAATATGCAATATTTTCATTTATTTACTCAAAATAAAAAATTTAATTTTTTGATAAAAGATATGTTGCCACACGGTCTGCTTCTTTAAAAGCATAAGGTTGTGGTAACTGTACAACACAAGTCTGCTGTGAAATTAATTTTGATTCTAACATTTGATCAACTGAGTGCGTAATCCGGTCGTCTTTCAAACGGTCCATTGCCATCACCCCGACTCGACAACCCGCGGTAAGCGCCTCAAAAATCATAGAGACGCTGTCTTCTGTCACCCAAACTGCTTCTGCTTTTTGCATTTCTTCGAAAATCCAGCCTTGGGGTGTTTGATCAACTGGAAATATGTGTAAATGCTGGGCAAAACTTTGTTGTCTTAAAATATCGACAAACTCTGCTGGGGTTCGACGAGAAGTGGTCAGAATAATTTCAGCGTCTGGATTATTCTCAACAATTTTTTGAACACTGGCTAATACTTTATTCTGGTTCCATTGATGTCGTTTAGACGAACCACCTAAAGCGATTAAAACTCTCGCGGTTTGATGGCGATTTTCATTACGAATGGGATTTAATGCACCACGTGTGACAATCACATGGCTATCAGCATGAATACCGTCATGTTCTGGAATAACAGCGTAATCAAAGCAAACCACAGGTAAGTTAGGCTTCATTAAAATAATAGTTTTGGCTTTTTTGAAAATTTTACCGAGCAACCAAACGCGAAAATGGGTGTGGCTTCCCACGCCAAACACAAAATCAGGCGCTTGTTTAAATAAGGAGTTTTTTGAAGAGAAAAATGCCTGAATTAAAGAAATAATAGGTAACTCAGAAATTAGGATCTCTTCAAAAGTTGTTTCTGGCTGTTGTCTTTGCATTGCCTGAAACAAGCCTAATGCTTGTGAGCGGTGCCCTGCCTTACCATCAGAGACATAGACAATATGCATAAAAGCTCCCGAAGCCAAAAATAAAAAGGCGAAACTTATGTTCGCCTTTTTATGTTAACGGATTAACTTATTTTACGTAAGTTAACCAGTGTTCATATTTCGGATTTCTACCTTGAACCGCATCAAAGTAAGTTTTTTGGATTTCAGTGGTAATTGGACCACGAGTACCCGAACCGATTGGACGGTCATCGTATTCACGAATTGGTGTTACTTCAGCAGCAGTACCTGTGAAGAATGCTTCGTCTGCAATATAGAATTCGTCACGTGTAATACGGCGCTCAACAACTTGATAACCAAGATCTCTAGCGATTGTCATCACAGTTTGACGTGTAATACCGTCAAGTGCACCGCCAGCGATATCTGGAGTGTGTAAAACGCCATCTTTAATCAAGAATACGTTTTCACCTGAACCTTGGCATACATAACCTTGTGGGTCCATGAGCATTGCTTCATCATAACCAGAGTGTGCAACCTCTTGATGAGCAAGAATTGACAACGTGTAGTTACCAGATGCTTTTGCTTTACACATAGTCACGTTTGGATGATGGTGAGTAAATGATGAAGTTTTAACGCGAATACCTTTAGCCATCGCTTCATCACCAAGGTATGCACCCCACGCCCATGCAGCAACAGCAGCATGAATGGTGTTATTTGTTGCTGCAATACCTAGTTTCTCTGAACCGATCCAGATTAATGGACGTAAATAGCAAGAAGCTAGTTTATTTTCACGGACTACATCGATTTGTGCTTGTTCAAGCGTTGCTTGATCATACGGCACTTTCATTTGATAAATTTTTGCTGAATTTAACAAACGTTTTGTGTGGTCTTGAAGACGGAAAATGGCTGTACCTTTAGGAGTTTCATAAGCACGAACACCTTCAAATACGCCCATACTGTAGTGTAATGTATGGGTTAAAACGTGAATCTTTGCATCACGCCAATCAATTAATTTTCCATCTTGCCAAATAAAACCATCACGATCAGCCAAATTCATGGAACACTCCAAATTGTTATAAAATCATTCACTATCCAACTCAACCGAGGCGGTTGGGTCTATTAATCTTTGCCATAAATTGCAAACGACCGCACGGGTACTACGCCAGTCCGCTGCGCTGACTTGCATGGATTGATTTGCAAGGGCTAAGCGGTGGCTTTCGGCACGTTCACTAAGATAGGCTCGAATTAATGCTGTGGCATCTTCACTGGATAAGCAGTCTGCTTTAGCAGCATCTTCTAATATTCTTACATTATCAGAATAATGGGCGAGATCGGGTTTCGTCCCGCTCCATGCAAGTACAGCATACTGTGCCATAAATTCGATATCGACGATACCACCTGCGTCCTGTTTTAAATGAAAAATACCATGTTTTTTTTGTTCAGAAGACGAACCTAGATGGTCTTTCATTTTCTGACGCATTTTCAACACTTCTTCACGAACATAAGCCTCATCTCTAGATTGAGTCAATATCTCGCGTCGAAATATTTCAAATTTTTGGCAAAGCACCTCATCACCTGCAATAGAGCGGGCACGTACTAATGCCTGATGTTCCCAAAGCCATGCACTTTTCAACTGATAATGTTCATAGGCTTTTAGACTTGTTACCAATAAACCAGCCTCACCTGAAGGTCTTAAGCGTGTATCAATCTCATAAACACGACCATCTAGCGTTTGCGTAGTCATCAAAGACATAAACTTTTGGGCAACACGCATAGCGAATTCAAAGCCACTAATTGACTTGGTTCCATCCGTATCAGCTTGTTCATCTAAGTAATGAATAAAGACGAGGTCTAAGTCAGAACCATAGCCCAGCTCAATGCCACCCACCTTGCCATAACCAATAACAGCAAAAGCTTTATAGTCGAGTGAACAGCGTTTCCCATCAACATCACATGGGTAACCATGACGCTTCGCCACGGTCTGATAAGCTAAATGGAGAGTTGCGTTTACACTGACTTCAGCAATATCAGTCAATGCATCAGAGACTTTCATTAATGGACTTTCAGCTAAGACATCACTTGCCGCAACAGTGAGCACATTACTCTTTTTAAACAGGCGAAGTGCTCGCATTTGGTCTTCGACCTGATCAATCTCAATACGAAGTAACTGCTGACGTAATGAGTCTTCTAAGTCCTTACGTTTTGGTAACTCAAAATCCATCGATAAGAACTCATCTAGTAGCACTGGATATTGCGTTAGCTCTTCACAAATCCACGGACTCACCGTCGCCATTTTCACTAAGCGCTGCAATGCTCCCTTACTTTCAATCAGCATCACTAAATACACGGTTCGACGCATGACTGATTCAATCAGTGGCATTAAGCGCAACAGAGCAGTTTGTGGTTGTTCAGACTGTAAGATCGCTTCAATTAAATGAGGCCAAAACGTTTTTAAACGCTGCACAGCATTTGAAGGAAGTTTTTTAAGTGCATGACCATGCCAAAACTCATGAATCAGATTTTTCGCATTGTCATCCAGCACTTCATCTAATTGCTGCTCTAACTGCCCAAAATTTTCAGTTGCTGCATTAGTGCTGGTATCTTCAATCAGTTGCTTAAATTGAACTTTTACTTTTTGACGTTTCTCATTAAGAACATCGAGAAACTCATTCCAGCTAGCAAAACCTAAGGTATCTATAATGCGTTGTCTTAAGTCCAATTCTTCGGGCAATAACTGGGTCTGTTGGTCATTGAGGGCTTGAATCGCGTGTTCAACACGGCGTAAAAATAGGTAAGCATCTTCAAGTTCTAATACAGCTTGTTTTTCTAATAAGCCAGCTTCACCAATGTGCTCAAGACTAACTAAACATTGACGGTCTTGTAACTCACGTTTAGAACCGCCGTAAATCAGCTGGAAGACCTGAACAATAAATTCAATTTCGCGAATACCACCCGCCCCGAGTTTAATATCATCCTCAATATGACGACGTAACACTTCACGCTCGATCATTGCTTTCATATCACGCATGGCAGCAAAAGCGGTGTAATCGACATAGCGGCGGAACACAAAAGGACGTGTCATTTCTAACAAATCCTGCCCTTCTTTACCTCCAGTGACAACACGCGCTTTAATCCACGCATAACGCTCCCACTCACGGCCATGTTGACTTAAATATTTTTCTAAAGCGGCATGACTAATCGCTAATGCCGAGCCATCCCCCCAAGGACGTAAACGCATATCAACTCTAAACACAAAACCTTCGGCAGTAATGTGTTCAAGCAAATAAATGAGTTTTTGTCCCCACAAAATACAGAACTGCTGTACATCAATACATTTGCGACCGTTGGTTTCACCTTGCTCATCAAAGGCAAAAATTAAGTCGATATCACTCGACAAGTTAAGCTCTTGAGCACCAAGTTTACCCATGGCAACAACAATCAAATCTTGAACTTTGCCAGAGTAACTCACAGGTTCGCCGTGCTTCGCCACAAGTGCTACACGCGCAAAATCCTTTGCTGCACAAATACTGGCATCTGCAAAATCAGAAAGTTCACGAGTGAGTGTGACAACATCGGTCAGCTGATTGGCATCCTGCCAAATCCAGCGGAACATTAAACGACTACGTAAAATGCGCATTCCGCGCATCCAAAGCGTTTCATCACCAATTCCATCTAGCGTGGTCTGTACAAATTGGTAAATCTGTTCGGTCGAGAGCGGTGCAGTAAATTGATCTATTTGATAATCTTGTTCTAAAACAGCTTGATGCAAACCTAAAACTTGTTCTGCGTACTGACTGGCACGCAATGTTTTTTGTAACTGCTCCGCATTCATATAAAAAGCTCTTTTCCTCGTACTCTGTTTTTAGTTATAGCAGTTCGAGTAGTGGTAGGAAAAGGGATTAGACTAATTTTGCTTCTGATGAAGAATGATGTTCGGTATGCACCTCATGACTTTCTTGAGCTGAAGGTAATAGAACCTTAAATGTCGTTCCTACCCCTTCTTTGGAGCTAACAGTAATTTGTCCCTGATTAATCTCGACAAAACGCTTGCAAAGACTCAAACCTAAACCAGCACCTTTTTCCCCTGCAGTACCTTTAAAGCTTGCAGTAATACGTGGATGGAATAAATTTGCCATTTGTTGCTCGGTCATACCCAGACCTGTATCTCGAACAGTAATTTCTACATTTGTATCCGCTTGTTGAGCTTCAATAAAGACTTTGCCTGATCCATCAACGTCGGTAAATTTCAGCGCATTTGACACCAAGTTTTGAATCACAGAGGTCATCATATTGATATCGGCGTAGATGTTTAAATCATCTGGAACACCATTAACCAGTTCAATATTTTTCTTTAAAGCTAAAGTGTGCAGTACATCGCAAACGATATTGCTGACTTGTCTAAGTTTAAAGTTAATCGGGTGATAGACAAAACGCCCACCCTCTGCCATCGCCCATGTCAGTAAGCTCTCAAGTAAGTTATAGGTCGATTGAGAGGTGTCGTATAAATAATCTGCAATATTTTGAATACTCGATTCATCTAAAGTTTCTCGCTCTTTAGCGAGTACTTCAGAAAATCCAAGCAATCCATGAAACGGTGCACGTAAGTCATGTGAGATAATCGAGAAAAATTTTGTCTTACTTGAATTAATTGCTACCTGTTGTTCATAAAGTTCATTTAACTCTTCATAGTTAAACTTCAACTCAACTTGTTGCATAAAAGTAGAACAATAATCGAGTAATAATTGAATATCATCATCTTCAAACGTTGCCGCATCGTCATCAAAAAAGACAGCAAAGCCCATCGAGGTTTTATCAGGGTGTAAAAGATGCACGGCTAGTGCCCTGCTGCACTCAATATTTAATTCTTTTAAATAGTTGATTAAATTTTGATATGAGGGATGTAAGTGATTAATAATCTGTTGTTTGGCGAAGCACTGTTTTAAATGCTTTGATGGTTTAAATGAAATGGCGGTCATGCCTTCAGGGCAACGGTGCCAAAAGTAGGGTTCCTGATTAAAAGTCAATAAGGCTTTTTTACAATTCAAAAGACGAAGACTAAACCGGAAAAATTGCTCGATGTAGTTCTGCTCGGCATTTAATCCAAGCAACAGAGATATCCTACAAGCACTTAACTGCTCAACCTGATTTAGTTCTAAACGTTGGAATGTCATTGCCCGCCTCACAGATTATGTCGTTTTTGGTCGGAACCGCTCTCAATAAATGTACTTATAATCATTATGATCTACTACAAACTTTAACACAGTACATTAAAAGAGCAACGTTCTTTTCAAAATAGAAATGTGAAGTTTCAATTAAAGGTTTTCAGATACATAAAGTGGGTATGCTTGAGGAAAATACAACAAATATTTGAAGGTAGACAGTTGTAAGATGTTAGAAATGCGAGTTCAGAATATTAGTAAAACAGAGTAAAAAATAATATTTGAATAAAAATTATAAAGTCCGACTGAATATGCTTGGCGCATCGCTAAGCCTATAGTAGAAATTGCGGGCAGAAGGACGATCACACGATTTCTTTTATAAAAAGGCATAACGAACCTTCAGACAAAAAAATACCGCTTTAGCAGCAGTTTATCTGCTTTGTTTTCAAAATGAGACTTCAATCTCGACCACCAATGTGGATGATAAATTTAGAGTGGCTTAGATACTTTGTAGGGTCAAGAATGTTATATAGTTATCTTAAATTTAATTAAAAAATTTATTTTGGGGTTTGAAGCATGGTAGATAAAAAAGTTGAAGCCATAAATAATATTGTTGAAAATCCAATTATATCTGGAAACGATCATGAAAGATGGTTTGAAGAGAACATACCAAATTATAAATCTTTAGCGCAAATAATAGCTGCAACGTTAAAAATCACCTTAGAAGCACATCAAATTAGTTATGTTGATATTCCTTTCAGAGAAAAATCAAAAAAAAGTTTCTTAAAAAAAATGGAAGATAAAAACAAAGAAAAATCTTATTCGCCACTTGATATGACTGATTTAGCAGGTATCCGAGTAATTACTTTAATTGAATCTGATGTTCACAAAGTTTGTGAACTTATAAAAAGCTTATTTAATGTTCATAAAAAAGATAGTGTGAACAAATCTGAAATCTTAGGAGATGATAAAGTTGGTTATAGATCTGTTCATTTCATTTGTGATATTGGAGAAACACGAGAAAATCTACTTGAATGGAAAGCTTTAAAAGGTCTTAAGTTTGAGATTCAAGTTAGGACTGCACTTGAACATGCTTGGGCTGAAATTGAACATGATAGAAGTTATAAATTAAGTGGTAAACTTCCATCAGACTTAACCCGTCGATTTAGTTTACTTTCAGGCTTACTAGAATCTGCTGATCTTGAATTTAATCGATTAAGTATTGAAATTGAAGAGTACACTAACACACTGAAAAACGATATTAAAAATAATAAAAATTTAGATATAGAGTTAACTACTGTTGGTGTAAATACATTAATTAATAACAAGTATTTAGACTTTATAAATCGTATTGACTCAAAAGGTGAGTTTAATGATTTAGGAATAGAAGAACTATTAAAATATGGTATATCGAATTTAAATGAACTTGATAAAAAGATAATAGAAACACTACCTTATATCAGAAGATGTAAATTTACTTCTAGACTTGGCTTTATAAGATATGTGATGTTTTTTGATGACCTTATGAAATATTTCGATACTTGTTGGGATAATAATATAAATAAATGGAAAGTTATGGATGAGAGTTTGTATGAATGCCTTAAGCAAAGATATCCAACTCTACCAATCGATGAAATTTTTGAACAAAAAGGTATTAAAGTAATAGAATTTTAGATACTAAAAATTCATAGACTTTAAACCTATGGTTGCATAAAATATTCACAAATGAATAAATCAAATTTTAGAGATTGTTTTGCTATGGATAATATTTTTCTATTTGATGAGAAAAAGTTGACTGAAGCAACAATTTTCTTTTTGCTTCAATCAGATAAGCACAGCATTAATATTTTAAAACTCATGAAGTTATTATACCTTTCTGAGCGAAAATCTTTTGAAATGTTTCATACCCCAATGATTGGAGATAGCCTTGTTTCAATGAATAAAGGTCCTGTTCTTTCTATGACTTTAGAAAGAATCAATCATGGTAGTCGTAAACAAACTTATTGGGATAAATTTATTTCCGATAGAGCAAACAATGACATCGCTCTTAAACAGGAAGTAACCATCCAATCCGACGATGATCTTCTAGAATTAAGTGACAATGACATCACTGTTTTAAAACAGATCTGGTTTGAATTTGGAAATAAAAATCAGTGGGAACTAGTTGATTATACTCATGATTACTGCCCTGAATGGCGTAATCCAGGTTCTTCAATGTACCCTATTGAATATAAAGACTTATTCAAAGCATTAGGTTTTTCAGAAGAATTATCTAATGAAATTATTGGTCAGCTTGAAACTCAAGCTTATATCAACCAATCTGTTCAAATGGTCAATAATCACTAGGAAAGTGTTGAATGTCTGAGTGGAAAGCTGAAGCGGGTGATGCATTTTTTTGTCAGGCTGGACCTAAAGAGCATTTGTTTGTTGTATTGTTTGATCCTGATACTTATCCAAGCGAAGGATATGGAAAAAGACTCTGCATCGTTTCAGTTAATTTTACTTCTGTAACAACCGAAAAGAAAATTGATCCTGCTTGCATTATTGAAGCTGGAGAACATCCGTTCATCCAGCATCAAAGTTTCGTACTTTATGAAAGAATCCAAGTTATGGATCATCAACATGTCTGCCATTGCGTGAATACTGGTGTATATAGGCCAGCAACCAAAGTGTCTGTTGAATTACTTGATCGTATTATTTGTGGTATCCAAGATTCTTCATTCACACCAAGAAAATTTAAAAAACTATTAAAATAATACTATTAAACTTTTAGGTTCACTGCTTCAAAGGATTTGAATCCTACTATTTACCCCCTACTCATTCATTAACAGTATTGGCGATTCGAGTTTGCTCAGTAAAAATTCATTATACCAATAAGCTTCTCTAGCATCTTTAATTGAACCAAAGCTCTTAGCAAATAAAAAATTACCCAACAAAAAACCCCTAAGCCGTTAGCTTAGGGGTTTTCGTAGAATCTTACGATTCTGAATCTGGTCCCGAGGGTCGGACTCGAACCGACACGTCATCTCTGACAGCGGATTTTGAGTCCGCCGCGTCTACCAATTTCACCACCTCGGGAGAGGAAGTATGTTTGTGTTGCGTATATTAGCGCGTTTGTAAAACTTGTCAAACCCTAAGTGAATATTATCGTTCACTTTTAGATCATTTAAACATTTTTCATGATTTAGGCCATAAGCACAGCCATAAAAAAGCGAAAAAGTTTATACTAGGCCTAATTTTTGTGGTGTTTTTTCTCAAATATGCAACTGTCCGACTTTTCCTTTGAATTACCTGATGAACTTATTGCCCGTTATCCTCTTGAATCACGTAGTGCTTCGCGGTTATTACACTTAGACTCAAAGGGTCAATATCACGATCACATGTTCACAGACATTATCGATCTGTTCGAAGAAGGTGATCTGTTAGTGCTCAATGACACTAAAGTCATGAAAGCACGACTTAAAGGAAAACGCTCTACAGGCGGTGCTATCGAGATTTTGGTTGAGCGCATGCTGAACCACACCACAGCGTATTGCCATATTAAATCGAGCAACTCGCCTAAAGCAGGTGCCGAACTTTATGTCGGTGCAGATAACATTCCTGTAATCGTACGTGGCCGTCACGAAAATTTATTTGTGGTTGAGTTTTCACAGCCAATTTTGCCTGTACTTGAGCAATATGGTCAGCTACCTATTCCGCCTTACTTTAACCGTGAAGCAGAAGAAATTGATACTGAACGCTATCAAACGGTTTTCCATAACCCAGAGAAAATTGCCAGTGTTGCAGCCCCTACAGCAAGCTTGCATTTTGATGAAACACTTTTAGAAAAATTAGAACAAAAAAATGTTCAAAAAACCTTTGTAACATTACACGTTGGTGCTGGCACATTTATGCCTGTTCGTACCGATGACATTACCAACCATATCATGCACAGTGAATGGTGTGATGTTCCTCAAGAAACTATTGATTTAATTTTGGCGACTAAGGCACGCGGCAATAAAGTGATTGCCATTGGTACAACCGCGACACGTGCTTTAGAAAGTGCAGCTCAAGCTCATGGCGGTAAAATTGCAGCTTGGACTGGCGACACACAAATCTTTATCTATCCAGGTTATGAGTTCTGCATCGTAGACCGTTTAATTACTAACTTCCATTTACCAGAGTCTACCTTGCTCATGTTGGTATCAGCGCTATCAAATAGAGACAACATTTTAGCTGCCTACGAACATGCAGTTAAAAGCCGCTATCGTTTCTTTAGCTATGGCGATGCAATGCTAATTGATAAGCTAGAAGTTTAAAAACTAAATTCTGATCGATATTGTTAATCATCTATAAACATCTTCTATAGTATGGATGCAAATATTTAGCAATATCGATTAGCTTTACCAAGTCGATTATAATTTTTATAAGCCTGAATTTTAGATATTTCCTTCATTAAAATATCTATGCCATAAAACCTATTCTTAGTTTCTCCAATCTTTTTATATAACGGCTACATTTAGTAGTAGAACTACGTCGCAGAATCAAGGAAAATAGCCCTCTTTTTAGCAGCGAACTGTTTCTTCGCCTCTGCTCGTGTTCAGGATTTTTAGATGAAGTTTGAAAAATTAGGTCAGTCGGGGCGCGCCCGTCGTGGTCGTTTAACTTTAGAACATGGTGTTGTTGAAACACCTGTTTTTATGCCAGTGGGGACTTACGGCACAGTCAAAGGCATGTTACCTCGTGACATCGAAGATATTCAGGCACAAATTATTTTAGGAAATACGTTCCATTTATATTTGCGTCCGGGTCTTGAAGTAATTAAAGAACACGGTGGTTTGCATGACTTTATTAAATGGAATAAGCCAATTTTGACTGACTCTGGCGGTTTCCAGGTTTTTAGTCTTGGCGCAATGCGCAAAATCAAAGAGGAAGGTGTTACTTTCCGCTCACCGATTGATGGTTCAAAAGTATTTTTATCACCTGAAATTTCTATGGAAATTCAGCAGGTCTTGAACTCTGACATCGTTATGATTTTTGATGAGTGTACGCCTTACCCTGCAACACATGAAGAAGCTCAAAAATCATTGCAGCTTTCTTTACGCTGGGCAAAACGTTGTAAAACCCATCATCATGATGAGCTCAAAAATCACAATGCGTTATTTGGCATTATTCAAGGTGGCATGTATGAAGACTTACGCGATGAGTCTTTAAATGGTCTTTTAGAAATCGGCTTTGACGGTTATGCAATTGGCGGTTTATCTGTAGGTGAACCTAAAGAAGAGATGATCAAAGTTTTAGATTATCTACCGAATAAAATGCCGCATGACAAACCGCGTTATTTGATGGGCGTTGGTAAACCAGAAGATATCGTTGAAGCGGTGCGCCGCGGTGTCGATATGTTTGACTGTGTAATGCCGACTCGTAATGCGCGAAACGGTCATTATTTTGTCACTGATGGTCTGGTACGTATTCGTAATAGTAAATATCGCCATGACCAGAGCCCGCTCGATCCACATTGCGATTGCTACACTTGTAAGAACTTTACCCGTGCTTATCTATTCCACCTTGAAAAATGTGGAGAAATGTTGGCATCTATGCTCGGTACTATTCATAACTTACGTTATTACCAACGTTTAACTGAAGGTATGCGTGATGCATTAGACAATGGCACATTTGACGAATTTGTTCAGGACTTTTATGCCCGTCGTGGTTTAGAAGTTCCACCATGTCCGGTTGATGAATAAGCCAGATTTGCGCTCAACCTCAAGACAAGGTAAATTGCAAAACGAATTAGGATTATGTCAGTTATCTGACTCATATTTTTAACTTTAGGAAATCAAAATGAGCTTTTTAATTTCTGCTGCTCATGCAGCACCAGCAGCTGGCCCAACTAATGGTATTTTGCCAAACATCTTGATGATTGTCGTATTCGTTGCAATCTTTTATTTCTTAATTTGGCGCCCTCAAGCAAAACGTGCTAAAGAACACCGTTCTTTGATTGAGAGCTTAGGTGTTGGTAGTGAAGTTGTTTTCGCTGGCGGTTTAATGGGCAAAGTAACCAAAATTGAAGGTGACTATGCAGTTGTTGAACTTAGCCGTGGTGTAGAAGTAAAAATTCAGCGTGCCAGCGTAATTTCAGTATTACCTGAAGGCACTCTAAATAACCTTTAATCATAAAACAGTCGTGCTTTAGCACGGCTTTTTCATTTAAGAAGAAAGCGAATGCGTTACCCTGCATGGAAATATTTACTGATTCTGGTTGTTCTGGTAATCAGTACATTATACGCACTGCCTAGTCTATATCCGGATGAGCCCGCTGTTCAAATTTCCGGTGCCAAAGCTGGTACCCAAATTGATCAAAGTGTGGTGAAAAAAGCAGAGCAAATTTTAAAAACAGCAAATATTGCGAGCCATGACAATACTTTTACAAATAATGCTGCCCTATTGCGTGTCAGTTCATCTGAAGCGCAGTTAAAGGCAAAAGAAGTATTACGTCGTGACTTAGGTGATGAATATGTTGTCGCCCTAAACCTTGCACCAACCACACCGGAATGGCTGCAAAAGATTGGGGCAAAACCAATGAAACTTGGTTTGGACTTACGTGGTGGTGTCCACTTCTTGCTTGAAGTAGATATGGACAAAGCCGTTGCCCAACGTATGGAAACCTCTGCCACCGATTTGCGTCGTCAGTTCCGTGAAAACAAGATCAAATTTAACAGTCTTGCATTAACAAATAATGTGATCACTGTTCAATTTGCTGACAATGCTGACCGTGATGCAGCAATGGATTTTTTACGTCGTAATGGGAATGAATATACCCAACAGGCTTTAGCAAGCTCTACAGGTTCTACTTTAAAGCTTACTTATACCGATGTACGTCGCCAAGAAATTCAGTCATATGCGGTAAATCAGAACTTAACAACATTACGTAATCGTATTAACGAACTTGGTGTTGCAGAAGCATTGGTACAAAGTCAGGGTAGCAACCGTATTGTTGTTGAATTACCGGGTGTACAAGATACAGCTGAAGCTAAACGTGTTTTAGGACGTACTGCGAACCTCGAATTCCGTTTAGTTTCTGACTTAAATGATCAATATATCGATCCATATACGGGTAAATATAATGGTCAACCTTTACCTCCGGGTACAGAAGTATTTGCTTATGAGTCTTTAGATAGCGGCCGTCAACTCTTGTTGCAACGTAACCGAATCTTGACTGGTGAGCGTGTTCAAAATGCAAGCTCTGGCTTTAGTCAGGACTCTGGCGGTGCCGAAGTAAATATCACGCTCGACAGCGCTGGCGGTAAGCTAATGTCCGATGCAACCCGTAATGCAGTTGGTAAACGCATGGCGGTATTGTTCATCGAGAACAAGCAAAAAATTAACTATGTCACAGATCCAAAAACTGGTGCGCAAACAGAAGTTCGTACGCCATACACTGAGTCTGTAGTCATTAATGCTGCAACAGTTCAAGCTGTTTTAGGTTCGACTTTCCGTATTACTGGTTTAAGTTCTCCTCAAGAAGCATCTGAACTTGCATTAATGCTTCGTGCTGGTGCTTTGGCTGCGCCAATGTACTTTGTTGAAGAGCGTGTAGTAGGTCCAAGCCTTGGTCAAGAAAATATTGATAAAGGTGTATTGTCTACTCAAATTGGCTTCTTGCTCGTTGCAATCTGGATGGTGGTTTTCTTCCGTGTATTCGGTTTAATCGCGAACTTTGCTCTTGTGTTTAACTTGGCAATGATTTTAACCGTGATGTCATGGATTGGAGCTTCCCTCACCTTACCGGGTATTGCCGGTATCGTTATTACCATTGGTATGGCGGTCGATGCGAACGTATTGATATGTGAGCGTATCCGAGAAGAAATGCTTTGGGGGGCCTCACCCAAACAGGCCATTGTGGCCGGTTATGATCGAGCCTATAACACCATTTTTGACTCGAACTTAACCACGTTCCTCGTTGCATTCATTCTGTTTGCAATTGGTACAGGCCCAATCAAAGGTTTCGCCGTGACATTAATGATCGGTATTATTTGTTCGATGTTTACTGCAATTACAGTAACTCGTGCAATCGTACAAATCATTTATGGCAAACGTCGTAATTTGAAAAAGTTGAGCATTTAAGGAGATCGATGATGACTAAAGTGACTCAACAAGATTCAAAACAATATGGTCGTCCGGATGATGCAAAAATCATCCCGTTCATGAAGATTGCCAAACCTGCAGCGATCTTCTCGATCCTGATTACTTTGGCTAGTATTTTCTTTATTGCAACTAAAGGTCTTAACCTCGGTTTGGACTTTACAGGTGGTGTTTCAGCTGAGCTTAACTATGCTCAACCAGCCAATCAGTCTGAAGTTATTCAGGCACTCGATAAAGCTGGTTTTAAAGATGCTGTAGTACAAACCTTAGGCAGCAATAAAGACTTACTTGTGCGCATGCCAGTACAAGAAGTTAAGGTTGAAGACCTTAATAACGCAATCACTAAGGCTGTACAATTACCAAATAATGCTGCTGAAGTTCATAAAGTGGACTCTGTAGGTGGTCAGGTTGGTAACGAACTCTATGTTCGTTCTGCTGGCGCGGTTGCACTTGCACTTATCTTAATGTTGATCTACGTAACCATCCGCTTTGAGTTCAAACTCGCGATGGGTGCCGTAATGTCTTTATTCCACGACATCATCATTATTATTGGTGCTTTTGCATTATTCCAATGGCCATTTGACCTTACAGTGTTAGCTGCGGTACTTGCTGTTATTGGTTTCTCGCTTAACGATAACATTGTAGTGTCAGACCGTATTCGTGAAAATTTCCGTAAGATTCGCGGTGCGACTCCTCGTGAAATCGTCGATATTGCGTTAACTGAGACTTTACGTCGTACCATTCATACATCAATGACGTTATTGCTGGTTGTACTAGCAATGATGTTCTTAGGTGGTGATGGTCTACACTGGTTCTCTGTGGCAATGTTTGTTGGTGTATTTGTTGGTACTTATTCTTCGATTTATATCGGTACTGCATTTGCATTATGGCGTGGTCTTAACCGCCAAGACTTCATCGTTCAGGTTAAACCTGAATTTGAAGATGAAATTCCTTGATTGTCTAAATAAGACTGTAAAAAAACCGCGATTCATTCGCGGTTTTTTTATTTGATCCAAAAATTATTTACGGCGCAGGGCATCCGAAATAGCTTCAACCAATTGTTGAGAAATTTCCTGTTTAGATGCTTTCTCTAACTCACGCTTTTTCATGTGATAGCTTTCAGCAAAGAAAACTGTCATCGCATTCTCATCAGAAGCAAACCCAATATCAGCACGTGATACATCGTTACACGCAATCATATCTAGTTTTTTAGCAACGAGTTTCCCTGCCGCATATTCTTCAACATTTTGCGTTTCGGCTGCAAAGCCCACCATAAATGGACGTTTTTCCTGACCTGCGATTGTTGCCACAATATCTGGATTTTTAACAAGGGAAACATTCAACTCATCCCCTGCTTTTTTAATTTTATGCTCAGCAACTTCTGCTACGCGATAGTCTGCAACTGCCGCAGTCGCAATAAAAATATCACAGCCTGTTTCTAGAGAACTCATACTGACGTCAAGCATTTGTCGTGCTGAGGCAACATTTACACGTTGAACACCATTTGGCGTATCTAAACTTACAGGTCCAGCAATCAGAGTCACTTGCGCGCCAGCAGCATAACAAGCAGCAGCTAAAGCGAAGCCCATTTTTCCAGTACTATGGTTTGAGATATAACGAACAGGGTCAATCGCTTCACGTGTAGGCCCAGCAGTAATAACTACTCGCTTACCTGCCAACAGTCCAAATTTCTCAGCGATAGCACGTTGAGCCTGATGGAAATAGCCAGCGACTTGGCGAGCAATTTCTTCTGGTTCCGGCATACGGCCTAAGCCAACATCACCACAAGCCTGCTCACCCGCATCCGGCATGATCACATGTACGCCATCTTCGACCAAGGTTTGCAAATTACGTTGAGTTGCTTTAGCCGCCCACATTTGCTGATTCATCGCAGGAGCTACCCAAACAGGAGATTTTGTTGCCAAAAAAACTGTACTGAGTAAATCATCTGCTAAACCATTCGCAAATTTAGCCAATGTGTCACAGCTTGCAGGTGCGACTAGTAATAAATCAGCCCAACGTGCTAATTCAATATGTCCCATACCCGCTTCAGCCGCAGGGTCTAGAAGTTCAGTATGAACAGGATTACCAGAAAGAGCCTGAAAAGTTAGTGGTGTAATAAATGCCTGAGCACCATGTGTCATCACCACACGCACGTCAAAGCCATAATCTTTGAGACGGCGGACTAAGATGGCACTTTTATAGGCAGCAATTCCGCCAGTAACAGCTAAAACAATGTTTTTATGAGGAATAACGCTTAAATCAAAGCTCACGAACAGGATACCTTTCTGTTGCAGTGGCGCTCACAATAGCATTAAATACGCGCAGACCCAAGATTGATTGGGCAAACAAAATAAAATTTTAAGCGGATTATGCTGGGGAATATGAATACTTCTATTAAAAATTGGCCTGAACAAGAACGGCCAAGAGAACGGTTATTGCAACAAGGTCCACAAAGTCTATCAGATGCAGAGCTACTGGCCATTTTTCTTCGCTCAGGTTCAAGACAACATTCAGCAGTCGAGTTATCTCGTTTACTCATTCAGCACTTCGGTAATCTTAATGCCGTGTTTGATGCCTCATTTAATGAGTTAACTCAATTTAATGGCATTGGGGCAACGAAATATTCACAATTACTGGCAGTCAAAGAACTTGGACGGCGTTATCTCGATCATCACTTCCAGACAAATAATCTCAGCCTCCATTCATCAGATTTAGTTTTGGATTATCTGCGCTACGAATTAAAAGGTGAGAAACAAGAAGTCTTTGCTGTTTTGTGCCTAGATCCGGAATTAAGAAAGCTTCATTTTAAAAAGCTATTCTTTGGTTCAGTTCAGCATTGCGCAGTTTCGGTCAATCAAACCCTACGCTACGCCTTACAGCAACATGCTTGCCAGCTCGTTATTGCACACAATCATCCATTTGGTTCAGCGCAGCCTTCTTCCGAAGATATTGCCTTAACTCAGCAACTTGAAGAGGCTTGTCAGCTTGTCGAAATTCGTTTGCTTGACCATTTTATTATCTCACCAGAAGGGAGCTTTTCCTTTGCTGAACAACAACTGCTCAACCCAGCAACAATATCAGTTCAATGATATTGACAAAGTACTACTAAGCCTAGAAGATCAAAACAAAAATAGCGACGTTTAAAATAAAATGATTGTTCGGGAACAGCCTAGTATTTTCAAAGTATTATTCTCTTGGCGAGGCACAATTTTACCCAAAATTTTGCCATCCTTAGGCGTTGTGATGCTGATCTCGGCAATCATTGGTGGAGTCGAATACATCAATCTTTATCGCTTTCCAGAGATTCCTCTGGTTGGCTTTACGCTCATTGGTGTCGTACTTTCTATTTTCCTAGGATTTAAAAATAGTGCATGTTATGACCGTTGGTGGGAGGCCCGAAAATTATGGGGCGTTCTAATTGCAACTTCACGCCATTTTGACCGTGACTGCCGTATTTTAACTCAAGCTCGCCGTGAGCGTGTTATTCAACATGTAATTGTTTTTGCTAATGTATTGCGTGACCGTTTACGTCGTCAGACGGCGAACCCAACTGAGTTAATACAAACCAGTGGTATGAGTCAGCAAGCACTCACTCAACTCTACCAACAAAATAATGCTCCTCAGTACACACTTAGTCTCATTCACTGGGAATTGTTGCAGGCACTTAAAGAAGGTGAAATTTCTGACATCATCTATGCACAAATGAATAAGAATGTTGCCGACTTAAGCGTCGTACAAACTGGCTGTGACCGAATTGCCAATACACCTATTCCATTTGCTTATTCAGTTTTACTTAACCGCACAGTCTATTTTTTCTGTTTTATGTTGCCGTTTAGTCTGGGTTCATTGCTTGGATTAGCAACACCTTTACTCGTCGGAATTTTGGCATACACATTTTTGGGTCTGGATGCTCTAAGCTCTGAAATTGAAGAGCCTTTCGGTACGCAAAGTAATGATTTACCGCTAGATGCAATGGTACGTAGTATCGAGATTGAGTTATTAGGGACTCTCGGTAAACCTACCCCACCGCCAATTCAGGCTCAAGATAACAACTTACTATAAAGAATTTAAATAAAATTCTCCCAAATCCCATGCTGCTTATCAGTTGGTTTAGGTGTATTTCCTAGTTTAATCCATGGCATATTTTCACCATGAAAGTCACTGCCAATTGAAACTGCCAACTGATATTGTTCAATCATTCGATCAATCATCTGGCGAGTAGATAGAGGTTCCATTGGTGGAGGTAACTCAATTGCATCTCCACCTGATGTCGCGAATAATTCAATTAAATAACGAATGTTAGTTGCAGATAAATCATAACGGGTCGGATGTGCTAATACTGCAAAGCCTTTACTTTGATGAATCACATCAATGGTTTCTTTTAAGCCTAGTCCTTCAAACTTTACAAAAGCACGTTTTCCTTCTTTTAAGAAACGATCAAATGCTTGTTGAGGACGAGCCACGACATTTTTCTCGACCAATGTTTTAGCAATGTGAGTTCTTGTTATCCTATCCGCCTGATGTTCTACTTTAGCAAGAACATCATCATAAATCTGAAAACCAATACATTTTTCTAATAGCTCACAAATCACTTTAGCTCTTTGCGCCCTAATTCTTTTTTGTTGTTCTAATGCTTCTAAAATTGGTGCTTCATCTTGCATATTTAAAGCGACAATATGTACACCATAACTCTTCTTAGTGGTTGGGCGCGACCACTGACTAGAAATCTCTGTACCAGAAATAATATTTAAATCATGGCCTTGTGCAGCAATTTTTGCACGCTGCAACCCATCCATTGTATCGTGATCAGTCAAAGCCAGTGTATGCAAGTTCACATCAATAGCAGCTTGCACCAGCAGTTCCGGAGACAAAGTTCCATCAGAAATATTGCTATGTGTATGTAAATCTATGCCTTGCATCTTTTATACTATGCCATTCGCCAAACCTGATCAGATACTCTAACATGAAAGCACTTCTGGACTTTGTTCCATTAATTATTTTCTTCTATTTATATAAAACAGTTGATCCAACTGACACCCAGCATCCTTTACTGAAACTGATCGGGTCTGCTGGTGGTGCTGATAATAATAATATTCTTGTAGCGACAACTGGCTTAATTATTTCAATGCTTGTGGTATATGGTGCCCTATTCGTTTTCCAAAAATTCCGTCTTGATAAACAACAGTGGTTTGTATTGTTTATGACTGTCATTTTTGGTGGTATCACCCTCATGTTAAGTGACGATTTCTATATTCGTCTCAAAGCTGCGATTTTAAATTTAGTTTTCGCAGGCGCATTCTTGGTTTCACCTTGGTTTGGTAAAGACCGTAAACCGCTCATTCAACGCTTATTTGACCCGATTTTAGATTTGAGTGAAAAAGGTTGGAAAAACCTCAATTTTGCTTGGGCAGCGATGTTTGTCGTGATGTCTTGTCTGCATGTATTCTTCGCGTTTTTATTTCACGGTGGAAAATATTGGGGCGAATTTACTGCATTTGGTGACATGATCGTGATGTTTTCATTTATCATTATTCAGTTCATTATTTTACGCAAACATTTTAAGTCACCAGATGCTTAAAATGCTTCCAGATTGATTATAGAGATACGATTACATGCCTTTTTTTGTTCTAAGCTGTACCGATAACGAAGGAACTTTAGAAAAACGCTTGGCAGTACGCCCTCAGCATATCGAACGCTTACAAAAACTCGATGATGAAGGCCGCCTTGTTACAGCGGGTGCTATGCCAAAAGATCCTAATGATCCGCAAGCAGGCTTCTATGGTAGCACCATGATTGTTGAATTCGACAGTCGCGAAGCATTAGATGAATGGTTAAAAGAAGAACCATTTCTTAAAGAAGGCATTTATGCTCACGTTGATGTAAAACCGTTTAATAAAGCATTTCCAAAAGGGTAATCGCATGCAGCTTGCAATCAAAAGCTTTCTTGGCTTGTGTTTGATATGTTCAACTGCTGGAGCAGTTGAACCTGCTGCGACACCAGCAACTCCTTCCCCAAGTGCGCCTTCAACCCAAGCCGCTAAACCAGCTCCAACATCGGCAACTGGAGTCAAAACAGCAGCGACGACAGCACCAACTGCACAACCACTTACAGCAGAACAGCTCGCAAAGAACAAGCAACAGCAAGACGCAAAAATCAAAGCCTTAGTTCAAGATCAAGCATCTCGCTTAAAACAGCTAGAACATGCCAACCTTGAAGCATTGGCTCAGAACCAAGAGTTACAGCTAAAAAATGATAATCTCTCTGTTCAGGTTCAAGTCTTACAAAGTGAACGAAGTGCGCAAATGTTTTTATATGGCGCTGTTACCTTAGCGGGTGGTGTATTGCTAGGTTTCTTTATTGCTAGTTATATTCATACAAAACGTCGACGCCAGTGGTAATACCAAGCGATCTATTAAATTCAATGAACGTATCAAACCGTATCCAAACAGCAGAGCTGGACTGGGAATTTGTCGATGGTATCGAGATTCCCATTTCCAAACAATTTGGTGATGTCTACTTTTCTAAAGATAATGGCCTACTTGAAACACGACATGTTTTTCTAAATGGTAACGACTTATCAGAACGATTAGCCAATTTAAAAGATTTTGAATATTTCAGTGTAGGAGAAACCGGTTTTGGTACAGGTTTAAATATTCTTGCACTCTGGCAACTTTGGCAGCAAATTCGTCCTAATAATCAAAGCCATTTACACACAATTAGTGTAGAAAAATTTCCGTTAAGTAAAGCTGATCTTATTCGCGCTTTAAATGTCTGGGATGAGCTTAAACCGCTTGCAGAGCAGTTAATTGAACAATATCCCCTGCCTATTGCAGGATGTCATCGTTTAACTTTCCCTAAAGAACGTTTTAGCATCGATTTATGGCTTGGAGATGCGCAAGAAATTTTTCCAAGCATGGCTAAAACTAAAGCTGTAAATGCTTGGTTTTTAGATGGCTTTGCACCGTCTTGCAACCCAGACATGTGGGAACAAAATGTTTTAAATAATATTGTCCGTCTTTCAGGTTATGGCACTACATTCGCCTCTTTTAGTGTTGCTGGCATTTTAAAACGTGGACTCAAAGCACATGGTATCGATATTTCTCGTCCACGTGGTTTTGGCCATAAACGAGAAATGCTCAAAGCAGTCTGGAAGCAGCCTGAAGCTGATGAAGATACCTTAGAATTAGATCAAACTCACGCATTGGCTACAGAGCAACAGCGTATTGCGATTATAGGGGCTGGTGTAGCAGGTTTAAGTACGGCGTGGGCATTTGCAGCACGTGGCCACCAAGTAACCTTATACGAGCAAACAAATGCATTATCGGGTGCCTCTGGAAACCCTTTGGCATTACTTAATCCAAAACTTTGTTCAATTGAACAAAGTCATGAACACCTCATGACCTTAAGTTGGCAACATGCTTTAAATTTTTATAAAAATTTTAATGCATTCCGTCCACTTCAAATTCAACAAATTGCATTGAAAAATGCAGATGAACTTCTCGATTTGGTAAATCAGTATCCAGCTCAAGTTGTTACTAACTCAGCGAACTCACTTGAAACTGATTACTCAAGCATATTGCTAACTGAGGCTGGCTCCGTCTCACCACATCAATTACGTGATGAAATTTTGCAGCATCCATGTATCAATCTCAAAATTGCCCATGTCACAGCACTTGTTTCTTGTGAAAATAAAGTTCAATTGCAAACCGACAATGAAATCATTGCAGAAGCAGACCATGTCGTTGTGTGCTGTGCTCGAGAAAGTGCTGCTTTATTCGACAGCTATCCACAGTTAAAACCAATACGTGGACAAGTGAGCTGGGTTGATAATACGTTTGCCCCTCTGCCTTTAAATGAAGCTTATAGCTATGGCGGCTATTGCATGCAACTTGATGCTGCACAGATGATTTTAGGTGCGTCTTTCTACCCAAATCGTGAAGATCAAGATGTACTTCCCGAAGACCATGTGCATAACTTTGAATTAATCCACAGTGTATTCCCTGAATATGCTGAAAAGTTACCGTCACCTTCGACATGGCAAGGGCGTGCATCCATACGGGCACAAAGCTTGGATTATTTTCCTCTGGTTGGAAAAATGCAGGAGAATAGCCGAATTGCTACTTTTGCCGGGCTTGGCTCTAAAGGCTTTCTTTTTGCACCACTATGCAGTGAAATCTTAGTTGCTCAAATATTAGGAGAAGCTTGTCCAGTGCCAGACCGCCTATTACAAAAATTGAGTCCTCAACGGTTCCAAAAGAAAGTGAAACCTAAAAAGCCTTATTTTAAACCGCAATAATTCATTTCAATAAAAAAGCACCCGAAGGTGCTTTTTTTATGCGCCCTGCTCTAGAGGCAAGCCAGCATCACGAGCTGCACGTGTCCCGCCCATCAGCACGACATATTCACGCGAGGCATCCAATCCTTCTAGTTTCTCAGCTGCACGAGGAGCTTTGCTACCACCACCACATAAAATATAAATCGGCTGACCCGCAGAGACCTGGTTCAAAATATCAGCATTCAAATCATTAATTGGGCGATTCACCGCACCTTTAACATGCCCTTCTGCATAAGCATTAGTATCACGGACATCCCAGATAACAGCATTTTCTGGGAATTCAAATGTTGTAATTTCTTGTTTACGGATCATTGTGCACTCCTTTGATGTAAACAACACTTGGCAAATGAAGAAAACCCTCTTAGCATCTCAAATATTCTTTCACTTTGTAAAGGTCTAAACTATGCCTTCTTTCGATATTGTCTCTGAATTAGAGTTATTTGAAGTTAATCATGCTGTACAAAACACACAAAAAGAGATTGCAACACGCTTTGACTTCCGTGGTCACGATGTTTCTATCGAATTAAATGAAAAAAATAAAGAAATCAAAATCAGTACTGAAAGTGATTTCCAGTGTGAACAAGTTTATAACATGTTAGAAAATCATTTTTATAAACGTAAAATTGATGTTCAAGCACTTGATCCACAAAAAGCTGCGGCTTCTGGCAAAAACTTTGTACAAGTCATTAAACTTAAAGATGGTCTTGACTCTGATACTGCAAAAAAAATTAATAAAGCCATTAAAGAAAGTGGCGTTAAAGTGCAATCTTCTATTCAAGGCGACAAAATTCGTGTGACAGATAAGAAGCGTGACACCTTACAACAAGTCATGACTTTTTTACGTGAACAACAATTCGGTGTGCCATTACAGTTTAATAACTTTAAAGATTAATATCTTGTCGGCCATTTAAAGCTAAGGTAATCCCATGTCTCAATCCAACCGTCTATCAAAACTGGTAAAAGCAACTTCAAAATTCCCTAAAGGCATTCGGAGCACGCTTTGGAGCAAGGCGTTTGGTCGTATCGTGCCGATGGTGGGTACAGCAAATATCCGCTATCTAGAAGTAGACTCAAACCACGTTACTGTCCGTTTAGATAACCAAAAAAATATGCAAAATCATATTAAAGGAGTGCATGCCGCGGCTATGGCTCTTTTAGCAGAAACTGCAACGGGTTTTTTAACCGGTTTACATATTCCTGATAATCGAATTTTATTAATCAAATCATTACATGTGGATTATTTAAAAGTGGTTGAAGGCGGTTTGACTGCGACAGCAACATTGTCTGCTGAACAACAAAAGTTTATTGCAGATAATGAGAAAGGTGAACTTATGATTCCTGTTACTGTGATTGATGATGCAGGCAATGAACCAATTCAATGCCAAATGCTCTGGGCATGGTTACCTAAACGTAAGAAATAATAACTAATCTAAAGTATTTTTAGACGGTTATTTACCTCAAGATATAAAACTAATATTTTGTATCTTGAGGTTAAAAATGAAAAAAATATTAATTCTTTCCTCTTTATTTACCAGTTTAATATTTACAACAATAAGTTCTCACGCGACTGAACCTCACATTAAAACTAGTAAAGTAACTTCGGCTAAATCAGAAGCTATTGATAAAGTAAGTGCTCAAAACAAAAGAATAGTGACCGACTTTTATGAAGGTGTCTTTTTAAAACATAAAGTCAAAGAATATGCAGACCGCTATATTGGTCAACAATACATTCAGCACAACCCTAATGTTCCAGATGGGAAAGCACCTTTTGTTAATTTCTTCACTGAAAAATTCCAAAAGAATCCTCAAGCTAAAAATGAGATTAAACGTGCGATTGCTGAAGGCAATCTTGTCGTTTTACATGTCCATTCGACTGAAAATGAAAAAGATCGAGGAAGAGCAATTGTTGATATATTCCGTGTTGAAAATGGAAAAATCGTAGAGCATTGGGATGTGATACAAAATATTCCTGAGCAAAGCAAAAATACAAATACGATGTTTTAACTTCTAAAAAATAGTTTTTCTTTTGAATAAAGATTAAAGCCTGAATACTAATATTCAGGCTTTCTGATTCTTATTGAGTCTCCAAAAACTTCTGTTTCGCTTCTTCAGGTATTTGACGCTTATTACCTTTTACATCTACTGCTACAAAGGTAAAGACTCCTTCAGTAATGCGTATTGGTTCACGAGAGTCATCATGACTATCCCAAACTTCAATTTGCATCTGAATAGAAGTATTTCCAACTTTTAAGATTTTGGTATAGCAGCTAATGACAAAGCCAACTTTTACCGGAACCAAAAAGGTCATTTGATTAATAGAAATTGTAGCACAGCGACCACGACTGAAACGTTCTGCGTGAATTGCTCCAGCCAAGTCCATTTGTGACACAATCCATCCACCAAATACATCACCACTCCAGTTTGTATCTGCTGGCATGGCAATCGTTTGTAAGGATAAAATTCCTTCTGGTTTGGTATAAGCTTCTGACACCTTAGCTCCCGAAATTCGTTTGAAGTTGTTGATCGAGCCACTGTTGCAATTCAGGCGCACGTAATGCGCCGCTAATACGCGCGACCTCTGTCGTTTTATTCATTAAGACAAGTGTCGGAATACTTCTCACATGAAAAGCTTGGCTCAAGCGAGGAGATTCTTCGGTATCAATCTTGGCAAAGATAACGCCTGGATTCTGTTTTGCGACCTGCGCAAAATGTGGAGCCATCATTTTACAAGGTCCACACCATTCTGCCCATAAGTCTATAAGAATAGGTAGATCACTATTCGTGATGTAGTTACTAAAATTCTGCTCATTTAGCTCAATTGGTGCAAGTGGTAGTAAGGGCTGATGACATTGCCCACAGCTTGGTTGCTCCGGAAGTTTTTCTTCCGGAACTCGGTTTTTAGCACCACACGATGCACATACAATAATCATTTACATCACTCCTATATGCTGATGTAAAAATTCTAATTGGGTTGTCACTGCTTTTTCAAACCATGAACCGTGATAGATATCAAAATGTTTCATATCCCATTCATGATAATTCACAAAAGGCGCAATATTTGTCGCAGCTTCACGGCTTGACTCAATAGGAATAAGCGAATCTTTTTGAGCAGCAATAAATAAAACAGGAATATTAATCTGGCGCACAACTTGGATTGGACGGTATCGCATCAGATTAAAAAAGACACGAGCAGGAACTTCCCCACTCCAATAATAATCAGGATTTACAATCGATAAATAGCCATAATAACTATCAGCCGTAGGCATAAAGCATAAGTTATGTTGATCAACAACAGGTAATCTCTTTGGATTAAGCCCCATCTTTGATCCCATATAATCCTGACTCGATAGCTTTAATGCTTGGGGATAGCGCTGCAAAGGATAGAGCTTGGCAGTTTCAGCACCATCTACATAAGGAATTTGTACTAAAACTGCTTGAATATTCTTTAACTCAGAAGCTAGGCTTAGCGCATATCCCCCACTTAAAGAAGTTCCCCAAAGCACAATCCTTCGGTTATCTACGAGTTTAGAAGTCGAAGCATACTGAATCACCGTCTTCCAATCTTCTAATTGTGAATTGATGGAGACCATTTCTCTAGGCTTGCCAGTGCTCCCCCCCCAATATCGATAGTCAAATAAAATAACAGCGTAACCTGCTTGTGCAAATCGCTGGGCATACTGAATGAGTTTAAATTGACGCAATCCGGCAAAACCATGCGCCATGATAATTACCGCAGATTTATTATTTGTTTTTGGAATATAAAAGTCAGCTGCGATCATTTCCTGATCACATGGAACATATAAAGGCTCAACCGTATAAGCGTGCATATGTGCTCCGTGGCATTATGGTCGAAGTAATGAATTTACAAAAAACATCCTGATCGCCTTTTAAAAATCTAGAGCTGTTCTATGACATAAGTTTTATCTATGTAGGAACAACGTTTTAGTGTCTTGTATCTCAGGTTAAGCTTAATGCTATGATACAGCATAAGAGGTTTTGTTAAATTTTGGAGTGACGAAATGTCAGATAATGTTGGTTTCGCAGGTCAAATTGGTCCAGAACACGTTGGCCAAGTTGTAGAAAAAGGATTTAAATCTATTATTAATAACCGACCAGATATGGAAGGCGGCCCAGAACAACCTACAAGCGCTCAGATTGAAGAAGCAGCACGTCAAGTAGGCTTAGACTATGTTTATCAACCTGTTGTAGCTGGACAGATTACTGAGCTAGATGTACGTACTTTTGCTAATCATTATAATGAATTGCCAAAACCTGTGCTGATGTTCTGCCGCACAGGAAACCGTTCAAACAACCTATATCAATTAGCAAAACAAATGGACTTATTAGACGACTAAGTTTAAAAAATTGGTACTCTTTAAAACCCTATTTTCTTCTTTAAAGTAGGGTTTTGATAAATTATTTTGCATATCTCTGCACGAACTCAACAGAACTAAAAATAATATTAATTTAGAGTATTTATATCTTTTGATTCATTTATTAATTTTCTATGAATAAATTTATTTTCGTTCTTTTAAGCTGTTTAATCATTAGCGCATGCTCCTCAATGCAAGTAAAACCTACTGTAGGAGTAACGATGGGTACACGCATTTAATCAGTTACTCTGCCTATAAATATCATGAGCAACCTCATGAAATATATGTTATTTTATAAACCTAAAAAATTATTTTAAATAACTTATCATTTTAATGGGGATAATCATGAAACTTACTCAAGGAGTATGTGGAGTTACTTTGGCTGCTTTTTTGACAGCTTGTGGTGGGGGTGGCAATGATGGTTACTATAATCAAAATTCAAATTCTGGTTCTACAACAACACCAACCACTCCATCACCAGATCAGGAGTTAGCGACCTCAGTTTTAAATAATGTAAAACAAGAAGGTAAATATCTATTTGGTGCCTATGATCTTAATGATGAAAAGCTATCAAAAGGTTATATTGATCATGCAATAGATACCTTCGCTCAAGGACCACTTAAGTTAACCTTAGACATTCGAAAAGTAGATCTTACTAAGTACTCCGACCACTATCGTGATAAATGTTTTATCAAGAGTACTACAGACTACCGCGCCTGCTATGTATTTAAAGGGGAAGAAATAAAAACTTTACTCACTGGATATAATGATTGGGATTTTGATATTACAGCAGACGACTTGAAGAACATTAAACTGGCAAACGACAATATATCTCCGAACTTACAGGACTATCAATCAAATACCAGAATTTATATTTTTGAAAATGAAAATAATGATAAAAACTTTCAAGATGTAACTATTACAGGTGCGTTTGCTTATCCTTTCCAACAGTCATGGGGACTTGAACAAACCAAGCAAAAAAGATTCGTATTAATTAATGCTGCCACAAGTGATTATAAAATTACGACAACCGCTCTCGTTCAAGATCCAGAGACAGGCCAACCAACTGAAAAAGAAGTAACCACGGGTGCAATGAGTGTTTATAAAGATAATACATCAATTGATGGTGATCTCTATGTAGTTCAAGGTGGTTCTGGTTTCAACGTACTCATTAATGACAATCCTAATGTCCCTTTTGCAGAGCCAATTTCATTTGTTGTGAACTCAACTCCTGGTAATACGAACAATGCGACATATAAAGTAATGGCTAATAATCACCAAATATTGAGCCTGCCAAGTATTACTAGCCTTGAAGGAAGCCGAGTTGAAAATGAATCACCAACAACGAATGCACAGAAATTTAATGGCAGTATTTATTTAGAAGGACAAAATATTTTTACTTTCAAACAAAGCTTGAATGGAACTACATTAGACTTTAAGCATGTTATTAATGGGGTAAGCATTGAAGGTCAGTCTATTAATCAAAATGGGACTGTTTCAACAACCCTAAAAACACCTTTTATGCAAAAATTTACATTTTAAAGCTAAATAATTAGGACAAAACCCTCTGTTTAAGAGGGTTTTTCTATATATTCTAAATATCTATTAAAATAGCTTAATGACAATGTTCGATATTATTATCATTGGCGCAGGTACTGCTGGTATTAGCGCATACAAAGAAGCCGTTAAACATACCAACAATATTTTAATTATAAATGATGGACCATGGGATACCACTTGTGCCCGTGTAGGCTGTATGCCAAGTAAAGTTCTCATCTCTACAGCAAACCGTATGTTTGACATTCAAAATGCTCAAGAGGTTGCTTTAGACGTATCTGCAAATATTAATACTAATCAAGTGATGCAGCATGTACAAACTTTACGTGATAGATTTACACAAGCAACTTTAAAAGATGTAGATCAATGGCCGACTGAGCATAAAATTTCTGGCAAAGCACATTTTATTGATCCACAAACTGTAGAAGTTAACGGAAAACAGTACAAATCAAAAAGTTTTATTCTGGCGGTTGGTTCAACTCCTAATTATGATCAAATTTGGAAGCAAGAATTAGGAAACCGGCTTATAACAACAGACCAAATATTTGAGTTAAAAACACTTCCTAAATCTATTGCTGTAATTGGTAGTGGTGTGATCGCTCTTGAGATTGCACAAGCTATGCATCGTCTAGGTGTAGAAACAACAATCTTCGCTCGCAGTAAACGAATTGGAATCCTAACTAGTTCTAGAGTTCAACAGCTTGCTCAAAAAGAGCTAGGAAAAGAATTAACAATTCTATTCGAGACTTTACCGAGTGAAGTTAAATGCAGTAAGGAAAACGCTGTATTAACTTACCAAGTTGATGAAACAGAGAAAACTCTCGAAGTTGAATATGTTTTAGCTGCAACCGGCCGTACAAGTTTAATTGATACTTTAAAACTAGAAAATATTGATAATTCATTCAAAGATATTAAGTTATTACCTGTAAATGCTAAAACTAAGCAGCTAGATACATATCCAATTTTTGTTGTCGGTGACGCTTACACCTCAACGCCACTACAACATGAAGCAGCACATGAAGGTAAAAAAGTTGTTTATAACTGTTTAAATTATCCACAGGTAAACTCAGTTAAGACACTTACTCCATTAGGAATTGTCTTTAGTCATCCTGAAATGGCGATCGTAGGTCAAAGCTATAAGCAATTAAAAGATGAAGGTATAGATTTTATTACAGGCGAAGCCTCTTATGAACGACAAGGAAGAGCTATTGTTCTTGGAAAAAATAAAGGTGCTATTGAAGTTTATATAGAACGGGAAAGCCAAAAGCTTCTAGGTGCTGAGCTATTTACAGAAGCAACTGAACATATGGCCCATTTATTAACCTGGATAATCGGTGAAGAATTAACGCTAAATGATATTCTAGAGAAACCCTTTTATCATCCGACTTTAGAAGAAGGTCTTCGAACTGCTCTAAAGCATGCACGTAGACAACTGAAGTAATCTATTTTAGAAGAGCCCTTTATTAATCAAAATTGGCTCTTCTCTACTTCACATTGCTTTAATTAATTCATTTGATGGGAAATAACCGCAACTAATGAAGCATTCTTTTCAGATGAACTAGTATATATCCATGTCTCTAAAGGCTTCCCATTTTTAGAAATAATATAATTTGTTGTGGTCAAATTCTTATCTTTAAATACTTCTTTTTTATAAGTTAGGCCCGTAGATTCTGGAGGTAGCCAGTTTTCTAAATTCTTCTGAATTTCAGTTGAATTTCCTTTATTATTAACTTCTATATCCAAACTTCCACACTCAGGGCAACATTCTTTACTCTCCCCCAAACTTTTGTTCAAGCTCATCACTAAAGTCTTTTTCAAGAAATGACTTCGCTTCATCAACATAGTTTTCTGGAACTAATAAACGAACCCCACCTAAAGCATTAGAATAAAACCAATCCATATTAATTGTATGCTCATTTTCAATATAAACAGGAATTTCAAATGCTTCTAGTTGAGTCTTTGCAATTTGTGCCTCATAAGGAAACGAGAAAGTTTTAATTACGATCCATTGCATATTAAATTTCTAATTAGGTAAATAATTTTAGAGTAGCTTTATTACTTTATAATTTGAATAAATTTTAATATCTAAAGGATTGAGAATACAAATTCCCCAATAAAAAAACACCCCCATTCATTAGAATGGGGGTGTTTAGAATAATGAGCTGGCGATGACTTACTCTCACATGGGTAACC
>NZ_JAVQNP010000023.1:0-168548 GCF_031798995.1 Acinetobacter sp. V104_13 | reverse complement strand
GCGTCCCTACGGGGATTCGAACCCCGGTTACCGCCGTGAAAGGGCGATGTCCTAGGCCTCTAGACGATAGGGACGTTTCAGAGGTGGGCGTATATTAGGTCGATTTAATAAAAGTGTCAAATAGTTTTCTGAAGAAATATTAAAAAAAACAGTCAAGCGATTAAAAATAACTCAAATTGTAGAAAATATATACATTTAGCCTTCATTTTTCTGAAAAGGCTCAATAATTGCCTTTATGACCGACGGATGTTGTAGATACCCTAAAATCTCATGAGGTTGGTTGGCGAAAGTATAAATTTTCTGATTAATAATGGCAGGTTCAAAATTAAATGGGGCTTCGCACAATGGAAATGCGGTCAAAAAATCATCTTGAGAGTAAAAATTAAACCAATCACCGTAAATACATGGCGGTCTAGAAATTGGACTCGGGAGCTTACTTTGAATCACGCGAAAAGATAAAGGGGAAGCTAGGGTGATAAAACGCTTAACTGAGAATTGATAAGATGGATCTGATAATAATTGGAAAGCGATAACTGAACCAAGAGAGTGTCCGACCACAATATAATCTTCGTCTTCTCGCATTTTCTTTAAAATTCTTTGATGTACTTCCTCCATAAACTCTGGGTTAGATAGATACATATAGGTTTCGATGAGGAATTGTTGAATCAAACTTTCATGCAGTTTAGGAAAGTTATTTAATAAAACAACTAGTTCTTTCAGTACACGATCTTTAACTAATTGAGAAGTGAGATAAAGCCGTTCTGAGAAGCTTTTATCAGCTTGATCGGTTGAGGGACGTAACAATGGAACAAATGGAGTGTGCTCTCTAGTCGGAGGATTACTTGGGTGTAAGTTAATAGGGAAATAATTATTAAAAAATGACTTAGGTAACAAAGTGTTAAGATCTAATTGGTTACTTAACTGGTATTTGGTCATTAAGTCGCCATAAAATGGCATGTGGATATGAAGATCCCGGACATTAACTTTGCAAGGCATTTGTTTTAAGCCCAGCTTAAACACTTTTAACCAATGCTCTTTCAAGCGATGTGCTGTGTAGTTTTGTTGATTCATCCCATGGATAAATATAATTTTCATTCTATACAAGATTTTGTTTTTAATATAAATTTTAATCTACAACGGTATGTTATTTAAAACCAGTATATAGGCAAAAAAAAGTGTAGCTTTTTGCTACACTTTAATTGAATAACGACGCGTTTAGCCTTTATTGCGATAAAAAATAAAATAACTGACATAACATAAAGCTGTAAAAATAAGACAGCCTACAAAACCAGCGCGCATTTCAGGGTCTGCTGCCATACTTAAGCAAGTAATGAAACAGAAAACAAAACCTAAAATTGGCACAATAGGGAATAAAGGCGCAGCATATTGTAAGTCTTTAACTGTATGACCTGATCTATACCATTGGCGGCGGAAGTTGAACTGACTTAAACAAATGCTCATCCATACGATGACCATGGTAAAAGCAGCTACACCCAGCAGATTCTTAAAAATAGTCTCAGGTGCAAATTGCTCTGATAATAAACCTGGAATTGCACCGAACATAGTTACAACTAGAGCTACGATTGGTGTTCCACTTTTTGATAAAGTCGCAAACACACTAGGTAGTAATTTTTGTTCTGACAGAAACCACATCATACGTGAAGCTGCATATAGGCCAGAATTGGCTGCTGAAAGCAGAGCTGTGATAATTACAAATCTAATAATGTCATCCGCATATGGAATGCCAATATAATTAAATACCGTCACAAAAGGACTGCTACTTACACCGTCACCTCCTAAACCCGCAAGTTGGAAAGGAAGTAAAGCGCTAATAACAATGATGGTACCCACAAAGAAAATAAGGAGGCGCCAGATCGCGGCATTAATCGCTTTTGGTACATTTTGAGCCGGATCTTTTGTTTCGCCAGCTGCTACACCAATTAATTCGGTTCCTGAGAATGCAAAGTTAACAATTAACATGGTCGTAAAAATAGGAATTAAACCATGTGGGAACCAGCCTTGAGCCGTAAGATTGCTAAATAGTGGAGCAGTCTGGGCACCATGGAATGGAATTAAACCAAAAATTGCTAATAGGCCGAGCACAATAAAGGCAATGACAGTAACGACTTTAACAAGAGCCAGCCAAAACTCAGATTCAGCAAAAATACGCGTTGAACTAATATTTAAGCCAAAGATGGTAACTGCAAAAATAATTGTCCAAATCCACATGGAAATCTGCGGGAACCATTCTTGCATGAGTAGAGCTGCGGCAGTGAATTCAGTTCCAAGCGTTGCAGTCCAGGTGAGCCAGTACATCCAAGAAATCATATAGCCAGTACTTGGACTGATATATTTTTTGGCGTAGGCACCAAAAGAACCTGAAACAGGCATGTGTACAGCGAGTTCTCCTAGGCAGAGCATGACCATGTAAGCGATCGCGCCACCAAGAATATAGGCAATAATTGCGCCAATAGCTCCAGTTTGTGAAATGACTTCCCCTGAACCTAAAAATAGACCAGTTCCGATCGCTCCGCCCAGTGATAACATCACAAGATGGCGAGTACTCATGGCTCTTTTTAAAGGTGCAGTACTGTTCTGATGCTGATGAGCATCTAGTTGATTGTCAGATGGCTGCATATTACACATTGAGAGAATTAAGAAAGACGCTATTTTAGATAAAATAGACAAATGTGCAATCTAGAAAGAGATAAAGAATAAACAGTAAGGTGACGATAGAGTCTTTTTATAATTTTTAAAGCAGAATATGGCGTCCCTACGGGGATTCGAACCCCGGTTACCGCCGTGAAAGGGCGATGTCCTAGGCCTCTAGACGATAGGGACTTGATGAGGCAAACACAAAGGAGCGTGGTGGAGTCAAGCGGGATCGAACCGCTGACCTCTACAATGCCATTGTAGCGCTCTACCAACTGAGCTATGACCCCAGTTTGTGTGAGCGCAATCTTAGGGTGAATGCGCTCACACGTCAACAAAAAAATGAATTAAACTTCGCTAGTTGCGTCATTTTTCGGCAATTTTAAGCTCTCATTGAGTTTTTCCCAATTTTTAACTTCTTTCTTGCTTGGTCCGCCCACAATTTCTAAGGCATGACGTAAGCGAGCGAAAGTTAAATCAGGTCCAAGCGTAACCATTGATTGCATCACTGGTGTTGAACTCGTTGAACCGGCAATTGCGATAAAGAACGCTGGCATGAAATCACGTAGTTTAATGCCCATCTGATTCGCAAGATCCATTAGGGTTTGGCTAACGGTGTCATTATTCCAAGTAAACTGACCTTCAAGACGCCAAATTGCAAATTGTAAACTTTGACGAACTTGCTCTTGAGTCAATTTTTTACTTTCAAACATTTCAGCAGTAATTTGTGGCATATGGTTAAAATAGAAACCAGCCCAATTCACAGCTTCTGAAAGTAAATTAATACGTGGTTGAATAGCGGCAGCAATGTCTTCTAAGGTGCTGCGATCACTCTTCCATGTTAATAAACGGTCTAATAATTGACCTGGAGTTAACCCTTTAATCCACTGACCGTTGAGCCAGTTGAGTTTCTCAACATCAAAAATTGGTCCGCCTAGTGATACACGTTGAATGTCAAAGTTATCCATCATGTCTTGTAATGTGAAAACTTCTCTTTCATCTGGCATTGACCAACCCATACGGCCTAAATAGTTGAGTAAGGCTTCTGGTAATACACCGATATCTCGGTAGTAGTTAATTGATGTTGGGTTTTTGCGTTTAGATAATTTTGATTTATCAGGGTTACGCAACAGTGGCATATGGCAAAGTGTTGGCATTTCCCAACCAAAATATTGGTAAAGCAACTGATGCTTCGGTGCAGATGGAAGCCATTCCTCACCACGCAATACATGAGTGATTTCCATTAAATGGTCATCAACAACGTTAGCTAAGTGGTAAGTCGGTAAGCCATCATTTTTAAGAAGAACTTGCATGTCGACTTGCGCCCAAGGAATTTCAACCTCACCACGTAGCAAGTCATTAAATTTACAAACACCTTCTTCAGGCACTTTCATACGAATGACATGAGGTTCACCCGCTTCAAGACGTCGAGTCACTTCTTCTTGAGAAAGTTTTAAACCGCGGCCGTCATATTTTGGTGTTTCGCCACGTGCTTGTTGTTCAGCACGCATTTGGTCAAGTTCTTCTGCGGTTGCGAAACAGTAAAAAGCATGACCTTTTTCAACAAGTTCTAATGCGTATTGCTTATAAATTCCCATACGTTCAGATTGGCGATATGGTGCATGTGGGCCACCTACATCTGGACCTTCAGACCAATTCAAACCTAACCAACGTAATGAATCCAAAATCATTTTTTCAGACTCTGGTGTAGAACGAAGTTGGTCTGTATCTTCAATCCTTAAAATAAATTCTCCGCCATGTTGCTTCGCAAAACACATGTTAAATAAAGCAATATAGGCTGTGCCCACATGAGGAAAACCAGTAGGGGAAGGTGCAATACGAGTACGAACTTTCATAGATAATGGGTCAGAATAAAAATTGAAACTATTATAACGAAAAAGCCCAGTATTCTGACGTTTTATTTAACGTCAGTCTGGGCTAAAACTGAAACGAAGAGGGGGGTGTTTCAGATTTTAAGAAGCATGCGGCTGAAAGATTGCCTGAACAAAACGTGAAAAACGTTCGTGTTGTGCAGCAAGAAAATTTTGAGTTGGTGTAACGCGAATCGTATTCAGAACCTTAAGTTCATCATTTGTAGAAGGTAATACAATAGGATTACGTTTCTGCTGATCTAAAGCTTTTTCAATAAGCGAAGTTTGCTTATCTGATCCAGTTTTGTTTGGAGTATCTTTAAGTACTGCTGCTGCAGAAAACTGTGATGCCAAACTCAGCACCAAACTTAAGCTTAAAGCTTTTCCATAATGAATTTTCATTGTTAATCATCCCCTCTGTTCATTACATTTCATCTATTTTTTGAGTTTAACAAAATGTAAAATTACGGTAATGCTACGATTTAAACATAAATATTAATAAAAAAGTGGAACTGTGTCACACTTTTTACAAAATTTACCTATATTTTAAATTGGTCGACTCAAATGTAGACCATATGTATCCTTTACGCTTCATTATTTAACAAATTAATGTGTAGATAAAGTGAAGGCCCTAAATAAGTTGTAAGAATAATTACAAAATTTTTCAAAAATGAAATAACTTCGACATTCTAAGCTATATATCTAAAAAAGATTAATAAAAAAGATATAAATATAAGTAATTGATTGTAAAAAATAAAATTAAAAATATAGTTAAACTAAAACGAATGATGGATTTTGTAAATGAAAAAAATATCAATAATAGCGGTCGCTTTATATGTGGGAATGGTGACAACAGCGGCTCAAGCAGCGACCTCTTTTTTAAATGTTTCTTATGATCCTACTCGAGAGTTCTATCAAGAATATAACCAAGCATTTGGTAAGTTTTGGAAACAGCGAACAGGGCAAGATGTTGAATTTAAACAGTCACATGGTGGATCTGGAAAACAAGCCCGCGCGGTAGCCACGGGACTTGAAGCTGATGTAGTAACGTTAGCATTAGCGAATGATATTGATGAGATTGTGAAAGCTGGGTTTATTCAGCCGAACTGGCAAAAAGAATTCCCAAATAATTCTGCCCCCTATACGTCAACTGTCGTGTTTCTAGTACGAAAAGGTAACCCGAAAAATATACGCGACTGGAATGATTTAACAAAACCAGGTGTGGAAATTATCACCCCTAACCCTAAAACAGGTGGCGCACCGCGTTGGATTTATCTTTCTGCATGGGGATATGCTTTAAAACAGCCGGGTGGAAATGACACTAAGGCTCGAGAGCTAGTTAAAAAACTTTATCACAATGTAAAAGTTCTAGATTCGGGAGCGCGTGGTTCACTTACGACATTTGCCGAACGTGGCATTGGTGATGTTTTGTTGTCTTGGGAAAATGAAGCTTTGTTGGCGACGAAAGGACCTGATAAAGATAAATATCAAATTGTTTATCCATCAATTTCAATTTTGGCAGAACCATCTGTCGCGATTGTAGATAAAACCGTAGATAAAGATGGAAACCGAACCTTGGCAAAAGGTTATCTGAACTTTTTATATTCACCTTTAGGCCAAGAATTGGCTGCTAAACATTATTTCCGACCGCGTAATGCTCAAGTGGCTACAAAATATGCAGCGCAATTTCCAAAAATTAAATTATTTACCATTAATGATGTGTTCGGTGGCTGGGCTAAAGCTCAGAAAACTCACTTTGCAAACGGTGCTATTTTTGATCAAATTTATGATGGCAAGCAGTAAATAAAATGATCTAAAAACAATAGTCCAAAAAGAAAACTTAGAAGTTAAATATTCATAAAGAAAGCAAGCAAACTTAAAAAAGTAAGCTTGCTTTCTTTTTTTGCTTAAAAAATGCTAACAAAACGGTTTTATCTATGAAAAATTAATATTTTCCTACAAAAAGCCGTTTGGCGTTGGTCATAAACAAGGTGATAATGTGCAGTTACATTTTTACGCAATGATTTAACACCTATGTCGCATATTTCTGTCTTACTTTTTGAGACCGTTGAGAGCTTATTGGCAGATCGCACAACAGGGGTGTATATCGATGCAACCTTCGGACGAGGTGGGCATACACGTTTATTGCTCTCGAAACTTGATGAAAATGCACGAGTATATGCATTTGATAAAGACCCTCAAGCTTTGGAAGTTGCAGCTGCTTTGGCACAAGAAGACCCGAGATTTACCATTATTCATGCCAGTTTTGCTGATATTAAAGAAAAAATGCAGGAAATTGGTGTGATGAGTGTTGATGGCATTATGGCTGACTTAGGGGTGTCATCTCCTCAACTCGACCAAGCTGAGCGTGGTTTCAGTTTTATGCAGGATGGTCCTCTAGACATGCGAATGGATAATTCTAAGGGGTTAACCGCAGCTGAGTGGTTACTTGAAATTGAAGAAGAACAATTAGCAAATATTATTTATCAATATGGCGAAGAACGTTATAGTCGACGTATTGCAAAAGCGATTAAACAAGCTGGAAAACTAGATACAACAGCCCAATTGGCAGAACTTGTTAAAACAGCTCATCCAAAGTGGGAAAAACATAAGCATCCAGCAACACGTACATTTCAGGCAATTCGTATTGCTATTAATAAAGAACTAGATGATATTGAAGTATTTTTACCACAAGCTGTAGACTTACTAAAACCAAAAGGGCGTTTGTCTGTGATTAGCTTTCATTCTCTTGAAGATCGTTTAATCAAACAATTTATTCAAAAAGAATCGACTTTGGCAGAAGATATTGGCTGGGGAATGCCACAGCAACAGGTAGATACAAGAAGGTTAAAGAAAATTTCACGGGTTCGTGCGAGTGGAGAAGAAGTAAAAGCGAACCCACGTTCACGTAGTGCATGGCTTCGGGTTGCTGAACGCTTGGAACAAAAAGGCGCGTAATGAAAAGCAGTGATGAAATTGAAACCACCGAAAATAAAGTGGTGAAAAAAGTTGTGGCATACACCGTATTAGTGGCGCTTGTTTTTATCAGTGCCATGATGGTGGTATTTCAAGTATTTGAATATCGTCATGATTATAGAGAGCTTAGCTCTTATATGCGTGAACGTGATGATCTCAATGCTGAATGGGGGCGTTTGCTTATTGAGCAACAAACCTTCGGTGCAACAGCACAGATTGGTACGCGTGCTGTAACTCAACTACGCATGTTTTCGCCACCTGCTGCAGAAACGGTGGTAATTTCTTTACCGATGACCTCAGAGCAAAATAAGTAAGGCCTTGCTGTATGGTAGATAAGCGAACAAAGCAAACACGGAAAAAACAGCAGTCTATTTCGGAAAAACCAACTCTTGCCTTCGATATGTGGCGGTTTTATCTGCTATGGGCAACAGTACTGCTCTGTTTTGTTGTATTAATTGCACGTGCATTTTATGTGCAAGTGATTAATAAAGACTTTTTACAAAACAAGGCCAATGCCAATATTTTGCGTACGGAACGTATTGAGGCAATGCGTGGGGTTATTAGCGACCGTCATGGTGTGCCTTTGGCCATTAGTACGCCTATTATGAAAATTGTCATTGATCCACGTGATTACTTTGATACCAAGCATTTATATGACGAAATTACAGCCGAATTAAAAAAAGATCCAAATAATCGTAAGTTAAAACGACAATTACCAGATAAAAACCTAAACCTTGATGAGTTAGCGGATGTGGTTGGTTTAGATCGTGCAGATCTAAAAAAACAGATGAATGCGCGTCCACGTTCTCGTTATTTGGTTTTGAAAAAAGAAGTGCCGCCACAGCAGGCAGATCTCATTACAAAGGGTAACTTCCAAGGCGTTTATGCTGAGAAAACATATAAACGTTATTATCCTCAACCGCAGCCAAATGCTCAGATTATTGGTTTAACCAATAGTGAAGGCCAAGGGATTGAAGGCTTGGAAATGCAGTTGAATAAACAACTGTCTGGGATAGATGGCGAACAAAAAATTATTCGTGATAAACGTGGTAACCGCTTAAAAGTTTCTGAGGTTATTCGTGAAGGTGAGCCGGGCGAAAACATCACTTTAAGTATCGACTCTCGTTTGCAATATATTATGTATCGTGAGTTGACTGCTGCTGGTGTTGCAAATAACGCCCGTTCGGCGACAGCAATTGCTGTAGATGTTAAAACAGGCGAAATTCTGGCTATGACCAGTTGGCCATCTTATAACCCGAATGATAAAAACGGTTTATCTAATAAAGATGCCATGCGTAACCGCGGTGCGATTGATATGTTCGAGCCGGGTTCTACTATGAAGCCTTTTACAGTTTCTGCTGCACTCGAAACTGGACAATATACCCCAAATACGATTGTCAACACTTCGCCAGGTTCAATGCGTTTAGGCTGGCATACTATTCGTGATACGCATAACTATGGTGCTTTGACTGTCAGTGGCGTAATTATTAAGTCATCAAACGTGGGTTCGGCAAAAATTGCGTTGTCACTTCCTAAAGAAACGTTACCAAGCTTCTTTAATCGTGCTGGCTTTGGTAAACGTTCTGCTGTGAAGTTCCCCGGTGAAAGCTCTGGTTTAGTACTTCCTGTAAGCAAATTAAACTCTTCCCAAATTGGTACCATGGCTTATGGTTATGGTCTAAATGCAACTATTCTTCAGTTGGCGCAAGGCTATGCAATGCTTGCAAACCATGGGGTGAAAATGCCTCTAAGTTTGCATAAGCTCGATCAAGCACCTAAAGGTGAGCAAGTTCTTGCTCCAAAAATTGCTGATCAGGTTTTGCTTATGCTAGAACAGGTGACGATGCCGGGCGGTACTGCAAAGCAAGCTAATATTCCGGGTTATCGCGTTGGTGGTAAAACAGGTACAGCTCATAAACTTCGTGCAGACCGTAAAGGTTATTCAAATAATGAATACCGTGCTTTATTTGCAGGCGTAGCTCCGATTAGTGATCCTCGTTTAGCGGTTATCGTAGTTGTTGAAAATCCACAAGGTCGTTATTACGGTGGTTTGGTTGCGGCCCCTGTTTTCGCACGCATTATGCAAGAATCATTGCGCTTAATGAATGTGCCGCTTGATAAGCCTCTTGATACTCCAGAAAATCCTATTCGCAGGTAAGCTATGTCTGTTTCTTTCCAAGAAATTAATCCAGTCGAGATCGATGCACAGTGGTCTAAACAGCCTTTTCAAGGCTTTAGTTTAGATAGCCGTAAGGTTGTGTCAGGCCAGATCTTTATCGCTTTGACCAGTTATAGCCAACCTGAAAAAACACGCGCTTTTGCTGAGTCAGCTTTAGCTAATGGTGCACTTGCCATTATTAGCGAAACTGAGTTGGGCGTAGCAAATGAGTGGGTGTGTTCTGATGTGCGTCAACGTATGGGTGAGTGGCAAGAACGTTATTTACAGCGTATAGATCCCGTAGTACCAGTGCGTATTATTGCAGTGACTGGTACAAATGGTAAAACCACAATTTCGCGTCTAGTGGCTGAATTAATTAGCTCTCAACAACAGCGCTGTGCTGTTATGGGCACTACAGGCAATGGTATTTTACCAGACTTAACACCATCAACTCACACTACGCTTGATGCTTTACAACTGCAAAATGCATTGCATGATTATGCAAAACAAGGCGCGACTTTTGCTTCTTTAGAGGCAAGTTCACATGGTTTGGAACAAGGTCGTTTAAATGGTTGTGCGATTGAGATTGCTGTTTATAGCAATTTGAGTCGTGACCATCTGGATTACCACGGCACTTTAGAGGCTTATGCAGAAGCGAAGGCTCTTTTATTCCGTTTTAGCTCTTTAAAAGTAGCCGTTATTAATTTAGATGATGAGCATGCAGCTCTCATGATTAATGCAGCAAAGCAAAATCCTGCTCAACCGAAAATTTTAACGTATTCACTTACTCAAAATACTGCTGATTATTATATTACTGACCTGAGTTACAGTTTAGCGGGGGCGACATTTAATTTAGTGAGCCCGCAAGGTTCTTTTGCTGTGCAAAGTCCATTGTTAGGGCATTTTAATGTCGAAAACTTGGTTGCAGCTCTTATTGCTACTGAGCAAGCAGGTTTTGATTTAAAAGCGCTAGTAGCTTTCGTTCCTGAGCTGATTGGTGCTCCAGGTCGAATGCAAGTTATTCGTGATGGTGAGCGTTTATTTGTTGTTGATTATGCGCATACACCAGATGCATTAATTCAAGTGCTTAAAACATTAAAACGTCATGTTTCGAATCAACTTTGGGCTGTATTTGGGTGTGGCGGGGACCGTGATCGCGGTAAGCGCCCATTAATGACTCAAGCAGCTTTAGACGGCGCAAATCCAGTTATTTTGACGTCGGATAACCCAAGAACAGAAGACCCTGAACAAATTTTTGCTGACATGAAGCAAGGAATCGATTTTTCAGGGCACCGTATGCATGAAATTCATGACCGCCGTGAAGCAATTAAATTTGTTGCACAGCAGGCTCAGGCTGGTGATATTGTTGTGATTGCCGGTAAAGGACATGAAAATTATCAAGAAATTAATGGCGTACGTCACTGGTTTGATGATGTTGTTGAAGTGCGTTCTGCGATTGATGCACAACATCACACTGTAGACGCTGCTTACCCTGCACAATAGGACAAATTATGCATACTTCAACCACCAGTACCGTGCCTTTGGAACCGTGGACAGCTCAACAATTACAACAGGCAACACAGGGCTACTGGCATAAAGACCAAATCCCTCAAACTGAAATTAAACGTATTTTGACGGACTCTCGTCATGCGGAAACTGGGGATGCCTTTTTAGCACTAAAAGGTGAGCGTTTCGATGCGCATGATTTCGTTGCGCAAGTTGCTGCAAATGGTTGTCAAATAGCTATTGTGGAACGTCCGCTAGATGTAGATATTGCGCAACTCGTTGTTGCCGATACCCGATTGGCTTTAGGGCAACTCGGCGCTTATCGCCGTGAGCAAAACTCACAATTAAAGGTGATTGCCTTAACTGGAAGTAGTGGTAAAACTACAACCAAAGAAATGCTGGGAAGTATATTGTCGCGCTTAGCACCGACACTAATCACCCGAGGCAATTTAAATAATGACCTTGGTGTACCAATGATGTTGCTAGAGCTTCGCAAAGAACATCAATATGCGGTGATGGAGTTGGGTGCAAGCCATCAAGGCGAGATTGATTACACATCAAAACTCGTTCAGCCTCATGTTGCCGGCATATTAAATATTGGTACAGCTCATTTAGGCGAATTTGGTGGCCGTGAAGGTATTTGCCGCGCAAAATCAGAAATTTATCGTCATATTTTACCAAATGGTGTTGCAATTGTGCCGCAACAAGATGACTTCACTGCCGAAATTCTTGATGCTGCAAAAGCTCATCGTATTTCTACATTTGGTGTAGGAGGCGATGTCTATGCAACAGATGTGGAATTATTGCCTCAATCAACGAATTTTAGCCTTCATACACCACAAGGTAGCAGTGCAGTTAAGCTTCCTTTTGCGGGTGAGCATAATGTTCAAAATGCGACCGCAGCTGTAGCTTTTGCTTTAGCAATTGGTATTGGACTAGAAGATATTGTCCAAGGACTAGAGCAAGCTCAGGGAGCGAAAGGTCGTCTTAACTTTATTCAAAAGTCACCTTACTTATTTATTGATGATACCTACAATGCCAATCCGACTTCTATGCGCGCTGCTGCACAAGTGTTGTTGCAGCAACAAGGCGTAAAAGTAATGGTCATGGGGGATATTGGTGAGTTAGGTGATAGCAGTTGGCAAGAGCATCATGATTTAGGTCGTGATCTTGCCGAACTCCCTTTAGATCATATTATTGCAGTTGGACAGTTCGCTCCAGCTGCTCTCGAGGGTGCAGACTCTCATTCTAATAAAGTGAAAGCATTTCAGACACAAGCTGAGGCGCTTCCATTTTTAATCAATCTAATCCAAACACATCAACCCCAGTCCATGAGTTTCCTGTTTAAAGGTTCTCGCTTTACTCATATGGAAACGTTGATGGCTGATTTGATGGAGAAACTTTAAATGCTGTTATGGTTGTTTGAACAACTTGCGGGCTATCACAGCTCGTTTCAGGTCGTTCGTTATTTAACATTACGTTCTTTACTCAGTGTATTAACTTCACTGACCATTGGTTTGGTCCTTGGGCCGATCATGATTCGTAAATTACAAGCGTTAAAATACGGTCAGGCAGTAAGTTCGTTTGCTCCTGAAAATCATGCTAAAAAAATGGGTACACCAACGATGGGTGGAATCTTAATTCTACTTTCAATTGGTATTAGTACTTTGCTATGGGCTGATTTATCTAACCCTTATGTCTGGATTGTGCTTGGTGTAATGGTTGTGTTCGGTGCTGTAGGCTGGGCAGATGACTGGATTAAAATTCGCTATAAAGACAATGCAGGTTTACCTGCACGTAAGAAGTTTTTCTGGACTTCTGTTGCATCGCTGGGTGCTGGTATTGCGTTATATTTAATCGCAACTCAACAGTCCAATGCAGAACATACCGCAAACATGTTGGATTTATTGATTCCATTCTTTAAGAATCTTTCAATTCCACTCTCAATTGTTCCTTTAGGTCTGGCATTTATTGTATTTACCTATCTGGTGATTAATGGTGCTTCTAACGCAGTTAACTTAACAGATGGTTTAGATGGCTTGGCAATCATGCCAGTTGTCATGGTAGCTACGGGCTTAGGCGTATTTGCTTACTTGTCTGGTGACATCCGTTTCGCTAACTACTTACATATTCCTTATGTGAAATATACATCTGAACTCGTAGTAATCTGTTCTGCCATGATTGGTGCTGGTTTGGCATTCCTTTGGTATAACGCGCATCCTGCTCAAGTATTTATGGGGGATGTCGGTGCTTTAGCTTTAGGTGCGATGCTTGGAACAATTGCAGTTATGGTTCGTCAAGAAATCGTATTTGCAATTATGGGTGGTGTATTTGTAATGGAGGCAGTATCTGTATTCTTACAAATCGGCTCCTTGCGTATGCGTAATAAACGTGTGTTCTTAATGGCGCCGCTGCATCATCACTATGAAAAGCAGGGCTGGAAAGAAACGCAAGTTGTGATCCGTTTTTGGATTATTACAATTATATTAGTAGTTTTAGGTCTAATGACTTTAAAATTGCGATAGATCTTATTTTAGTGTCAATATAAAGCCAGTTCTACTGGCTTTTTTATTGGAGAGGTGAATGACAAAAGTTGCTGGTCTAGACCAATTATCGGTGATTAATCAAAAAGTAGTTGGAGAGGGCGAGGTATTACCTCAAGTTGTACTTAAAGATGGAAGTCAGGTTCAAACAGGAACTGTAGCAACAATGCTGCACAATATTGAATTATACAATGCAGGGCAAAGAGGACAAATTGAGGAAGAGCTAAAGATCGCAATTCCAACGTTAGTCAAAGTAGGTCTGTTTGATTTGTTTCAGGTAGATGAATGGATTAATGGTACAAATGCAGGTCGCACCTTTGTTGGACTACACGCAAAGACTTATTTACAACAAAAAGAACAAGAGAATAATTAAAAGTGGCTAAGCAAGTTTTAATGTGTCCTGTGTGTCGTCAGTCCCTGAATTTAACTGAACGAACTTGGCGATGTGAGCAAGAACATAGTTATGATGTAGCTAAACAAGGCTATGTCAATTTACATGTGGTGCAACATAAACATAGTAAAAACCCAGGGGATACGCCCGAGTCAGTCGATGCGCGACGAGCTTTTTTGCAAGGTGGTTATTATCAGCCTTTACAGCAGGCTGTAGTCGCTTTATTAAAGCAATTAGATGTAAAAGCAATACTCGATATCGGATGTGGTGAGGGCTACTATACAAGTGCTATGCAGCAAGTTGTTGAGCAGTGTGTTGGAGTTGATATTGCAAAAAACGCGGTACAACGTGCGGCAAAACTCAACACTGAAGTAACTTGGGTGGTGGGAACAGGAGCAACTTTACCTGTATTGGATAGGAGTATGGATGCTTGCACCAGTTTATTTAGCCCAATTCCGCAAGCAGAAATTGCGCGTGTTTTAAAAGATGAGGGTCATTTAATTGTTGTTACGCCTGCTTCTGAACATTTGTATGCCATGCGTGAGGCTTTATTTGAGCAAGTTAATCCTCACACACCAGAAAAGTTTGTAGAGCAACTACAAGATTTGTTTGAATTAAAGCAAGAGCAAATTATTGATGCGCCTTTTGTGCTTGATCAACAGGCTCTAAAAAATCTGATTGCTATGACACCTTATGCTTATAAAGCCTCTCCTGAGCGCCGTTCGCAGTTAGAGCAGCAATCACAATTAGAAATAACTGCATCTTTTCAAATTTATGTCTTTCAGAAGCGCAATAAAAAAGCCATCTAACGATCTATTTTAAGAGCGCAAAAAAAGAAGCCATCTAACGATGGCTTTTTCTATTATTCAATCTGATTAATCAGATTTTCTAATTCATCTTTTTCTCGCTTAGGAGCGGACTCCTGTGAAGGTCTCATGGCAGGAGGCGCAGCTTTTGACGGAATAACAATTTCTTCACCTGGTAAATCGGAAAAGTCATTGTCATTGCTTAGTTTTGGTTGTGGCGGTGCTGGTCGATAGAGCGGACGTGCTAGTGGTGGAGCCGCACGATAAGTTTTCTTATCGGCTACTTCTGTCACCGTTTCTTGTTGGTCACGTGAAATAGGACCTTTAGCATCTTTATCTAAACGGACCCAAGCTGCTGGCGTACCTTGCAATGCTTGACCCATAAAGTTAATCCAGATCGGTAATGCAGCAATACCACCATATTCACGACGGCCAAGCGTAGTCGGTTGGTCAAATCCAACCCATGCTACAGTCACTAACTTGCCGTTGAAGCCTGCAAACCATGCATCTTTTGCATCATTTGTAGTACCTGTTTTACCACCTAAATCACTACGGCCAATTTTAAGTGCAGCACGACCTGTACCATGCTCAATTACATCACGTAAGATGTTCGCCATATCATAAGCAGAGCTTGACTTTAAAATACGTTGAGCTTGGCGATATTGACTGTTGTTTTTGTCAGTCTGTTTAAGATTAAGCTGCTTAGCTGCGTTTTCTTTCTGTTCTATGTCTTTATTCGTAACTTCAATGACTTCATCATCAGTCGTTGTAGGTTTTTGTTCATCACCTGTCGTGTCAGGTGCATTAATACATGGAATACATGCGTATTCTGGTTTGGCTTCATAAATGACTTTGCCGTAAGCATCTTCAATACGTTGAATGAAATGCGGTTGAACACGGTAGCCGCCGTTTGCAAACGTTGCATAACCAGTTGCCATTTGAATTGGTAATACTTGAGGAGTACCTAAGGCAATGGTGTAGTTACGAGGAATTTGATCTTCTTGTAAACCAAAATCCATAAATAATTGGCGAGTACGTTCAATCCCTACTGTTTGTAGAAGTCTTACTGATACGGTGTTACGAGACAAATATAAAGCACGACGTAATGGGATCATACCTAAGTAACGGCCATCAGAGTTTCGTGGTGTCCATTTGCCAATCGTAATTGGGCTATCATTCACCATGCTATACGGGGTCATACCTCTTTCTAATGCTAAAGCATAGAGGAATGGCTTGATTGTAGAACCCGGTTGACGCCAGCCTTGTAAGGCGCGGTTAAATTTTGATTGATAGAAGTTATAGCCGCCTACGATTGCTTCAATTGAACCATCATTAGGGTTAATTGCAATGAGTTGACCTTGAACTTTTGGAACCTGAACTAAAGACCATGCTGTTTTATTATCGTTTGGGCGTAAACGAACAATATCTTTAACTTTAACAATTTGGGACGCACGTGAAGGAGCGCCACCTACGCTATTTGCATTGCGATAGGGGCGTGCCCATGACATGCCGGACCACTGAACCGTAACGGTTGAGCCATCTTGCATTAATGCTTCAAAAGAGCTGCTATTTACCTTAGTAACTTGTGCAGGATAGGTGTTGGCATATGCTCTAAATTCAGTTAACGGTTTGTCATGTGCTTCTGCACCACGCCAGCCATGGCGACGGTCATAAGCTTCAAGGCCATCTTGCACAGCTTTTTCTGCAATCGCTTGGCGTTTAGCATTAATTGTTGTGTAGACTTTATACCCAGAATCAATGGCTTGTTCACCAAAATGCTTTACAAGTTCTGAACGAACCATTTCCCCAGCATAGGGATGAATATTATTTAAATCCCGATTGGGCATATTTAAATTGATCGGCTCTGCAACTGCTTTTTGATATTCTGCTTGAGAAATATAACCCAGCTGTAACATACGGCCTAAAATCCAGTTGCGTCGTTCGAGTGCGCGCTCAGGATTAACTACAGGGTTATATTTAGAAGGTGCTTTTGGCAAACCTGCGATCATTGCCATTTGAGCAATGCTGAGCTCATTAATGCTTTTGTTATAATAAATTTTAGCTGCTGCCGCGATACCATACGCATTTTTCCCTAAGAAGATTTTATTCACATAGAGACTGAGAATTTCTTCTTTAGACAAATTTTGCTCAATTTTTCGAGCCAAAAAGATTTCGGTTATTTTACGTTTTAGAGTTCTTTCTGGACTCAAATAATAGTTCTTTGCAACTTGCATGGTGATCGTTGAACCACCAGTTTGCACATCTGAACCCGTCACACTTTCGCTCAAAGCACGACCTAAACCTTTAAAACTGATCCCGCTATGTTCAAAGAAAGAAGAGTCTTCTGCTGCTAAAAATGCATGAATAAAAGCAGGGGGAATTTGTTTGTATTCAACCGGAATAGAAAGCTTACCACCGTACTCGGCAATCAGTTGATTGTCTGAAGTGTAGACCTGTAATGGTTTTAAGAGGGGAGCTTTTTTTAGTGAACTCATTTCTGGAAGCGATGGGGCGATATAGAGATACATGCCATAAAAGCCCATCGGAAGTGAGACTAAGATAATAATAATGATCAAAAAAATTGGACGCACGAAGCCCAAACTGGATAGCTTTTTCATGATAAGTAAGCTTTAATAAGATCGAATACAAACTAATTGTGGTCAGTATAGCCTTTAGACATGCGGATTGTTAGATGAGATATTGTATCCGTGTAAAAATAAAGACCTAGATTATTGGTTTGTAATTTTTTTTGGGGATAAAAAAATAATAGGACAATAGTGTGCTCAGGTTATATCGTAAACCGAATAAGGGGTTAATGGGCGTCGATATTAGTTCGACTTCTGTTAAGTTGTTAGAGCTCTCTGTTAAGAACGGTAAATATTGGGTAGAAAGCTATGCTTTAACGCCTTTACCTGAGAACAGTGTAGTTGAAAAAAATATTTTGAATCCAGAAGCAGTTGCAGAAGCTTTGGAACGGGCGATGAATTTAGCAAATCCCCACACCACTAACGCTGCAATTGCTGTTCCAACATCGACGGTTATTCATAAAACCATCGAAATGGATGCAGATATGAACGATGATGAACGTGAAGTTCAGATTCGATTAGATGCGGAGCAATATATACCGTTCCCTTTAGATGAGGTGAGCCTTGATTTTGAGGTTTTACCAGATCGACTGCCGAATCCAAATCGTGTGAATGTACTTTTAGTCGCAACACGAACAGAAAATGTTGAAACACGCGTAGAAGTACTGGAACTGGTTGATTTAACGCCTAAGCTTGCTGATGTTGAAAGTTATGCTGTCGAGCGTGCTTTCAGTGTGTTTGCTGATAGCTTACCCATGGGTGCAAATACCATTGGTATTTTAGATATTGGCCATACCATGACCACATTATCGGTTATGCAAAATGGCAAAATCATTTATACCCGTGAACAAGTCTTTGGCGGTAAACAGCTTACTTTGGAAATTCAAAGCCGTTACGGTTTGTCATTAGAAGAAGCGGGACGCGCTAAAAAAGAACGTTCTTTGCCAGATGATTATGACATCGAAATCTTAGAACCATTTTTAGATGCTGTAGTTCAGCAAGCTGCTAGATCTCTACAATTTTTCTTCTCTTCATCCCAATTCAATGAAATTGACCATATTTTGCTAGCGGGTGGCAATGCCAACATTCCAGGGCTTGCTAAATTGTTGCAGCAGAAACTCGGTTACCGAGTCACTATTGCCAATCCATTTTTACAAATGGGTTTCTCTCCTCAAGTCGACGTTCAAAAAATTGAAAATGATGCTTCTTCATTAATGGTTGCATGTGGCTTGGCTTTAAGGAGTTTTGATTAATGGCAACAATTAATTTACTCCCTTGGCGTGATGGGCTTAGGGAGCAGCGTAAAAAACAATTTATTATTTTATGTTTTGGGGTCGTTGTTTTGGGGATAACCACTGTATTTGCAGGGTGGTTTTATTTGAATCAAAAATTAAATGATCAAGAACAAGCAAATCAGCTCATCATCAGTACAAACCAGAATCTAGATCAACAACTTAAAACCTTAAATGGCTTGCAAGAACAGCGGGACGCAATTATTGAGCGTATGAAGCTCATTCAAGGTTTGCAAAGCCAGCGTCCGGTCGTTGTACGTTTGGTGGATGAATTAGTACGTGTGACCCCGGCAGCCATGTATTTGACTAAATTCAGTCGAACCGGAGATAAATTTACGATTGAAGGTAAAGCGGAAAGTCCAAATACGGTTGCAGAATTATTACGTAATCTCGAAGCATCGCCATGGTATCGCAACGCTTTTATGAGTTCTTTCTTGGCGACCGAAGAGAAAAAAGATAAAGCTGTAAGTTCTTTGCTTCCTAGAGTTGAAGATAGCTATGGCAGTTTTGTTGTTACTGTTGATGTAGGGGAAATGGGGGTGACCACAACAGATGATACCGCCAATACGCCTTTAGGTACGGATAAGGGGGTGGCAAAATGAGTCCTGATGAACTTCATGAGCTGTCTTTAGAACAAGCTCCATCTAAGAAAAAAAAGATCACCTTAGAAAAATTTCTTCAGCAATTTAACACGCTCGACATGAACAGTTATGGCAGCTGGCCATTATCTGTGAAAATTACGTGTTGGATTTTTATTTTCTTTGCTGTACTGGCTTTAGGGTATTTTGTTGCTATTCAACCAAAGCTACAAGCAATTGATAATGCTCAAGCACAAGAAAGTAATTTATTAAATGAGTTTCGTGAAAAAGACTCAAAATTACGCAACTTGCAGCAATACCAGCTTCAACTTCAAGAGATGCAAGCCAACTTCAATCAGCAGTTAGAACAATTGCCAAAAGAAACCGAAATTCCAAGTTTAGTTGAAGATATTAACTTAACGGGCGTGAATTCTGGTCTGAAGTTTAAAAATATTCGCTTAGAAGATGAAGTGAAGCAAGAAATTTTTATTGAACAGCCTATTACTATCGAAGCAACTGGGGATTATCACGCTTTCGGTGCTTTTGTTAGCAGTATTGCGGCATTACCACGTATTGTGACGATGCATGATTTTATTGTTGAAGCTGCTCCTGTTAAGGATGGTAAATCAGATATTCCTGTGCTTAATTATTCTATCAAAGCAAAAACTTATCGCTATATGGGCGCGGTTGAAAACCAAAATAACAGTGATCCTCAAGTAATAAATGGTGAAAGTCAGATAAACGCCTCCGATAGCCGTAATGCACATATTCCTTCTATAAAGAAGTCAAAGCGAAAGTAGGAGGATAACTAATGAAACTAAAGAAAATTTTACTTTCTCTGGGGATAGGCTTGGTTTTGGTTGGATGCGACTCTAGAATCGACGCCGTAAATCAACAAATGGCCGATATACGTAATCAGCCACCACAAGCTATAGAATCGGCACCTGTTTTTACACCTGTGCCACAATTTAATTATGCAGCCCATCAGTTAAAGAGCCCATTTTTACCAAGCTCACTTGCTGCTGAGCTGAAAATTATGGCGGGGAAACGAGTATATCCGAATTTCTCACGTGCACCACAGCCACTCGAAAGCTATGCATTAGAGTCCTTAAATATGAAAGGAAGTATGCGTAATAGCCGCGGGCAAGTCATGGCTCTGATCCAAACACCTGATCAACAAATTGAGCGAGTGCAGGTAGGGAACTATATCGGGATGAATCAAGGTCGAATTACCCATATTGGTCCTACTCAGATTGATTTGGTGGAGATTGTCCCTGATGGGCGAGAAGGCTATGTGGAGAGACCAAGAACCTTAGTGTTAATTGGACCCGCACCCTAAAATTTAGGGAATAACAAAGAAAAAATTATTTTTAAAGATTATTTATTGGGGATGGTTAGACAATGAATCAGGTATTCCGTCAGTTTTCTATGGGAGCTGTGGCGATTGCAATTATGCAGGTTGCGTCTGCACAGGTCAGCATGACTAATATTGTACCGATGCAAATAGCGGGTCAGGGAACAGAAATTCGAGTGATATTTAATGGCTTGCCACCGCAACCACAGGCATATCAGCTTGAGAATCCTTCACGTTTGATTTTAGACTTTAATAAAGCGCAGCAGAATTTAATAGAGTCAAAAGTGGCGATTGGAACGGATGAAGCGAGTTCGGTCGATGTAAGCTCTGATGATCAGCGTTCACGTTTAACTGTAAATTTGAAAGAGGCAGGTGCTTTTACTACTCGTATTGAAGGCAACACTTTTATTTTAAAGATTAATTCTGCGCAAGCTGTAGCTAAACCTGTATCAGCAAATGCAATGCAAACCCACGGTGTTTCAAACATCGGCTTCCAACGCGGTAGTCAAGGGGAAGGTCTTATTGTTATTGACCTGTTGGGGAGTAATACGCCTGTTGATGTGCAACAACAAGGCAGCAAAGTTGTAGTAAAAACTTTGGGTTCTAAAATTCCTACTCATTTAGCTAAGCGCTTAAATGTAAATGATTTTGCAACGCCTGTTTCGACCATTGAATCTTATAATGATAAAGGCAACGGTGTTATTACGATTCAATCTACTGGTAGCTATGAATATATGGCTTATCAGGCGGAAAATAAATTAACCATCAGTCTCAAGCGTCCTCAAGATAAAAGTGTAAACACTTCATCTAAACCATCTAATTATTCTGGTAATAAGCTTTCTCTTGATTTTCAAGATATTGAAGTTCGTCGCGTTTTACAATTACTTGCTGATTTTACTGGCATTAATATGGTTGCGGCTGACAGTGTGCAAGGTAACATCACTTTGCGTTTAAAAGATGTTCCATGGGATCAGGCACTTGATATTATTTTAAAAACTAAAAATTTAGATAAACGCAGAAATGGTAATGTAATTTGGATTGCTCCAGTTGCGGAACTGATCAAGGCAGAAGACGATGAGGCAAAAGCTTTAGCACAAACTATTAAATTAGCACCGATCCAAACAGATTATATTCGTTTGAATTATGCAAAAGCAGCAGATGTCCTTAAACTAATTGAAGAGACTCGTGATGGCAAGACAGCTGTCGCAAATCGTACAGCAGGTTCAGACTCTCTTGCTTTAGAAAGCTTGTTAAGCTCAAGAGGTAGTGCTGTTGCCGATACGCGTACTAATACTTTGATTGTAAATGATACAGCCCAAAATATTGATAAAGTTCGTAAAATGATTGATTTGATTGATGTACAGATCAAACAAGTCATGGTGGAAGCTCGAATTGTAAGAGCTTCTACTTCTTTTACTAAAGAGCTCGGTGTTAAATGGGGAATATTATCGCAAGGGATTACCAACAATAATAATTTATTAGTTGGTGGTAGCGAAACGACCTTATGGAATTTACGAGAGCCCAAAAAGGATGAGACTACGGGTGGTTATAAATACACGATTGAACGTCCAGATAACTTAAATGTCGATTTAGGTGTAACCAATCCGGCTGGAAGTATTGCCTTTGGCTTGATTAGTATGTCTGATTTTATGCTTGATCTCGAACTTTCTGCATTACAAGCTGACGGTTATGGTGAGGTGATTTCTACACCTAAAGTGATGACTGCAGACAAACAACCTGCGAGAGTGGCAACAGGTCAACAAGTTCCTTATCAAACCACGACGAATTCTGCTGCGGGTGCCACAGCAAGTACATCATTTAAAGATGCACTATTAAGCCTGGATGTTACCCCGAGCATTACGCCTGACGGTAAAATTCAAATGAAATTGGATATTTCTAAGGATTCTGTAGCTGGCGAAGCACCTAATGGTGAATTAATTTTAAATAAAAATAATATTAATACCAATGTACTCGTTAATAATGGTGAGACAGTCATTTTAGGAGGGGTGTTTGAGCAGACTACTTCTAATTCACAAACCAAGGTTCCTTTCTTTGGAGACATTCCTGTCGTTGGACGTTTATTTAGAAAAGATGTGAAATCTGATGATAAGCAAGAGTTACTGATTTTCGTTACGCCACGAATTGTTAATGACACTTTGGTGAGAAATCATTAATATATTTTTTAATGAAAGCAATTGAAATAGGTGGCGCCTTGCCAAGCAAAGCGTTTGAAACCCTGCCAAATATTTATTTGGTAGGGCCCATGGGGGCAGGAAAAACAACCGTTGGACGTCATTTAGCCGAACTATTAGGGCGTGAATTTTTAGATAGTGATCATGAAATTGAACGCAAAACAGGTGCCACTATTCCCTGGATTTTTGAGAAAGAAGGGGAGTTTGGATTTCGTACTCGTGAAACAGTAGTGTTAAATGAGTTGACTTCCCGTAGAGCCTTAGTGTTGGCGACAGGTGGAGGTGCAATTACTCAAGCACCCAACCGCGAATTTCTAAAGCAACGTGGTATTGTTGTTTATCTTTACACTCCTGTAGAACTACAATTACAACGAACTTACCGCGATAAAAATAGACCTCTATTACAAGTTGAAAACCCTGAACAAAAATTACGTGATTTGTTAAAAATACGTGATCCTTTATATCGTGAAGTTGCGCATTACACGATTGAAACCAATCAGGGTGCTGCTCGTGATCTTGCTCAAAAGATTTTGCAACTTATTTTGTCCAACCCGCTAAAATAGCCAAACTTACTTGTGGTTTTATAAACTCATGCAAACTTTACATGTTGAATTAGGCGAACGCCGTTATCCTATTTTTATTGGCAGTCAACTTGATCCTAAGCAGTTGCTTGAGCCTTATATTCATGGTCAACAGGTCATGATCGTGAGTAACGAAACGGTCGCTCCTTTATATTTATCTCATTATCAAGAAGCTTTAAAAAGTTTGGGTAAAACTGTAGCGACTTGTATTTTGCCAGATGGTGAGAAATATAAAGATATTCAACATCTAAATTTAATTTTTGATGCTTTACTTGAAGCTGGTTTTAATCGTGATTGTACGGTTTTAGCTTTGGGTGGTGGTGTTATCGGGGATATGGCTGGTTTTGCGTCAGCATGTTTCCAACGTGGTGTTTATTTTATTCAGGTTCCGACTACACTTCTTTCACAAGTAGACTCAAGTGTAGGTGGTAAAACGGGGATTAATCATCCTCTTGGTAAGAACATGTTGGGCGCATTTCAGCAACCTCAAGTTGTTTTGGCTGATATGGCTCAACTCGATACTTTACCAGATCGAGAGTTATCTGCTGGATTATCAGAAGTCATTAAATATGCCTTGTTGGGTGACGCTGATTTTCTTGTTTGGTTAGAGCAGAATATGGATGGGTTAATTGGGCGAGATGCTGAACTTTTAGCAGAAGCTGTTTATCGTTCATGTGCTCATAAAGCACGAATTGTGGCCAACGATGAAAAAGAGCAAGGCGAACGAGCTTTACTCAACTTGGGTCATACTTTCGGTCATGCGATTGAATCTTACCTTGGCTATGGCACTTGGTTGCATGGTGAAGCAGTAGCGACAGGGATGGTAATGGCGGCTGATTTATCACAACGTTTAGGTTGGATTTCAAGCGATGATGTAGAGCGTACAAAAAAAATTATTCAACGCGCTAATTTGCCGATATCATGTCCAAAAATTCCATTGGATGAATTCCTTGGATATATGGCGCATGATAAAAAAGTTCTCAATGGTCAATTACGTTTAGTGCTGTTAAAGCAACTTGGGCAAGCAGTAATTACTAAAGACTTTGATGTCGAACTCATGAAACAAGCTATTTTGGCAAATCAACACGGATAATAAATTAAGGTAACACATGACTGTATCACGTACACTTTGGCAGAATGTTCAACAATATATCTGGTTGGTGGGTGGTATCGTCTGCTTGTTGCTCGCTTTTATTTTTTGGGTAATGACCGATAGTAAAAAGCTGGTTGAAGTTGAAAAATCAGCTGATTCGGATGCGCCAGTGCAAATTCAGCCAGAGAAGGTAGCAACAACGGCTAATTTAGGGGCTTTAGCTGATGAAGTTAGACCTCTTGATTTAACAACTCGTACGGTTGCTTCTGGTCAGCATGAGGCAGAGTTTCGCGGTACAAAATTTATTAATGAAAACAAGAAACAATGGACGCTTGAGCTTTTCCGTGCGTCTGATGAAGATATTATTAAAAACTTTTTAAAAAATCGTCCAGAACGAAATAAATTTATCTACTTCCGTTTAAGCGGAGATAAGCAATCTGAACAATATGTTTTGACATATGGTGTATTTAAACGTTCTGAAGATGCAATTCAGCAGTTAACCCAACTTAATCTTGATTTACCTGAATCAATTAAACCCCAACCGCAACAATTTTCGACCTATGCGCCATTAGTCAATGATTTAGGGGCGGATGAAATGAAGGGTGGTATTAGCCAAACTTATGAAGTGCGGTTACGTCCAGCTGCTCTGCCTAAAATTGATGAGTCCTTACTCATAGGGGGCGGCGTGGCTACACAACCTAAAGTGGTGGCTCCAGCAACAAACTCTACAACTCGTACAACCATTATTCGTCGAGATGCTGAGGGGAATGTTGTGGATGTACATCAGTCTAATTCGGCAGTTGATGTGGCTAAAAAGGCTCAACAGAATCGTACAACAGAACCTTCAGTAAAAAATGCAACAAATGAGGGCACAAGAGGGAATTAATTATAAGGATGTATCGCACAAATATGGTGCAATAATAATAAGCATATATATTTTTTGATCACCTGTGGTGCATATTTAGTCATTTATTAAAATGATAACGCGAATAAAATCGATCTATTTTCAACAATTATAAATACTTAATTGTAAAAAATAACATTGGCATAGTTTTTGCTTTATTCTTGTGCTTATTAATGTGCTGTAAACTATTTTAGCGCTCTAAAGAGTAAATTCTATGCAGAGTCGAGGGGTCGAACTGCTTTAAAAGAGTGCGAAATAAGTCAAAACATTTTTCTAGCAAAAACCAGTGTACGTAAAAATGGAACAGCGTATATTGGCTTATCAGCCCAAAAATTTTTTTTGTGAAACATTGAGCTAACTGTCGTCCGTAGGCACTATCGCAAAAAGAAGTTGTTTGTTTGACGCTCGAAAGAGCCTTATTGAAAGAAGGGTACGCTATGCACATGCCATCGCCTAATACTGTAGCTCCCGCTCAAGGTTTATATCAACCTGATGAGTTTAAGGATAACTGTGGTTTTGGACTGATTGCCCATATGAAGGGTGAATCAAGTCATCATCTAGTTGAAACCGCGATTCACAGTTTAAGTTGCATGACGCACCGTGGTGGTATTGCCGCAGATGGCAAGACGGGAGATGGTTGCGGCTTATTATTGGCGATGCCAAAGCAATTTTTCCGTGATGAAGCAAAAAAACTGAGTGATATTACACTGAGTGAAATTTTTGCTGTGGGTACTGTATTTTTAAATACTGATCCGGCATTAGCGCAACATTCTAAAAATATTTTAACGAAAGAAATCGAGTCAGATGGCCTACGTGTACTGGCTTGGCGTGTTGTCCCTACAAATAACGATGCATTAGGTGAAATTGCGCTTCAATCTTTACCAGCTTTTGAACAGGTCATTGTGAACTGTCCAATGGGCGTAACTGAAGTTGAATTTAACCGTAAATTATTCTTGGCACGTCGTCGTGCAGAACAACAATTACAAAATGATCCGTCATTCTATGTGACTACGCTTTGTTCGACAGTAATCAGCTATAAAGGCTTGATGATGCCGGCTGCAATTGCTGAGTTCTATACAGACTTAGCAGATGAGCGCTTAAAATCACATATCGTGGTATTCCACCAACGCTTCTCTACTAATACATTACCGCGTTGGCCGTTGGCTCAACCATTCCGTTACCTTGCTCATAATGGTGAAATCAACACAATTACAGCAAACCGTAACTGGGCGTTGGCGCGTACTCCTAAATTTGAAAACCCATTATTACCAGGTCTTACTGAGCTTAACCCAATCGTTAACCGTACGGGTTCGGACTCTTCAAGCTTAGATAACATGCTTGAGATCTTAGTTGGTGGTGGTATGGATTTATTCCGTGCCTTACGTATGCTCGTACCACCAGCTTGGCAAAACGTAGAAACTTTAGATGCAGACTTACGCGCATTCTATGAGTTCAACTCTAAACATATGGAAGCTTGGGATGGCCCAGCAGGTCTTGTTATTCAAGATGGTCGTCACGCAATCTGTATGCTTGACCGTAACGGCTTGCGTCCTGCGCGTTGGGTAATTACTAAAAATGATTACATTACTTTGGCATCTGAAATCGGTGTTTGGGGTTATGAGCCTGAAGACGTAGTTTCTAAAGGTCGTGTAGGTCCTGGCCAAATTTTGGTAGTTGATACCTTAACAGGCAAAGTACTTGATACTAAAGATGTTAGTACACATTTGAAAAACATGCGTCCGTACCGTGAGTGGTTGCGTGATCATGCGATCCGTTTAAATGCAAACCCAGAACTTGAAGAGCAATTAGTCGATAAAGGCTTAACTGGCGACGCTTTAAAAGCGGCTCAAAAAATGTTTATGGTGACATTTGAAGAACGCGACCAGTTGTTACGTCCAATCGCTGAAAGTGGACAAGAAGCTGTTGGTTCGATGGGTGATGATACGCCAATGGCTGTATTGTCTCGTCAAGTACGCCACGTAACAGATTACTTCCGTCAACAGTTCGCTCAAGTTACGAACCCGCCAATTGACCCGCTACGTGAGTCAATTGTAATGTCGCTTGAAACCTGTTTGGGTCGTGAGCAGAATGTATTTGAGCAAGGCCCTGAGCATGCTGACCGTATCATCATCTCTAGCCCTGTATTGTCAAATTCAAAAATGCAGCAAATCCGTAGCATTGAGCGTCCGGGTTATGAAGCAGTTGATATCAATTTAAACTATGCCGAAGAAGAAGGGTTACAAGCTGCGATCACGCGTATCTGTGAAGAAGCGGCGCAAGCGGTTCGTGATGGCAAAACTTTAATTGTTTTAACAGATAAAAATATCCGTCAAGGTTTACTGCCAGCAAACGCAGCACTTGCAACAGGTGCGGTACATCATTACCTCATCAAAACTGGTCTGCGTACTGATGCAAACATCATGGTTGAAACTGGTTTTGCACGTGATCCGCATCAATTTGCGGTATTACTTGGTTTTGGTGCAACCGCAGTTTACCCATATCTTGCATATGACGTGATCAATGATTTGATCGCTAAAGGTGAGCTTTTAGGTGACCCAATTCATGCGCAAGCAAACTTCCGTAAAGGTATTGAGAAAGGCTTATTAAAAGTCCTTTCAAAAATGGGTATCTCTACAGTTGCTTCTTATCGTGGCGGTCAGCTATTCGAAGCAGTAGGTTTATCATCAGAAGTGGTAGATCAGTGTTTCTTAGGTGTTCCAAGTCGTATTCAGGGTGCAACATTTACTGATCTTGAAAAAGACCAGAAAAAATTAGCAGCAACAGCTTGGTCAAATCGTAAGCCAATTGATCAGGGTGGTTTACTTAAATTCGTATTTGATAAAGAGTACCATGCGTTTAACCCAGATGTGATTAACGCATTACACAAAGCCGTTCGCTCTGGTAAATACGAAGACTTTAAAGAATATGCTGAGCTGGTGAATAACCGCCCAGTAGCGACTATTCGTGACTTATTTAAGTTAAAAACAACGAACTCAATTCCAGTTGAGCAAGTTGAATCAGTTGAAGATATCTTGCCTCGCTTTGATTCGGCAGGTATGTCTTTAGGTGCTCTTTCTCCAGAAGCACATGAAGCAATTGCAATCGCGATGAATACGATTGGCGGTCGTTCAAACTCTGGTGAAGGCGGTGAAGATCCTGTTCGTTACGGCACAATTCGTAACTCGAAAATCAAACAGATCGCATCTGGTCGTTTTGGTGTAACTCCTGCATACCTAACTTCTGCTGAAGTATTGCAAATTAAAGTTGCTCAGGGTGCGAAACCAGGTGAGGGCGGTCAGTTACCGGGTGGTAAAGTAAATGGCTTAATCGCACGTTTACGTTACTCAGTACCAGGTGTAACGCTAATTTCACCTCCACCACACCACGACATTTACTCAATTGAAGATTTGTCTCAGTTAATTTTTGACTTGAAGCAAGTTAACCCGAAAGCAATGGTATCTGTAAAATTGGTATCTGAGCCGGGTGTAGGAACAATTGCAGCAGGTGTTGCTAAAGCATATGCGGACTTCATTACCATTTCTGGTTATGACGGTGGTACCGCAGCATCTCCACTTTCTTCAATTCACCATGCAGGTTCTCCATGGGAATTGGGTCTTAGCGAGGCGCATCAAGCACTTCGTGTAAACGACTTACGTGGAAAAGTACGTGTACAAACTGATGGTGGTTTAAAAACTGGTCTTGATGTAATCAAGGCAGCAATTTTAGGTGCTGAAAGTTTCGGCTTTGGTTCAACACCAATGATCGCTTTAGGTTGTAAATACCTCCGTATTTGTCACTTAAATAACTGTGCAACCGGCGTTGCAACTCAACAAGATCATTTACGTCAAGAGCACTACATTGGCGAGCCAGAAATGCTCATCAACTTCTTCCACTTTATTGCGGAAGAAACTCGTGAATGGTTGGCTGCACTAGGTGTTTCTTCATTGAAAGACTTGATTGGTCGTGTTGATTTGCTTGAAGTATTACCGGGCGAGACTGAAAAACATGCTCACCTTGATTTAAGTGCTCTGTTAACTTCTCATCCTTCTGCTGAAGGTAAAGCACAATACTGTCAAGTAGAAGGTAATGCACCATTTGATAAAGGTGTATTGGCTGAGAGAATGGTCGCTGAAATGCTTCCTGCAATTGAGTCAAGCGCTGGTGGTCAGTTCAACTTCAACGTCGTGAACTGTGACCGCTCAATCGGTGCTCGTGTTTCGGGTGAAATTGCTCGTCGCTACGGCAACTTGGGTATGGAAGCTCATCCAGTTGTAATGAACTTAACTGGTACAGCTGGTCAGTCGCTTGGTGTTTGGAATGCTGGTGGTTTACACATCCGTCTTGAAGGTGATGCAAACGACTATGTAGGTAAAGGTATGGCGGGTGGTCGTATTTCGATTTTCCCACCACAAGGTTCACCTTTCCAAACACAAAACACAGCAATTATTGGTAATACCTGTTTGTATGGTGCAACTGGCGGTAAGCTTTTTGCAGCAGGTACAGCGGGTGAGCGTTTTGCAGTTCGTAACTCTGGCGCATTTGCTGTAATCGAAGGTGCGGGTGATCACTGCTGTGAATATATGACAGGTGGTGTTGTGACTGTACTTGGTAAAGTAGGCCATAACTTTGGTGCGGGCATGACTGGTGGTTTTGCTTATGTACTTGACCTCGATAATGACTTCGTAGATTACTACAACCACGAATTGATCGATTTAAATCGTATTTCAACAGAATCTATGGAAGATCATAAAGAGTTCTTGTTGCGTATTATCGATGAGCATATCAAAGAAACTGGTAGTGCTTGGGCTTATAAAATCCGCAATGAGTTCGATTTCTACAGCCGTAAATTCTGGCTTGTGAAACCAAAAGCTGCTAACTTGCAAACGCTTTTGAAAACAACACAAGCTGACCCACAATAATTCCACGACTGCAAAGACATAGGCAGGTGCGGGCAACAAGGAAATCCGCGCCTACCCACGGAGAGAGACATGGCAGAACGCCTAAATAATGACTTTCAATTTCTGGATGTACCACGCCAAGATCCAGAGAAAAAAGATATTACTGTCCGCAAAGCAGAATTTGTGGAAATTTATAAGCCTTTTACATCGGAAACTGTCACTAATCAGACTCACCGTTGTTTAGGCTGTGGTAACCCATATTGCGAATGGAAATGTCCTGTACATAACTACATTCCAAACTGGTTAAAACTGATCGCTGAAGGCCAAATTTTCCAAGCTGCTGAGCTTTGTCATCAAACCAACACACTACCTGAGGTATGTGGTCGCGTATGCCCACAAGACCGTTTGTGTGAAGGTGCTTGTACCTTAAATGATGGTTTTGGTGCAGTAACCATTGGTAATGCTGAGAAATATATCAATGACACAGCTTTTGCTTTAGGCTGGCGTCCAGATATGTCAGGCGTAAAATGGACTGACAAAAAAGTTGCAATTATTGGTGCTGGTCCTGCTGGTTTAGGCTGTGCGGATATTCTAGCTCGCGGTGGTGTTAAACCAGTTGTATTTGATAAGCGTCCTGAAATTGGTGGCTTACTTACATTCGGTATTCCAGAATTTAAAATGGAAAAGGACGTAATGAAACGCCGTCGTGAAATCTTCACGGGTATGGGCATCGAATTCCGTTTAAATACTGAAATTGGTAAAGACATCACGATTGATGAATTACTTGTAGAATATGATGCGGTATTCATGGGTATGGGAACTTACACCTATATGAAGGGTGGCTTCCCAGGTGAAGATCTTGATGGTGTTTATGATGCACTTGATTTCTTAATCTCTAACGTGAACCGTTGCCAAGGTTGGGAAAAAGATCCAAGTGAATACATCAGCTTAGATGGTAAAAAAGTGATTGTTCTAGGTGGTGGTGATACCGCTATGGACTGTAACCGTACTTCATTGCGCCAAGGTGCTCACGATGTAACTTGTGCATACCGTCGTGATGAAAGCAATATGCCGGGTTCTGCACGTGAAGTAAAAAATGCCTATGAAGAGGGTGTAAAATTCCTATTCAATCGTCAACCAATCGAAATCGTTGGGGAAAATGGCAAAGTGACAGGCGTAAAAGTGGTAACGACACAAATGGGTGAACCAGATAGTCGTGGCCGTCGTAGCCCTGAGCCAATTCCGGGTTCTGAAGAAGTATTACCAGCTGATGCAGTTTTACTTGCTTTCGGTTTCCGCCCAAGCCCAGCAGACTGGTTTGGTAATGTGAATATTAATCTTGATGGTTCAGGCCGTGTTGTCGCAGCTGAAAAGCAAGAATTCAAATTCCAGACATCAAACCCGAAAATCTTTGCTGGTGGTGATATGGTACGTGGCTCAGACCTTGTTGTGACTGCTATTTGGGAAGGTCGTCAAGCTGCTGAAGGCATTTTGGATTATCTTGGTGTTTAATAAAGACATTTGTTAAAATACTCAAAAAAGCCTACTACAAGTAGGCTTTTTTATTGTCTACCATTAGTCACTTTGATGTTTTTGGCAAATATAATAAGCTTTTTTGCCCTTTTTAGCTTTTTAAGCTCGCGACATACTCGAAACTTCCTTCTTCAATACAGTAGGTGTTGAATATGAACATCGCAGGTATGACGGCAGAAAAATCATATTTAAATCGTCGAAAAGCGTTGGGTATTACAGTGCGTCGTCTTGAATTTAATCCAAAGGCGATTAAGCGGCACTATTTTGCAAATTCACCCCTCATGTCGCATTTTTTAACTGCACTCTCATCAACATTTCCTGTAGGAGAGCAGTTTTTTGTAAATAGCGTCCGTAATGTGCGTGATAAAGTCTCAGATCCTCAGCTACAAGCACAAATTGCGGCTTTCATTGGACAAGAGGCCATGCATTCCAAAGCTCATAGTGAGTTTAATGAAGCTTGGCGAACGGATGATTATAATCTGGACAGTTTTCAAAATTGGCTAAATGAGCGCGATAAATATTTAAGAACAATTCCACCTAAGCTGCAATTGGCACTCACCTGTGCATTTGAACATTTCACTGCTTTACTTGGGGGATATGTTTTACAACATCCAGAGTTATTAAAAACCCTAGATGAAGATGCGCTAAAACTTTGGGTATGGCATGCGATTGAAGAAATTGAACACCGTTCGGTTGCATTTGATGTTTATCAACATATATATGGTGATGATCGTATCCGTCGCTTACTCATGCGTAGCGTCACTACTGGATTTGCGAGTCTCGCTTTTTATGGGACAACTCGTTTATTTTGGCAAGATAAATGGAATAGCGTACCTAAAATTGGGGGTAATTTATTTGGATTATATTTGCTGATTAAGATGCTTGTTCAGTTAATGCCTGAATACTTCGCATATTACAAAAAAGACTTTCATCCGAGTCAAAAAGATTATGGCAGGATGGTTAATTATTGGAAAAGTTCTTTAGCAGAAGAATATCAAATGGCAAGTTTTGAGCAAGAAAAAGATCAGCGATTGAGCTAATAGATAACCGGATTTAAAAGTCCGGTTTTTTAAAATCAATAAAATAAAAGCAACACAATAATGCCTAATTCATCATACAATCAGGTAAAGAGGTTAAAAATATAAAGAAAAACTTGAGGATAATGTGACGATGAAAACGTTGAAACAATTTGCGATCGCAACAACACTTGCCAGTACCTTACTGTTTTCGGGATGTGGCTATAACACTCTACAAGTAAAAGATGAGGCTGTAACAGCAGCGTGGTCTGAAGTACAGAACCAATATCAACGTCGTTCAGATTTGGTACCAAATCTTGTGAACGTCGTTAAAGGCTATGCTAAGCACGAAGAGCAAGTATTAACTGAAGTGACACAGGCACGTTCTAATGTGGCAGGTTTAAAAGTTGATAAAGAAGTTTTAGAAGACCCAGCTTTACTTGAAAAATATCAACAGGCTCAAAGTCAATTAACAGGGGCGTTATCTCGACTCATTGCTGTTTCGGAAAATTACCCAGATTTGAAAGCCAATACTCAATTCCAAGAACTACAAGTTCAGCTTGAAGGTACTGAAAACCGTATTGCTGTTGCGCGTAATCGTTATATTACAACAGTACAAGACTATAACTCATATGTGCGTCAGTTCCCTCAGGCAGTAACAGCAAAAGTAATTGGTATGCATCCAAAAGCCAATTTCTCTGCAGAAGCATCTGCACAACAGGCTCCAAAAGTTTCTTTTGATTAATTTTACAAATCAAAGGAGTGCCGTATGAGAAATACTCTATTGCTTCAATCAAAGCAAATTAAGGTCTTTATTTCGACCTTAATTTTGCTTTGTTGTGGTGTTCTTTTTCAGAATACGGCATGGAGTGAAACTAATATTGCAACTGCTACCGATGAGGGAGACGCAATAGTTGCTGGCAAAATTGTTCAAAAGCAACAAACTCAAGCTGCTGCAACTAAAATAGAGGGGCAAGCTGCTTCAAGTCCTGCTCCTCAAGTCCAATTTACTAATGATATGGCTGATGGGGAATCAATTCGTGGTTTGCCAACTTTAAACCAGCCTGTTATTGATCAAGCCAATATCTTAAGCGAGGCTGAGAAGCAGCAACTTAATCAAAAAATTCTAAGTTTATACCAACAAGGCAAAGCGCAGATTGGTATTGTGATTGTTCCTACCACTGGCCAAGAAGATATCTTTGATTATGCGTTACGTGTTGGTGAAAAGTGGCAATTGGGATCATCTAAACGTGATAATGGATTACTCATTGCAGTCGCTGTAAATGACCGCCGTATACAAATACTAACTGGTTATGGCCTAGAAGGTGTGTTGCCAGATATTGTGGCAAGTCGGATCATTCGAAACCAAATTACACCTTATTTTAAACAAGCCCAATATGCACAAGGTTTGAGTGCAGGTATCGATGAAATCGGAAGAATTTTAAATCTTGACCCAGAAGTAGCACAGCAAGCTGCTCAAGATTTAAAAGAACGTCAGCATCAAGCTGCAGAAGAACAGCAAGCCAAGCAGACAACGCTGACAATGGCTTTATTTATTCTTGTTGCTGGAATTGTGGGTTCATTTATTGTCGGTCGTCCGCTTAGTGCATCTACAGCTGGTGTTGCTGCTGCAGTAGTAGGATTCGTAAATGGAGCAGGGCTAGTCACTAGCTTACTACTTGGTTTTGGTATTTTCTTTTTACTCATTACATCAATTGCCCAATTTATTTTACAGGCCATTCTGAGTGGTTCTGGTGGCGGTGGACGTGGAGGAGGCTTCGGCGGAGGTGGCGGAGGCTATGGTGGCGGCGGAGGCCGTTTTGGCGGTGGAGGTGCTTCAGGCTCATGGTAACAACATCAGAAACAACACAAATTATTACTCAACCAAAAATTGAGGAATCTGTAGAGCCAAGCATAAAACGTTGGTTTAAACATCTATGCTATTTACCTGCTAGTAATCGTTATTTTTCAAAACAAGATAAGCAAGCTATTGCCGATGCTGTACAACAGGCAGAACATGGCCATGTTGGAGAAATACAGGTTGTAATTGAAGGCCATATTCCAGTATCACAAGCCTACAGACAAAATACGCGTTTAAGAGCACAGCAATTATTTGCAGAATTAGGTGTTTGGGATACTGCATTAAATAGTGGTGTATTGTTATACCTAAATTTATGTGAGCGAACAGTAGAAATTATATTTGATCGTGGTATTAGAAATGCGACTAACGATCAAGTCTGGCAACAGATTTGTGAAGCAATGGTACAAAAGCTTAAACAAAAAAAATATCAACAAGCTGTAGTGATGGGCGTACAACAAATTGGAGAGGTGATGTCACGGTTTTATGACGAAAACATGCCTGATCAATCCAATGAATTAGAAAATACTCCGATTATTCTTAATTGATTTGCCTTGTCGCATTCCTACATTAGTTAAGTTTCATAATTTTTACTTTTAAAGATGACTGACAAAAAATGTCACCTACTTATTTATTTCTAAAGAGATTTTGTTCACATAAATAAATATAAACTTTGAATTGTGTATTTTATTTTTTTTAATACGTGAAGTGTTTTTATAAAAAGTTATATGACAATTTTTGTCAATTACTTACACCGATTTAATATTTAAGAATAATGGGGTCTGATATAAGTATTTGTTTTTTAATTAAAATAAAAGTTGGCATGGATGCTGCAATATAGTTGATAGCTGAAAAAGCTTATATAAAAACATACATACAATCTTTGGGGAAAAGGCTATGAATGCACAAAAAGGTTTTACATTAATTGAGCTTATGATCGTGGTTGCCATTATTGGTATTTTGGCAGCAATCGCGATTCCTGCATATCAAAACTATATCGCTAAGTCACAAGTAAGTACTGGCTTGGCTGATATTACAGCTGGTAAAACAAATGCAGAAACTAAATTGGCAGAAGGTTTAACCGCTGCATTAACCGATGTAACAACTTTAGGCTTACAAGCATCTACGAATGCTTGTGCTGTTACAGCGAATATTGGAACTAATGGTGCAAGTAATATTACTTGTACACTGAAGGGTACATCACAAATTAATGGTAAGAAAATTGAATGGATCCGTGATGCGGATAATGCTACAAATGGTACGACAGGTGCTTGGCGCTGTAAGACAGATGTAGCTGAAAACTTACGTCCTAAATCATGTGGTGCTTCTTAATAGTTAAATAATAAAAAAGGGAGGTTTTAACCTCTCTTTTTTATTAAAGAAAATAAATATGTTAAAAAAAAATATTCTATTTCTTTTAATAGTAACTTATCTTATTACAGCATTATTAGGTTATCAAATTGGCTGGTCAGTTTTCCAATATGATGAACTTCGTTTATTACATTTTCCATTGGCACTATGTGCTTTGTTAATTTTGATTTTTACAAAAAAAATAGAATATTCAATTTCCACTCAAATTACTTTTTTTCTGATTGGTGTATTAACTGCTATACAGATAACAACTTATAGCATTTTTCAATTTCAAGAACTTTGGTCTGCGATAGCATTACTATTTATATTTTCTGCTTTAGCATATGATTTAAAGAATGTAAAAAATATAGAACATAGCTTAGCATTAGTCGTTTTTTCAGCATTTATTCCTTGTTTATTTATTTTTGTTTCTATTACTAATTTTATTTTCTACAAACAATGGTTTGACTGGCAATTTAACTCTGGCACGATCCGAATTTATGACAGTGTTATCGTACCTATATTCTTTTTTCTAATTTTTTTAAAAAATAAAAACTACCCTTATTTTCATTACTTTTATCCATTTGCTAGTTTCTTTTTTGCTTTAGCATGGTTTTTTGATGGAGCCAGATCCGCCTTACTTGCTGTAGCGACAGGATTGTTAGTTTTCGTTATCTACTCTCGAGAAAATCGAAAGCTCATTTTGCAAAGCTGTATTTACATTTTTTTTGCTTTTTTAGTTTATAAAACTACGATTTATTTCGCTGATAAAAATACCATGACCGTAATGAGAGTAGGGACATCCATGCGTACAGAGATGTGGAGTTTCGTTTTTGAGCAATGGAAAGAAAAGCCATGGTTTGGAGTTGGGGGAGGATATCTCTCAGAAATCCAATATAAATATGGACATCACATGCATAATTTATATTTAAGGTTAATTTTTGAATGGGGAATAGTTGGATGTATTTTTTTAGTTTGGATGATATATCAAGTTGTTAAGTTGTTTCGAGATAAGGATGCTTTACCTATTACGAAAGCTGGCTTAATTGCAATTTTAGTTGATGCGATGTTCTCAGGAAGTATGGTTTATCCCGCTTCACAAATAGCCTGTATATTATTTTTAGCATTTGCTTTTTCTCAGTCGGAGCAGTCTAAAGAATATTTGAAATCTCCTTATAGACTGATGAAACTATTAATTGGTTTATGGGGAGCTTTATTTTTATACATTACGATTATGTACTTAGGACAAGATTTAACTTGCTGGGGGTGTACGAGTTATGTCGGACGGATGGCACCAAATTTTTGGGAGTATGGTAGTACACAGCACTTGATACCAGCTTCACACATTCCTTAATTTTTTATACTAAATTTTATTAAGGTCTTTTCATTTAGACTTCATACATTCTTTTTTAGACTTCCATGTATAATTCTCACAAGTTTTGGTCTCTAGCCTCTCACTATGCAAGTATTCTTTCTGTTCTTCGCTGCAATCCTGTTGGGTTTTGCATGGTTGTCTCCATTTCACTACAGCCCGTGGGTCATGTTCTCAAGTGAAGTCAGTACTTTTGGGGCTGGGCTATGTGTATTAATTGCTTTACTTCAACAAAATATTAAAATTCCTAGAGCACAGATATTGTTGCTACCATTTACTTTAATTCCTATTGTGCAGTGGGGCTTTGGTTTAGTTTTTGATTTAAGTACGGCTTTATTAAGTACATTTTACTTATTAGGTTTTTGGTTTATGGTCTTGGCTGGCTACAACCTATCTTTAGATCAAAAAAAGAGAGATCAAATTTTTTCAGGTTTTAGCTTATTAGTAATTATTACATCGCTATTAACTAGTCTTATAGCAATTTTTCAATGGTTGAATATTGAATCACATTTAATTTATACCCTTCATCTGATTGGTAACCGTCCTTACGGAAATTTTGGTCAACCCAACAACATGGCAACATTCCTAATTATTGGGTTATTAGGATGTTTGTATCTATATGAAAAAAATAAGGCAACCGTCTGGTTACTCCTGCCTTCAGCCCTCATTATTCTGTTTACGATCGCCTTGAGTCAGTCACGAACATCATGGATCGTTTTTCCATTTTTATTCATCTATTGGATAGTTAAACAATTTGGGAAACAAAAAAGATTTGGAGTTTTTCAAGGTTTTTTGTGGTGCATCGGTTTTTTCGTAATGGCTGGTGTAATTCTACCATTTGCTACTAATTTAATTGAAGCATGGTCAAGTACTGATGTAACCGAAGCAAGTGGTTTGGTTGAAAGAGCAAGCTCTGGGTATTTGCGTTTTAATATCTGGTCACAAATGTTGCTTGCTGTACAGCAGCACCCTTGGTTAGGTTATGGTTGGAATCAAACCAGTGTGGCACAAATGACAGTTTACCATGCTTTCCCAACAGGAGAGTGGACTACCAGTGCACATAATGTACTGCTTGATTTAATTATCTGGAATGGTATTCCCTTGGGTACTGTAATCATTACCTACTTTGCTTGCTGGTTTATTTGGTTAAATCAACAGGCTAAAAATACGATCTCGATTATAGCGATTATGATGGTCTGTACAGTGCTTATTCATGCCATGTTAGAGTTTCCACAGCGCTATGCTTATTTCTTACTTACTTGTGGATTCCTACTGGGTATTGTGCAAGCACAAACTACTGTACTTAAGGGAATTATCCTCAACAAACATCTTTTTCGCTTATCATGGGTTGTAAGTTTATTGCTTATTATTGCAATTCTACGTGATTACAATGTCTATGTTCTGAATAGTAATTTGCTTTTTAATAATAAGCGTCCAAACGCTGAATTTATGGGAAGTGGTAAAATTTTTGTTTTAACACAGTTTGAGCAGCGTTTAAGTTGGATAGAACTTAATCCCCAAAATATTTTATCTGAAGGTGATTTGGTTGAATGGGAAAATTTTATAAAGAATAAGCCTACTCCATATAACTTACGTAAATACGCAAAATTGCTCGCTTACAACGGGAAAGTAGAACAGGCACAGCAGCAAATATTTATTTTGCAACATCTTTATAAGCAAAAAATAACGCTATCGGAATTACTAAAAGAGAAGTAATAAAAAATCCCCTTAAGTATAAGGGGATTTTTTTATGAGAAATTACATTTGGCTCTGGATATAATTTTCAATACCAACATTGCCAATAAGATCAATTTGAGTATCTAGCCAGTCCCAGTATTCTTCTTCTTTTTCTAGAATTTCTTGAACAAGGTCACGAGTGACATAATCTTGCTCTGTTTCAGCTAAAGCAACCGCTTTTTGAATTGCTTCTATATTTTCTTTTACTTTACGAATGTCACAGTGCAGAACTTCTTCTGTGTGTTGACCAATATAAAGCTTACCTAAATGTTGAAGGTTAGGTAGTCCTTCTAAAAATAAAATACGTTCAATGATTTTATCTGCATGCTTCATTTGACGAATTGATTCTTTATATTCAGCAGAGCCAAGCTGCTCAATTCCCCAGTCATTAAACATGCGTGAATGTAAAAAGTATTGATTAATTGCAGTTAAATGATGATACAGCACTTGGTTAAGCTGATTAATGACATCACGATTGCCTTTCATTGTAGCTACTCCAAAACAATTTCTGCCTCAAACTTAATTAAGACAATCTATAAATCCATTTTAGTGAACAATCACGGAGATGGCGAGTAATTTATGGAACAGCAAATGAAAATCGCAATCAAAAACAACACAATATTAGAAAGGAGGTTTTCAAGCCAAAAAAAACCGCTTGAATGAGGAACTATAAAGGTTCCGCAAAAAGCGGTGGAGGAGTCAATAAATTTTGTTAAATATTAATTTTTATTATGCAGCTACAGAAATGCGAGCAGCGATTTCTGCTAATTCTTCGCTAATGATAGCGCGAGCTTCTGGTGCACAGCGTCCACAGCATGTACCAAGATCAAGCAAGTCGCGAATTTCACGATAGCTTTCAGCGCCATTTTCAATAGCGTCTTTAATATCCTGATCGGTAATGCCACGACACAAGCAAACGTACATGGGAGTGATCCCCAAATATAAATGCGATAATTGATATTATTGATAATTATTATCGTTTGTCAATGAAATTCATTTAAAATCTCATTTATCATTATTGGGATTTTGAATAAAAAAAGACCACCTAAGCGGAAATCCAAGAAGTATTTAGATTTTTATGCCAAGGTGGTTCGTGTTTTAAAAAACTAAATAGTGAAATTTAGATATTTTAATTTTTATATCTTATTGATTAATAATTACAATTCCGTCCATTTCTACTAATGCGCCTTTTGGCAAGCTTGCTACACCAAGAGCTGCACGTGCAGGGTAGGGCTGAGCAAAATATTCACCCATAATTTGGTTTACGAGTTGGAAATTTGATAGATCAGTTAAAAAAATATTGAGCTTAGCAATATCTGCAAGTGAACCACCAGCAGCTTCACAAACTGCTTTTAAATTATCAAATACACGGCGAATTTGAGCTTCGATACCTTCTACAAGTTCCATACTGTATGGGTCTAAACCAATTTGCCCTGAAAGATATAGCGTATTGTCTACTAAAATAGCTTGAGAGTATGTGCCGATAGCAGCAGGGGCATTTTCAGTATGAATGACTTGGCGGGACATTTGGTTCTCCTTGATTAAATCTATTTCCATCATAATCGATGATAGCTTTGGACAAAAGTATCATCGATTTAATTGATTAAGTGAATTTGGAAAGTTTGATTTTGTTAAGGAAACATAAATCTAGTCAATTGTCTCTATAGAAATTTAGCTTACTTTTGAAATTTCCATTTGCGGAGCAGGAGCGTCTAAACGTTCAATCCGTGGGAAACCATAGTGCATGCGTAAATCACGAATGACTTTTGCAATGTGCTTACGGTTATTCACTACAATATTCACAAATGTTCTTTGCTCATTTGAGTGAACCATCTCTACACCAGCGTTATTTTTACGACATTGATAGATCAGGTCTGATACTTGTTCATCATTCATCGCCATATAAATAGCAAGGTACGCTGTAAAACGGACATCATCTACATCATCTGCTTTCCATTGAAGCGGCATGATATTTTCAGGATGTAAATGTTGCTCATGTAGTAAATTATGACAGCGAATTCGATGCACAATTAACCCTCGACGTGTTAAATGTCCTTGAATTGGATCGCCTAAAATTGGATTGCAACAGTGTGCATATTTAACGTCGACCCCTTCAGTACTTTGAATAAGTCGATCTGAGTTTTCTACTTGCGGATGTTTATCATGAGCAAACAGGTGGTTTGCTACAAGCTGAGGTAGTAAATCACCAACCGCAATTTGTTCAAACAATGTATTTTTATTATCAATGTGACGCCATTGCAATAGATCTAGCCAATCAGCTTCAGAAAGATCATTGATTGAACGATTAAAGAGTTTCAGTGCACGAGAAAGGGCTTGTGCACCAACTAGACGTTGTTCTTCGATATCTTGATCTTTTAGTACATGCTGTAATGCACGACGTGCTTTTTGCGTATTAATAAAGCTTAGCCAGTCTGGGTTTGGTGTTGCCAAAACATCCGTAATAATCTCGATAACCTGACCGCTAACTAATGGTGTAGAGAGTGGTTTAATCTCTCCATCGACTTTTGCACCAACCGCATGGTTACCTAAAAATAAGCTTGCTGAATAAGCAAAATCAACTACGGTAGCGCCTTGCGGTAGCTCATGCAGTTGACCATGTGGTGTATATACCCAGATTTTTTCTTGATGTAGATAATCAAGTAAATCATTAAAAGTTGTTTTAGCACATTCACCGTCAATCAATGTATTTAAGTTCTGCATTGAAGCCTGAATGGCAGAGCGGCAAGTTTGCGGCGCATTTTCACCTAACACTACCCCAAAACGGGCAGCTTTACGCATGAGCTCGGTTTGAATGGTAAGAGATAGTGTTGTTTTTTCGCCTTTAAGCTTTATCAGTAAAGACTGATTACCGCCAGGTAGTGGGCGACGAATATGGTCTTGGTACTGGATAACCTGAAAATTTTCTCTTAATGCTTCTTCTAGGCGGTCACAGTCGGCAATGCTTTGTAGAACAATTTCAAAAGCATGACTATGGGTAAGCTCTTGGAGATCCATCTCGTTTTTAACGAAATGGCGTAATAATTCGATATTGTTATTTTTCTTTTTAATACGGCCTTGAATATGATAATTATGCAGAAGTTCAGCGAGGTTTTGTTCCCAAATACTTTGATATTTACAGCGTTCTGGCTTTGTCTGTAGCAGAGCATTCTGAACGTTATCAAACATATCAAGGTCAAGGTTTTGATAGCAGAGATTCTCTAGATTATCGCCCATTTCATTCATGCCGACTAATCTTGCCATCGGTACAAATATATCAAAAGTTTCTTGAGCGATACGGGCTCGTTTATCTGGGCGTAAAGCACCTAGAGTTGTCATATTATGATAGCGATCTGCTAATTTAATAATGATGACACGCGGATCTTGTAGGGTCGCTTGCAAAATTTTTCGGAATGAAGCTGCCTTATTATATTCTTTATCGCTTGATTGGCTAAGTTTGGTTACACCATCTACTAGCTCTGCAACGGTTAGGCCAAACTTCTCAATAATATCTTCTTTTGTATATTGAGTATCTTCAATAACATCATGCAAAAGTGCTGCCATTAAAGTTTCAGCATCTAAACGCATGTTTGCAAGAATACAGCTTACAGCAATCGGATGCAGAATATAGGGTTCGCCACTTTTACGCGTAATGCCAGTGTGCGCTAGATCGGCAAAATCGCAGGCAGCAAGCACTTTTTCGACTTCGCTTACCGATAAGTAAGGGTCGATAATTAATTTGAGCTGTTGCTTGGCTTGGCTGACCTCTTCGCCTGGCATAAATCACCCTTTTTCCTATTGCTGAAAAACTAAATCTATCTGCTTCTTAATGAAAAGCATATTGCGGAACTTGTCAATTTTTTCATTTGAAAAAGTGTATTTTTTTTTCAATGAAAATAATTGCTTTTCTCAATATGTTTAAATATGGGACAAAGCCAAATAAAAAACCATCGCAGAAAAACGATGGTTTTTTTATGAAACAGGGTGAATTAGAAAGAAAAACCTTCTAAATTCAAGCTGTTTGTAGAAAGGGCAAGATCAAGACTAGAAGTTTGGTAATCTTGCTCACGTTGTTTAAGAATTTCTTTCGTAACGTGCCCAGCCGCGATTTCGCGCAAAGAAACTACAGTCGGTTTGTCGTTATCCCATTCTACAGTTGGCTCCATGCCTTGACGTGCCAATTGACGAGCACGTTTACTTGCAACGAGCACAAGCTCAAAACGGTTGTCTACATGATCTAAACAATCTTCAACGGTGACGCGTGCCATAAAAGTTCTCGTTTTGGAATGGTGAATTTGAACAGACTAAATAGTATAAAAGGCTTTCGATCTAGACTCAAGTTATTCCTGTTTTGGTTGAGGAGTAATCAAGTCCTGAATTAAAGTTTGATGACGTTTTGCTTGCTGAGATAGCACCAAACGGTTCGCTGTAATCACAGCTTCAAGCTCATGTAAGGCTTTATTAAAATCATCATTAATAATGATGTAATCAAAGTTCGTGTAGTGCTGCATATCTTCTACTGCACAGCTTAAACGATGCTCAATGACTTCAACTGAGTCAGTGCCGCGATTAGATAAACGCTGACGTAGATCAAATTGAGTTGGAGGTAAAATAAATATTTGCTTGGATTCAGGGAAAAGCTTGCGGACTTGTTCTGCACCTTGCCAATCAATTTCAAGTAAGACATCGTGTCCTTGAGCTAACTGTTGTTTTACCGTAGCTTGAGAAGTGCCATAGTAGTTACCAAATACTTCAGCGTATTCGATAAAGCCATCATGGTTGACTTGGTCTAGAAATTCATCTTTTGTAGTGAAGTGATAGTGAACACCATCTAACTCACCGGGACGTTGACCTCGGGTTGTATGCGAGACTGAAACATGTAAATTGCTCACACGGTCAAGCAGGGCTTTTACCAAAGATGTTTTGCCCGTTCCTGATGCAGCAGAAACGACAAACAATAGACCCGACATGATATTTTTCCTGATATGATAAAATATCTTCGCTATTGTAGTGTACCGTGCGTTTAAACTGAATAGTTTTAATTGCAAATATTCAAGAGAAATTCCCCTGTTTTATTAATTTTGAGGCTGTTATGGAAATTGTGTTAGCTAATCCGCGTGGTTTTTGTGCCGGTGTTGATCGAGCCATAGCAATCGTCAATCGGGCTTTAGAATGTTTCAATCCTCCTATTTATGTACGTCATGAAGTTGTACACAATAAATTTGTGGTAGATGACTTGCGTCAAAGAGGAGCCGTTTTTGTTGATGAACTAGATCAGGTTCCAGATGATTCAATTGTAATTTTTAGTGCGCACGGTGTTTCAAAAGCAGTTCAACAAGAAGCTGAACGCAGAGGCTTAAAAGTTTTCGATGCGACTTGTCCTTTAGTGACTAAAGTTCATATTGAAGTGACTAAATATGCGCGTGAAGGTACTGAAGCTATTTTAATTGGTCATGAAGGGCACCCAGAAGTCGAAGGCACAATGGGGCAATATGACAAATTAAAAGGCGGTGATATTTATCTGGTTGAAGATGAAGAAGATGTCGCTGCACTTACCGTACGACATCCTGAGAAACTTGCTTTCGTAACACAAACAACGCTATCTATTGATGATACAGCTAAAGTTATTGATGCTTTGCGTGCAAAATTTCCACATATTCAGGGTCCGCGTAAAGATGATATTTGCTACGCAACTCAAAACAGACAAGATGCTGTGCGTGATTTAGCTGAAAAGTGTGATGTGGTTTTAGTTGTAGGTTCACCTAACTCATCAAACTCAAATCGATTACGTGAGCTTGCAGAGCGTATGGGTAAAGCCGCTTACCTTGTAGATAATGCTGATCAGTTAGAGCAGTCATGGTTCAATGAGACTTGTAAAATTGGTGTTACTGCTGGTGCCTCTGCGCCAGAAATTTTGATTAAACAAGTGATTCAACGTTTACAAGATTGGGGTGCTCAAGCACCGAAAGAATTAGATGGGCGTGAAGAGAACATAACCTTTAGTCTTCCTAAAGAATTACGCATTCATGTGACTCAAGCGTAAAGTGTGATGTATTTAACATACTGATTTTAAAAAGTTAAACAGATAATTGTTGATATGACAGTTATCTGTTTTTTTATACCCTTTATCTGCTTTGTATTTGTTTTGTAAACATAAGAAGTAAAATTTAATTAATAAATAAAAAATTTTAAAGTTTATTTGGGGTATGGGGATGAGGGGAATTATTCCGCAAGATGGGTTCACCTTGGTTGAGCTTATGGTGACGATTGCGGTCATGGCTATTATTGCGTTGATGGCTGCACCATCTATGTCGAATTTATTAGAAAGCAAACGACTAGATGGAAACCAACGAGATCTAATCAATACTTTATCGGAAGCAAAGAGCCAAGCCATACTTGGTCGACAAGACGTTTCTATCAATCTGAATTCAACGGCTTTAAATACTCCCACTTCCTTGAATTGGAAAGCTGATTCCAATAACAGTCTTGAACTTAAAAATATCGCTGCTGATGGTACGCAGAGTTCATTAACAGCGACGACTTTAACTTTTAATGCGAATGGGGTGATAACCAATATCACCCAAGATACACTTTTATCTATTTGTAATTCAAAAATAAATAAAAAGAAAATTCTTATTTTAACAAAGCTTGGCACATTAATTTTTAAAGCTGAGGAGACATGTTAATGCAGGGCTCTAAACGAAAAGCTCAAGTTGGGGTGGGTTTATTAGAAGTGTTGGTTGCCTTAATTTTAATTGCGATAGGGGTTTTAGGATATGTTGCCTTGCAAGTTCGGGCTATGGATGCTTCCTCAGAGGCATTAAGCAAATCTCAAGCGATTATGATCATGAGAGGATTAGCAGAAAACATTCGCGTAAATAGTTCTCAAGCTAGTCAGTATCCCGCATTTGTCCGTAGTTATAGCAATTATTCATCTACCACCGCAGCTCCTACGTTGTGTTTCAATGCAGCTTGTACACCTTCTCAGCTTGCCCAATTTGATGCATATCAAGCAGCAAGAAATGCTGATCAACTTGGCATGAAAATTACAATGACAAATTGCCCAGGGGTTACAAGCACGATGGCCCAGCAGAGGCAATGTCTTTTTGTTTTTTGGGGAAAAACCTCTCCGGTAATTACAACAAATGAGGGAGTCACGAGCGCGGATGTGTCGAGTTGTATGAGTACAAATGGCGTTTATGTCAATAATTCGAACTGTTTAATGATGGAGGCATATTAATGGCTCACTCATTTGTATTATGGAAACAACGAGGCTTTACATTAATTGAGCTGATGGTTGCATTGGCTTTAGGTCTAATTTTGGTGGCCGCGGCGACTCAATTATTTATTGGTGGACTTCTATCAAGTCGTCTACAAAAAGCAAATGCTGAAATACAAGATAGCGGTATTTTTGGTTTGGAGTATATTGCCCGTGATATACGCCTTCTAAATTATGGAAATATAACCAACCCAATATTAACTGATACGACCCCTTGGGGCGGTGTTGTATTAACTGGTTCAACTGCAACCAATAACAACAATGTTAATTTTGTCCCTAACGTTGGAACAAATACTTATATTGCTGACACATTACTTAGTCGTGGTGCAGGGGATACGGTGAGTACTGTGAGTAATCACTGGAAAGGTCTTTCAAATATACAGAACAGTTCAAATGCTGCTGTGCAAAGTGATCAGCTGACTATCCAATTTATTGCACCTACGAATATGACCAATTGTGAAGGTATAAATGTACTTGCAGGTGATTTAATTGTAGAGCGTTATTTTTTACGTCTGGATAGCAATGGTAGTTCCCAGCAAGACTATGCACTTGCATGTGATGCAAATACTCCCTCTGCTGTAGCCACAGCTCAACCGACCACTGTTGCTGGGTTAGGCGACGCTGGTCAAATTGTATTGCCGCGTATTGACCATTTCCATGTGCTGTTTGGTGCAAAAAATGCGGCTGGCAATTTTGCTTATTATACCATTCCCCAATATCGCGCTGCTGCACAGGCTGCCCGAGATGCCACACCATCTGTGATGCCGCCACGAATTCTTTCAATACAAATGTCTGTATTAGCGCGCTCTACTAATAATGCCCAAAGCAAAGCAATAGATCCTGAGCAATCTTTTTTTATGTTAGATCAAACCGTGCATGCTTCTGATAATACAACTCGATTCTTACGCCGCACTTATAACTTAACAATTGCTCTACGCAACGCGATGGGGGAAAGTCTATGACCCATTTAATTCATAAAAGTAGATCTAAGGAAAAAGGGGCAACCCTTATTGTTGTGCTTATTATTTTATTGATTGTTATTTCTGTAGGCGTTTTAGCAATAAGAGTGGCTATTGTTTCTTTAAAAGTTGCTACCAATAGTCAAGTGAGCCAATTAAATTTTCAGTCATCTGACACACCTTTAGAACTCATTGTGCAGATGAATCCTACTACCCTAACTAATATTACTAATGTGATTGGTGCCGCACTTAAAGAGCACGAAAGTAACCCTGGTGCGGAATACAACTTTTGTTATAAGCCTGTTTCTACAGCAACAAATTTTGCTCAGACCAGAGGCGCAAGTTTACTTCGAGCAGGAAGTGCTAATAATGCAGTTGTCGAAGATGGCGGAGTGGCTGGTTTCTGCAATTTAACAACTGACTATGGAAGTAATCGTCAAGCAGTGGTTACCCAAGTTGCTGTAAGTGTTCCAACAGATGCTGCTAGCGATATTCCAGGTTCAAATTTACCACGAGGAACAAACACCTCGGAAGGTACGCAACTACCTAAAAGCATGTTGTCTACACAACGTATTCGAGTGATTACAACTGCTTTTTTGCCAGCCTATGCATCTACCTCTATTGAAACTTTACAAAGAGATTGCTTAAGCACGAGTTCGGCAAAGATTAGCGACAATTTTGATACCGCATTAACGGCTAAACAAACATTGGCGGAGTGTTTGGCAAATCATAACGTGCCTTTTAGTACTCAAGTTCAAGAATTTAACTATACCAATAAACTCACTCAAATTACGGCACCAGGTTCATAACGGGGAATATCGTGAAACTAAAATTGAAGAATTTTAAGCCAAATAATTTATGGTATGCCATCTGTTCGAGTTCGGTTGCTTTTACATGGTTGATGACAAGCTCCGTGGTGCAGGCGAGTGATTTACAAATTTATGCTTCACCTACAGCGGGTAAAAAAACTATTGTGATGATGTTGGATACATCAGGAAGTATGACCAACAATAGTTATGGTGAAAATCGTCTGGCCATGCTTAAAAATGGTATGAATGCTTTTTTAGCAAGTAATAATCCTGTTTTAAATGACACTCGTGTGGGGTTGGGAAATTTCTCTGCAAATGGTGATAGCCGAAGTGGGCAGGTTCTAGTGGCTGCTGCTCCTTTAGGAGATGCGAGTACGTTAAATACAGTGGGTTCTCAACGTTATAAATTAAAACAGGCTGTTGCAAATTTAACTGCTGGCGGGTCAACGCCTTCAGCACATGCTTATGCGGAAGCTGCTGCTTATTTGATGGGTACAACGACCTATTCAGAGGCAAATTATGCCATTCGGAAAGATAGCTATATAAAGCGTGTGCGAAAATCTGATAATAGAACGGAATACTCATATTGTACGAATTATCGCGATTCACAAATCGATACTACAAATCTATGGCAACCTTGTCGTTCTAATAACTATTGGAGTAACTGGTCAACTTCTAATCCGGGTGTGGATACGGCAACTGCTTATGATACTTCGTCGGATTGGACCTATTCTTATACTTATTACTACACCACCTTTAATTATGCTGTAGCAAATGCAGATAGTGGTATCCCAAAATCAAAATCAAATGATACAGCTAGCAATCCCAATATTGTTGTAGATAGAAATGCCTCCAATTTAAATGCTATTTACCAATCTCCTTTACCTGCAGTGGCCAATCGCCAGAGTTGTGATGGGCAAGGAATCTACTTTTTATCAGATGGAGAACCGAACAATACCACAAATACACGTTCGGCAACTGTAATGTCGACAGCCCTAGGCAGTACTTTGGGAGCAAATTTTACTTGTTCTGGAGGTTTGTCTAACACTACAGCAGACTCTGGTTGGGCCTGTATGGGGGAATTTGCAAAAAGATTATTTGATAAAACAAAAAACCCAGCTGGAGTTTCTATTCAAACAGCATTTGTCGGTTTTGGTAGTGACTTTTCTAGTTTAAGTTCTTCTGATGTAAAAAATGCCTGTCGTTTAAGTTCGAGAACCCAATCTGATCGTAAAAGTGATGATAATTGTTCGCCGAATCAGACCACAAATGCGGTCGCTGCACCTGGTTATGGAAATGGAGGTTTTTTCCCTACTCAAAGTGCGCAAGGTGTAACAGACAGTGTTATCGCATTTATTAATAACTTAGATAAAGTTCCTTTAGAACCCTTAACCACAGGTGCTATCTCTGTTCCTTATGATGCACTAAATCCTAAAAATTTACAGGAATATGGTTACTTACGTGCTTTTGAGCCAAACCCGGCTAACACCTACTTAACATGGCGTGGAAATTTAAAGAAATATCATGTTGTTTTATCGGGAACAAATGCTGGTGCTTTTGAAGCGAATACTGGTGGGTTGGTTTACAACGCAACTGGGGCATTTAGAACGGGTACGAAAGATTATTGGAATAGCTCTACTTATAATGATGGAGGTAAAGTCTTTTTTGGTGGTTCATATGCAAAAGTTCCTTTACCAATTGCTGGACAAAATGAAACACATGATGAAGAAGGAAATATCACAAAATATTATTATGCAGTACAAACTAAAATCCGCAACTTATTTACTGATGTTTCCGCCGTTGCAGCGGATGGTAGCTTAACGAAAATATCGACTTCTGGAACTAATTTGCTAAAAATTCCAGCTACCCCACCAGAAGGAACTAATCCTTTTGATAGTGTGGCTAATACAGCAAGTTATGTTTTAGGAAAATTTAACGCATCAACTGGACAAGATATTTTAAAAGCTTTCCCGATTAGCTTGAAATTAAAAATATTAAATTATCTAGGTTACTCAACTGATATTAGCGCTACGACTTTACCTTCGTCATTAGTTACATCGAATGAACCCTATTTATCGATGGGCGGTAGTATTCATTCTTTACCGGTACAGCTTACCTATAATGGAACATTAGATGAAAATGGAAATTTAACATCTGCGCGTGAACAATCCATTCTCTATGGAACGATGGAAGGTGGTCTGCATATTGTGGATGCCTCAACTGGTGTAGAACAAATGGCTTTCGTTCCTGCCGATATATTAAATGATCCAGTTGCATCAAAAGCTTTAGTGGTTGGTCAAAGTGATGCTACAGCTCCTGCTCACGGTATGGATGGGGCTTGGGTATCTGACCCTGCATATAGTATTACTACAACAGGAAGCGGTAGTTCAGCAGTATCAAAAGTAACTGCAAAACAAATGAATATTTATGGTGGCATGCGAATGGGGGGCAGCAGTTATTATGGCTTAAATGTCTTAAATCCTGCTTCACCTAAGCTTCTCTTTAGAGTAGGAGCAGATCAAACTGATTATAGTCGTATGGGGCAGAGTTGGTCTAAACCTGTACTTGCAAATATACGTTATAACGGAGTTATTAAACGGGTTATGATTGTTGGTGGTGGCTACGACCAATGTTATGAAAACCCGAATATTACCTTGAGTAATTCTTGCTTTACGAATGGAAAAGCAAAAGGGAATGCTGTTTATATTATTGATGCTAAAACTGGGGAACGCTTATGGTGGACTAGTGATACAGGCTCTAATATAGATAACTCTAATATGAAGCACAGTATTGTTAGTCGCATTAGTACCTTAGATCGAGATGCTGATGGTTTAGTCGACCATTTATATTTTGGCGATTTAGGCGGACAAATTTTCCGTATCGATCTTAATAATAACCAGACAAAAACAAATTCAACTTATAGCAGTTTCGGTATTCGAGTTGTTCGATTAGCCAATTTAGCAACGAATGACTCAACTTATGATGCCTCGAACGACTATACCGCTGGGAATGCGCCGCGTTTTTATGAACCGCCAACAGTGACAATTCACGATTATGGTATCCACACTTTTATTACTGTAGGCATTGCTTCAGGTGACCGTAGTACACCTTTAGATGTTTATCCGCTTACAGGTCGTGAGGGGATGTCACCGAGCACCGCATTAAGCGGAAGACCTGTAAACAACGTTTATGGAATTATCGATAAAGACTTTATTAAAAAGAATTTAATGTCTTTAACAGATAGCCAGCTTGAAACGAAAGATATTACTCGATCGACGCTTCGAAAAAATCCACAAATTTTACGATCTGGAGAAACACGAGTAGCACAGATTTTCTTTCCCAATACGGGGACGGGACAAAATGGTTGGTATCGTTCACTTTCTAGTATGAGCGATGGTACCGAGAAAGCTAATAATAGTTTCCGTATTAAAGGAGGTCTTAAAGCTTTTGAAGAGCCTATGGCAATTACAGGGACTTTAATTGTGCCTGTTTATGATCCACAGGGAACAGGTATTGTAGCGGCAGACCCATGTTTACCCCGGGTAGTAGGTGAAACTGATCAGCAGACGTTCTGTTTACCATTTGGTGCCTGCCTTAATTCTGATGGATCAATTGATCAGAATAAAGAGAATGGAAGTGGATTTAAAACACAAACTGGTACTAATTGCCCAGTAGGAGCTTCTGAATGTAATAAAAACGTTATTGGCTCCGGTATTCGCGGCATAGCATTTGTTCCAAAAAGAGATGAACCTCCAGTGACTAATAGTTGTGGGAAATTACAACTGTCTGGAAACGAGAGTGGAACGGGCGAGTGGCAGTGTACAAGTCATTTAGTTCCTACACGCTGGTATGAGCGTTATCGCTAAGGGATGACTGATGAATAAATATTATATTCTGCGGTTTAATCAGGGTGTTACCTTGATTGAGCTCATGGTTGTCATCGTGATTGTCGCTATTTTTGCTTCGATTGCTATCCCTTCATATCAAAGTTATAGCCGTAGAGCGACGGCTTCTGCTGCTAAAGGTGAAATTCTAAAATTGGCAGAACAATTGGAACGGCATAAATCCAAGAACTTTACCTATAGAGGATTTACCACCACATCTGTAACTTTGCCACGGGGTGGTTATACGATTGAAATTAGTGATGATACGACGACAGGAAATTTATTGACGAATGCTGCTGCAAATGGGCAAACATGGGTCATTAAAGCGACAACTACAGATTCAAGAAACTTTAATTTTATTGCTAAGAATTCAGGTTTGCGTTGCCAAAGTTTAACAGCTACGGCTGTTGATAATGACTGTGGTGGAACAGTCACTTGCAATGTATGTGAAACAAATAGTGAGAGTTGGCAATGAAGAATGGTTTTACCTTAATAGAACTTATGATTGTAGTAGCAATAATTGCAATTTTAGCAGCTATAGCGACACCTTCATATTTGCAGTATTTACGCAAAGGGCATCGTACAGCTGTTCAATCTGAAATGATGAATATTGCCCAAACATTAGAATCAGAAAAAGTAGTTCACAATCGTTATCCGTCGAATGCGACGATTACTTCGATTTATGGTTCTAGTGTCAGTCCTCAACAAGGCCAAGCCTTATATAACTTAGCTTTTTCTAGCATAACTGATTCAAGCTGGGTGTTAACTGCTACACCTATTGCTACTAGTTCTCAAGCTGGTGATGGGATCATTTGTCTTAATGATCAAGGGCAAAAATTTTGGGCAAAAGGTGCAACTGATTGTGCGTTATCTGCCACATCAAATTGGCTACAGTAATTTTAAATTCAAAACTGCGGATAACTCAAAAAATAATCTTTCTTTCAGGGCGAAAATCACGTAGAATGTCGCCCTCTATGAAAGGGGTTTGAAGTGTTGCCGATGGTCGGCGCAGGGATAATCCGTAAGAATTATAAGGCTTTTATCATGGTTGTTATTCGTTTAGCACGTGGCGGCGCAAAAAAACGTCCATTCTATCAAATCGTTGTGACTGACAGCCGCAATGCACGTGATGGTCGTTTCATCGAGCGTATCGGTTTCTTTAACCCGACTGCACAAGGTCAAGCAGAAAAACTTCGTTTAGATGCAGACCGTTTTGCTCACTGGGTTTCTCAAGGTGCTCAACCTTCTGAACGTGTTGCTTCTTTAGCTGCTCAAGCTAAAAAAGCTACTGCATAATTTTTGTAGTAGGTAGCCCATGACATCAACACAGAATGTTCCCGAAGATCGTATTCAGATTGGACAGTTACGTTCAGCTTATGGATTGAATGGGTGGCTCTGGGTGTATTCAAATACAGAACCTATGAGCAACATGTTTGACTACCTGCCTTGGTACATTGAGACCAAGGCAGGTTGGCAAACAATAGATGTAAAACGTTGGAAACCACATGGCAAAGGCCTAGTTGTTGCGTTGAAAGGTGTGAGTGATCGCACTGGGGCGGAAAGCTTGGTTGGCGCTAATATCTGGATTGCTAAGTCTCAACTGCCAAAAGCAGATGTAGATGAATACTACTGGTCAGATTTAAAGGGCTTAACTGTGTTAGGTCTTGATGAAGAAGAACAGGAAGTAAACTTAGGGAAAATTCATGAGTTGTTTGAAACTGGAGCTAATGATGTGATGGTGGTGCATGCTACCCCAGACAGCATTGATTCAGAAGAGCGCATGATTCCTTGGCATAAAGATGTAGTACAACGTGTTGATCTTGAAGCTGGTCGTATTTATGTCAATTGGGGCGTAGATTATTAATCCTTTTAGGATTAATACAGCAGGAAAATAGAGGAGTCTGTGATGTTTTTTGCAGTCATTACGCTTTTTCCTGAAATGTTTGAAGCGATTACAGCCTACGGCATCAGCGGACGTGCGGCAAAACGAGATATTGTACAAGTCACTTGTATTAATCCTCGTGATTTTGCTGAGGGAAACTACAGAAGAGTGGATGAACGTCCATTTGGTGGCGGCCCAGGTATGGTGATGATGGCTGAGCCTTTGGCGAAAGCAATTGCACATGCCAAACAGCTTGCCTCACAAGCAGGACGTGTTCATGTTCCTGTGGTGTATATGTCCCCACAAGGCAAAACCTTAAATGAACAGGCAGTACAGCAGTTTGTTGATTATGACGGCTTAATTGTACTGTGTGGACGTTATGAAGGAGTCGATGAACGTTTGATCCAGCATTATGTTGATCAAGAATGGTCAATTGGTGATTATGTTCTATCTGGTGGTGAACTGCCCGCTATGGTGTTACTTGACAGTATTATTCGCCGTTTGCCGAATGTAATGTCAGATGAACAATCAGCAGTACAAGATTCTTTTGTTGACGGTCTTTTAGACTGTCCACAATATACAAAGCCGGACCATTTTGAAGGGCTGGATGTGCCAGAGGTATTAAAATCTGGACATCATGGCAATATTGAAAAATGGCGTTTTTTGCAGCGATATCAACGAACTCTAGAGCGCCGACCAGAGTTGGTCGAAAAGGTTGAGTTGACTAAGCAGCAAAAAAAATGGCTAAAAGATACGCAAGAGAATGGTGGTAATTCTTAATCGTTATTCTCAAGAACGAAAGTTCTGCAACAAGACGAGAAGCAATGCTTCGAGTTAAAGCATAATTCTATTTATTGAATAGTTTTATGTAAATTTAAAGGCTCTTTATAGACATATTGTCGTAAAGGGAAAGATAAACGGGTTGATATGCGCTTTAGCCTCTATCCCCAGCGGAAATTCAGACCTCTTCTGACTCCGCACATATTGGAGATTCCCACAATGAGTGGTAAACATCCTTTAGTTCAAGCTGTTGAAAATGCACAGTTAAAATCTGATATCCCTGCTTTTGCTCCTGGTGACACTGTCATCGTTCAAGTAAAAGTAAAAGAGGGTGATCGTGAACGTCTTCAAGCATTTGAAGGTGTTGTAATCGCTAAGAAAAACCGTGGTTTGAACTCTGCGTTCACAGTACGTAAAATTTCTAGCGGTGTTGGTGTTGAGCGTGTATTCCAAACTCACTCACCAGTTGTTGCTAAAATCGAAGTGAAACGTCGTGGTGACGTTCGTCGTGCTAAACTTTACTACCTTCGTGACTTGTCTGGTAAAGCTGCACGTATTCGTGAAAAATTACCAGCTCGTAAAGCGTAAGCTTATAGCGAGTAAAAAAAATGCGCCTTTTGGCGCATTTTTTGTTTAAAAACTATAGTCCTTGAAGTTTTAAACGGTTTGCATGTTGACGGTAAACCGAGACAGGATCGGAAGCGAAAATAGAACGTATACCAAGTACTTGATTCACTTCATCTAAATGATTCCAGTTGTAATCATCACGAATTGTTTTACCAAATTTGGCACTGCATCGGGAAACAAGTCCATCATTATCACCAAATGGATCGACGACTAAACTACTGCCTGTAAGCGCAATATCAAATGGATCTAATGGGTTGGTCAGCGCTTTATTCCCCGAGAAAGAATACATATAAATACCTTTCTCTTGGTATGTCCCTTCACCACAAGAAGTAGTTGGTACACCCATAGGGAATTGAGCATTAAATTGAGCTGAACCTTGAGTTGATAAGCTATGAGCACCTGCTAAAGAGTCGTGCGGATAGCTTGTTGGGTCTAGGCCTCCTGCCCAAGTAATGGCTGCTGAAAACCAGTTTACTAACGTTGCCAGTCCAGACAGAGGAGTACCCTCAACATTCAGGATCACATCTGCCATTGGTGATCCTTTATGAGGTGCACCTATCGTAGTGAGTGAGGCAACTTTCTCTGGCATGATACCGGCCACATAGCGAATTGTCGGGCCCCCATGGCTATGACCGATTAAGTTGACTTTAGGTTTACCAGTAATGGCAATAATCTCTTCTACTTGCTGGGCAAGTTGTTCACCACGCACTTCTGTTGAGTTAAAAGGTGACACTCTGGTGGCCCAGACATTTCCTCCATTACGAGCAAGATCCGGAAGGATTTGGTACCAGTAATCGAGACCAAGTGTATCTGTCCCAACTCGGTTAAAACCCGCCATACCGTGGTTAAAAACCAGTGGATATTTGGTTTGTGCATAAGATGAATAGACGAACGAGTTTTTAACTTGTTCAGCATTTGTGGCATGGGCCGCTGAAATACTCAGTCCTGAGAGCATTGCAGCGCAAAAAAACGTTAACTTCCTTTTCATTTTTTACTCACTATTTTTATTTTGTATGAAAAGCAGCTTCTTACTGCTAGTGCTTGTTTAGCCAGTTCCTAAAAGAAAAGGCTTAATAATTAAATGGCAGTTCACCTCCCTGATCATGGACCGTTTCAAAAGTTCGAAGTCTTAATTGTTCTTGTGATGAGTTAAATTGTTGTTGGCGTAATTGTTGTATGGCTTGGTTTTTAGCACTATCGCTCATATTGCTTTTAATAATTTCATCTCGTCCACTCAAGTAACTTGTGACCCTTTGCTGCCAAGCACTACGCTGTGTATCTAAAGTTTCTAATCGTTGAGTCGCCTCGGCTCCAACAAGTGCTGTACGCATTTGTCTAAGTTCTTCTGCAGAACCATGACGAGCTTTAATTTGTTTGGTCAGTGCATGTAAATCATCAAGTTTTGAGAGCTCTTGTAGGTTTTGTTGCCAGTCTTCTGGTAGTTGTTCAAAGCGTTCTTTAAGTTTTTGAGCCTTTTCAATTTCGCTTAAAGATGAGTCCTCAAGTATTTGCATACGATCAAGCGTATAGTTCTGATAGATATCTTCGGTTGAGAAGAGTCCATCAATTTCAGCGGCCGAAAAGAAACGTTTTCTTAAATCTTGAATTGAATTAAAAATCTTTTGAAAATAATTTTTATCTTGTTGTTTTGATGGAGGTGTTTGGATTTGAGCAAGCTGTTCACGGTATTTTAAGTAGCGGGTCCATAAATCCAGAATCTGTGAGCGAGCTGGTTCTAAATATTTTCCCTGAATAAATTGTCCAAAGTGATTTTTAATTTGCTCTAAATCATTTTCTCCATATTGAGTAATAAAATATTCAAAGCAGTCACGAGTTTGACTGTTAACGACCAAATGTTGGGAATTATCAATTTTTAACTGACAGTTAACTTCAGTATCTTGCTGACTTTTACTATGGTAAGCATCTGCATTTAGCGATGAGTGATTTGCAGGTGGAACAGATGCTAAATTTTGAGCTGTCTTTTCACTGACTTGGGTTGATGTGTTTTTTGAATCAGGACTTAACCAATATACACATGCAATGAGGCCCAAAATAAAAAATCCGAGCACGCACCACAATACCTTCTTCTGCATTCCTTGCATAAAGATATCTTCCTTAAGTTTTAATTTGTTGTTTTTTTACTCGATCATTAATGTGCCATAAAATAAGTGAAAAGGCACCTAAATATTGTGAAAATATCTTGCCGAATTTGCTAACATGTCGGCACTTTTTTCTAGCTTTGTGTTCCAGTAAAAATGACGACAAAAAATCAAAAAATTTCTCGTCGCCATATCAGTGGTGTATTTCTATTAAATAAACCATTAGGCTTAAGTTCAAATGCGGCTTTGCAAAAAGTGCGTTGGTTATACCGCGCCCAAAAAGCAGGCCATACTGGAGCGTTAGACCCCTTGGCGACAGGTTTGCTCCCGATTTGTTTGGGAGAGGCGACCAAGTTCTCACATTATTTGCTGGACTCAACAAAGCGTTATCAAACCACTGTTCGATTGGGACAGACCACAACGACAGGTGATGTGGAAGGGGAGATTTTACAAGAGCGTCCTATTCCTGTGCTTAACCCAGAACTTATTGAACAAACTTTAGAAAAGTTTAGAGGCGATATTCAACAAGTTCCACCCATGTATTCGGCTTTGAAAAAAGAAGGTAAGCCGTTATATGAGCTGGCGAGAAAAGGTATAGAGATTGAGCGTGAAGCGCGTCCAGTCACGATTTATGCTTTAGAACTTATTGAGTTTACCGAAAATAGTATCACTCTGGATGTAACCTGTTCTAAAGGGACTTACATCCGTGTACTAGGTGAAGATATTGGTGAAGCACTTGGTTGTGGTGGGCATTTAACGATGCTGAACCGGACTCAAACAGGACATTTTGAGCTTATCCCAAGTTATACCATTGAATATCTGGAAAGTTTAACAGAAGAGCAAAGAGAAGCTTTGCTACTTCCAGTTTATGCACCAGTTGACCATTTCCTAAAAATTCAAGTTCCGGAAGGGCGTGAAAAATATTTTTGCAACGGTTTAGAAAGCAATATTGAGCATTCTGCAGAAGCAGAAGTTTTGGTGTTTTCGGGTGAGCGCTGTTTAGGCTTAGCCGAGATTACCGATAAAAAACGGTTGGTACCTAAGCGTATCTTAAATTTGTAGTAGATGTAGAGTATAGAGCATGGGCATGGAATGGGACGTTATCCTTAGTTTGATCTTTTTTGCGTTTACTGCAGGAGCAATTGATGCTGCTGTAGGCGGCGGTGGACTTATCCAGATTCCGGGGATCATGAGCACTTTTCCTAACATGTCGACTGCTACGGTGATTGGTACCAATAAAGTCTCATCCATTTTTGGTACAGCATCGGCGGCTTATACATTTGCTAAAAAAGTAAAGTTGCAATGGAAGCTTTTAGCCGTTATTGCCATTTGTGCCTTGATTAGTTCTTTTGCCGGCGCGGCATGCTTATCACTTATTCCTCAATCGGTATTGCGTCCTTTCGTTTTCGTAATGTTGATTGTGATTGCGATTTATACCCTAGTTAAAAAGAACTTCGGTCAAGTTCATACCGAGCAAAAAATTACCACGAAAATGTTAATTTTAGCTGGTATTGGTAGTTTGGCCATTGGTTTCTACGACGGTATTTTTGGGCCGGGTACTGGTAGTTTCTTTATTTTCTTCTTTATTCGTTTTTTACAAGTTGATTTCTTACATGCTTCAGCTTTGTCAAAAATCGGTAATTTTATGACTAACTTAGCTGCGCTGAGTTTCCTCATCCCAACTGGTCACGCTATTTTACATATTGGTTTAATGATGGCAGCGGCTAACGTACTTGGTTCTATTGTTGGGGTGCGTACCGCGCTTAAGTACGGTAGTGGTTTTGTGCGTATTATCTTTTTAATCTTGGTGAGTATTCTGATTTGCCGTTTGGGCTATCAAATGTTTGTTACGGGTTAAATAAGATTGAAAGTATGAGCTGTCCCTAAAATGCAGTTCATACTTTTATGTATCATTTAAAGCTAGAAATATAAAAATCATTACAGAAATTTACTAGAAAGAAAACTGTGTAAAAAATAGTCTCATTTTAAGCTACTTAAACATTATAAATTTCAACGTATGATAAACCTTGAAATAAAAAAGATTTTTTAGCTAAAAAATGAGGAAGAGAATGAATATTTTCGAAGCATTAAGAGAAAGCCATGAAAATCAACGTAACCTTTCTGAACAACTCATTCAGACACACGGTTTAACCGAAGAAAGAAAAGAATTATTTGAAGCATTAAAAAATGAACTTTATGCCCATTCAGTTGCCGAAGACCGTTTCCTCTATATTCCTTTAATGTTTGATGATGTCGGTTTAGATATTACGAGACATGCTTTATCAGAACATCATGAAATGGATGAGTTGGTTGAACAGCTCGAAAAGACCGATATGAGTAGCCCAAGCTGGTTAGCAACCGCCAAACAGTTGAGTGAAAAAGTCCATCACCATTTAAAAGAAGAAGAACATAAGTTTTTTCAACAAGCCGGAAAAATTCTTAAAGACAGCGAAAAAGAAACGCTGGGTAATAAATATTTAAAGGAGTATAAAAAGTATAAAAAGCAGCAGTAGATTAAACCTACGCAGCTTTTTTAGTACTTCTTAAAGTAACACCAATAGAGGCCAGCATTACGCAAGCCAAAGCCACCCATTGCAGCATGCTGATTTCTTCGTGAAGTAATAAGAAACCCGTTAATGCTGCCAATGCTGGTGCTAAACTCGTTAGAGTCCCGTAAGTTAATTTATTAAGTTGTTTGAGAGCCATTAAGTCGAGTGCATATGGAATTGCAGTCGCTAACACTGCAATAAGTAAGGCTTTACCCCAGTACTGTGTTTCAAGTAATGCAGGAGCATTATGCCAGATTCCAATTGGCAATAACGCAAGTGCAGATACACCGATCCCAATCGTTAATGCGTGCATCCCGATATTTTGGGTCACAACTTTATGACCAAAATAGATATAGAAGGCCCAGCAAAGTCCGGCACCTAGTGCACATGCTGCGCCTACATACGAGAAATGGTGTTGAATAGGGTTTTGCCAAGGTACCATGAGTGCAATGCCTAACATGGCAAGTGCTACCCAAATGTAGTCGCTCTTTTGTTTGATAGAAAGAAGCGCAAGACCTAATGGACCAATAAATTCTAGACCTACTGCAATACCTTGGGGCAATTTTCCAAGTGATGTATAAAATAGGATATTCATTAATCCTAAAGATGCACAGTACATCAATAAATCACGCCATTTTAAATAGGGTAAGCGCGACCAGATTTTCCAAGAGCGGAACATGATCGCGACAATGACTGTTGCAAAACTCAGCCTTAAAATTGTAACGGTGAGAGGGTCTAATGTTGCAATGAGCTGTTTGGCAAATGAAGCGCTGATTTGATACGAAACCATCGACAAAATCATATACAGCACAGCAATAATTGGAAGATTTTGCATGGAAAATACTCTAGCGCTTCATCTGATGTCTAAAAATAATGGTGGACAATTATAACGAATACTATGTTTTAGCTGGCAGATTTCATTAAATTAACTTGCTGCTTTTTCACGTTCTTGGCGAGCTTTCTGGGTGGTTACGGTACAACCAACAGAGGCAGTGATAATGGTTGCAAGTGCTAGCCATTGATTCCATAAAAGATATTCACCCAAGAAGATAAATCCGGAAAGTGCTGCAACTGCGGGCTCTAGGCTCATCAATGTTCCAAAGCTTAGAGGTGTCAAATTGCGCAGTGCTAACATTTCTAAAGAGAATGGAAGAGCACTGGCTAAAATGGCCAAACCAATAAAATAAAAAAGATAGGGAAGTTCTATAACTTGTGCAATTGAGCCTGAAAAAAAGGTAATGGGTAATAAGATGCATGCACCTACACTCATTCCTAAACACACCGTATGATTACCTGAAATACCAGAAGGTTTCTGTCCCGCAATAATATAAAGCGCCCAACAAGACCCTGCACTAATTGCAAATAAAACGCCGATCCAATCTAGACTATGTGCCTGATTAAAAGGGAAAAGTAAAATCAGCCCAATAATTGCGAAGCTCACCCAAACGAAATCATATTTTTGCCGTGCGTGATATAACGCCACACTTAAAGGGCCAATAAATTCAAAAGCAACCGCAATTCCAATGGGTAAGCGTTCGATCGACAGATAAAATAAGGCGTTCATGCCTGCAAGCGCAAATCCATAAGCTAAGATTGCTTTCCAGCGGACCTGATTAAAATTAATTCGCCAAATTTGAAAAATAATGGCAAGAATAATTGCACCTAAACATAGGCGCATTGCAGAAACAGTCAGTACAGGGAAGTTCTGAAACAAAATTTTAGCTAAAGATGCGCTACTTTGAACGCTTAACATGGCAAGAATAAGAAAACCCAAAGCATGTAGCTGAGATTTCTGGTTTAAAGTGGACATTTTATTATTTGATCAATTGGTATACTTTTCACATGATAATGTAAATACCCATAAAAAAGCCACAGACAATGCTGTGGCTTGTGAATTTACAGTCCGTATTAGAACAATACGCGCACGCGAATTGTACCTTCAACTTCATGCAACATATCTAAAGCTTCTTGAGAAGCAGAAGCGTCAACATCCATGACGAGGTAACCGATGTCACCTTTAGTCATAAGTGACTGACCAGAAATGTTGATGCCTTGTTCAGCAAACAAGTTGTTGATTTTAGACAATACACCTGGCACGTTTTTGTGGATGTGCAATAAACGGTGTTGACCAGCTGTCAATGGTAATGCGATTTCTGGGAAGTTAACCGCAGAAAGTGTCATACCTTTGTCAGAGTAAGCAACAAATTTCTCTGCAACTTCTAAACCAATGTTTGCTTGCGCTTCCATGGTTGAACCACCAACGTGAGGAGTTAAAATCACGTTATCTAGGCCGCGAAGTGGAGATTGGAATTCTTCACCATTTGCTTTTGGTTCTTTCGGGAATACGTCAACCGCTGCACCAGCAATATGACCAGACTTGATTGCATCAGCTAAATCTTCAATTACTACACATGTACCACGTGCAGCATTTAAGAAGATCGCGCCTTCTTTCATTTTCGCAAATTGTTCTTTAGTGAAGAAGTTACGTGTAGACGGAACATCTGGCACATGCAAAGTTACAACATCTGCAGTTGCTAAAAGTTCATCTAGAGAACCAACTTGGCGAGCATTACCCATTGGTAATTTGGTTACTGCATCATAATAAATCACATGCATACCCATGCTTTCAGCAAGAACTGAAAGTTGAGAACCGATGGAACCGTAACCCACAATACCTAAAGTTTTGCCACGAGTTTCAAAAGAACCGACAGCAGACTTGTCCCAACCACCACGATGACAAGCCGCCGATTTTTCAGGAACACGGCGAAGAAGAAGAATCGTTTCAGCAAGTACAAGCTCTGCAACCGAACGCGTATTTGAATACGGTGCGTTGAATACAGGAATACCACGTGCCATTGCTGCTTTAAGATCAACTTGGTTTGTTCCGATACAGAAACAACCTACTGCGATCAATTTGTTTGCAGCTTCGAAAACTTCTTCAGTCAATTGGGTACGCGAACGAATACCAATAAAGTGAGCATCTTTAATTGCTTCTTTAAGCGCTTCGCCTTCAAGAGCAGTTTTACGATAGTCAATATTGGTGTAACCCGCAGCGTTTAGAGTATCGACTGCGTTTTGATGAACGCCTTCTAACAAAAGGAAACGGATTTTATCTTTAGGTAGTGAAAGATGTTGGCTCATTACGGCTCCGCTACAAAGGCCAAATTTGGTGGCGGTATAATAACATACTGGGCGGTGCTATAGATATTTCGTTTATACCATCGCCTTATGGCAATTTTATCTATGTCTAATCACTTCTGTTTATGGCTTGTCGAGCATTTTAAAATATGCTTGGTAGGGGGGTAAATGTGATTTTTCTCTGAAAGCCCCATAGAAAGTATTTATTTATGTTAAACATGTTTTGTAGTGACAGTATCTCTATTCTGAACTTTATCGCTTGCGCGGATACATGTAGAATATAGGAGTTCCTTGAACATTATGACTTTGCTCAGGTGAGAACCTTGAGAATTATGAGGTCATAGTCCCACCACAGTTTACTTCTTGCTAGGTCTGCAAACGATGAATGCTCCAGTCGCTTTAACACCTGAGTTACTCACCCAATTAACAGCAATCGTCGGTGAAAACCGTATTAAAACCGATGCTGATAGTCTCGAAAACTGGGGTAAAGATCATACCAAGCATTTTAATCCGAACCCATCGGTCATCGTTTTTCCGTCAACGACTGAACAAGTTCAGGCAGTTGTAAAGCTTGCGAACCAGTTTAATGTTGCGATTACACCGTCAGGTGGTCGTACTGGTCTCTCTGCTGGTGCGGTAGCAACCAATGGTGAAATTGTCATTAGCATGGACAAAATGAACCAAATTCTTGAGTTCTTCCCGGCAGACCGTATGGTGCGTGTTCAAGCTGGTGTTGTGACTGAGCAATTGCAGAATTATGCAGAAGAACAAGGCATGTATTATCCGGTGGACTTTGCGTCAGCGGGTTCTAGTCAGATTGGCGGTAATATTGGTACCAATGCTGGTGGTATTAAAGTTATTAAATATGGCATGACACGTAACTGGGTACTTGGTTTAACTGTAGTGACTGGTAAAGGTGACATCCTGCGTTTAAACAAAGGCATGGTTAAAAATGCAACTGGTTATGCATTACAGCATTTGTTTATTGGCGGTGAAGGCACATTAGGTTTAGTGACCGAAGCAGAAATTAAACTTGAGCGTCAACCACAAAACTTACAAGTTTTAGTTTTAGGTGTCCCTGATTTTGATGCAGTAATGCCTGTGTTACATGCTTTCCAAAAAGACATCGACTTAACTGCATTTGAGTTCTTTGGTGAACTTGCAATGCAAAAAGTTTTAGATCATGGACATGTACAACGCCCATTTGAAACTCAATGCCCGTTCTATGTATTACTTGAGTTTGAAGCTCCATATGAGCCGATTCTCGATAAAGCAATGGAAATTTTCGAGCATTGTATGGAGCAGGGTTGGGTACTTGATGGCGTAATGAGCCAGAGCCTTGACCAAGTAGAAAGCTTATGGCGTTTACGCGAAGATATCTCTGAATCAATCGCGCCATTTATTCCATACAAAAACGATATTTCAGTATTAATTACTCACGTACCTGCATTTATTCGTGAAATTGATGCGATTGTTCAAGAAAACTATCCAGACTTTGAAATTTGTTGGTTCGGTCATATCGGTGACGGTAACTTGCACTTAAATATTTTAAAACCTGAAAACTTAACCAAAGATGAGTTCTTTGCGAAGTGTCAGGTAGTAAATAAATATGTGTTTGATACCGTTAAAAAATACGACGGTTCAATCTCTGCTGAACACGGTGTCGGTATGACGAAAAAGCCATATTTGGAATATTCACGTTCGCCTGAAGAAATTGAATATATGAAAGCTTTGAAAAAAGTATTTGACCCGAATGGTTTGATGAACCCAGGTAAATTATTCGATCTTTAATTTAGATCTATTTTGTAGGACTACATAGTTTCTACAGAGTAACCGACAAAGCCATAGCATCATAAAGCTATGGCTTTTGTTTTGGTGATAAAAATGCAACGTTTATTTTTAATTTCAGCGCTCTGTGCTGGACTTTTTACTGGGTGTGCGACGACTAGTAAATTAATCCCCTTTGTGGGTTCGGAAACTCCGATGCAACAAGTACTTAAAGCCCAGCCTGAGATCGTAAAAGAGCATAACAATACCTCAGTTCAGCAAGTATTTAACCGAGTAGAATCTCCAACAGTTTCCCGTATTACCGTTATCCAAACAGGTTTAATGGATGATTCTGTTTCTGCAATCCGAACAGAATATTCATTTAAGCTAGTTGATGAAAAGTGGCAATTGCAAAATAAGCAAAAGAGCTATCAATGCGCGAGAGGGAAAGGCTCTAGAGGTTTTCAAACCCAGCTTTGCTCTTAAAATAAAAAAGACGATAAATATATCGTCTTTTTTAATGATCTAAATTATACGCCGTTTTCTAAAATTTTAATTTTAACGTCAACTACATCATCTTTAACTGCTTCATGATGTGCTTGCATATGGGGCGTCGCTAAATGCGCTTCAAGATGGGCAACACTTTGCCATTTTTCTAGCATGACAATCATGTCAGGCTCTTGGGTTTGGAAGCTCGCATTTGATTTGTGATCAACTAAAGGTTCATAACCATGACAACCATCTTCTGCTAAAACAGTTGGAATGATTTTTTGAAAGGCATCCAATACGTTCTGGCGATGCTGTCCACCCGATTTAGTACGAATTTCCGCAATAATGGTTAGCATGGATTTCTCCTTATTAGGCTGCTGCAAATACAGTATTTAAGTGTGCTTTATATTCTTCAACATAACTATCAACGTCAGGCATTTTAATTACGTCATTTACGATAAATGTCGGAAGGGTGCTCATGCCTAAGAACTGATTGGCTTTATGAAATGGTAAATAAACACCATCTACACCTACGCCGTGGAAGAATTGATCTGCATCTTCAAATGCTTCCATTGGAGCATTCCAAGTCAATGACAGCATATATTTTTTGTCATGAATTAGACCACCTGAACCATATTTTTTTGAGGCATCAGAACGGCTACGGCCATCACTTGTATAAAGTGAACCATGACCAGTGGTAAAGACATCATCAATGTATTTTTTGACTGTCCAAGGTGCGCCCATCCACCAGCCTGGCATTTGATAAATAACAACATCTGCCCATAAGTATTTTTCAACTTCACTTTCAGCATCATAATTGCTGTCTGCACGGGTGACTTGAACTTCGTGGCCGAGTTCCGTGAGATGTGTGGTTGCTAGGGTGGTTAATGTGTCATTTAATTCACCGTTTGAGTGGGCAAATTGTTTAGCACCATTAATCACTAAAATCTTACTCATGGAGGTTGCTCTCATTAAATTCCTGTATTTGACGCATACTCTATGAGATTTACTGTTGTAGAAAAATGCATGAATAGGAAAAATATTGTTGATAAAAAATCAATAATTATTATTGGATTTCTATTTAAAATTAATCTATCTCATTAATATCAATAAATTTATACCTATTTACAAAGCTCAAAAGGAAAAAGTGGCCTATTATCTTTAGCATTAATTTTGAGTAAATAGAGGGGATGAGTGATGAAAAAGAATGGTTTGTTGATTATTTTCAGCTTAAGCATATTAACAGCTTGTGCTCCCCCTCAAAATTCTTCTGCACAACTTGCTGATAGTCCTATACAGGCTGTATTACTCGATCAACCAGATCTTTTAAATGATGCAAGCAATTTAGATATTTCACAGCAAATGAATGCTTCGGATGATCCTTCCAATGCGCAAGTTACTATTTTGCAAACAGAACCTAGTCCAGATGCGGTGTCGAAAACACGTACTGAATATTTATTAAAACGAGATCAGCAAATCTGGAAAATTGTGAATAAAAAGCAAAGCTATCAATGTACAAAAGGAGAGGAAACTACAGACTTCCAAGTTAATCCTTGCCCATGATGCTTAATTTTTTATCGAATATGTGGATAACTTTGAGTTTGTGCACAAGCATAATTTGCATGCCTTTTTGTGCAAAAAACTGAAATTTAAGCTTCTTGAAGTTGCATGATTGCTGATCAATTTAAAAAGTGCTATTGTTGCGCTCGGCAATTGTGCCAATTGGTAAAAATTACCGAATCTCACGTCATATATTTTTTCTCGTTTTAGACACCTTGTGAATACGGTGTTTCACACTCTAAACATGCACTCTCACGGCATATAACAACTTAACTAAAGATTGATTGACCATACATGTCATCGTCATGACTACATTTTATTTTATAGGTAGTCGCACAGACATATGGCCGCTATTTTGAAGTGTACAACTCATGAAAAATATTCAAACGACAACGTTGAACCGTACAACGTTGATGTTTCCTTTGGCCTTAGTGCTATTTGAATTTGCGGTTTATATTGGTAATGACCTGATTCAGCCAGCCATGTTGGCAATTACTGAAGATTTTGGTGTAAGTGCAACTTGGGCACCATCTTCTATGTCATTTTATTTGTTAGGTGGCGCATCTGTTGCATGGTTACTTGGTCCTTTGTCGGACCGTCTCGGACGTAAAAAAGTACTATTAGCAGGAGTTTTATTCTTTGCTCTATGCTGTTTTTTAATTTTACTGACGACGCAAATCGAGCAATTTCTAGCTTTAAGATTCTTGCAGGGAATTGGCTTAACCGTAATTTCAGCAGTTGGATATGCGGCTATTCAAGAAAGCTTTGCTGAACGTGATGCGATTAAAGTCATGGCACTCATGGCAAATATCTCATTACTTGCACCCTTGCTAGGACCTGTACTTGGCGCTTTCTTAATTGATTATGTGTCATGGCACTGGGGCTTTGTCGCCATCGCTGTATTGGCATTACTCAGTTGGATCGGGTTGAAAAAACAGATGCCAAGCCAGCAAGTCAGTGTAACCAAGCAACCTTTTAGTTATCTTTTTGATGATTTTAAAAAGGTGTTTGCCAACCGCCGTTTTTTAGGTTTAAGCCTCGCATTACCTTTAGTGGGTATGCCTTTAATGCTATGGATTGCTTTATCTCCAATCATTTTAGTAGATGAATTAAAGCTCACCAGTGTGCAATATGGCTTAGCTCAATTCCCCGTATTTTTGGGTTTAATCGTAGGCAACATTGTCTTAATCAAAATTATTGACCGTTTGCCTTTGGGTAAAACCGTCATGATGGGTTTGCCGATTATGCTAACCGGTACACTCATTTTAATATTAGGTGTAGTGTGGCAAACCTATCTCATACCATGTTTGCTTACAGGCATGACACTGATTTGTTTTGGTGAGGGGATTAGTTTCTCGGTCTTGTATCGTTTTGCGCTCATGTCATCTGAGGTCTCAAAAGGAACTGTTGCAGCAGCAGTTTCAATGTTACTGATGATGAGCTTCTTTGCAATGATTGAACTTGTACGTTATCTCTATACACAATTTCATTTATGGGCTTTTGCATTGTCTGCATTTACCTTTATTGTTCTTTGGTTTAGCCAACCGCGAAGTGCTTTGAAGCAGGAAATGCAAGAAAGACTGCAACAAGGCAACAATTAAATAAAAAATACCGGAAGTGATATTCCGGTATTTTTTTATTCTACTTAATCTCTTGTTCTAAAAGTTTGTCTTTAAGTGTTAATAATTCTGGCAAGGTTTCTAGCAATAAACTGATTTGTTTTAACACGAGTGTGTAATTCTCTGAAAAGTGCTCATGAGTAGTTAGGCTTTGAATTTGCGCTAAAGTCTGCTCAAGGAAATTGAAATCAATATAAGCCGGATCAAATAAGCTCTGTTTAAGAATTTGCTGACAATCTAGTAAGAGTTGTAATACCTGTTGATCATCAATTTTTTGTCGTTGGCTTCCTAACGCTGCTACGTAACTCAGTTGGCTGTGGCTATAAACCAGATAACGAAAAGCATAATGGATGAGTTGAGGGTTCGGGTTCGGTTCAGCACTTAAGCTTGAAATCATGTTGGATAGCTCAATCTGAGCGTTATGTGCAGCACGGCGAATTCTACGATATTCGATGTCTTGATTTTTGCCATATTGATATTGCTCAACAATCACATTGAAATAATCTAAGGTCGCTTTGCTGCTTTTATTAATATTGTTGGGGATGTTCCGAAAGTTCCAGTCGGGCCAAATAAAGTTTACGGCGAGCCATGCAATAAAGCAGCCTAATAAGGTATCTATCAGTCGAGGCAAAATAATACTGTAGCCAGCGCCTTTTAAGTTGAAAATTAATAGCACCATAAGGGTAGCCATGAGCGTAGCCAAAGCATATTTCTTTTGACGTAAGTAAAAAAAGCAGACTCCACAAATAATTGTAATGATGAGCTGGCCTTCAATACTCGGTACAAAATATAAAATAGGTATTCCTAATAAAACCCCAAGTAATGTACCAATCGTTCTTAATTTAAGACGGCTTTTAGTCGCAAAATAAGTAATCTGACAGACAAACAAACTGGTGAGTAAAATCCAGTAACCATGCTGCGCAAAGGGTAATAATGAAATGGCATACCCTGCGGCGAAAACCACAGCAATCCGTATAGCATGCCTAAACAGCGCTGACTGTGGCGTAAGTTGTTGCCGAATTTTTAAGATAAGATCTGAAAATCCTTGAATATCGTCATCAAGTAAATTTAAGTGTTCTTGTCTTGTTTGAGTGCTATTTTCAGGAACAGGTTGGGCATATTGCAGTTGTTCAAACTGTTCATGCATTCCTTTTAAATTATCAAAAATAAGTTTTAAATTTTTAACTTCAAAATTTTGTGGATGTTGTTGTATCCAATCTTTTAAAGAACTTTCCAAATGTCCTAGTACTTTCTGACTTTCTTGCGAAGGCTGATATGGCTGGTTATATAAAATACATTGAGCTAAGTCTTGGCATGCTTGTGCTTGTAGACGCAGGTTTTTTTGGAAACGGAAAATAAGATCACTACGGCTAAAATTCTGTTGAATATGTTCGTAATGTAAATAATTTGAAGTGGCTTGCTCATGAATATCTCGTGCGAAAAAATATAGGTTTAGCCAATAGATACTTTTATTACTGACTCTGGAAGCTTTGAGCCGAGTAAGTAGTGAACTGCGTATTTGATTGAGGCTTTGGGCAACTTGCGTATTTTGTAGAGATAATTCATATAAAAGCTGTTCAACATTCTCTTTATTGTCCGGATCAAACAAACGAGCTTTTGCTTGTAGTAGAACAGAAATTTCTTTAAAAATTTGTGAGAGCTTATCTTGTAAGGGAAGTGTCGGTTTAATAATAAAAAATAAAATAGAAGTTAAACCGTACCACAGAGCGCCATAAACAAAATAAGTAGGTTGTTGATACCAATGTGCATATTCGCCTAAACCGAACATACTATAAATAGAGAGCAAAATAGTACCAAAAGAAATCGTGGCATAACGTTGCCCTAAGGCGCCTAGTAATATGAAAAAAGCGCTTGAGATAGAGAGATATAAAATAAAGAAAATTTTGTAAGGAGCTAAAAAGCCAAGAATACTACTGACTGTAAAAAAGAGCAGGCAGACATAGACCAAGTTGCGTAATCGAATACTTAAACGATCATCAAAGTCTGTTAATGCTGCTGCAATTGCGCCTAAGGTCACGGGAACAATAAGTTGATTATAGCCCAGCCACAGCAAACCTAAAGTTGTGCCAGTGAGTACAATCAGAATTTGCAGGCAATAAATTAAAATAGAGTTTGTCTTAAAGCTATTAAATATTTGGGTCAGATAATTCACGGCTTTTGTTCTAAATTAGAGAATACGTGAGAAAGCAGTATGTAACTTTAAATTTTTATTACTTCAAAAATATTATTCTTTTTATCTACAAAAGTCAGTCATTTTTTAAGATTTTATTAGACTTAAACCAAGTTGTAACGATCAATAAATTAACAGAATTGTGGATATCTTTTTATATACCCACAATTTGTAAAATATATAAATTATTTAATCACACCACATGCAATTCGTGCTCCACCACCGCCAAGAGGTTGAGGTGAGTCTGAGTAATTGTCGCCACCCGCATGGATCATAATCGCTCGACCCTGAATATCAGCAAGTTTTAATCGAGGTGCGATTACGGCAGTTGTTGCAACACCTGTATTATCGACAACTAAAACAGGTAGATCGCCTAAATGGCCAGTGGTTGGAGTACCGTGATGAGGGGCTTGGTTCGGGTTGTAGTGGCTACCCGCAGCTAAAGCAGCCCCAGGTTTTCCATCTTTTACAGCAGGTGCGCAAGAAGCATTTTCATGAATATGGAAACCACGAGTACCACTTGGTAAGTCAGCAAGAGCAGGGGTAATAATTAAACCTTTGTCGCTATCTTGAAAGCTAATTGTACCTATTTTTTTTCCAATACCGTTAGCTGTTACTTCATTTACGTCGACCACTTTTTTAGTATGCATTGAGGTTAATGCTTGGGCAGTGTCAGATACAGTTTTAGTTACCGAACTACAGCCAACGGTAAAAAGGGCTGTAAGCGCACAGACTGCGCCAATTTTATTAAACATCTGCATGATTGGATGTCCTTATAAATATATATGATTATTTGATTCAAACAAACAGAGGTCTGACCTACAAGTTAATTTAAATAGTTAATTTGTATCTAGAAACATTTTTAAATTAAATAACTATGTCACTCTTTGTCATTGGAGGATTCACTCTCAGAATCATAAATCATGGTCGTTTTTGGCATAGGTTCAGGCTCAATCGTCTCATGTAACCATTCACGCCAAATTGCCAATAAAATAGCCAGAATTACAGGACCAATAAATAATCCGACCAAGCCAAAACTCGCAATACCGCCTAATACACCAAACATAATTAATAAGAACGGAATTTTGGTTGCACCAGAAATGACGAGTGGTCTAATCACATTATCTGAGCTACTGACAATCAGCACACCCCAAACCACAACACCAATTGCCTCCATAGTTTGTCCCTGAGAGAACAACCATAAGCCAACGCCTAAATAAGAAATTGGAGTACCAAATGGAATTAAAGCCAATAAGAAAGTAACAATAGTGAGTACCATAGGGTTTGGTACACCTGCTACGAAGTAACTTAATCCAGCTAAAACGGCTTGAGCAATTGCAGTTAAACCGACACCATAGACTACTGCACGAGTTGTTTCAGAAATTGTATCGAGATAATGATGAATACGAGGACCAATGACCATTTCTAAAGCTTTACTCACTTGAGATAAAATCATTTGTCCATCACGATAGAAGAAAAATAGGCTAAATACTGCAAAGCCAAGTTTGACAATATTTTTACTAATTTCACCAAGCAGTACACGGCCATAACTTAAATGGCTTTGTACCCAAGCTGCGATATTTTGAATCGTACTATTTGGATCGTTGTTCAATTCATTGAGTGTACGAGAAATCTCTTTTCCTACAAAAGGAAGGTCACGGATAAAATCTGGAACGCTTAAATGACCCGAAAAAACCTGACGTTGTAAATCAAAATATAAGTTACGTCCCTCATGCTGCAAAATAAAAACCGCGCATGTAAAGGGGATACCAACTACCAAAATGACCAGACTAATCATCAGGGTTGCGTTTAAAGTATTACGTGATTCTCCAAAAAAACGCTGAATTCTTAAATAAATAGGCCAAGTCATATATGCAATGATGGCAGCCCAAAGTACAGGAACAATAAAATATTTCAGGATATTAAATCCTAAAAAAATCAAAATAAAAAACAGCCCAAACAATAAAACGCGCTGTAAATTAGGAGCGTATGGATGCACGAACAATATTTCTCTAATTTTCTACATAGAATAAAGTCATATTAACTGAAAAATAACCTGAGGCAAATTTTAAGGCCGTAATGTAAAGAACCTTATACATGCGGTTTTAGAGGCTAAAACTCCCTTAAAACCACTCAGCTTTATCTTCAATTAACTTGTTTAGAACAGGTTGCCATTGATTTTGGATACTAATAAAGTTCTTTTGCGGTTTATCAAAAATGCTTAAGCCTTGCATTGCTAAGCTGCCATATGCAGTGCGTTCAGCAATCCATGCAACAGGTTCCTGTTCAATTTTTTCAAAGAACTGTTGGATATCTTTTGAGCTTGCACTGTTTGGTTTTACACGGTTAGCAAGAAGCAAAATCTGTACTTTGCCTTTGCGAATACGTTTAATATCTTGTAAATGCTTCAAAAAGCGACGAGTACTGTCTATGTCAAAAAATGAAGGCTGAAGCGGAGTAATAATGGCATGAGCTTCACTAATAAGTTGTTCAGCATGCTCACCTGACAGAGCACCAGGCGCATCAATAATTAAATAGTCCAGATTTTTGGGTGCATCACCAATTGATTTCTCATGACGCCAGTCTAGGCTTTGAATCGTTGCAACGGTATCAGGGCGCTGTTTTAACCATTGTAAAGCCGATTTTTGATTGTCCGAATCTGCTAATGCTACTTTATATCCTTTTTGTGCCAATGCTGTTGCCAACGTAATGGCCGTCATGGTTTTTCCGCATCCGCCCTTTTGATTTGCAATAAGTATCGTTTTCATAAATCCAATTATTTTCAGCAGCACATTTGTTTATGTTTTATACCTTAGCATCTTTTTATGTGAAGGAGATGACCACATTTGACAAAAGTTTAAGCTGTTTCGTTATTTTAGATATGATTAGATCTGTAATCTTAATTCGTGCTTTTTAAGGAAAATTTATGTCTGTATGGCTTGCCATGCTTATTGGTGCTGGAATTGGCATCATTATCACTACTCTTATTTTATCAAATACACGTAATGGACGAATTAAGGCTGAATATGAGCAATATATTGCTGAACTTGAATTAGAGCATCAACAAGCTCTCACTCAAGCACAAAAGAGAAGTGTAAATACAAGTCGTGCGGTGTTGAAAGGAAAAATGGCAGAACAATTTGCTCCGGTTTTACCTGAATTTCAGTATTTACCAAGCGATGCAAAATTCATGGGCGATCCGGTGGACTATATTATTTTTGATGGATATACCGATTTTCGTGATAGCGATGGTACGGCAGAAGACATCAATATTATTTTGCTCGATGTAAAAAGTGGAGGAGCTAGACTTACGAAAGGTCAACAGGCAATTGCACAAGCTGTTCAACAAGGTAAGGTTCGTTTTGAAACGTTGAGAATAGATTTCGAAGATTAACAAGCTGTTTAATTCAGCACAAAAATAGACGAAATTGATCTGTATTGTTACTAAATTTCGATATTTTTTTCATCGCTTAAAGCTATTATAAATTGAAGATCTATTCACTTTGATCTAGCAATATTTGAGGTGTAACACGATGAAAAAAAAACGTTTGATGATGGGCTTTTTAGCTGCTATTGGCATGAGTTCAGCATTTGCATCGACCTCAAGTGAATATAATATTGCCAAAGGTTTGAGCCCGATAGAAAAAGATCAATCTATTTCTGTATTACAACCTTTTCAAGGAAATTTCAGAATCTTGGGTTCAAAAGTTTATCAAAATGATGAACAAGCTAAATTTTCTCCTATTGACTATGCCGTAAGTTGGGGATTGTTCGCACAGCCTGAAATCGCACGTCATATTTCAGTGAAACAATATGATCGTTATTTAAACTGGAAAATTCCTAAATTACCTGTTCCAGCAGAGCAAGCAATGCAAATGGTGTCTAACATGCACATCATTCCTGCAAACCCTGAGATTGCTCAGCAGATTAAACAGGTTAAACGTGGTGATTTAGTTTATCTAAAAGGTGACCTTGTCGAGATTAAGGACAAAAATTTAGTCTGGAAATCTTCACTTACGCCGACTGATACTGGTGATGGTGCATGTGAGTTATTTCGCGTTCAGGCAATTCATTGGGTTGAAAAGCAAAATATATAATTTAAAAAAAAGCCTTCATAAGTTTGAAGGCTTTTTTATAACCACTACATTGCTTATTTCTGTTGCGATGCTTTCCAATATTTTAATTGATTTTGTGCTTGTAAATAGTCGGCAAGATCATTGATCTGTTCATCTTTATTGGCTTGTTTATCACTCAAGTGTTTTTCTTGGTTTTCCCAATATTGATAAAGTAAACCCTGAATGTAACGGCCCTGCTCAGTTTTTAGATCTAAATCTTTTAACATGGTTAGAGCAGAGCGCACATTATCGAGAGTACGCTGTTGCTCAAACTCTGTAGTGAGGGTTCCAGCTTCATGCATTTTTGCTAATTCACTTTCCATCTCGTCACTCATTTCTGTAAAGCGACGGTCATAATCCTCTAACAGCGCAATATCGTGCGCATCATCAGCAGTGGCAGGGAAGGTCTTAACAGGTCTTTCATTCAGTTTTTCTAAAACCTGATCGGTAGATGAGGTGCTAGAAGGTTGCTCCGTCTTAGCAGGCTCATCCGCTTTTTTACAAGCAGTCAGAAATAGGCTAGAGCAAAGCAAAGACATTAATATGATTTGAGGTGTTTTCTTCATAACTTTCAACCAAACCTATTCACTAATTATTTAATGGGTAACGTACTTTTCTGAAAGTGATATGCATACGTAATATATGGAAAATCAATCTGATCTTGAGGACCTAATCCCGTAAAATCATAAACAATTTTTTCAAACTGTGCTTTGAGTTGTAATTGATCTTTTTCAGTCATTGCAGCAATAAAACTAGTAGAGAGTAAACGTTTACTCACGACTTGTTCGACAGAACCCTGTTGTGACTGTGTGAATGTTTGTAGGCTATCAAATACAAATAAATCTTGTTGTTCAAATACGCGTTTCCACTTTTCACTATGATAACGAGGTGTGTCACCTTCAAGAGGAAGTAGGAAGTCAGCTAAAGCCTTGACCCAATCTGTACGTTCGTCGCGTTGATTCCAAACTAGCCCTAAATGTCCTTCTGGTTTTAATACTCTATGCATTTCTGTTAGGGTGTCGAGGTTGTCAAACCAGTGAAAAGATTGCGCACAAATAATGGCATCAATTTTATGATCTGCTACAGGAATTGAATGGCTAAAAGCCTGTAATGTTTGAATATCAGGATAAACTTGTTGAAGCTGCTGTAACATCTCGCCAATTGGCTCAACTGCAATAACATCAGCATGTGTTTGTTTTAAGTAGGGTAAGAATTTGCCAGTACCCGATCCAAGATCAATAACAGTAGATTTTTCCTGTATTTGTAGGCAATTTTGCAGCCAACTTACTATTTCTGCGGGATAATTGGGTCTAACTTGCTGATATAGTTCAGCAGCTGAACTGAAGCCTTTTTGAGCGGCAGGATGTAAGGATTGTGTCATATTTTGCGCTTTTTAATCTGACTGGCATCTATAAAATAAGATACTCCGCAATCATAAATTGGCAAAACACCTATTTTGTTTCATTTTTGACGTTGTATGTGGGAGTAAATTTTCTTTCGGTGTGAGCATGGATAAGCAAATTATTTTTGAAGACGAACACATTAGAGCCATTTTTTTACCAGGCGATTCTAATACATTGGTTCTCTCTTTTGGCGATTTGATTACCCGAGCGAGTGGCTTATCTATCAATGCTGAAAAGTCCCTAATTAAATACCAATATAATGTTATTGGGGTAATGCCAAAACAAAAATCATGGTTTCCTCAAGCAAGCATGATTGAGCTGGCAAAAGCAATTTCGCCTATTCTAAAAGGCTTTAAAAATATTGTGGGTTATGGCGGTTCAATGGGCGGCTATGCGGCAATCAAATATTCTAATTTATTGAATATGAACCGTGTGATTGCATTTGTGCCTCAATATTCAATTGACCCTGAACACGTTGAAGACCGACGCTATGCTGAGTTTTTTGATGCTATAGCAAATAAAGACATGCAGATTCAGCCGCAAGATGTCGATGCAGCGCGTGAATACGTCATTGTTTATGACCCATATTTCTCGATTGACCGTGAACATTACTTAAAAATAAAAGAGCTGTTACCAAGCTTACATACGATTCATTTGCCATTTACTGGTCATGAAGCATTGTCTGTATTGGCTAGTTCAAGTTTATTACATGATTTTATTGAACATGATTTCTATGAAATCTATTTTTATCAGCAAGTTCGTAAGGTCAAAAAACAAAGTAAGTTTTACTTCCGTAATGTACTTGCGCATGTTCTTACCCAACATGATGAAATGTTGTTAAAAATATTACGTCAAAATGATTTTCAGTTAGATGAACGTTATTTTGATAACCCCCTTAAACAGGCTATTACACGTAGTCTGATAAAAACAAATCAAGCAACTGAGTTGGATTTTCAAAAGCTTGGTATTAAAGTACAACGAATTCAAGAAGATGCAAATTACAAAGAAGGCTTGCAGACTAGCTTTGGTTTAATTTTGGTATTTAACCTTATCAATTCAAAGTTTGAAAGTTACACGGTAGACACTCTACTGGCGAATAAACCTTATTTGGTTCCAATTGTGGCTGAGCAAACTGGTGTAGTGAATATTGAATTAAATAATGAAATTTATTTGTTAGCGATGAATGATCGCAAAGTCATTAAATTGTTCAAGAGTGAAGAGCCTTTAACATCTGATATGAGCCCATTTGTAATCAAAAAATATTCCGACTGCTTTGCGATTAGCTATAAGCAACTAAATTTATCTTGTGATGAACAAGGGCTGTGTGAATTTACGGAAGGTTCAATTCAACCTACAGAGCAGTTGACTACCATCAGCTATTAAAACTTTATAGTGTTTAAATAAAGCTCAGACCTTTAGGTTTGGGCTTTATTTTTTGCTTAAAAAATATTTTTTTATAAACTTATTTGTATATTTTTTTAAAATTCATTATTTAAATAAATAGTAGGTTTATTATATGGTGATCTGCTGTATTTAAAGTAGGCATAATCAGTAATGTATATAAATATTATATTTAAAAATAAATGGGTTTTTATAATACATAAATTATAGAAATAATATAAGATTAATTAAAATACAGTTATAGCTATAAAAAAATATAACTAAATGTTTTTACTATATATTTTATTTTTACCTGAAGAGCTTGGTTAAAATAAGTTCACTATTCAAAGATAATTGCATATTTATTTTTTTCTCCTAAAATGATTTTTTACTAAATTGTCGTTACAGTTTTTTATATGCAATCATTAAATTATCGGAATAATGATGCATCGCAACATGGAAGTTCTGCACCTTTGAAACGAGCAATGAGTACTCGACATTTGGTGATGATCTCCCTTGGCGGTGCCATAGGTACAGGTCTTTTTTTAGGGTCTGGTGATGTAATTTCCCAAGCAGGCCCAATTGGCGCAATTATTTCTTATTTTTTGGGCGGTTTAATTGCCTATACCGTGATGTTATGCCTTGGTGAGCTTGCGGTTCATGTGCCGGAATCAGGTTCTTTTGGGGAATATGCGCGTCGTTATATTGGTCCGGGTACGGGCTATATGATTACTTGGCTCTATTGGTTAACCTGGACTGCAACTTTGGGGACTGAGTTTACTGCGGCAGCTTTATTGGTGCAGGAGTGGTTTCCATCTACCTCGGTATGGGCTTGGACTCTTTTTTTTGGTGCCTTAGTTTTTTTTCTTAATATCAGTTCAACTCGATTATTTGCCGAATCTGAATTCTGGTTGGCCCTCGTCAAAGTTATTACAATCATCTGTTTTATTGGTTTAGGTTTACTGGCAATTTTTGGTTTTATTCCTTACCACGGACATGAAACAGCGCCATTATTTAGTAACCTGACTGCTCACGGTTGGTTCCCAAACGGTCTCTTCCCAATTTTTGCTACTATGCTGATTGTTAACTTTGCTTTTTCGGGCACAGAATTAATTGGAGTAGCGGCGGGGGAAGCTGAGAATCCAGCACAGACAGTTCCTAAAGCAATCAATGCGGCTATTTGGCGTTTACTGATTTTCTTTGTTGGTACAATTGTGGTGATTAGTTCATTACTGCCGTTCCAGCTTGCAGGCCTTAGTGCAAATGAAGTAAGTAATAGTCCTTTTGTGACGGTATTTAACTATATTGGTATTCCATACGCAGAAGACATTATTCGCTTTGTAATTATTACGGCTTTACTATCTGCTGCAAATTCTGGTTTGTTTGCTGCTTCACGTATGATGTGGTCGCTTTCGGCAAAAAATCAATTACCAAAAATATTTTCTAAATTAACTCCTTCTGGAACACCGATTGTTGCCATTACTGTAACTATGTTTGGTGCAATTCCTGGATTGCTTTCAGAACAATTCGCGCCAGAAACAATTTTTAAGAATTTGTTGGGCGTTGCAGCTTTTACAATGGTTGTGGTTTGGATTGCGATTTGCGTTTCACAGTTTAACTTCCGTAGACAGTGGTATAAGTCGGGTAAAACAGCAAAAGATTTACGCTTCGCGGCACCTCTTTTCCCTCTTACTCCAATTGTAGGTGGGCTGTTCTGTATCGTTACCTGTATCAGTATGGTGTTTGACCCATCTATGCAAGTTGGTTTTATCTGCTGCATTATTTTTATCATTTTATGCTATGCAAGCTACTTCATTTTTTATCGAAAGAAAGATCTAGTGTAAAGCTAAGCTTTTTAGTCGAAAAATGTGTTTTTAAAGGTCCCGAAAGGGGCCTTTTTTGTGCCTTAAAGGAACTGCAAAAGAAAGAATTTCTGTATTTTTTTTAAAAATGAAGTTTTATTTTTAATCATGAAAACAAATATTGTTTTATAAAATTACCATTTATCGGATTCTTATTAATATTTATTTATTATTAATAGTTGATTAAGTCTATGTTTAGCTTGGTTATTTGATAAAGAGGTTTTTGGGTTTTTATAAAATATGAATTAGAAATGGACTTATTATAGATTTAATGTAGAGGTGGTATAATTTTTTGACAAATTCATGAAGGTGATTAATTTTTAAGTTATTGTTATTTATAATTTTAATTTGGTGTATTTTTTTAAATTATGATTTTATGTTTTCTATAAATTTTTTTTATTAAAGTTAAGCTTTTTTTAATATTTGTTGTTTTTTTATTATAAAGATTAGTGCGATTTGATTATTTTTTCTCTGCTTATTTATTTTAAAATGTTCTAAATGAGTGTGCTCTATGCTATATTTATTGGAAGATTTTATAGCTATGTTCCGGCTTAATTTTAAGCGGTATGTGTAGAGATAATTAATCTGTAGCATTATTGAACAATGTTTATTTTTAAAAAGACTAATGGAGGGATCTATCGATTAGTCAAAATAATTTTTATGGACATATGATTTTTTTATAAATCATCGTTCTTTTTAACTCCCAAACGGTTATGCCATTTCTTTTGTATTTATATTTCAGCCGACTGGATTAAGTGGGTTGTGGTTAAACTTTGCTTTTATAAAGATAGCTTTATAAACAGTAAGTTAAATGAAAGAAAGCTTGTAAAAGATATCGATATATAAAAGTAGATCATACTTTTAGTATCAACAAATGGAATTTAAAAAACCTAATGCTTTAGAAGAGCAGAAGGTTTAGTAAATAAACTAAGACTTTGTTATTGCAAGGTTTTAGTTGCTGAATAATAAAGACTACGGATTTATCAAATCTGAGTCTATGAAGGTATATAGGAAAAAAGATGTCAGATCTTTCATACGTAAACGAACATAGCGATGCATGGCAAACTTACTTGGCACAAATTGACCGTGTAGCGCCATATTTAGAACATTTAGCTGATTATATCGATACTTTAAAACGTCCTAAGCGTGCGCTTATTGTTGACGTGCCAATCGTGATGGATGACGGTTCGATCCAGCACTTTGAAGGTTACCGTGTACAACACAACTTGTCTCGTGGTCCGGGTAAAGGCGGTGTTCGTTACCATCCAAATGTTGACTTGAATGAAGTGATGGCGTTGTCTGCATGGATGACAATTAAAACTGCTGTTTTGAACTTGCCATTTGGTGGTGCAAAAGGTGGTATCCGTGTTGATCCACGTAAATTATCAACTCGTGAATTAGAGCGTTTGACTCGTCGTTATACGACTGAAATTGGTCATATTATTGGGCCTCAAAAAGATATTCCTGCTCCAGACGTTGGTACGAATGCCAATATCATGGGTTGGATGATGGATACTTATTCTACTAGCCAAGGTCACACGGTAACTGGTGTTGTAACTGGTAAACCAGTTCACTTAGGCGGTTCTTTAGGTCGTGTGAAAGCAACTGGTCGTGGCGTATTCGTTACAGGTCGTGAAGTAGCAGCAAAAATTAATTTACCAATTGAAGGCGCGAAAGTTGCTATTCAAGGTTTTGGTAACGTAGGTAGTGAAGCAGCTTTCTTATTTGTTGAATCAAAAGCGAAAGTTACACACGTTCAAGACCATACTGGCACAATTTTCAATGCTGATGGTATTGATCTTGAAGCATTACGTGATCACGTAAATGCAAATCAAGGTGTTGGTGGTTTTGCTGGTGCGCAATCAATTGCTGACGAAGATTTCTGGACAGCTGAAGTTGACATTATTGTTCCAGCTGCATTGGAAGGCCAAATCACTGTTGAACGTGCTCAAAAACTTAAAGCTAAGTTGATTTTAGAAGGCGCAAACGGCCCGACATATCCTAAAGCTGAAGACGTATTAGTTGAGCGTGGCATTGTTGTAGTTCCTGACGTGGTATGTAACGCCGGCGGTGTAACTGTAAGTTACTTCGAATGGGTTCAAGACATGGCGAGCTACTTCTGGAGCGAAGAAGAAATCAACGAGCGTTTAGACAAGTTGATGGTTCAAGCTATGGAAGATGTTTGGAATACAGCAAACAGCAACGCTTGTACTTTACGTACAGCGGCTTACATCTTGGCATGTGAGCGTATCTTAAAAGCTCGTAAAGAACGCGGTATTTTCCCAGGCTAATCTGCGGAAATTACTTTTAGAAAAAGTGGTCTGAACAAATATAAAGGATGTTATAGGGTTTATTTGTTCAGTCCCTTTTTCTGAATTATTCAAATTTAAGTGTTATCGAATATATTAAATAAATACTGAGGTAAGCATGGAACAGCCAATTTCTGTAACTCGAAGCAACTTTAACGACTGGATGGTTCCAGTTTTTGCACCGGCAAATTTCATTCCGGTACGTGGTGAAGGTTCACGTATTTGGGATCAAGAAAATAAAGAATATATCGATTTTGCAGGCGGGATTGCAGTAAACGCATTAGGTCATGCGCATCCAGTGGCAGTGAATGCTTTAACAGAACAAGCAACAAAACTTTGGCATGTAGGCAACGGTTATACAAATGAACCTGTTCTACGCCTCGCAAAACAACTCACTGAAAATACATTTGCAGATAAAGTATTCTTCTGTAACTCAGGTGCAGAAGCGAATGAAGCAGCATTAAAACTAGCTCGTAAAGTTGGACTCGACAGTGGTGTTGCTGGCAAAAGTGGCATTGTGGCATTTAACAATGCGTTCCACGGCCGTACCTTATTTACCGTTTCAGCGGGTGGTCAACCTAAATATTCACAAGACTTTGCACCACTTCCAAATGGTATCAACCATGTTGCCTTTAATGATTTAGAAGCTGCAAAAGCGGTCATTAATGAACAAACTTGTGCCGTGATTGTTGAGCCAATCCAAGGTGAAGGCGGCGTTATTCCTGCTGACATCGAATTTTTAAAAGGTTTACGTGCACTGTGTGATGACTTCGGTGCCTTACTTATTTTTGATGAAGTACAAACTGGTGTTGGCCGTACAGGTGCACTTTATGCCTACATGAACTCTGGTGTTATTCCAGATGTATTAACGACTGCAAAAGCACTAGGTGGTGGTTTCCCAGTCGGCGCAATGTTAACAACTGATAAGTTTGCTCCGCATTTTTCAGTGGGTACACATGGCACGACTTATGGTGGTAACCCGTTAGCAAGTGCGGTTGCAGGTGCAGTATTTGAGTTTATTAATACGCCTGAAGTACTTGAAGGTGTAAAACATCGTCATCAATATTTCCTAGACGCATTAAATAAATTAAATACTGAGTACCCGATTTTTGAAGAAATTCGTGGTCAAGGCTTACTCATTGGTTGTGTATTAAAAGCTGAGTATGCAGGGAAAGCGAAAGACATTACGACTTGGGCGGGCGAAGAAGGTTTGCTTGCTTTAATCGCGGGACCAAACGTGGTTCGTTTTACACCGTCTCTAATTATTCCTGAACAAGATATTGATGAAGGAATTGCTCGTTTAAAACGCGCATTGGCAAAGTTGGCTAAATAAAAAAAAGGAAAGCTAGCCATGATGATCGTCCGTCATGCCGAGTTTCGAGACCTTGAAGATATTTATAAATTAGCAGGTAAGTCGGGTGTAGGTCTGACTTCCTTGCCGCAAAATATGGATACACTTTCGGCTCGAATTTCACGTACTCGCAATACTTTAAATGGCAATGTCCATAAAAGTGAACAAGGTTATTTATTTGTTCTTGAAGATACAGAAGCTCAACGTGTTATTGGGTTAAGTGCAATTGAAGTTGCTGTAGGGCTCATTGAACCTTGGTACAACTTTCATGTTGGTACTCAAGTACACGCTTCAAAAGCATTAAATGTTTATAAGTCATTACCTACTTTATTTTTAAGTAATGACAGAACAGGTAGTAGCGAACTCTGTACACTATTTTTAGATCCAGAGCGTCGTGAAAACCAAAACGGTAAATTCTTATCGAAAATCCGTTTTATGTTTATCGCTGCCTTTAAGCAATATTTCGAGAAAAAGTTAATTGCTGAAATGCGTGGTTTCTCAGACGAAAATGGATGTTCTCCATTTTGGGATGCGATTGGTCACCATTTCTTTAATATGGATTTTTCAACAGCAGACTATTTGAGTGGAATTGGGCAAAAAGTGTTTATTGCAGAGCTTATGCCACGTTTCCCAGTTTATGTAGATCTCTTGCCAAAAGATGCGCAAGAGGTAATTGGAAAAATGCATCCACAAACTTTGCCTGCTTATCATGTGCTTGAGTCGGAAGGCTTACGCTATCAAGGATATGTCGATATTTTTGATGCTGGTCCAACCATTGAAGCCAATATTGATGAATTGCGAGCAGTAAAAGAAAGTCAGTTACTAAACGTCAAAATTACAAGTGAAGCTGCGGTCGGTAAGACCCAATATCTCATTGCCAATGATAATTATCATGACTATAAGGCAATGCTGTTAAAGCTTGATCTTGTTGATAACACAATAAATTTAACACATGAACAAGCTGAAAAACTCGGTGTACAAGAAGGTCACGTTGTTCGTGTGTTATCACTAAATCCAATGGAAGTATCCTGATGTCAAACTCTTTATTTATAAACGGTGTCTGGTTACAAGGCAGCGGCGCAACATTTGAAAAAACAAATCCTGTTGATAACCAAACTGTATGGTCAGGTGCCGAGGCTACTGCTACTAATGTAGAGCAAGCTTGTCAGGCAGCGCGTACTGCGTTTCCAGCTTGGGCGCGTTTACCACTTGCAGAGCGTGTAGCGATTGTTGAAAAATTTGCCGCTTTGCTTGAAGAAAATAAAAAGCATTTAGCAGAAGTCATTAGCCAAGAAACCAGTAAGCCATTTTGGGAAACGTTAACTGAAGTTCAATCAATGATTGGCAAAGTTGCGATTTCGATTCGCGCTTACCACCAGCGTACAGGCGAAACTTCAACTGAAATGGCCGATGGTGTAGCATCTTTACGTCATCGTCCGCATGGTGTGCTTGCAGTTTTCGGTCCATATAACTTCCCGGGCCATCTACCAAATGGGCATATTGTTCCTGCATTGCTTGCTGGCAACACAGTTGTATTTAAACCAAGTGAATTAACGCCTTGGACTGCTGAAGAAACTGTAAAACTTTGGCAACAAGCTGGTCTGCCAAATGGTGTGATGAATTTGGTTCAAGGTGGACGCACAACTGGTGAAGCCTTGGCTGCCTCACATGAAATTGATGGTTTATTGTTTACCGGAAGTGCAAACACTGGTTATCACTTGCATAAGCAAATGGCGGGTGCACCTGAAAAAATTCTTGCGCTTGAAATGGGTGGCAATAATGCATTGATTATTGATGAAATTGTTGATGTCGATGCAGTAGTTAATCTTGCTATTCAATCTGCTTTTGTTTCGGCAGGTCAGCGTTGTACATGTGCGCGCCGCATCTTGGTAAAAAATGGTGCTGAAGGTGATGCATTTATTCAACGTTTTGTTGAAGTTGCTAAAAACCTAAAAGTTGGTCGTTGGAATGATGAACAACAACCATTTATGGGTGGCGTTATCTCGTCGGTTGCTGCAACAAACATGATGCATGCTCAGCAAAAATTACTTGAGTTGGGTGCAAAAAGTTTATTAGCCATGACACGTCCTCAAGAAGACAGCTCATTACTTACTCCGGGTATTGTTGATGTCACAGGCGTGAAAGATATTCCAGATGAAGAATATTTCGGTCCACTTACCACCATTCAACGTTATGACAGTTTTGATGAAGCATTAAAAATTGCTAACGCAACTCGTTTTGGCTTGTCAGTTGGTTTGGTTTCACCAAAACGTGAACTGTTTGATGACTTACTCATTGAAGCACGTGCAGGTATTGTGAATTGGAATAAGCCATTAACTGGTGCTTCAAGTGCTGCACCGTTTGGTGGTGTAGGGGCATCAGGTAATCACCGCGCGAGTGCTTTTTACGCTGCCGACTATTGTGCTTGGCCAATGGCATCACTTGAAAGTGGCAGCTTAACCTTACCAGAAAAATTATCTCCAGGGATTGTGTTGCCTTAAACACTAGGGAAAGAAAAAAATGAAAGGATATGAAGTAAATTTCGATGGTTTAGTGGGACCAACACATCACTACGCGGGTTTGTCGTTTGGTAATGAAGCATCGACAAAAAACCGTAATAATACCTCGAATCCAAAATTAGCAGCTAAACAAGGTTTGCTAAAGATGAAAGCTTTGGCTGACATGGGAATGAAACAAGGTGTACTTGCTCCGCATGAGCGTCCACATGTTCCAATGTTACGCCGTTTAGGTTTTACAGGTGATGACATTAGCGTTGTTGCTCAAGCAATGCGTCATTCACCTGAACTATTATCATCTTTAAGTTCAGCTTCTCCAATGTGGACTGCCAATGCGGCTACCGTTTCACCTTCGGCAGATAGCCAAGATGAGCGTGTGCATTTCACAGCAGCGAACTTGAATAATAAGTTTCACCGTTCAATTGAAGCTGAAACTACAAGCCAAGTTTTACAAGCGATCTTTAAAAATGAACGTCACTTTGTACACCACGAAGCATTGCCACAAGTGGCTTTGTTTGGTGACGAAGGTGCAGCCAATCACAATCGTTTAGGGGGTGATTATGCTAAGCGCGGTGTTCAGGTGTTTGTTTATGGTCAACAACATTTAAATAATGGCTTACCGGGACCAAAACGCTATCCAGCTCGTCAAACGCGTGAGGCAAGTGAAGCAATTGCACGTTTGCACCGTTTAGATGATGCACATACCGTTTTTGTTCAGCAAAACCCGGATGTGATTGATCAGGGTGTTTTCCATAATGATGTAATTGCGGTAAGTAACCAGCAGGTTTTATTCCATCATCAACATGCCTTTTTAAATCAAGATCAGGCTTTTGCTGAAATTCGTCAAAAAATGGCAAGCATCGGTGAAGACTTTATTTCAATTGAAGTCCCTGAAAACCGTGTTACCGTTGACGATGCCGTAGCAACCTATTTATTTAATAGCCAAATTTTGACTCGTCCTGATGGTGGAATGACTATTGTTGTACCGGAAGAGTCTCGTCAAAATGCAGCAGTCTGGGGCTATTTGAATGACATGATTCAAATGGGCACACCAATTGATGCTATTCAGGTATATGACTTACGTGAAAGTATGCGTAACGGTGGTGGTCCAGCTTGTCTACGTTTACGTGTAGCTTTAAACGAAACTGAGTTAAATGCCGTAAATCCAAAAGTACTCATGAACGATCAGTTGTTTGGCACACTCAATCAATGGGTTGATAAACATTATCGTGATCGTTTAGCACAAGAAGATTTGGCTGATCCGCATTTGTTAATGGAAAGCCGTATGGCACTTGACGAACTGACCAAAATTTTAGGTTTAGGTTCGGTTTATCCTTTCCAAAAATAATGAGGAGGTGACATGCAAGATTTTCTAGCATTAACCTTACAAGGTGAGCAGCCTACAACTCGCGAAGCAAAACAAAATAATTTTTCTTGGCGCTGGTTGGGTGAAGGACTTCTTGAATGTACGCCAAACGCACAGTACGACAAAGCTGTCGTACTGTCAGCTGGAGTGCATGGTAATGAAACAGCACCAATTGAATTATTATCTCATCTTTGCACGGATTTATTTGCAGGGCGTTTAAACCTTGCTGTGAGGTTGCTGCTTGTATTGGGTAACCCTTATGCAATGCGTCAAGGCAAACGCTATGTGCATGACGATGTAAATCGAATGTTTTGTGGTGGATATAAAACTCTAGGCGTGTCTGAAGAATCAAAGCGTGCTGAAGTTTTAGAGCAAGTTGTCACAAATTTCTTTCAAGAAAGTGCAAGTGATGCTAAACGCTATCACTATGATTTACACACAGCAATTCGTGCTTCATTGTTACCAACGTTTGCTTTATTTCCATATCAAACGCATGGCTATGATGCTGATTTAACAGCAAGTCTTGAAGCAGCCGATTTAGATGCTTTGGTTTATCACAATGCGGTAGGTAAAACGTTTACACATTTTACGAGTGAGAATTTTAAAGCGGCGAGCGCAACTTTAGAGTTAGGCAAAGCCTTGCCATTTGGGCAAAATGACTTGAGCCAATTTGCTGCAATTGATGAAGTTATTCGTAATGTAGTTTCTGAGCAAGCCTTACCGCTACGCAATAAAACAAAAATTCGAGTCTTTAAAGTGTCTGATTCTTTAATTAAAAAAGATGAAGACTTCCAGATGAATTTATCTGCTGAAGCTCCGAATTTTTCGACTTTTACCAAAGGTGAAATCATTGCAACTCAACCTTCTGGTAATTATGTGGTTGAGCAAGATCAGGTCTGGATTTTATTTCCAAATCCAAATGTGAAGCTTGGTTTGCGTGCGGGCTTAGTTTTAACTGAAGCGACTTGAATACTTGATTTTGAGAAATAAAAAAGGGCAATTAATTGCCCTTTTTTATTTATAACGGATTAGTTATTACCGAAAAGACCTTTAACCCAAGATTTCTTTTCAGCTTTTTGTGTAGTCGCTTGAGCGCCTGCATTTACGTTTGCATTTGCATTAATACCAGCAACATTAACACCAACGTTTACACCTGTTTGAGCGTTAACTCCATGAGCTGGTTGAGCTGCATTTAATTTTGCTTGAGCATCAGCTTTAGTTTCGGCTACAAACTCTTTTTGCTCAGCTTGGTTTTGAGCTACACGAGTTTTTACAGCATCTACATGCGCTTGAGCATTAGCTTGTTTTTCAGCAGTAAACTCTTTTTGATCTGCTTGTTTTTCTGCAACTTTAGCTTTTACAGCATCAACACCTGCTTTTGTATCAGCTTTCGCTTCAACTGCTAAGTTTTTAGTACCGTTTGCAGCTTTAGTCGCTACATTTTTAGTACCTGTTACTGCTTCGGTAGCAAAATGTTTAGTACCATTTGCGGCTTTAGTTGCTACATTTTTAGTACCTGTCGCAGCTTCGGTAGCAAAATGTTTTGTACCATTTGCAGCTTTAGAAGAAAGTTCAGTCACTTTTCCTGTTGTTTTTTTTGTTGCTTTAACTGTAGTGTCAGCCGCTACATGACCAGCATGCTTCGCTGAGCTACCTACATTATGAGCAGTATTTTTGACTGTATTGGCTACGCCACTAACAAGACCACCCGGTTGTACATTTACTTGAGCAGAAGCACCTGCATTAACGCCCGCACTTTGTGCAAAAATAGAGGCAGAAGCAAGAACACTTGCAGTAACGATAGCTGTTTTCATCATTTTCATTGCGATATCCTTCAAAGAATATACCCTTTTAGTGAGGTATTTCATAAACGCAAACGAATCATAGCCAAGGGAATATAGTCTTGTGAACTATCTTCATCAAAATGTTACAACAGTGTTACGTTGAGTAAACAGACTAGGGATAAATTGTGAAGATTAATAAAAATTAATAATAAAGTGAAAAAGAACATTTATTTGTTAGATATTCTAATTAAGCTCTCTTGTCTTTCCTTTTTTAAAAAATATCCTTTAATTTTTTCTCTTTCGGTTTTTCTAGATTTGTCCTTTATATCTTTAAATGTGATGTGAATCTAATTATTTATTAGAGGAAACGGCATAATTATTGCTTATTATGAGAATGGAGTGCTTTTTTAGCACTTTTTTGAAACATATTCTGCCAGAAATATAAATGTACAGGGCAGAACTGTATTTTTGCTTATTCGGGAAAAGGTACTTTAGCTTTTCTCAGGTTTTTACATTTCATGAGATAGAAATTTCACATGAAATATATTGAAAGAAATAGCACTTTATTTCGAATAATCAAAAATAAAAATAGATGTCTATAAACAAAAAAACAGAGATCTTACAGATGAAAATTATTGCTTCCCTTCTTGTATTGGTCGGCTTGATCGCCGTTGTTCTCTATCTTAAGCCAACAAGTGGTGCATCTGATGTGTTCAATTCTGCTCTACATGAGTCGAATTCGCCACAACCAGACACCTCATCCTTTCTTTCTAAACTTAAGGAGCCTACTCAACCTAAAAATCTATCTCAACATTCAACTCATCCTCAATCGGTATCAGCTGATACCGTTCCTTTTTATGACACAAAAAGTGATCTTTCTATTCAACCGATTGATCCAGAAAAAGATCCAGCAAATGAAATAAAAGCGAAATAAGCAAATTGTTAGTTGAAAAACTACGGAGAAAAATAATGCAAAGTAAAACGTTATTTCTATTAGGTCTATGTACGATATTAAGTACAACTGCATCCGCTCTTCCTTTGGATTCTCAAGGGGCTAAACAGCGGTTAAATCAAGCAGCAAAACAAAAAGTATTTCAGGGCAAAATCGATTTGGATGCCTTGGTCAATAATGATTCGAATGATTTAATCGTTGAATACAATATTCCTTCGGTGAGTGTGCCTTCTGGTTTAGAACGGCGGAGTTATATTGCAACAAATAAAAAGAATATACAGGCAAGGTTTAACCGTGCTGGCGGTGTCCAAGTACTTCGGGACTACAATAATTTGCCTTTAGCTTTCTATCGAATTAGTAATCGCGAAGCTTTGGTGACTTTATTAAATGATCCAAATGTTAAAGCGGTTTATCCGAATCGTATTAACCGGACTACAACCAATGAAAGTTTACCTTTAATTAATCAACCACAAGCCAATACCAATGGTTTTACGGGTGAGGGCTCTAGTGTGGCAGTGATTGATACAGGTGTGAATTATCTTCATTCTGATTTTGGCTGTACGGCAGTGAATACACCATCAAGCACATGTCGAGTTGTTTATTCACTTGATAGTGCACCAGATGATGGCGCTTTAGATGATGATGGGCATGGTAGTAATGTTTCAGGCATTGTGTCTAAGGTTGCTACCAAGACCAAAATTATAGGCATTGATGTTTTTAGAAAGGTCAGATCCCAAGGTAAATGGGTAAGCACAGCTTATGATAGTGATATCCTCGCAGGGATTAACTGGGCTGTAAATAATGCACAAACCTATAATATTAAAGCAGTTAACTTAAGCCTTGGCGTACCAGGTGTTAAATATACCTCGGAGTGTAGTGATAGCAGTTATGGAACTGCATTTGCCAATGCACGAGCTGCTGGTGTGGTACCTGTAGTCGCTTCAGGCAATGATGCATTTTCAGATGGCATCTCATCTCCTGCTTGTGTTGCTGGTGCAGTAAGAGTGGGGGCTGTTTATGATAGTAATATTGGTGGTGTGTCATGGGGGAACCCTGTGAAATGTTCGGACCCAACCACAGCGGCAGACAAGGTGGCGTGCTTTAGTAATGGTGGTAGTCTTGTGACCTTATTGGCACCGGGAGCAATGATCACGGCGGGTGGTTATACCATGGGGGGTACATCTCAAGCGACACCACATGTGGCAGGTGCAATTGCTTTATTACGAGCAAATCGTGTGAGTCCGACAGAAAGTATTGATCAAACGATTAGTCGTTTAAAAACCACAGGTAAGCCAATTACTGACTCAAGAACGGGTTTGGTTTTCCCGCGTATTGATTTGTTAGCGGCAACAAATGGTTTGACTATTAATTAAATAGCTTATTTATAATTTTTTAAATTAGGTCCAAGAAATTTTTAAATAGCTATAACCCGTTGCAAAGGGTAACTTCTGCAACGGGCTTTTTATGAAAAAAGTACTAATTACACTTTGCTAGATTCGCTGAATTAAAGTTGCTTTGGAGTTTTTTGAAATTATTCTGAATTTCTGGATCTTGAATATTAAATGTCGTTGAGCTTTTGGTTGTAGAGTTGGTTGCCTGATTTAATATGCCTGATTCATCAGGATACTGCATAGTCGATGAGGTCGCTGAAATTAGACCATTATTATTAAAAGTCCAGTGCTCAGTTACATGTCCACCCCCTAAATAGCCAGTAAATTCAATCATACAAGCTTGTTTATCTTGTTTAATGAGTTTGGCTACATTACCTGTGGTAGAGGGATAAGCCTCGATATTCGTATCTTGTTCTAAAACTTGTGCTTGAGAATAAGATGAAGGAGGTGTAGAGGTCGCACATGCAGTTAATGCTAAGCAGCATAGTGTTGAAAAGAGGAGTTTTTGACTATTCATAAGGCAGATTCCTAGCTTTCTTATAGTTAATGACATTATTTCTAGATGAATATCTGGGTTTATAAGCGCGCGAAGTTATCGCGCTATCCAAAAAATTAGTTAGCTGTTGTGCTCGATTTACTTAATTCACCTTGCTCGATCGGGATATTTTCACCATTTCGACTACTGGTAATATTTTGTTTGGCTTGCTCTATTTTCTGTTCAGTAAATACTTTAGCTGTATCTGCTTTTTGTTGAACGACTTCTGCTTTTTCAGCAGTAAATTCTTTGGTGTTTTGCCATTTCTCACTAATTTTATTCGATGTTTTTTCAGAAGCACCTTGAATAGAGTTTCCTAAATTTTGTATGCCTTTGCCTGTTTTATACAACAGTACGCGCCCTAAGCTAGGGTTATCACCATAAGGTTGTGCTTTAGAGGTTGTTTCAACAACTTGTTGTGGCTGTGTTGTTTCTGCAAATAAGGTTGATGAAGCCAATATAGAACTTGCAACGCATAATACTTGTAAGGTTTTCATATGGATCAATCTCCCCAACCAGAATCAAAAGATGAAGTGGTGATCTTACTGTTAAAAATAAAGCTTGTACTGCAATGAGATAAAACCCATACGATTTGATTACGATAAATCATCACTTGATCGCAATAAAGTAATTATCCCAATGACTCATAAACAAAATTCAGACTTAATTAAATCTAAAAACATATCTCGAGCTTTATGGTTGCTCACATTTTTATGCCAGAAAAATTGATTCTGCATAAAGGCAAAGTGTTCAAATTTATAACTTTGGATATGGGCCAAATTTTTATATTGCTCATAAATACTTTTAGGCACTAACGCCACCCCTGAGCCTGCACTGACACAGCCAATAATCGTGGCATAGCTAGTAATGCTGGTAATAGGAAGAGAGATATTCTTCAGTTTAAGCCATTCTTCAAGGGCTGCACGGTAAGGACAGCCTTCAGTCCACATAAAAATTTCTTTACCAATCAGGTCTTCTTGGTTGTGGATTTCTCCCAAAGAATGAGATGCAATCAAGACCATTTCTTCTTGGTAAATACTAAGTTTATTTAGCATAGGAAACTCAATATTGCCCGCGACAATTGCACCATCAAGTTTGTGCTGAGAAATATCGACTAATAGCTGTTTCCATGTGCCTGTAATAATTTGAATGGAAACCTCTGGAAAACGTTGATGATATTTCGCAAGTAAATTGGGTAGGCGAGTTGTAGCTGAAGATTCAATCGCCCCAATTTTTAATGGACCAGAGGGTGGTGCATCAGGATGAATACTTCGTTTTGCTTCATCGCACAGCGCTAAAATTTTATGGCAATAATTAAGAAAGATTTCTCCTGATGGCGTGAGTTTTAAAATTTTTCCTTCCCGATAAAACAGCGGTGCGCCTAGTTCTTCTTCGAGTTGTTTAATGCGCGTTGTGATATTGGATGGTACACAATGTAGTTGCATTGATGCCTTAGCCATTGTTCCGCATTCAACCACGGTCTGAAACATTTTTAACTGTGTGATATCCATGATTTTATCATTCACTTTTAATGAATATTTGACTCAATATAAGTTAATTTTATTCAACTATCCATGCGCATATGATGAAAGAGTTCCATTTCATTAGTGCAGATTTAACATGGCAATTTCTCTTGCTGTCGAAACCCAGCCTCCCGCATTTAAGCTCTATTTATGTATTGCTGTGACTGTCTTTTGTTGGGGTTATTCACCTATTGGCGTGCATAGTGCTTTACATTCATATACACCGCAGCATATTGCCTTGCTCCGCTTTTTGATTGCATCATTTTTTTTACTGCTTTTGATCATGAAAAAAGGCATTCAACCTTTAAAGTGGAAAGATGCTCCTGCGCTTGGGGTGTTAGGATTTTTCTCTGTGACGCTGCATCATTTGCTGATAAATACAGGGCAGCAATATGTGACTGCGGTTGCATCTAGTATTTTGAGTCAATCCATTCCTCTATTCACTTTTATTATTTCAGCTTTGCTTTTTAAAGAAAAAATCAGTTTTAAACAGTGGCTATGTATTTTGCTCGGTCTTTGCGGCGCCGTGTTGGTGGTTAGTGGAGATCATGGTTTTGGTATGCCGAGCCCTTACAGTTTGTTGATTGTGTTAGCAGCAATTGCTTGGGGCCTTTATTTTAATTTATATAAAAAATTTGCTTTAAATTATGATGCCTTGAGCATGATGTGCTACATCATCTGGTTCGGGACCATTCCTTTACTATTTTATAGTGCTCATTTGCCTAGTGAAATTTTACATGCCACTTGGCAAGCCAATATGTCGGTTGTCTTATTGGGTATTTTCCCAAGTGCGATGGCGTATGTGCTTTGGGGATATGTACTAAAAAATATGCCATTAACGATTGCATCGAATTTTTTATATTGCTCGCCGATTGTCGCCATGAGTTTGGCAGTTGTTTTCTTAAATGAAAAACCATCCATGATGGTGCTGTTAGGTGGAGTAATTATTGTGGGAAGTTTGGTATGGATGAATTGGGGGAATAGGCGTACTATCGAATAAGCTATGTCATACGCTACTTGCTTTAAAAGAATAAGATGATTGTTGTTACCTTGACCTATAAAAAACCATTAGCTGAAGTTGATGCTGTACTCAAAGAGCATATTGCTTTTTTAGATCATTATTATGAGAAAAAGAAGTTTTTAGCGTCGGGGCGCCGCGAAAATAGAGTAGGTGGGGTGATTTTAGTTTTAAGCTCTTCCATTCAAGAAGCTGAAGAAATCATGAAAAATGATCCGTTTTATATTCATGATGTGGCTGATTATGACTTTATGTGGTTTGAGCCATCAAAAAGTTTAGAAGAAATTAAAGCATTTGTTTAACTCAAAAAAATAAAGGGATCTATAAAAGATCCCTTTATTTCATAATAAGCTAATTAGCCCTGCAACACGCTCACATCAGCTACAGCAGTAAATAAGTTACGCAACTGAGCCAATAAACGTAAACGGTTTGCTTTTAGGTCAGCATCATCTGCCATTACCATTACGCCATCAAAGAATGCATCAATCGGCGCGCGAAGTGCTGCAAGCTTAGAGAGAGCAGCAGTGTAGTCTTTTGCTGCAAGTAATGGTTCAACCACAGGGGTCACTGCTTGAAGTTCAGCGAATAATGCTTTTTCAGCATCTTCAACCAAGTTTGCTTCAACTACAGAACCTTCTGGTGCCGCTTCTTTTGCAAGAATATTAGCAACACGTTTGTTTGCAGCAGCAAGTGCAGCAGCTTCAGGTAATGTACGGAAGTGGTTAACAGCATTTACGCGCTTGTCAAAATCAAGTGGAGACTTCGGTGCGAGTGCTTGAACAGCTTGAAGTACGTCAACAGCAACACCTTGGTCTTCATACTTAGCACGGTAACGACCTTCCAAGAACGCAACCGCATCAGCACGAGTTTTGTCGTGGTCTTTAACGATATCGCCATAACCTTGAAGTGCAAGATTAACTAGCTCTTCAATTGTTACATCTAATTCATTTTCAATGATTAAACGTAAGATACCAATTGCTGAACGGCGAAGAGCAAATGGGTCTTTAGAACCTGTAGGCGCTTGTCCAATACCAAAAATACCAACAAGTGTATCTAAACGGTCAGCAAGAGCAATCGTTGTACCAGTTTTGGTTTTTGGTAAAACATCACCAGCAAATTTTGGTAAATATTGCTCACCTAAAGCTTCAGAAACTTCAGTGTTTTCACCTTCAATACGCGCGTAGTAAGTACCTGCAATACCTTGAAGTTCTGGGAACTCACCAACAAGCTCAGACGTTAAGTCGCATTTAGCAAGTAATGCAGCTTTTTCAGCATCTGCTGGGTTTGCGCCAGTGATTGCAGATAATGCAACAGCAAGTTTTGCAATACGTGTTGATTTATCCCAAAGCGTACCGAGTTGTGCTTGGAATACCATGTTTGCTAATTTTTCTTTACGAGATGCAAGCGGTTGCTTTTGGTCTTGTAAGAAGAAGAATTCAGCATCAGACAAACGAGGACGAACAACTTTTTCATTACCTTCAATAATTTGAGTCGGGTCTTTAGACTCAATGTTTGAAACAGTAATGAAGTAAGGCTGTAATTTACCTTCGCTATTGATCAAGCAGAAATACTTCTGGTTGTCTTGCATCGTCGTAATGAGTGCTTCTTGAGGAACAGCAAGGAAGCGCTCTTCAAAGTTTGCACGAAGAGCAACTGGCCATTCAACCAAGCTTGTTACTTCATCAAGTAAGTCAGCTGGAACAATTGCAGTCGCGTTAACTTCATCAGCTAACTTTTTCACTTGTTCTTGAATGGTTGCTTGACGTTTTTCAAAGTTCGCAACAACGTAAGCTTTTTCTAAAGCAGCTAAATAGTCATTTGCATGTGCTAAAGTCACAGCTTCAGGTGCATGGAAACGGTGACCATAAGTCACATTACTAGCTTTATGATCTTGAATAGTCGCGTCAACAATTTGGTCATCTTTGAGTAAGAGAACCCATTTAACTGGACGTACAAATTCGGTACGGCTTGCCGCAGAACGCATACGCTTAGCAATTGGTAAATTGTCTAACGCAGTTTGTAAAATCTGTGGAAGTAAAGCATCAATGCTTTGACCTTTTACATCTTTTAAATAGCAAACTTTTTCAACTTTACCTGCTTGGAAAGTAGAAAGCTGATCAACTGTAATCCCTTGACCACGCATAAAGCCTTCAAGTGCTTTAGTCGGTTTACCTTCTGCATCGTAAGCCGCTTGAACAGCAGGGCCGTCAAAACGTTTTTGTGTATCGGCTTGAGCAGCATCGATATCAACAATTTTAAGCGCTAAACGACGTGGAGCAGCATAAGCTTCAATTGATGCGAAGTTTAAGCCCGCATCTTTTAAGCCTTTTACCGTTTCTGCCTGTAATGCATCACGTAAAGCTTTCAAGCTTTTTGGTGGAAGTTCTTCACAGCCAAGTTCGAATAAAACAGTATGTTTGCTCATTAGTTTTTCTCCGCCTTTGCTGCTTCACTTTCAGCTTGTGCTTTTAACTGTGCCAATACTTCATCACGTAAGTGTGGTTCTGCCATTGGGAAGCCAAGCTCTGCACGTGCTTGTACATAACTTTCTGCAATTGCACGAGCCAAAGTACGTACACGTAAAATGTAACGTTGACGCTCAGTCACAGAAATTGCGCCACGTGCATCAAGCAAGTTAAAGGTATGAGACGCTTTAACCACTTGCTCATAAGCAGGAAGAGAAAGTTTTGCTTCAATTAAACGGTTTGCTTCTGATTCGTAAAAATCAAACAGTTCAAATAGTTTTTCAACTGGAGCGTATTCAAAGTTATAAGTCGATTGCTCAACTTCATTTTGATGGAAAACGTCACCGTAAGTCACAGTACCAAATTGGCCTTTAGTCCAAACAAGGTCATAAACCGAGTCAACACCTTGAAGGTACATTGCAAGACGTTCTAAACCGTAAGTGATTTCGCCTGTTACTGGGTAACATTCAACACCACCGACTTGTTGGAAGTAAGTGAACTGAGTCACTTCCATACCGTTAAGCCAAACTTCCCAACCTAAGCCCCAAGCCCCAAGCGTCGGAGATTCCCAGTTGTCTTCTACGAAGCGGATGTCGTGAGTTAGGGTATCAATCCCGATTGCTTTTAAAGAATCGAGATAAAGCTGTTGAATGTTGTCTGGATTTGGCTTAAGTACCACTTGGAACTGGTAGTAGTGTTGCAAACGGTTCGGGTTTTCACCGTAGCGGCCATCTTTTGGACGACGTGAAGGTTGAACGTATGCAGCATTCCAAGTTTCAGGCCCTAAAGCACGTAAGAATGTTGCGGTGTGGAATGTTCCAGCGCCCATTTCCATGTCGTAAGGTTGTAGTACGACGCAGCCTTGTTCGGCCCAATAGTTTTGTAGGGCAAGAATTAAGCCCTGAAATGTATCAATGTGCGAGATGGCGCGACTCATGTAGCATCCACGAATTTATGAGAAAAATTGCCCCTAAGTATAAGGATTTTGTGGGGGAGTGGCAAAGGCTAGTTTCTATACCTATAAAAAATTATTGGCTGTCATTTAGCTGGGATTTTCCTGCATGTTTTGCTTTTAATCGAGGTTGAAATGAAGCAAAAAACCAAAAAATGAGGCTAAGAATAAAACTTACAGTGAATGTAGAGGTTGAGATCAAAGTACGTCCAACAGTTGGGAATACATAATCAAATATTGGTAAATTATGAGAAATATTTTCATAGACCGCTAAGAAGAAATAAATCAGGCTAAATGATACATGTGCACCTAACCACATTAATGGAAAGATAAAGCGGTTTTTAGTAATGAGTACTTGGCATATCTTAAGTAGTAATGGGAATAAGATAATATAATAAGTACCAACAAAGATTCCAATAATATAGAGGAGATCAAGTGTAAACTTGCCAGTAAGTACGGACAATAAAATTAAGAGGCTGATCGGAATAAGAGGGGTAATAATAAGAGCAATTTTAGGTTGGTATTCGATATTTGGCGTTGTCGGATTCATCTTAATCATAGTAGGTCATGTTTTTTAAATTCTAAAATGATCTGTTGATAATGTCCATGAACCATTAAAACAAGATTATTATCTTTTGTATTTAATACATCTTTTGATAGGATGATTTTTCATAGTTTGAATTAGATTATTTTAGAATGAATTTGAAAAAATATTATTTTGGAATTTTAATATTATTTTTAGGCTTTGTTGGTTTTTACTATTTAAAGAATAATTGGACTTATTATTCAGCTAAATACAACTACAATTTCAATAAGTTAAATGCAGATGAGCTAAATAATTATGCTGCATTATTATATTATAAAAATAGAAATGATTGGATTCGAAATAAAGAGGGTGATGAGGCCACTGAAGCAAAAAAAGCCTTAGAAATTGAAAAGCTCTTTCAACAAGCGGCTGAACAAGGGAGTGCTTTAGCTAAATTGAATTTGACTACGCTTTATTATCGGAAAGAAGACTTAAATGCTTTTGTACCTAAGATGTTCAAACTCTCTGAAGAGGCTGCACAAGCAGGCAATGCTGATGCTCAGTTCAGGGTAGGTACGTTTTATCATCTAGGTTATGGTGTAGATACGGACTATAAAAAAGCAATGTATTGGTATACAAAAGCTGCTGAGCAAGGTAATCCAGCAGGAATGAATAATATAGGGGTTCTTTATCAACAGGGTTTAGGCGTAGCAAAAAATGGTAAGGTTTCAACAGAGTGGTATATTAAAGCCGCCAATCTTGGTTATGCGAATGGTCAAGAAAATATGTTTCAAAATTATTATTCTGGGTTAAATGGGCTACCTCAGGATAAAGAGGAAGCAATGAAATGGCGTGATATGTGCTCTTACCGTACAGAAGAGATACCAATACAACCGGTTTATAATATTGATCTTAAAGTTGATGAAACCTATCCGAATACCTGTAAAAATCAGTAAAACTTTAAGCTGCCACCATATAGAATGGTTGGGACTATTTCATAAATAAAAGAAATGAATAGTTTTCTATTGCTGAAGAAAGTTCAACTTATAAGGGTTTTATATTCAATTAGCAGAACGTTTATTCAATGTTGATGTTCTGTTCCTTGGTCTTATTATTTTTATAGTTATACCAAGTCAATAATGCCCAAAAATTAAAAGCTGTAATTAGTGTAGAGATTCCAATCCAACTAAAAATAAGCTCGGAAAAAAAGGTCTTAAAGGATAAGTTAGCAAGTGTATTAAAGATGAGGAGTATACCGAGTGCTATCAAAGATATTGTTATGAAATTTAGAAGCTTGAATTTATTTAATAATATAGACGTTGCTATAAGGAATGGTAAAAAGAACAGATATATAACGAATAAATAAGTAAGCATAGAGCTCGTTGAAGTCAAAATAATAAGCACTGGTATAGGAGCGAAGAATAGTCCCTTTATTATGTCTAAATACCGATAGGTAATCGTTAAAGAATTTTTGTTATATTGAGGCATATTAAAAATTATAGAATCGAGAATAAATTATGCTGAAATTTTGCTGCAAACTCATTGTTTTATCCAGCCTTTTTTGTAGTCACTGGTTGTATGCGCAGATCGATGCTGACGAGCAAGACGAGTACAACCAATGTGTAGAGCAGACCATTAAAGAAATGCAGCTTGAGAGTATTAACAATATGGTTGTGCATAGCTGTTCTGAACAAGCTAAAAAGACTTATGAAGAAAAAATAGTTGCTTTGATTGATCAAATTCGTACACAAAGCGAAGAATATAAACAGCCAGAGCGTTATCAAGATATTCTAAAATCTCAACGACTTTGGAAAGCTTATGTAGATCAGGAGTGGAGTCAGTAGTAATGCAGGCTCATACATTGGCTCACCGATGTATTCATATTGCCCAATGCAAGAGTATGCCGAGCGTGTAAAGCAACTAGAAGAATATGTTAATTAAGACGGATTATTTTAAACGTCACCTCATGACGCCGAGCGTACTTCACTGGATTAAATTTAAGAATGCAAAATGATATTTTTTAAACGATGCCATAAATGAGTCGTTTGATATGTCTGATCGCATTCGGGAAAAACTACAGATTCTTGCTGATGCTGCTAAATATGATGTGTCTTGTTCATCAAGTGGCAGTGACCGTAAAAATAAAGATAAAGGTTTGGGAGATGCCAGTCATTCAGGAATTTGCCATAGCTATACTGAAGATGGCCGCTGTGTATCTCTCTTAAAAATTCTATTTAGTAATGTTTGTATTTTTGACTGTGCCTATTGTGTTTCACGCCGTTCTAACGACGTCCAGCGTGCAGCATTTACGGTGCAAGAGGTTGTAGACTTAACCATTAATTTTTACCGTCGTAATTATATCGAAGGCTTATTTTTAAGCTCTGGCATTTTTAAATCGGCAGATTATACGATGGAGCGTATGCTTCAAGTCGTAAAGAAGTTGCGCCTTGAAGAAAACTTTAATGGTTATATTCATCTAAAAACGATTCCGGGAGCATCGCCTGAACTGATTCATGAAGCAGGTTTATATGCTGACCGGATGAGTATTAATTTAGAGATGCCGACCGAGGTTGGGCTAAAAACTTTTGCACCCGAAAAATCACATCAGGAAGTGCAAAAAGATTTAGGTTTGGTCCGTGACAGGCTCATTCAGCTTAAAGATGAGCGACAAATCATTAAGCATGTGCCGAAATATGTACCAGCAGGGCAGACCACACAAATGGTAGTGGGGGCCCATCAAGAGTCAGACCAAGATGTCTTGTTTATGGCAGACAAGCATTACAAAGAATTTAAACTCAAACGCGTCTATTTTTCTGGTTATATCCCAATTAATACCGAAAATAATTACTTGCCAGCAGTGGGTTCTGCACCGCCATTACTACGGGAAAACCGACTCTATCAAAGCGATTGGCTAATGCGTTTTTACGGTTTTGAAGTTAATGAAATTGTCAATGAAAAACACCCAAACTTAGACCTTGATGTAGACCCGAAATTAAGCTGGGCATTAAGGCATCCTGAACAGTTTCCAGTAGATTTAAATCGTGCCGATTATCAAATGATTTTGCGTGTGCCGGGTATTGGAGTGAAATCGGCCAAGAAAATTGTACAGGCTCGTCGTTTTGGAAAAATCCATATCGATTTATTAAAAAAACTAGGCGTGGCCTATCAGCGTGCAAAATTCTTTATTCGCTGCGAAGACAGTCCAAAGTTCCAAAAAGAACTTTCTTCAAGTTTTATTCGGCAGCAGATTTTAACGCAGGGTTCTTCGAAATATGTGCAGCAACTCTCGCCACAATTAAGCCTTGGGTTTTAGCAATGTTTAATGATGAAGTAGCTTACTATTTTGATGGTTCGATGGTTGGGCTGCTGAGCTGTGTTTTTCGTGCATTTCAATTTAAAGAATTACAGGCCAGGCTTTGCTTGAATGATGCGGCTCAACATGGCTTATTTGCCGATAAAATTGAGGTTGAAAATAACGAACGGCATGCTGAACGTGTTTGGTCAGCGCTACAAAAAAAGCTTTCATCTTCTTCGTTAAAACAATTTTATTTTGCCTCTTTATCTGAATCTTTAGACGCCTATCAGCACTTATTTGATTATTGTATCTATGTGTTTACTAGCCATGTTTCCATTGAAAAAGATTATTCAAATCCTAGTGTTTTAGCGATTGCGCAGTGGACGAAAAAAGTCGGGCGAGAGAAACATCGGATGGAAGCTTTTATTCGGTTTAAGAAAACTAAAGATGAGCTTTTTTTAAGTTTAGTACGTCCCGATTTTAATGTTTTACCGCTTATTCAGCCTCATTTTAAACGGCGTTATCAAGATCAACGTTGGCTTATTTATGACGAACAACGCAAGTTTGGAATCTATTATGATTTACGTGAAATACATGAAGTTTCATTAGAAGCCTCGGATGTTGATCGTAATTTAAAAAATGGAATGAGCCAAAGCTTTCAGCTTGAGCTTGATGAGCAGGAAGTTTTATATGATCAGCTTTGGAAGGATTATTTTAACAGCGTAAATATTACTGAACGGCAAAATATAAAACTTCATGTGCAATATTTGCCGAAGCGTTATTGGCGTTATTTAAATGAAAAATTGATGGAATATTAAAGTATTAGAATAGTAAGAATAGGTTTAATAAGTTTTCTGATAGTTAAAAGGTATAATTTAAATGCACTTTAAGTGGCTTTGGGCGTATACTTTTGCCCGTTATAAATAACGGCATATCCCCAAAGGTGTACTGTGAGTGTTATACAGCGAGAATGGTTACAGATTTTAAAGCCAAATTTTAAAGTTTTACCCTTAAAAGAACGGTTACTTTGCGGTATTGGAGCGTTGTGTGGTTTAGCAATTTCCTCCTTAATTAGCTGGTATGTTCTCGGTGGAATTAATGCATGGTATATCGCCCCAATGGGTGCCTCATCTGTTCTTCTTTTTGCTGTGCCGACCAGTCCTTTGGCCCAACCATGGAATGTAATTGTTGGTAATACCTTAGCCGGCATAATTGGCGTTGCCTGTGCACAGTGGATTCCGGATTTAACCACGGCTTTTAGTGTGGCTGTGGGTTTTGCTATATTTTTAATGATGACCACCGACTCTTTGCACCCGCCGAGTGGAGCGGTTGCGATTACAGCCGTGCTGGGTGGGTCAGCAATTCATAAGTTGGGCTTTTACTTTATTTTTTATCCAGTTTTACTCAATTCGTTACTTCTACTTGGGTTTGCTGTTTTCTTCAATCGATTGATTGGGCGACATTATCCGGTTACCGCGCATGTAAATGAACGTAGTAAAGACCCAACGCCAACTCAAAAAGTATCAATTCAGCCGAAAGATATTGAGTATGCATTAGGCCATCACACTGAACTTTTAGATATTAGCCAATACGACTTAGAAAAAATCATTTTAGAAGCTCAGGAACATGCCAATGAGCGTATGGTAAATCAATATATCTGTCAGGATATTATGAGCCGTGATGTGATTAAACTACATGAAGATGATGATATTCATCAGGCACTCGATAAGTTTAAACAAGTGAACTTAATGAGCCTACCTGTAGTAAATGCAGAAAACCATTTGGTCGGAACTTTAGCGTTATATGAAGTCGTAGAGTGGTTTAAAGGTGCAGCCGATCCAAGAAATTCTTGGCAGCATTATGTAAAACAAATCATGAGCCGTAGAGTGGTTACCGTACTGCCAACCCAACCTATTCAAGATTTGGTGCCATACTTTGTTGAAAAGTCGTTTAACTACATTCCTGTGGTTGAAGAGCGTAAGCTCGTAGGAATGATCAGCCGTGCAGATATGATTGCTGCATTACAGCAACAGTTAAATCGAAAGCTATAATTTTTAGAATAAAAAAAGCTACGGTTGATTAGGGGATGCAACCGTAGCGACCAAAGTTATGAATTAACGTACTTGTTCTTCATTTACTGTTCGGACGGATTGTCGATAGCCTTCAATATGTTCTGGCTGTTTTTTCGGAATCACTAACCATAAAACCAGATAAACTAAAATTCCTGGAAAGGCAGCACTCATAATTGAGATCAAAACAAAAATGACACGTAGTAAAGTTACGTTCCAACCAAAACGTTCAGCAATACCACCCATTACACCGGCGATCATGCTGTGTCGGTTCGAGCGATATAAACCAGAACTGGCCATCTAATTCTCCTTAAAGATAAAAGTTACAAGAAGCTATTGCTCTTGCTTAATAAAAATATGGAGACGAAATAACGGGTTTAAAGTCTTTTAAAAAGTAAAATAGTTAAAATATGTAAAGGATTGAAAGGAACGAAACCAACATCTACTAAAATGCACCCTTTCAGGGCTTAAGAGTTTAAAGCGGCAATCAACTAATACTTGATTTGAAGTGTAAATATAGCTGTTGCTGTTATCTGTGAATAATGTATATGTCTTTGAAGTGGTCTCGTTTTTCAGTTAAGCATGTGGTTGTAGTGGCTGCACTGTGCATGACACTGAGTGCTTGCGATATAAACCATACCAATTCAAAAGATCACTCGACTACAAGTTCTAGTTCTAATCATGAAGAAAACTTAATAAAAAGTAGTACATCTATAAAAACATTGGATTATGTCGCTGGACGAACTTTCTTACCTGAAGATACCTCAGATCAAACCCAAAAATTAAACGCAGCCTCATTGCAATATGTAGGGCGATATCACACTCGTATTTCATGTGAAGATGCTTTTGCTGATTGTGAATCAGGCGAAGCAGAGTACATTTTAAATTTATTACCAAATGGGTCGGCTTATTGGAATGTTGTCCATTTTGGTCGTGTGGGAAGTAAGGACGGTGCTAAAAGTGCCGCTGTAAATCAATTATGTCCTACTCTAAATTGGAAAGTGGAAGAAAAAGAGCGTGAGTTAATAATTCAATGTCCATTATCTAAAGTTAATTTTTATTTTAATATTGATTCAAATAAAAGATTGGTCACAAATTTAGAAAAATTACTTTATAGCGACTATGGAAAAAATCGTGAATTTTTAGAGCAAAATTATTTTGTTCCAAATCAGGCTTATGTTTTAACTAAAGAATAGATATCCGATAAATATAAAAAAGAGCGCAATATTAAATTGCGCTCTTTTTATTTCACCACTTAAAAATCTTTAGTAGTCGAAGCTAAAGTGTTCCACTGGTAATGATGTTAGTGTGCGAGATGTAGTCACCATCGATTCTGCATGACCTTGAGCGCGTGGCAATAAACGATCAAAGTAGAAATCAGCAACTTTGATTTTTGCTTTATAGAACTCAGCAGTTTCTTGGCCGTTACCTGCTTCTAATTTTTCAGAAGCAACCACAGCTTGTTGAGCCCAGAAATAAGCCATCATCACGTAGCCTGAGAACATCAAGAAATCTACAGAAGCAGAAGATACGATGTCGCGGTCTTTACGTGCAGCAAGCATGATACGAACTGTTAAAGTGTTCCACTGAGCACAAAGCTTGGTTAAGTCCCAAGCAAAACGACGTAAATATTTATTACGTGCATGTGCAGCACAGAATTTTAAGATTTCAGCAGTGTATTCACGAACTACTTTACCTTTTGAACTTAACAACACTTTACGACCAATTAAGTCGAGTGCTTGAACACCAGTTGTTCCTTCATACAAAGTCGCAATACGTGCATCACGTGCGATTTGCTCCATACCCCATTCTTTAATGTAGCCATGGCCACCGTAAACTTGCATACCGTGGTTAGCAGCTTCTAAACCAAGTTCAGTTAAGAAACCTTTTAAAATTGGTGTATAGAAACCAAGTTTATCATCGTAGTCTTCAAAAGCAGCTTGATCACCACGTGCTAAAGCATCTGTCATTTTGTCAGCGATTTGAGCAGCGTAGTAAATCATAGAGCGACCGCCTTCAGCGATTGCTTTTTGAGTTAACAGCATACGGCGTACGTCTGCATGGTGAATGATTGCATCAGCAACTTTATCCGGATCTTTTTTACCAGAAAGCGCACGCATTGACATACGATCTTTAGCATATGGTAATGCGCCTTGGAAAGATAACTCAGCATGTGCAATACCTTGAACAGCAGTACCAATACGTGCTGTATTCATGAAGGTAAACATTGCATGTAGGCCTTTGTTCACTTCACCGATTAAATAACCAGTTGCATTATCAAAGTTGAGTACTGCAGTTGCAGATGCACGGATCCCCATTTTGTGTTCGATTGAACCACAAGCGACTGTATTACGCCCACCAACACCGCCATCAGCTGTAGGCATAAATTTTGGTACGATGAATAATGAGATACCGCGCGTACCAGCAGGTGCATCCGGAAGGCGCGCAAGCACGATGTGAATGATGTTTTCAGTTAAATCATGTTCACCGGCAGAAATGAAGATTTTTGTACCAGTAATTTTGTAACTACCGTCTGCTTGAGGTTCAGCTTTAGTTTTTACCTGCCCTAAGTCTGTACCACATTGAGGTTCGGTTAAGCACATTGTGCCGCTCCAAGTGCCTTCAACAAGCTTAGGCATATATGTTTGTTTTTGCTCATCAGTACCGAATTGCAAAATAGTGTTCATACAACCAGAACTTAAACCTGGGTACATGGTAAATGACCAGTTTGCAGTACCCATCATCTCTGATTTAATCAGGTTTAAAGACATTGGTAGGCCTTGACCACCAAACTCTTCTGGGTAAGAAAGACCTTGCCAACCGCCCATTACGAATTGGTCATAAGCTTCTTTAAAGCCTTTAGGCGTAGTTACTTCGCCGTTGTCAAAATGGCAACCTTCTTCATCACCAGATTGGTTAAGTGGCGATAATACGTTTTCACAATAATCTGCCGCACCTTCAAGAATCATATCAACAGTATCTGGATCAGCATTTTCACCATTTGATAAAGTTTTATAGTGAGCAGGGTAATCTAGTACTTCATTCATTAAGAAGCGGATATCGTGTAGCGGAGCTTTATATGCTGGCATGGCTTTAATCCTAATTTTGAATCATTGTGGGATTATCTGTATCGATGATTTGATTATTCACTCGCATGATAAAAATACAATGTTAATCGCACCCGAAAGAAATGTCAGAAAAGCGAATTTTGTCGAAAATAAATACACCTGAAATTATAATTTCTGCTACATTCAGGACTTATACTTTTATGTGAAAAAACAACTAATTTTCTTATTTTTAGCAAGTTTTGTTAAAAAGATAAAGCGATAAGGTTTTAAAAAAGGTTATGCATTTAAAATATCTCAGTTTATGTTTATTTAGTTTGGGTTTGACCGCTTGTGCGCAGCATAACCTACGTCCATCGGTAGCATCTACTCAGTTAGATCAAAAAGTCATTCAGGGTATGAATGCAATATATGAATACCCAAGCTATGACTATCGTGGGCATTTTAAAGTTAGTGTTGATCCAAATCAGTCAAAAAAAATAAATAATGTAGAAAAAACAGTGCAGCTAGATGCTGCAGTGCAAAAAAAAGTAGATCAATATTTACGTGAACAAAAAATTAATTTGAATAAAAAACAGAAGCAGGCGCTGTATGCCGCAATTGCAAATGAGCAAGCGGATTCAGGCATTTCCGGTGAATCACGCTCAGAAAAAGTAAACGCCGTATTAATTAATTTATTAAATGATCTTCAATTTAGTTACGATGGTTCGGTTCATTATCGTCAAAAAATGGGGTCTTTAAACCTTACAGCAAGGTATGAAAAACCGACACTTTTGGTACAGGCAAAATTGCCAATGGTACTTGATCTGAAAGATTATAAATTTTACGTTAATTATTTTGGATTAATGCCTTATCTGGTCAATAAAGATAATCAAAATAATTTAGCGTATGTCGATTTTTCAAAGTATAAAAATCTGTTTACGAATGTCGATATGAAGAAATTCGTTGAATATGCGAAAGCTTCTGGCGCTGTATCTTATCGTTTGGCTGAACCACAAAATTTACAGCGTTTATCAGTTAGTGACGCTGAGCGTAAAGCGGGAATTGTAGAAAAAATTCGTTTAAAAGATACGGTTGAAGCGTTATTGCTACAATCGGAGCTCTATAGTCAGGTCAATGCTAAATATCTGCAAAAAAATGTTTTCGGTTTTGATGAAGAAAAAATTGCCGAATCTATAGCAACTGAATTAGCTGCTTCGGAAGCGAAGAGAAAGGTAAGTGGTGCTGAAGAGCAGAAAGTTTCTTCAGAAGATGCAGCAGCAGTTAGCCAACAACTTTACTCACTGATTAATGCTCATTTCGGTAATGCTTTAGATTCTGAGTATGATGAAGACCAATCAAGTGCAGTTCAAGCTGGTGCAGCCGAAGAGGAAGCTTCTGATACGGCTCAAGCCGAAGATGTTGCTGTAGCAGATGCTGAAGAAGTCACACAAGATGAAGAAGTGGCTTCACTTACAGAAGATCAGTGTGTTGAATTACAGTCTCAAAAAAGTCCCGTTGCCTTAGGTGATATTAATTACTGTCAAATTTACGGTATTGATGTGCTTGATCAGAGCGCTGGAAATACCGAAAAAACTCAGATTAAAGCTCGTCAAGCTGCGTTGAAACAAACTTTTGCTGCTTATGATCAAAACCAGTTTGTTGATGATGAAGCATTCAAAGCTCTATGGAACAAGCATAAGGCAGAAATTGAACAAGCTTTACCAAAACAAAGAAATCCGGTTGCGATTGATGTCGGACTGGATGAAAAGGGCCGTTTAGTCAACGCGGATTATGATATTGCGTATACACCAGCTGAATTTAACCATCGCTTTAATATTAAAGCAGACATGCAAATTCTCAATTATGGTAAAGCGACCCCAATTAATCAGCAGCAGCTTAAACAGGCTAAATCAGTTGCAGAGGCAAGCAAAGGTTCTTTATTTGAAAACTTCGTAAAAGGATTTAGTGAAAAACTTGGACAGGGTGATGTTTCTGAGCATCCAGTTGGTGCACATAGCGATGTACAAGATTTAGACTCGACTCTAGCGCTGTTGGCTAACCAAACTTATGATGCAACACGTGCTTATGACAAAACGTATAAGGCTGTGTTTATTGCAAAATTGACTGCCGAAAAACCGTCATATATTCATTATTATTCAGTTCAACAGTTGCAAGAAATTGCCGAGGTTTATGCTTACTGGTTCTCTGAAGAGGAAACTTATAACCCTCAAGGTAAAGCTTTAGAACGTATTGAGACATTGCAGAAAAAACATCATCTTGAGCAAGAAGACCAATTTGATAATGACTTAGGCCGAGCTGTGGACCATATTGTGATCACAACAATACAAGGTGAAGCTGGGCGTGAAGCATGGCAAAAACTACAGAAACAATATAAGCAACCTGAACAGCTTTTCTCAAAACAGTATCAATTAGAGTTTGAAAAACAAAATGGTAGTTCTGATGAAGAAAAACACTTGTTGTCAGAAACAGCTGATATTTTAGGTAAAGTTTATGTCGCTGCTCGCAAACAGCAACTTACGGAAAAAACAATTCAGAATTTAAAACCTGAACATAATGAATTTATTGATTATGAGATTTTCCGAGATGTTTATAAGCAGATGGTTACAGCTAAAAAATAATAGATGAGATAAAAAAAGAACCTACTTCGTGTAGGTTCTTTTTTTGACTTATAGAAAATCTTTTAATTCTGGCTTTACGCCATTCCAGATATAGAAGGCTTCAATGGCTTGGCCAACTAGCATGCCAAAACCTTCTGCATAAGGCACATTGCGTTGTTTTGCTTGATCAAGGAAGCTAGATGGCTTGCCATAGGCCATCTCATAGGCATATTTGAACTCTAGACTTTCTGGTAGTTGTAATGCATCACCAGACAGGCTTGCAGAAGTTGCATTAATTACAATATCAAATTTCCCTTCTAGCTCATTTAGAGAAACTGCTTGCAATTGAGCTTGCGGAACTGCTGCTTTTAGGTCATTTACAAGTTGTTCAGCACGAGCAAGAGTCCGGTTTGCAATCACAATCTTTTTAGCACCAGCCTGCACAAGCGGGTAAATAACACCGCGAGTTGCACCACCAGCCCCTAAAATTAAAATAGCTGTATTTTCTAAGTTCCAATCTAAAGCTTGAATTGCGGCAACTAAGCCTTGGCCATCTGTATTGTCACCATGCAATTTGCCATCTTCCATCCATAACGTATTTACAGCTTTAGCAATTTGAGCACGTTCAGTCAGCACATCACACAAAGCAAATGCCTGTTCTTTAAACGGCACGGTAACGTTCATGCCACTCCCGCCATTTTCAAAGAAACTACGCATACTTGGCTCGAAACCCTCAAGAGGCGCGAGACGTTTTTGGTAATTTAGGTCAACACCTGTTTTTTGAGCGAAAGCGTGATGCAATTCAGGAGAGCGTGATTGTTCGATGGGGTTGCCAATTACTGCAAACTGTTTGGTCATTCTTATATCCAAAATTTTAAAATGGCATGAGGCAGATAAAGTCTGTACTGAATTTTCAGCAGGCCTCACTATAAGCCAAATTTTAATAAGAAAAAATATTTGAATGAGATCCAAAAAATTGAAAATAAAAAAGGAGATTCTTTAGGGTGGAAGCCAAAGAATCTCCAAAAAGCAAAAAATTAAGCGACTTTTTCTTTTAGGTTTAACCAGTCACGTGGTTTTAAGTAATAGTCGGTCAAACGTTTCTCTGGTGAGTCTTCATCCCATTCTGGACGATATGACCAAGCTGCAAGATTAGGCAGGCTGACTAAAATAGACTCAATACGTCCACCTGTTTGTAAACCAAACAATGTTCCGCGGTCATAGACTAAATTATATTCGACATAACGACCACGACGGTAAAGCTGGAACTCTCGTTGAGCTTCGGTATAAGGCTGTTCACGATGTTTTTCAAAAATTGGCAGAATGGCATTTAAATAACCATTGCCTACAGCTTGGATATATTTAAAGCAGGTTTCGAAATCCCAGCAATTTAAATCATCAAAGAATAAACCACCGACACCACGCTGTTCATCTCGATGTTTTAGATAGAAATAGTCATCACACCATTTTTTATGTTCAGCGTAGACATTGTCACCAAAAGGCTGGCATAGGTCATATGCGGCTTGATGCCAATCGATAACATCCTGTTCATCTGGATAGAACGGTGTTAAGTCAAAACCACCGCCAAACCACCAAATTGGATCTTGTCCTTCAGGCTCTGCAACGAATAAACGTACATTGGCATGGGAGGTTGGAATATTCGGGTTTTTAGGGTGAATGACTAATGACACACCGAGCGCTTGTGCTTTAGCACCAGCAATTTGAGGATGTCTTTCTGTAGCAGAAGCGGGCAGTTTACTAATATTGATGTGAGAAAACATCACACCACCTTTTTCAATCACGGTGCCATTTTGTAAAACTCGTGAACGACCGCCACCACCTTCTGGACGTTCCCAATCATCAATAATGAATTCACCCGTACCACCACCAGCTTTTTCTTGTTGTTCTAAACCAGCACAAATACGAGCTTGTAAATCGAGGAGGAATTCGCGGACACGTTGTATATCTGTTGAAGTCGGATGTTGCATAGTGACCCTCAAAGATGATTGAGATAGGAGATAGATACATCAAAACACAAAACCATAAAAAAAGTAAGGGATTTTTAAGAAATGTCTTAAAAATCCCTTCCAATTATTTTTAAATTTATAATTTTGTTTTAGAAATCATCTTTTTGATAAAGGTGATCCATGCGTTCACGTTTAGTTTTTAAATATTGTTCATTAAAAGGATTACGTCCAACCGTTAACGGAACACGACCAACCACATTAATACCTTGATCCTTGAGTGCCTGAATTTTCAAAGGATTGTTAGTAATTAACTTAACTTCTTTTACTTTTAAATGATCAAGCATAATGCTACACATGTCATAACGGCGCGCATCAGCTGGCAAATTTAAAAGTAAATTTGCATCTACCGTGTCATGACCTTGATCTTGTAAGGCATACGCACGAATTTTATTTGTAAGCCCAATACCACGTCCTTCTTGACGTAAATATAAAATAACGCCTTGACCTGCTTCGTTAATGAGCTTTTGAGTTGCCTGTAATTGAGGGCCGCAGTCACATTTTAATGATGCAAAAGCATCACCTGTTAAGCATTCTGAATGAACACGTACTAAAACAGGGCCTGTGGGTGGATTTTCTAACCCTTTAGAAAGTGCCACATGTTCTTCACCTGATACTGGATCTTGAAACACAGAAATATTGAATTCACCAAAAGCGGTCGGGAGTTTTGATGTTGCAATGAACTCTATAGGCACAGATTAACTCATCTTTTAACCGAAAACGGTTTAAAGTATAGCGTAATGCTGGGAGATTGGTCGAATTGTCATAATCATTTTGAGCACTAAGGTTTTCTTTTTTGTATAAAGAAGACGATAATAGTTGATAAATAGTCAGATTATTCAGGATAATCTGCCAACCATACCCATACTGTATGAGAGACTGCTTTGCATGACCTCGTTCGCAAATGTGGCTGATTGAAGGTGACTTCATTCGATTGTATGATCGACCCATTTTGACCCAGCTTAGGATTTGCCAGGCTTATAAAGGCTTTGCCACATATGTTGTATACCGAAATTCCAACTCAACGCCCTGTTACGCCATTGTTAGATGCAATTGATCATCCTCAACAATTACGTCAGCTCGAGCATAGCCAATTGGTTCAAGTGGCTGATGAGTTGCGTCAATATATTTTATATGCAGCAGGCCAGAGTGGTGGCCATTTCGGTGCTAACCTCGGCGTGGTTGAGCTGACGGTTGCGCTGCATTATTGCTTTAATACTCCAAATGACCGATTAGTTTGGGATGTAGGACATCAGGCGTATCCACACAAAGTCTTGACTGGTCGCCGTGAGCAAATGACAACAATCCGTGCTAAGAACGGTTTAGCAGCATTTCCAGCTAGAGAAGAATCAGTTTTTGATACTTTTGGTGTAGGGCATTCATCAACTGCAATTTCAGCCGGTTTAGGAATGTCTTTAGCACGTCGCTATCAAAATGACCCATGTGAAGTCGTTTGTATTGTGGGTGATGGCGCAATGACAGCAGGTATGGCATTTGAAGCCATGAACGATGCTGTGGCACACGATGCCGATTTAATTGTTGTACTTAATGACAATGACATGTCGATTTCTTGCAGTACAGGTGGTTTTGCTAAGCATTTAGCTGCAATTTGGGAAAAAGGCCATTTAGTTAATGTCGATGAACATGGCGAGGCGTATGTACAGCCACATCCGAAATGGACGTACAACTCTCGTTTACATCAATCGGCAACAGATGCGGCCGATAATTTATTTAAAGCGATTGGTTTTGATTACTTCGGTCCTTTCGATGGACATGATGTAAATCAACTTGTTCAAGTATTTAATGCTTTGAAAAAACGTAAAGGTCCACGCTTAGTCCACGTCTATACTAAAAAAGGTAAAGGCTTTACTCCGGCAGAAGCTGACCCAATTACCTATCATGCAATTGGCAAAATTAATGCAACTTCTGCAGGTAAAACACCACCAAAATATTCTGATGTATTTGGTCAATGGTTGTGTGACGAAGCTGCACAAGATGAACGTTTATTAGCGATTACCCCAGCCATGTGTGAAGGTTCGGGCATGGTTAAGTTTGCTAAAGAATTTCCAAAACGTTTCTTCGATGTTGCAATTGCCGAACAGCATGCAGTAACACTTGCAGCAGGCATGGCTTGTGAAGGGTTAAAACCTGTTGTTGCGATCTATTCAACATTCTTACAGCGTGGTTACGACCAGCTTATTCATGATGTCGCATTACAAAATCTTGATGTGACTTTTGGAATTGACCGTGCAGGCTTGGTTGGTGAAGATGGTCCAACTCATGCTGGTGCATATGACTATGCATATATGCGTACAGTTCCGAACATGGTCATCATGGCACCAAAAGATGAAAATGAATGCCGCCAAATGTTGCACACTGCCTATGCTTATAATGGACCAGCAGCAGTACGTTATCCTCGTGGTGCTGGGGTAGGCGTTGAAATTCAGCAAGAGCTAACTGCTATTGAGTTAGGTAAGGCAGAAGTAGTTGCTGAAATTAAATCTGCTTGTGATGAGCAGATTACGATTTTAGCGTTTGGTAGTCGCGTTATGGTTGCCATAGAAGCTGCTGAGCAGTTTGCACAAAAACATGATGTTGGCGTACGTGTTGTAAATATGCGTTTTGTGAAACCACTGGATGAAAAAATTATTCGTGATTTGGCTGAACATACACAATTATTTGTAACTGTTGAAGAACACGCAATTATGGGTGGTGCAGGCAGTGCGGTAAATGAGTTCATGGCACAAGAACAAATTGTGAAGCCTATTATCAATTTAGGTCTGCCAGATTTGTTCTTACAACAGGCATCACATGGTCAAATGCTACAAGATTGTGGGTTAGATGCTAAAGGTATTTTAAACTCAATTGAGCGAGCTTGGCTTAAGCTAAATCAGGTGGTTTAAGCCTTTAATAAAATTTTTGAAACATTTTTTCCCCTAAAGCGCATTCATTTGCTAAAATGTATGCGCTTTTATGCATTATTCTTTGTCAAAATCTTCAAATTTGTATTGTAGTGGGTGTTCAATGGAACCTATGGTGGTTATGGCTGCGCGTGCGGCTCAAACAGTTGGTCAAGAGCTTTTAAAAGCGCATCAAAATCGTCATAAACTCGATTTGCAAGTTGAAGAGAAAGGCATTGATGGCCCAGTAACACGTGTAGATCGTTATTTGGAACAATTGACGATTGATACATTACGTAAAAGTTATAAAAACCATAGCTTCTTAGGTGAAGAGTTCGGTTTGCAAGAAGGCAAAGGCCATGATGCAGACTGGTGCTGGGTAATCGACCCGCTTGATGGCACCCAAAACTTTATTAATGGTTTCCCTCATTTCTGTATTTCTATTGCAGTTCAGCATAAAGGCGTTACTCAACACGGCGTAATCTACGACCCAGTACGTGACGAATTATTCTCTGCAAGCCGCGGTCGCGGTGCGGTGATGAACCAACGCCGTATCCGTGTAAATGTAAAAGATACTTTAGAAAATACATTCTTGGCAGTAGGCCATCCTTACCGTGCTAAACGTGCTGGTGAGATTGTATCTTACGCAGAACAACACTTTGCTTCGTTATTAGCTGTTACTCAAGCTGGCGCACAAATTCGTCGTGGTGGTTCAGCTGCTCTAGATTTAGCATATGTTGCTGCTGGTCGTTTTGATGGTTTCTTTGAACTTGGTTTAAAACCATGGGATATCGCTGCCGGTGAGCTTATTATTAAAGAAGCGGGCGGTGTAGTGGTTGACGCACGTGGTGGTAATGAGTCTCTTGAAAACGGTCAAGTGCTTGCAAGTTCACTCAAAATGCTAAAACCTTTAATGCAAACTGTAGTTCCAGCTTGGGGTCAAGCTGCAAAATAATTTAATTATTTATAAATAAAACCCTCTATTATCAGAGGGTTTTATTTTTTAAGTAATTGGTAAATTTTACTTAGTTCAATAAATATGAAGAAAGTTGATTAAAACACATGACTTTTAATTTCTTTCTGCTATAATCCGCCCACGCACTTAAATTTCCGTTCATTACCTGAACATTCTGTTCTATTCATTGTAAGCGCACGCTGTCCATAGAGAGGACCATTTCTTGCGCCCCGATCGCTCAGCGATTCTTCAGGTTCGGCCGTAATCAAGCGTGCGTTTAGTCCACATCGTCGTTACTCGGATTGCTGCTGAAAAAACGTTTCAGCTAACTTTGCTTTGCCGCTTTGTGCCGATGTCTATTTTGTATTTATTAAAAATGGAGCACCCACTAGGGTGAAACTCTCTATGAGCAAAACTTTTGCCGAATTTTCTTTGCATGAAACCTTACAACAAGCGCTTGAAGGTTTAGGTTTTACTACCCCGACTCCTGTGCAAGAACAATCTATTCCTGCAGCTTTAGAAGGAAAAGACCTTCTAGTATCTAGCCAGACTGGTTCTGGTAAAACTGCGGCATTTTTATTACCGACATTACATAATTTAGCTGGTCAAGAAACTTTTGTTCCGTTCAAAGAACGTATGAAAGCTGTGACCCAACCTAACATTTTAGTTTTATGCCCAACACGTGAATTGGCTCAACAAGTTAGCCAAGATGCGATTGCTTTCGTACGTCACATGAAAGGTGTTCGTATTGCTGCAATCATGGGTGGTATGCCTTTTGGTAAGCAAATCCAACAACTTAAAGGCGCGCAAGTTATTGTTGCGACTCCTGGCCGTTTATTAGACTTAGTTAACCGTCGTCAATTAAAGCTAGACAAAGTTGAAGCTTTAATCGTTGACGAAGCTGACCGTATGTTAGACCTCGGCTTCTCTGAAGATTTAGAAGCGATCAGCGATTTAGCTGGTAACCGTCGTCAAACATTAATGTTCTCTGCAACTTTCGCTGACCGTATTATTCGTCTTGCTGAGCGTATGATGAATGAACCTGAGCGTATTGCAATTGAAACAGGTCACAGTACAAACACTGACATCACCCAAACTTTACACTGGACAGATGGTTTCGAACACAAGAAGAAACTTCTAACTCACTGGTTGGCTGATGAAACTCTTGATCAAGCGGTTGTATTCGCGAGCACTCAAGAAGATACAGATATGTTGGCTGAAGAACTTGCAGAAGCAGGTCACTCTGTAGTTGCACTTCACGGTGCAATGCCACAAACAGTTCGTAACCGTCGTTTACGTAGTATTCGTGAAGGTCGTGCAAAAATCTTGGTAGCAACTGACGTTGCTGCACGTGGTCTTGACGTACCGACAATTTCTCACGTAATTAACTTCGGTTTACCAATGAAACACGAAGACTATGTACACCGTATTGGTCGTACAGGTCGTGCTGGCCGTACAGGTCAAGCAATTACTTTAGCGACTTATCGTGAACGCGGTAAAATCCGTGCGCTTGAAGACTATTTAGATGCACGTTTAAGTGTTTCTGAAATTGAAGGCTTAGAGCCATCTCCACCTCCTGCTCGTTCAGGTCGTGATGGCGGTGGTCGTGGTCGTGGCGGCAACGGTGGTCGTGATGGTCGTCGTGGTGGCGGTTTTGGCGGTGGTCGTCGTTTTGAAGGCGAAAGCAACTTCAAACGCCGTGAAGGTGGTCGTGATGACCGTCCACGTCGTAGCTTTGATGACAAACCACGTGGTGAACGTCCATTCGGTGGTGAAGATCGTCCACGTCGCGAGTTCAATTCAGATCGCCCACGTCGTGAAGGTGGTTTTGAAGATCGTCCACGTCGTGAGTTCAACTCAGATCGTCCGCGTCGTGAAGGTGGGTTCAACGATAAACCGCGTTTTGACTCAAATGATGACAACCGTGGTAACCGCGTAGATTACAAACCACGTCGTGAAAATGGTTTTGGTGATCGTCCAAAACGTAGTTTCGGTGGTGAAGATCGTCCACGTCGTAGTTTTGATGATAAACCTCGTGGCGAGCGTCCATCATTTGGTGGCGAAGATCGTCCACGTCGTGAGTTCAACTCAGATCGTCCACGTCGCGAAGGTGGTTTTAACGATAAACCGCGTCGTAGCTTTGATGATAAACCACGTGGTGAGCGTCCAGCGTTTGGTGGCGAAGATCGTCCAAAACGTAGCTTCGGTGGTGAAGATCGTCCACGTCGTAGTTTTGATGATAAACCGCGTCGTAAATTCGACCGTTAATCAAAAGTTCGTTTAAAGAAAGGCCAGTAGAAATACTGGCCTTTTTTATTTTCCAGTTTTGTTATAAAATAACAAAGTGTGAATTGGTTCAATTTTTTATTAAATAATGAGTAAAAGTAAACGAAAAGAAACAATAGTGGCACAGTTGAAGAACTTATTAGTTCAGCACGGCTTGCCTTATCTTTTTATTGCACTTGTTTTGTGTAATGGGGTTTATTTTGCCTATGCTTTTATAACTGGAAGTTCTATTGAGCGGTTTCAAATTTCTGAATTAACCTCTTTTTACGAACATACCTCTTCTATTTCTACCAACTAAGTTAGCTTTGCTTTTGTCAAAATAACAACAAGTTTGCCAATTTTCAGTGTTATAGTATGCGTGCATAAAAGTGCAGGAACGATTGCCATTATGAATAATAAAACTCCTCTCTCGACTCAACCACTTATTGAAGTGAAAAATTTGAGTTTTAATCGAGGGGAACGCGTCATTTATGACAATATTAGTTTAAATATACGTCGTGGCCAGATTACGGCTATTATGGGACCTTCTGGTACAGGTAAAACAACATTATTACGTTTGATCGGTGGACAGTTAGTTCCTGATCAGGGCGAAGTTCTGCTCGACGGTAAAGATATTGCAAAAATGTCTCGTCAGGAACTTTTTTCAGCCCGTGCGCGTATGGGAATGTTATTTCAGAGCGGTGCTTTATTTACGGATATGTCGGTCTATGAAAATGTCGCATTTCCAATTCGAGCACATACCAAACTTCCTGAAAATCTAATTGCTGAACTGGTTGCATTAAAACTGGAATCAGTTGGTTTGCGTGGTTCTGAACAATTAATGCCTACAGAACTCTCAGGTGGTATGAACCGTCGTGTTGCTTTGGCACGTGCGATAGCGCTTGACCCTGATTTAATCATGTACGATGAACCTTTTGCGGGGCAAGACCCCATTGTAAAAGGTGTATTGACACGTTTAATACGTTCATTGCGAGAAGCTTTAGATTTAACCACAATTATTGTTTCGCATGATGTTCCCGAAACCCTTTCTATTGCTGACTACATTTATGTTGTAGCAGAAGGAAAAATTCAGGGGGAAGGGACGCCAGAAGAATTACAGGCATATGCTTCTCCATTTGTGCGCCAATTCTTAACAGGTTCGGCAGAAGGACCGGTTGAATACCAATTTAGTCATCAAGCCTATTTAGATAACGAGGTTCGTCCATGAATACGATTGCCTGGTTAGGTAGACTCGTTATTGAGCGGATTCGAGGGATTGGTGTTGCGGCACTAATGCTCTTACAAATTGTTTTTTCTTTTCCTTCATCTGGTGGGTTTGGACGATTTATTTACCAAATGCATCGGGTAGGGGTGATGTCTTTGTTAATTATCACTGTGTCGGGCCTATTTATTGGCTTGGTACTGGGTTTACAAGGATATTCAATTTTAGTGAACGTCGGCAGTGAATCAATGCTAGGCACCATGGTGTCTTTAACATTGCTGCGTGAATTGGCACCAGTGGTTGCTGCGTTATTATTTGCTGGTCGAGCAGGTTCTGCATTAACAGCAGAAATTGGTTCAATGAAGCAAAGTGAACAACTTGCCAGCATGGAAATGATCGGGGTTGACCCATTAAAACAAATCGTATCACCACGTCTTTGGGCGGGAGTGGTCAGTTTACCGATGCTAACTGTCATTTTTGCTGCGATTGGTATTGTGGGCGGTAAAATGGTAGGTGTCGATTTTCTTGGCGTCGATGAAGGCTCATTCTGGAGCGGTATGCAAAACAACGTGCAATTTGGGCATGATGTCGTAAATGGCATTATCAAAAGTATTGTGTTTGCTTTGTTATGTACATGGATTGCGGTATATCAAGGATATGCGTGTGATCCGACTCCAGAAGGAATCGCAACTGCAATGACGAGAACAGTTGTATATTCTTCATTATGTGTTTTAGGTTTTGATTTCGTGTTGACTGCGGTCATGTTCGGAGGGATTTAATGAAATCACGTAGTAGTGAGCTGGCCGTAGGTATCTTTGTTATTATCTTCGGTATTGCCTTGTTCTTTTTAGCCATGAAAGTTAGTGGCCTTGTTGGTACCAACTTAAATGATAGTTATACCATGAAGGCTCAGTTTGATAACGTCAATGGTTTAAAGCCTCGTGCTAAAGTAACGATGAGCGGTGTCACAATTGGTCGTGTTGATTCAATTACCCTTGATCCAGTTACGCGTTTGGCTACGGTAACCTTTGGTTTAGATGGAAAATTGACAAGTTTTAATGCTGAGCAGCTAAAAGAAGTTCAAAAAAATGCTTTAGATGAACTACGTTATAGTTCTGATTATACGCAGGCTTCTCCAGAGCAACAAAAAGCAATGGAACAGCAACTGATCAGTAACATGTCCTCCATCACCAGTATTGATGAAGATGCTTATATAATGGTTGCAACCAATGGTTTGTTGGGTGAGAAATATTTGAAAGTCGTTCCAGGTGGTGGTTTAAACTATCTTAAACGTGGCGATACAATTTCAAATACCCAAGGAACCATGGATTTAGAAGATTTAATTAGTAAATTTATTACTGGTGGTGGCGCAGGTAAAGTTGCCGCTGGTTCATCCTCAGCAGAAGAAAAAGCTCCTGCAAGTACCGACAGCAGTGCACAGCCGTCATTTGTTGAGTAAGAGTTTATTTGAAGGAGTGGTTCCAGGTGAATACGTTGTTTAAACAAACCCTGACAGCAAGTCTTTTGTCTACTATGATTGCAGGTACAGCTTTTGCTGCACCTTCAGAAGCACCACCTGATTTTATCAAGCGTGTTGCTGATGGCTTGATCGCTCGTTTAAAAGCAGATCATGCTAAGTTGCAGAACAATCCTGCTTTAGTAAAATCAATTGTACGTCAGAACTTAGACCCATATGTTGATTCACAAGCGTTCACTCGTATTGTGATGGGTACTTATGCGACGAATCAGTATAGTACAGCTGCACAGCGTGCTCAGTTTGAAACAAACTTCCGTAATACATTAATTGAAAATTACGGTAGCGCATTTGCTAAATATACGAATCAAAGCTATACCATGCGTCCTTACAAGGCAACTGCGGGTAAAAACCCTGTAGTGACATTGGACTTTAATCACAATGGTGAAAAAATTCCTGTTTCTTTCCAGTTGGCTGACAAAGGTACTCAATGGAAAATCCGTAATATCAATGTTTCTGGTATTGATCTAGGATTACAGTTCCGTAATCAGTTTGCTGCAACAGTGAAACGCAATGGCGGTGATTTAAATAAAGCAATTGCTACGTTCCAACCTGATGCAGACGCAGCTGTTAATCAAAACAAAAAGAAATAAGTAGGTGACGTGTGGTTCAGTATCTCAACCAACAATTGGTTGTTTCGGGAAAAATTGATTTTGAAAATACGGAACAACAGTATCAAGCAGGTTTGGCCATCATAAAGAAGCAGCAAAGCTTCCCACTTGTGGTGGATTTAACTGAGCTTGAGCATGGTAGTACTTTGGCATTGGCTGTTTTAGTTCAATGGTTACGAGAGACTCCAAAAAATACTGGTTTGCATTTTAAAAATGTCCCTGAAAAAATGCTGAAGATCATTCAAGCCTGTCATTTGCAGGATGATCTGCAAATGATCTGATGTTTTTGATGTAAAAAAGCACCTATATTTAGGTGCTTTTTTATGCTCGAAATTAGCATTTTATTACAAAGCTTAGATCCATTTTTTCCAGCGGAAATAAATGATCGGCCCAATAAAGAAACCCATAATAATCAGCAAAACAACGAAGAAACTGGTCGTACCATGTGCAAAAGGTAATACGTCTGTGTTCATACCGTAAATACTGGCAATAAGCATCGGAGGAGCTAACATACTTGGTAAGATCGAGAATCGACGAATCGTGTCATTCTGTTCTGTGTTAATGAATCCAGACGTCGTATCAAGTAAGAATCGTACTTTTTGGAATAAGAACGCATCATGTTCTACCAGTGAGCGCACATCTTCACTGAGCTCTCGAATGTCTGCATCATAAATATGACTGCCTAATGCACGTGGACGCGATAAGAAAGTAAGTACACGTCTTAAATCAATGAGACAAAGCTGCGCTTTCCCTAGCATGTCTTCTTGTTGAGCTAGGCGTGTAATCATGTCATCGAGATCTAGAATTTTTTCACGTTGGTGGTTATTAAGAACCTCGGTGGAGTATTTTTCTAAATCTTTGTGGATATCTTCTAAGATATCCGCAAGCTCATCGAGTTTTGCTTCAAGAAGGCCTAATAAAATCCACGTTGGATCTTTATAGTCCATGTCATAGTCATTTCGGCGAGCACGGGCACGAAAGGCACGAAACGCAACTAGTTTTTCTCCACGCATCGTAAAGAGGCGGTCTTTATGTAAAATGAAAGCTACGGTTTGCACCATGGCAAGCATATGTGATGACTCTTCAGCGTCTCCATCCACCTGATAATTTTTATTTTTCGTTAAAAAATAAGTACTGATGTGCAAAATACCGTCATCATCACGGTAAAATCGTGCAGAAGATGAAATGTCTTCAAGCGACTTTAGTGTTGGTAAATTTTGGTCATAGGCATCTAATACCCATTGTTGCTCTTCTTGCGAGGGTGCAATAAGATCAAGCCAGACTAATTCGGGATGTAGATCAAATCCACCATTGATGGTGGCATCTTCCAGACTTCCGCGTTCTGTGGCATAAAAGGCTTCAAGCATGTGTCTTTTTTCCTCACGCAGTCTGATGGAAATGGATGGGTGTATTTTAGACAAGGATTTGCCGAAAAACACTTGCCAATACGCTATTTTGCAAAAAAAAACTCTATCGATAGTTTAGTTTGTCAGCATGACAGTTCAATAAAACGGTTTTTTACACTATGAAATCAATTTGTATTTTCTGTGGTTCATCTCTTGGTTCAAACCCAATTTTCCAAAAAATTGCCCAAGCTACAGGCAAGGCTATTGCAAAACAAGGGAAGACCTTGGTTTATGGTGGTGGTCGCTCAGGCCTAATGGGTGTGGTGGCCGATAGCGCCTTACAAGCAGGTGGACAAGTCATTGGCGTGATCCCTCGTGCTTTAGTTGATCGTGAGTTAGCTCATCCGGGCTTAACCAGATTATATGTGGTTGAGAATATGCATGAGCGTAAAACCAAGATGGCGGATCTTTCAGATGGCTTTATTGCTTTGCCGGGTGGCGCTGGTACATTGGAAGAAATCTTTGAACAATGGACGTGGGCGCAATTAGGGATTCATCAAAAGCCATGTGCTTTCTTAAATGTAGCGGGCTTTTATGAAGATTTACTTAAAATGATTCAAGGAACGGTGGATAATGGATTCAGCCAAGCACGGTTCGTTGATAAATTGATCGCATCAGACAAAATTGAAGATATTCTTCAACAATTTGAGCAATATCAGGCTCCTGCTCCAAAATGGACAAACGCAGATGTCCAACCATAAACGAGGTTAAATAGGTGAAAACAATTACGGTCGCTGCCGCAGTGATTTTAAATGAGCAAAATCAGTTGTTGCTTGTAAGAAAGCGTAATACACACGCTTTTATGCAAGTGGGTGGCAAGCTGGAACCTAATGAGGCACCAGAGATCACCATGCAGCGAGAAATTTTAGAAGAAGTCGGAAGCTCTTGTGTGATTGAGCAATTTATTGGTCATTTCGAAACAGCAGCTGCCAATGAGCCAGATCATATTTTGGTGAGTCATTTATATCTTGTTCAGCTTGATCAGGCCCCTAAAATTGCAGCTGAAATTGCAGAAATGAAGTGGATAGATTTAAATGATTCGGAAACTCAACTTGCACCATTGACCCGAGAAATTGTCATCCCTTGGTGTGAAGAGTATTTATCTACAGTGCAATAGCTTAGCTCTTCGGCGTTGCTGCTAAGCATGCCGTATGAATGGATGTACAGCCTAATTGTTTAAGGGCTTGACTGAGCGCATTTACAGAGCTTCCCGTGGTTATCACGTCATCAATAATGAGAACACGGCGATAACGTCGTTTCTCTTGATGATGAGGTAAAAATTGTTGTTCTATATTTTCAAAGCGTTCTAGCCGAGTAAGTCCTTTTTGAGAGTGCTCGTTTAAGCGTTGAATTGGTTGCCAAACAGGTATTTTTAAGTGTTTGCTTAATATATTGGCGAGTACTAAGGATTGATTGAAACCACGCTCGATTAAACGTTGATTGGAAATTGGCATAGGTACGATCGCTTGTACCTTGGGAAATTTTAATTGTTTTAAAATTTCACCTAATAAGATCTGATAATGTAATTTTTGTTCATATTTAAACTGCTGAATAATCCGGTTAACCGGATAAGCATAATTACAAGCCACAAGAACAGAGTGATTATTACGTTGAATCGTTTGTTTAAGCCAAGGTAGCTGTTCCCAACAGTCTTTACAGAGCGAGTATTTTTCTCGCGTGCCTAACTCGCACAATGAGCAAGGTGAAAATAACTGAATAAGATGTTGGAAGTTTAAAAAATTAAACATAGGCGTAGCGAGGCGCCTCAGGAAGCCAACGTTTTAATAGAGCATCTGCCTGTTCTGGATAATCTTTTAAAACTTGCTGTGCCACATAGTGGGCTTGACTCAGTAGGTGATCATCTCGCTCTAAACGAGCCACTCTAAATCCCATATCTCCGGTTTGTTTAGTCCCTAATAATTCACCCGGTCCACGTAATTCCAGATCTTTTTCTGCAATCACAAAGCCATCATTACTTTCTCTTAAAATAGAAAGTCTCTCTTGTCCATTTTGAGAGAGAGGCGTTTTATATAAAAGTACGCAAAAACTAGCTTGAGCACCTCGACCTACGCGACCTCGTAATTGGTGTAGCTGAGAAAGCCCTAAACGCTCGGCATTTTCAATCACCATAATGGAAGAGTTAGGAACGTCTACTCCAACTTCAATCACTGTCGTTGCGATAAGAAGTTGTAATTCATTATTTTTAAATGCTTGCATGACGGCTTGCTTTTCATCAGCTTTCATTTTGCCATGCACCAAGCCAATGTTGAGCTCAGGAAAGCGCTCTTTCATCTCTTGGTAAGTTGCTTCTGCTGCTTGAGCATCTAAAGTCTCAGACTGCTCAACCAATGTGCATACCCAATACGCCTGTTTCCCATCTCTACAATTCGAAGCAATACGTTGAAGCACTTCCTCTCGACGATCAAGAGGAATGGCAACTGTTTGAATTGGGGTACGGCCTGGAGGTAACTCATCAATTATGGATGTATCCAAATCACCATAAGCGCTCATTGCTAGAGTTCTTGGAATAGGGGTAGCCGTCATTACAAGTTGATGTGGAGTGAACTGCTCAGCACCTTTATTGCGTAAAGCTAAACGTTGGTCTACACCAAAACGATGTTGTTCATCAATAATCACTAGCCCCAATTTAGCGAAGCCAACATTATCTTGAAATAAGGCATGTGTACCGACAATAAGTTCCGCGTGGCCTTCTTTAATCTGTTGTTCTGCTTGGGCACGGGCTTTACCTTTTTGTTTGCCAGACAACCATGCCACGGTAATACCTAATGGTTCAAACCAACGTTTAAAGTTTAAATAATGTTGTTCTGCAAGAATTTCAGTCGGAGCCATTAATGCAACCTGCCAATCTGCTTCTAAAGCATGGCAAGCGGCTACAGCTGCAACTAGGGTCTTTCCAGCCCCTACGTCGCCTTGTACTAGACGTAGCATAGGTTGATGTTGTTTTAAGTCATTTAAAATTTCTTTAGATACACGTTTTTGTGCATTGGTCATTTGAAATGGTAAAGCTTCTAATAGTTTTTTAGCTAATACTTTACTGCTTGAAAAAGCAGGTGACGCAATTTGACGAATATAAGCACGGCGATTAAGTAAACTAATTTGGTGTGCAACCAACTCTTCAAAAATAAGCCGTTGCTGAGCAGGATGCGAGCCTTGAGCCAATTGCAGCATGTTGGCATCAACGGGAGGCTCATGAATATAATATAAAGCCTCTTTAAGCGCATAGCCATTGGTATATTGCTTTGGGAGTAGCTCTGGTAAGGCATCACTATGATGCTTTAAAGCTTGTTTTACATATTCGCGTAATTTGGGTTGAGTTAACCCATCGGTACTTGGATAAATTGCTGTCAGCTGAGTTTTTGGTAGAGGTGTATGTTCATGAATGAGTTGAATTTCAGGATGATACATCTCAAGGCCGCGAGCACCTACACGGACTTCACCAAAAATACGTAAGCGATGACCGGGTTTTATTTTATCAGTCAGGTTTTTATAAATATGATAAAAGCGTAAGGTGACTTTACCGAATTCATCTTGCACCAAGGCTGCCATAGATTTTCGCTTTCCCGGAGGGAAATCAATTGATTTGACTTCTCCTTCGAGTAAATAGCTCCGCCCAACCACAAGTTGATTCATTGGAATAATCGTACTGCGGTCTTCATAATCACGTGGCAGATGAAACAGTAAATCATCTGTGGTAAAAATATTTAGTTTTTCGAGCAGGGCTGCTGAAGCCGATCCAACGCCTTGTAACTGATGGACTGAAGTCATGTCCCCTCAACGAGTTTTCTATGCATATATTATTTATCGGTTATGGTAAAACATCTCAGCGTGTTGCTAAACAACTATTTGAGAAAGAACATCAAATTACCACAATCAGCCGTAGTGTAAAAACGGATAGTTACGCAACACATCTTGTTCAGGATATTTTTTCGCTCGATTTAAGTGAAATTGAACCTGTGGATGTCGTATATATTTTACTTTCTCCAAACGAGAGTACGGTTGAGGGCTATCAACATACTTATGTAGATAGTATTGAACCGATTCGAGAAGCATTAAAAATACATCCAGTAAAAAAAATAATCGTTGTCTCTTCTACGCGCGTGTATGGTGAAAATGCAGGGGAGATCATTGATGATTTTAGTGAAATTCATCCAAATGATGCACAAGGCCATATATTGCGTAATATGGAGCTACTCTGGCAAAAATACTATCCAACTCAATCTGTAATTGTTCGCCCTACAGGTATTTATGGAACTTCCATTGCCCGGTTAAAAAAAATGGCTGAAAATCATCAAAGTTATCCAAATATACATTATAGCAATCGAATACATATTGATGATTTATCAAAATTTTTGGCTTTTATGGCTGATTACGAAAGTCATCAAGCAAGCTATATTGTGACTAATAATCAACCATTGCCTTTGCATGAAATTATTGTGTGGTTTCAAAAACAATTGGGATTGCCAGAATTAACTTTAGAATCAAACCAAATTTCAGGTAAAAGAATTTATGCAAAACATTTATCTACAACAGGTTTTCAGTTAGAACATCCGATTTGCTTTAATGACTATTTATTATGTTTAAATGTTCATAGCACTAAATGAAATTTTGATTAAACTTTAAATAAGAACATAAATACCTGATGAGGCAGTCAAATTGCCGATAAAGATAAAAAGGTTAAAAGTGAAAAAAATTTGTTTAGCTCTTATCTTGAGCGTAACAGCTGTTGCGAGTTGGGCAGAGGATCAGGTGTGGTGTGCCTATGATCCTATCGGGTCCCAAGGGGATATTACTCGCCGTTTAAATGACATTCGGCTATATGCCCAGCAATATCAAGTCAAATTTAAAGTAGTTACCTATCAAAAAGAACAGCAGGCCATACAAGCTTTTGATGATGGTAAATGTTCGGGTTTAGCTGCATCCAATTTCAATACTTATCGTTATAACCAATTTATGGGAAGTACCGCGGGTATAGGGCTTATTCCTAATAACCGTACGGCCAAAAGCTTTTTGCAGCTTTTAAATCATCCTACAATCGAGAAAAGGTTAGTTTCTAAGAATTATGAAGCTATAGGAATGATTCCAATTGGAACTGCTTACATGGTTCTAAAAAATAAGAACCTCTCTAGAGTCGCTCAATTAAGAAATCAGCGTATTGGAGTGCTACCCAACAATCCACCACAACAAGCACTGGTACGAAGTGTAGGTGCTCAGCCAGTTTATGTCGATTTATCTAACGCGATTGCGCAGTTTAAGCAAAATAAAATCGATATTATTGCTGCCCCAGTATATGGATTATTGCCGTATAACTTACAAAAAGAATTTGGACCAAATACTCAAGTTATTAATTTTCCTTTGGCATATTTCGGTGTCAATTTAATTATTAAGCCGCAAGCTTATCCTGCTAATTTTGGCCGGAAAATTCGAGGATGGTTTGTTCAAAATAGCCAATTGCTGACGAATCGTGCGACACAATGGGAAAATCATTTACCTGCTTATTATTGGGTAGATGTCTCTTTTTATGAGAAGCAAAGTTATGACGTAATGGTTGCCAAAATACGTAATCAGTACGTTCTTTCAGGTTATTACGATGCTTATTTCGTTCAGCTTATGAAGCGCTTACGTTGTATGGACGATCCACGTTATTTTGAATGTCCAATTCGCTAATAAAATAAAAGGCAACCGAAGTTGCCTTTTATTTTGACTGAAGACTTTAAGCTTTTTTGCGTTTTAAACGGCGTTTAGCTTGTTGAGATGCCATTGCTTCAAGAGCATCTTTTAATTCTTCGTCAGTAAAGGTGGTGATGTGCTGTAACATTTGTAAGGTTACTTCATCAAGCACCAACTGTGCGCCAGCAGCCATTTGACGGAAGTTGTCATCAAACTCAATTTGGCCTTGGTCATTGGTACGAATGTAATTTTGCTGCGTAAGTACTTTTAAGAAGCTTTGGAATAAAGCTTTATCGAAGAACTCTGGCGAATTAAATTCATATAGAACTGATAAACGTTGTCCTAATAAATGACTTAATTCTTCAACTTGTTTAGCAGAGATATTACCTGAACCACGTTGAGTAATGAGCGCAAGTGTCATGTAGTAACGCTCAAGACTTTGCTTAACTGGCGTTGCTAAAACAACAAGCTGATTATGCTCTTCTGTATTTGGCGCAGAGCTAATCAAGTTACCTTCATCGTCTTGTTGAATAAGGTTAGATTGAACTAGAGCATCTGCATATTGCTCAACTTGTGCTTTAAGCTCGCTGCTCTTCCATTTAAGGAATAACTCAGCTTTCAAGAATGGATAGAGCGTATAGATGACATTAGTTAAATCTGAACGACTGATTTTTCCATTATGCTCAACAAGCGATGCTACTAGAGAAGGTAAAACAAAGGCGTGCAAGATGTTATTACGGAAGTAAGTCAGAAGAACAGCTTGGTTATCTTCAATCGCAATAATATCGCCAAGCGCATGCTGAACGCGTTTAATGAGTTTAAGCTTTAAACCATACGCAATAATTTCTTTACCAGAAAGTGGCGTTACTTCCATACGTTGGTCATATGGGAAGTTTGATGCCAAGTTACGATAAGCTTCTAGCTGCTTAATACAAATTTCTTCATCAAGCGTATGCTTTGGAGTTGCAAGCAAAATAATAGAAAGTAAAGAAACAGGGTTAATCACCACAGCTCGGTTAATATTTTCTAAAATTGCATGTGCAGAGCTATTTACTGCATCTGAAACAGCTTGAGGAATTGGATCGTCATTTTTCTCAATGTAAATGTTTTCTGCATTATGTTGCTTAAGCAGATCATCAAGGAAAACGGGTTCACCAAAGTTTACGTGGACTTTACCAAAGATACGTTCAATTTTTCGTAAGGTTTTCACAATACCAAAAATAGATTCGGCTTCTTTTGGTTTACCTTGCATTTCGCCTACGTAAGTTGAGCCTTCCATGAGTCGTTCATAACCAATATAAGTTGGTAAGAAAACGATCGGTTTGGCACGGCCACGTAAATGGCTGTGAACTGTCATGGCAAGCATACCGGTTTTAGGCGGTAATAAACGTCCAGTACGTGAACGTCCACCTTCAATAAAGTATTCAAGAGGCGTGTTGCGTGACAAAATACTATATAGATATTCTTTAAATACAGTAGTGTAGAGTCCATTTCCACGGAAAGAGCGGCGAATAAAGAATGCACCGCCTCCACGTAAAAGCTGACCAACAAAAGGTAAGTTTAAGTTATCGCCCGCAGCAATATACGGAACCATTAAGCCACGTTTATAGATGACATATGACAATAGTAAATAGTCAATGTGACTGCGGTGGCACGGTGTATAGACAACTTCATAGTCTTTCGCTAGTTCACGAACGGTACTAAAGTTATGTACTTCTACGCCGTCATAAAGCTGGGTCCATAGGCGTGTTAAGGCAAGATCGGCAAAGCGCACTGCTGAGTGCGAATAATCCGATACGATTTCATTCACATAGCCAATCGCACGGCGTTCAGCTTCAAGCATGCTCACTTTTCCGCGAATACTTTCACGGCGGATTGCTTCTTGCACATCACGAGATTTAACAACCGATTGCATGACATTGCGGCGATCCGACAAATCGGGGCCTAACACGACTTCACGCTGACGGTCTAAATAATCATTTAACGTACTTACAATATAAGTTGCTGGTGAAAGATTTGGATAATGCTGCTGTGCATATTCAACCAATTCACGTAGCGATTGTGGTTCATGAAACTCTAAATAAGACTGACGACCATGCAAACCAATATTAACCAGTTGCTTAACTGTGCTTGGTGTTGCCCATGTGTCTGAAAATAATAATTTAAACCAAGAATCTTCTTTATCTGGCGAACGGCCCCATAAAACTGTAACCGGAACAAGCTCTATATCAAGTTCAGGGTTTTCTTGTAAAACTTCAATCAGTTTTATTAAACGCGGTGGAAAAGCATGAGGAGGCGGATTCAGTAAATTATTTTCATCATTGTGCTGTAAAAATAAAACTGATGCTTTTTCCTGATGAGTACCCACAATGAGTGGGTCTAACGCAGGTTTTAAATTTAAACGACGCGTTTCTCCATCAACCACTAAAGCATTGCTTCGAGAGTGGTTTTGTAAGACGTAACAAACCACTTTTTGGCGGTCAGTTTTTGCTTCTGTTTCTGTTGTTTCTGATACTGGTTCAGTAGGAACTTCCCCAAGAACATGTGGTGTTACCACGAGGTCAAGTAGTTTACTCGAAAGCCGACGATACATTTGACCAAACCCACTCTTGGACATAAGAACTCCTACTTCTTAAAGACAAATCCCAGCACCAAATGCAGAGGGTAATTATTTTGCGGCATTTATTAAAAAAAACAATATGCTACTTTCTTATAAATTATAATGCTTTTGGCATATTTTATCGTTAAAAATCGTATTTTTAGCTGTTATATGAGCAATCTTCGTCAGAAGTTGACTGATTGTTCCATGTTCAAATAGTTTTTTATGGCACAATAGATTCTACACATCTGTACTTTAATACGATTTTTTACCTGAAATATGAAGGTATCTCTCATGAATGCGTTAACCCAAGAACTTGTCGATCTTCTTACTTTAGAAAAGCTAGAAGAAAATATTTACCGTGGCATAAGCCGTAATCTTGTCGGTAAACGTGTCTTTGGTGGGCAGGTTTTGGGTCAGGCTTTACGTGCGGCATCTTATACAACCGATCGCCCAGCGCATTCTTTGCATGCATATTTTTTATATGGTGGCGATATTAATGCCCCAATTATCTATGAAGTAGACCGTTTACGTGATGGGAAGAGTTTCGTAAGCCGTCAGGTTCGTGCCATTCAACACGGACGAGTTATATTTTCGGCGATGGTTTCTTTTGCTAATCCAGAAGAAGGCTTGAACTATCAACATCAAGAGCCAGAGTATCCCGCGCCAGAGACTCTTAAATCTGAAAATGAGCTCAAAGAAGGTATTTTAAATTTCGTACCTGAAAATGTTCGTGCTAGCTTTATGCGTGAGCGCCACGTAGAAATTCGCCCAATTGATCCGGTAAATCCGTTTCAACCGCAACCTGAAGCTCCTTATAATGCGCACTATATCCGCACACATGACCGTATTCCAAAACAATTAGATGATATTGCTCTGCATCAAGCGATTGTTGCGTTTTATTCAGACTTTACCTTAATGACAACTGCTTTGAGACCGCATGGGCTTAGTTATATTTCTCCAAGTTTGCAGTGTGCAAGTATTGATCATGCCATTTATTTCCATCGTCCGCTGCGTGCCGATGAATGGATGCTTTACGATATGGAAGCAACCGTTAGCGCAGCTTCTCGCGGCTTAAACTTTGGCCGTATGTGGCAAAATGGCCAACTTGTATGCAGTACCGTGCAAGAGGGTTTAATTCGTTTGCGGGAAATTGAAACGCAATAAACTCATTTATAAAGCCATCTCATCAGATGGCTTTTTTATTTTTAATTGAAACGATGTGACAAAAAATTGCTCGTATGAAAAGCGAGCTCATGTCATATTTGCAAAAGGATTGCCAATTGAAAAAAATAATGCTGATATGAACTTAAACACACAAATTCTTATTGCGGCCATTTTAGGCTTAGCCTTTGGTTTTATATTAACGTTGTATCCCGATACTGCGTTTGTAAAACATAGTTTATATGGGTTAGGCATATTAAGTAGTGTCTTTATTGGGCTGCTTAAAATGTTGTTGGTGCCTTTGATTTTTAGCTCGATTGTTGTGGGTGTATCTAATTTGCAGGCGGGAGGGCAGTTAGGTCCAGTCTGGAAAATTACCTTTTTATGTTGTTTGACTACAACAACATTAGCTTTAATTTTAGGTATAAGTTGTGCTCATCTATTTGAAGTAGGGCGCGGTATAGATATCTCTATTTTCCAAACGTCTATGCAAAACTATCAGGCACCAGATAGTTTAAATCCTGCAAGTTTTTTCACTAATTTTATTCAAAATACATTAATCAATCCATTTAAAGCGTTTAGCGACGGTAACGTTTTAGCGGTTGTGGTGTTTGCGCTATTTGTTGGTGTTGCTTTAGTCCATGGCGGTGAGCGTTTTAAAAGTATTCGTGTATTAAGTCATCAATTTTTTGAAATGATGATGATGCTAGTCGGCTGGGTAATGAAGCTAGCACCTTTGGGTATTTTTGCCTTATTAGCAAAGTTAATGGCAACGGAAGATATTTCGGTACTCAGCCGTTTGGCTGAGTTTGCTGTTGTAGTGACAGGGACTACCATTTTTCATGGCGCTGTTGTTTTGCCGCTATTACTTTGGATTTTTGGCCGCATGAGTCCTTGGACTTTTTTCAAAGGAACACGTACAGCGTTAATTACAGCATTTGCAACCAGCTCTAGTTCTGCCACAATGCCTCTTAGTATGAAATGCGCACAAGAAAACTTGGGTGTTCGTCCGCAAACAGCTGGTTTTGTAATTCCTTTAGGTACACAGCTTAATATGGATGGCACAGCACTATATGAAGCAGCCGCTGCATTGTTTGTCGCAAATTTGGTGGGGCTAGACTTAAACCTGACACAACAAATTATTGTGTGTTTAACAGCAATGATTGCATCACTAGGGGCCCCTGGCATTCCAAGTGCTGGTATGGTTACCATGATTATGGTTTTACAGTCTGTAGGTTTACCGGCTGAAGCAATTGCAATTTTACTTCCGATTGATCGCCTATTGGATACGGTAAGAACAGTGGTAAATGTGCAGGGTGATATGATGATTAGCGTGGTTGTTGACCGTTATACAAAAGATAAAGATATCAGTGTCTAATCTCCTAAATAAAAAAGCAGGATTTTAAATCCTGCTTTTTTATTTTTAAGCCGCTTGTAACTCGGCTCTTTTTGCTGCTGGAGATTGAGATAAATAACTTACCGCATCTTCAGTACTGCCTTCCTTGACTGGATCATACCAAGGCATGAGGTAATCAATTTGTTGAGCAATCAGCCAAAATGGATTTGGCAATACTTGGTTATCTTTACGACTAACCTTAAGCCACTCTACAGCAACCCATACTGGGAAAAATCTAGATTTAGCAGCATCAGCAAAACGTGGATCTTGTTTCATAATATGAGCAGCGCCATCTACCCATAATCCAAGCACCAGTACAATCACTGCAAGGCTTAAATAGTAGCGTGGAATATATCCACCACCCAAATGACGGTATAAATCAAAAGCAACGGTACGGTGTTCAATTTCTTCTGAACCATGCCATTTTACCAAGTCAACCATTTCAGGGTCAGCGCCTAATTCTTCCCAACGCTTGTTATAGAGTGCATATTTCCCTAATACACAGGTCATATGCTCAACAGTTGCAATAACGCCTAAACGGAAAAGGTCCCATTGCCCCTGTAGAAATTGAGGGACTTCTTTGTCGAAAGGTTTATCTGCTAAGGCAGTGGTAAATAGATAATTCATAATGTCCAGATTTCGCTGGATATCAATATTACGTGCACTTAAATATTCTTTATTGGCCGAAGTATGCGCATTGGCATGCATAGCTTCCTGTCGGATAAATGCTTGTACATCCTGTTTAAGTTTTTCGTCTTTAATTTGCGGTAAAACTTTATTGTACAAACGGCAAAACCAGAATTCTCCGGCAGGCAAGATATTATTAATTTCATTAATAAAATAACTTGCGAAAGGCTGATTTGGAATCCAGTCAACAGGGGTATCTTTCCAGTCAAATTTTACTTTACGTGGAAGAATTTTATAGTCAATAGAAGAACCTAAAGCCTTGTTCTTCAAAAAAGATAACAATTTCATCATTTAGTCCTGATTTTTAACTCGATGAAGTTATAACGAGTATAAAAAAAGCCCCTACATTTGTGTTTAGCAATAGGGGCCAATTTGAAAATAAATTTAATGAAGAAATTGTATCTGTTTTGACGATTTACTCTTCAGCATCCTCATCTGAGGCTTCAGGAATCGCGTCAACGTCAAATTCTGGTTCTTGATCAAGCGTAAAATGCAGGCGTCCAGCCATAACACTTGCTAGCTCTTCTAAACCTAATTTATTAAGTGATGAGAAAAGTTGAATCGAGAAATCAAGCTTCATTTTCTTCAGTTGTTGCTTAACTTCTAATAGCACTTTGTTTGCAGGGCCACGATTAAGTTTGTCAGCTTTCGTTAAGAGAATATGAACAAAGAGATGACGTGAATAAGCCCACTCTAGCATCATCATGTCGAAATGCTGTAGAGGATGGCGAATATCCATTAGTAATACTAAGCCTTGTAAGCTTTTACGATGGATTAAATAGTTCTCTAATTCTTTTTGCCATACTCGTTTCATATCTTCAGGTACGGCTGCATAGCCATAGCCAGGAAGATCGACTAAACGTTGATCGGGATTGCCTAGACTAAAGAAGTTAATCATCTGAGTACGGCCAGGTTTTTTAGAGGCACGTGCTAGCTGTTTTTTATTGGTTAATGCATTGATAGCACTAGACTTACCGGCATTTGAGCGTCCTGCAAAAGCGATCTCGTAGCCACTATCTTCAACACAAAGTGCCAATTTAGGTGCACTCATTAGAAACTCAGCTTGGCGTAACCAGTTGAGTGATTGCACAGCATATGCCGTGATCGCTGGATCTGGTTTCTTTTCATAGCTGATCTTTTGCTTGGGTGCGAGTCTGGCTTTGGTGTCTTTCGATTTTTCACTACGACGCATAAAAAATAACTTTTTAAATGAGAGGGCTCGCGCCTAGTATAAAGGAGCTTGGGTATTCTTGCTAATTTTCAATAAGTCGACTTATCAAAATCAGTAGAGCTTAGATTTGTAAAAATGCAATAGGGGAGTTGGCAGGAGCAGATTTCGATTGCTGCAAAACTTCTCCGAGTGTGTATTGGTCTAGACTTTGATAAAAGCTTTCTAAAGCCTGATCTAAAATACCTTTTAAACCACAGTGACTGCGTAATACACAAGGTGGTGTATTACATTCAACAATTTGATTGTCGCCCTGTAATATTCGAACAATTGAACCTAAATTTGAGTTAAGTGCCTCTGGATTTAAGCGAATTCCGCCGCCTTTTCCACGAATGGTAATAATCCATTCCTGCTTGCCCATGAAGTGAACAACTTTAACTAGATGGTTTTGTGAAACATGCAAATCTTTCGCGATTTCTGCAATCGTGTAGGGTGCATCACTTGGGCGTGCAACATACATTAAGAGTCGTAATGCATAATCGGTAAATTTATTAAGCTGCATGATCACCAAAAATGGAAGAGATTAAAAGGATGATCATCTTAGCCTGAAAGTCTAAATAAGAAAACTTTCAGGCAAGAGGTTTTTACATTACAGCGTTAAAGGGGCTGAAACCTGTACTTGATCACCAACTCTATAATGCTCAAGTAGAATATTAGCAACTGAAAACTCAGTATGATTTTCTTCAGGCTGCACTTCAAAGTGATACGAGTTATCTTCTTGAGCTTCAGTAAATTTAAAAGCTTTCGGTTGTTCAAGTTGTTGCTCGGGAACTTGTACTTTAACTGAAATAAAGGCATTTGCTGGGCTAGTCAGTACGTCTTCATGGTCAGTTGCTTTTAAAGTGAAGCGTTTGCCAGATTCCAAAGGATCAATTTGAGTAATTTCAAATGAACGCCAGCCAGCCCATCCACCTTTTAAGCTTTCAAGTTGTTCGTATTTTTGTTTTTCAACACCAATCAAGATATCAGCCAACTGTAAGTATGCTTGTTTCCACGCTTCGATAAGCTCTGATTCGAAGGGCACGTTAAGTACTTCACTAATTGAATGAAGTAGGTTGTCCCCAACAATTGCATATTGGTCTGGTTGAATATCTAAGCTCACGTGTTTAGTAGTGATGCGTTCTACCGCTTTAGCTAGAACAGTAGGGTTCTCAATATTTTCTGCATAAGCAAGCACAGCAGTTGCAAGAGCACGTGGCTGACGTAAGCTGGTTTGGTCATCTAAATTAAAAACATTTTTTAATTCGGGGTTGTTATTAAGCATGCGCTTATAAAAGTATGTAGTCAGCGTAACGCCGTGTTCACGTAAAACCGGTACAGTAGATTTAACAAGTTCAATTTGTTGTGGAGTCATGGCTAGACCTTATTTATCTGGTTATATAAGATGTATTTAAAATACATCTTTAAAAAATTAATGGCAATAACTTTTTTATAAAAACCATAAAAAAATTAGGGGATATAAAATCCCCTAAAATTAACGTAATTTTTTTAATATTTCTATTTACCAAATAAAGAGCCGAGCAAGCCCCTTACGAGTTTTTGGCCGGTACTTCCTCCTAAACTGCGTGCAGCACTTTTGGCAAAAGTTCCCACAATGTCTTGTGTGAGTTTAGCTCGTTCACGGGCTGCTCTTTCTTCCTCTTTTAATTGCTCACGTGCCAAACGTTCCTGCTCTTTAGCTTGCTGTTTTGCTAAAGTTTCTTGTTCTTTAGCTTGTTGTTTTGCAAGTTCGGCGTCTTGCTGCTGTTGTTCGCGTTCAGCAACTTTATTCTGTAGCATTTCATAGGCACTATCACGATCTACAGCTTGTTCATAAACCCCAGCAATAATACTTTGCGAGATTAAAGTCTGACGCTCTTCTGGAGTGATCGGTGTAAATGCAGAGTACGGAGGCATAACCCAACCACGTTCTACAATCTGTGGTGTACCTTGCTCATCTAGACAGCTAATGAGTGCCTCACCAACACCAAGTTGGGTAATAGCTTCATCAACTTTAAACTCGGGATTAGCACGGAAAGTGTCTGCTGCGGTTTTTACAGCTTTTTGATCTTTAGGGGTGAATGCACGTAATGCATGTTGAACGCGATTACCAAGTTGACCAAGAACGCTTTCGGGTAAATCGAGTGGGTTTTGAGTAATAAAGTAGATACCCACCCCTTTGGAGCGGATTAAACGTACCACTTGTTCAATTTTGTCTTGTAGAGCTTGGCTGGCATTATCAAATAACAAGTGAGCTTCATCAAAGAAAAACACGAGTTTAGGCTTATCCATATCACCCACTTCTGGTAGCTGTTCAAATAACTCTGAAAGCATCCATAAGAGGAAAGTGGCATATAACTTAGGTGTATTCATGAGCTTGTCGGCAGCAAGAATATTGATATAGCCGTGTCCGTTTGCATCAGTTTGGATAAAATCCAGAATATTTAAAGCTGGTTCCCCAAAGAACTGTTCTCCACCTTGGTCGGCAAGAGCGAGTAAGTTGCGCTGAATGGCACCTAGGCTGGCTGGAGATAAATTACCATACTCGGCTTTAAACTCAGCTGCATGTTCACTCACAAAAGTGATCATGGCTTTTAAGTCTTTAAAATCGACTAAAAGTAAACCTTGGTCATCTGCAATGCGGAATACAGCAGATAAAACACCTTCTTGGGTATCATTTAAGTTTAGTATGCGTGCTAATAAAATTGGCCCAATTTCAGAAATGGTGGTTCGGATAGGATGACCTTGCTGACCAAATAAATCCCAAAAAACAACTGGATTCGCTGAGAATGGAACACTATCAATTTGTAAAAGTTTTAAGCGTTCATTAAATTTATCCGAAGCTTCACCAGCTTTTGCAAGACTCGAAACATCGCCTTTAGCATCGGCAAGAAATACCGGCACACCGATTCGAGAGAAACTCTCTGCTAGAACTTTTAACGTAACTGTTTTACCTGTACCTGTCGCGCCTGCAATAAGTCCATGACGGTTAGCAAACTGGGGAAGTAAAACAATTTCTTTTGATGTGTCCTTAATATTTTTAGCAATAACAATCGGTGTACCCATATATTTTTATCCTATGGTTTGAGTCACTATAATCTTGTCGTTTTACAGTTGTTTCAGTGCATTTTCGATATCTTGTATCAAATCTTGCGGATCTTCTAGTCCTATACAGAATCTAACCAATAATCCTTGTTGTAAATGTGTATTCTCAAGTTTTCTCATCATTTTTAAATCATAAAGCATAATCAGGCTAACGGGTCCACCCCAGCTAAAGCCGAGCTTAAATAACTCTAATGCATCGCAGAAACGACGTACTGCTGTAATGTCATATTCAGGTTTAAAAATAACACTCACTAAACCAGCACTTTGACCGTCTATGCAGATTTCTTGCCAATATTGATGGCCTGGTGAGGATTCATCACTTGGGTGTAGAACTTGTGCAAATTGAGGCTGGTTCTTTAGCCATTTAAGTAGAGTGTGAGCATTGGCTGACTGTTGTTCATAGCGTAAAGACATATGAGCAAGGCTGCGTTGAACTTGAGCTGCATCATCTCCAGAGATTGCGATGCCCAAAATAGCATGCGTACGGAATAAGCGGTGATGAAGTTTCTCATCACGAGTTACAATGCTACCCATTAAAATGTCACCACCACCACTTGGATATTTTGTTAGTGCGTGAACGGTTAAATCAACAGATAGATGTTCATCAGAAAAATTGAAAGCATTAAACGCAAGCCCCGCTCCCCAAGTATTATCTAGAGCAGTCAATACACCATTTTTTTTAGCTTTTTTGACTAGATTTTTAAGATCAGGAAATTCTAAAGTAACTGAACCTGCAGCTTCTAACCATAATAGTTTACTTCTTTCGGTGGGTTGAAAACTTGCAGCGTCAATGGGGTTATATACTTTAACAATAATGCCATATTGACTTTGTAGATAAGTTAAATGCTCTAGATTTGGACCGTAAATATTGTCTGGAACCCATACTTCGTCATTAGTGCTTAAAAATGCTGAGTTCACAATATTAATTGCGGATAGGCCACTCGGTGCAAGTAAACAATGCAAGCCACCTTCAATTTGCGCAATATTGTCGCCTAAGGTGAATGTGGTAGGGGTGCCATGTGTTCCATAGCTATAGTCATACTTATCAGTCCAATGACGATCAAAAAGGTGCGAAGTTGATTTGAAAATAATAGTTGATGCGCGAAATAAGGGAGGTTGCACTGTTTCAATGAATTGCGGAGCCTTTCTTGGGGCATGAATGAGACGAGTCTGGAAATCGTTATGCTTTTTCATAGTGCGTTATGTTTTAAATGATAAAGTTAGATTAAGAGAAATTTAAATTCTTCGCTAGATTTATAAAGTTTTGTAAGACGTTTCGTTACAGTAGACCTATAAAACAAAAACTTGGCTTTATTTTTGCAAAGACCACTACAACATTCTAACAACAATAGGTTTAAGCGCATGAAGTCGCATTTAAGAGTTCATTATTTTCAACATATCGCGGGTGAGGGGTTTGGGAGTTGTTATTCATTTTTAAAAGCTCACCACGCGACTATTAGTTCTACGGAGTTTTTTGCACTTCCGGTTGATCGGTCACTTGAAATAGAAGCTTTACCACAAATTGATGAGGTTGACTTATTATTAGTCATGGGTGGCACCATGAGTGTAAATGATGAGGCGAATTATCCATGGCTTAAGATAGAGAAAAGATGGTTGCGTCGTTATTTAGCAGCAGGAAAGCCTGCTATAGGTCTCTGTTTGGGTGGGCAGCTAATTGCTAATGCACTAGGCGCCGCAGTCAGTCGAAACCGCTATCAGGAACTTGGCTGGTCGACAGTTCAAAGGGTAGCAAATTTACCTCAAGACAGCTTTCCATTGCCTGAAAAGATAAAGGTGATGCAGTGGCATAGCGAAACATTTGAAATACCCAAAGGTGCTATACACTTAGCCGAGAATATAGCTTGTCGTAATCAGATGTATCAAATTGGAAAAAATGTGCTTGGTTTTCAATTTCATCCAGAAATGACACCAGCAACGTTAGAACTCTTGCTTGAAAATGAAGAAGAGCTATCTATTTTTAATGGGGAATATGTTCAGCCTGTGAGTGAACTGCAATATTCAGAAGCACAAAAATTTGAACAAGGTAATCAACTCTTAAATAAAGCGATTGAATTTGTCATAAATGCCTAGAGTGAGTTGAGAATACTAGGTTAAAGTGCGTTTTGAACAAAAAATAGAAAAAGAGAATTGCATAAGACTTAAACAATCGTTATAATGGGCGACCCTCAAAAGGAGGGGCATTTACTGCGAAGAAAGTAGTAAATGTGCATTACAGTCGTGGCATCGATCATGACCTTAGTGATTTTCACTGCCTTTGACACTTACCAATAGGTGAGATGCGTCAAGGGTGATTCTTTATATGTTTGGCTTGGAGTTTACTGGTATGTCTAACCAGAGAATTCGTATCCGTTTGAAGTCTTTTGATCATCGTCTGATTGATCAATCTGCTCAAGAGATCGTAGAAACCGCTAAGCGTACTGGCGCACAAGTTTGTGGTCCAATTCCGATGCCTACTCGCATCGAACGCTTCAACGTTCTTACTTCACCGCACGTTAACAAAGATGCGCGTGACCAGTACGAAATCCGCACCTACAAACGTTTGATCGATATCGTTCAACCTACAGATAAAACTGTTGATGCATTGATGAAATTAGATCTTGCGGCTGGTGTTGATGTTCAGATCGCTTTGGGTTAAGGCTTTCGGTTGATTAACTTCTAAGTTAATTAGGCCGCTTTTTTAGAGGTTTATGCACATGGCTATTGGTTTAGTCGGTCGCAAATGTGGTATGACTCGCATCTTTACAGATGCAGGTGTTTCTGTACCTGTTACAGTCATCGAAGTCGATCCAAACCGCATTACGCAAATCAAAACACTTGAAACTGATGGTTATCAAGCTGTTCAAGTAACTACTGGTGAACGTCGCGAATCTCGCGTAACTAACGCTCAGAAAGGTCACTTCGCGAAAGCTGGTGTTGCTGCTGGTCGTTTAGTTAAAGAGTTCCGTGTTACTGAAGCTGAGCTTGAAGGTCGTGAAGTTGGCGGTACTATTGGCGTTGATTTGTTCGCAGTTGGTCAAATTGTTGACGTAACTGGTCAATCAAAAGGTAAAGGTTTCCAAGGTGGTGTTAAACGTTGGAACTTCCGTACTCAAGACGCTACTCACGGTAACTCAGTTTCTCACCGTGTATTAGGTTCTACAGGTCAAAACCAGACTCCTGGACGCGTGTTCAAAGGCAAGAAAATGGCTGGTCACTTAGGTGATGAACGCGTAACAGTACAAGGTCTTGAAATCGTATCTATTGACGCTGAACGTTCTGTTTTAGTTGTTAAAGGTGCAATTCCTGGTGCAACTGGCGGTGACGTGATTGTACGTCCTACCATCAAGGCCTGAGGGGAAATACCGTGAATTTGAAAACTGTTTCCGGCTCTGCTGTTGAATTGTCTGAAGTTGCTTTCGGACGTGAATTTAACGAAGCTCTTGTACACCAAGTTGTTACTGCTTACTTAGCAGGTGGTCGTCAAGGTACTCGTGCTCAAAAATCACGTGCAGACGTTTCTGGCGGTGGTAAAAAGCCATTCCGTCAAAAAGGTACTGGTCGTGCTCGTGCGGGTTCTATTCGTAGCCCTATCTGGGTTGGCGGTGGTAAAACTTTTGCTGCTCGTCCACAAGATTGGTCTCAAAAAGTAAACCGTAAGATGTACCGCGGTGCAATGCAATGTATCTTAGCTGAACTTGTTCGCCAAGATCGTCTTGTATTAGTTGAAGAGTTTGCAGTTGCAGCTCCAAAAACTAAAGAATTGCTTGCAAAGCTTAACGACTTAAATGCTGCTCGTGCATTAATCGTTACTGACGCTGTAGATGAGAACTTATATCTTGCAGCACGCAACCTTCCGCATGTAGATGTGGTAGATGCAACTGCAATCGATCCTGTAAGCTTGATCGCGTTTGATAAAGTTGTGATGTCTGTAGCTGCTGCTAAGAAAATTGAGGTAGAACTCGGATGAACAACGAACGTATCTATCAAGTCCTAAAAGGACCAGTCTTCTCAGAAAAGGCACAAGTATTAGGTGATACTGTTGGTGTTCAAGTATTTAAAGTAGACATCAATGCTACTAAACTTGAAATCAAAAAAGCAGTTGAAAAACTTTTTGGTGTAGAAGTTGTTAAAGTTAACACAACTATTACTAAAGGTAAGACTAAGCGCTTTGGTCGTACATTGGGACGCCGTTCTGATGTTAAAAAAGCATACGTCACCCTGAAAGCTGGCCAAGATGTTGAAATGGCTGACTTGGGCGATACCGCTGAAAGCGCAGCGGAATAAGGACGAAAATTATGCCGATTCAAAAATGTAAGCCAACGTCTCCAGGACGTCGCTTTGTAGAGAAAGTGGTTCATGACCATCTTCACAAAGGCGCTCCTTACGCACCGTTGGTTGAAGCTAAAAAACGTACTGGTGGTCGTAATAACAACGGTCACATTACTACTCGTCACGTTGGTGGTGGTCATAAACAACACTACCGTATCGTTGACTTCAAACGTAACAAAGACAGCATCCCAGCTGTTGTAGAGCGTATTGAATACGATCCAAACCGTACAGCACATATTGCTTTGTTGAAATATGCTGATGGTGAGCGTCGTTATATCATCGCACCTAAAGGCTTACGTGCTGGCGATAAAGTACAATCTGGTAACGATGCTCCAATTCGTCCAGGTAACTGCTTGCCACTTCGTAATATGCCGATCGGTTCTACACTTCATAACGTTGAACTTAAAATTGGTAAGGGTGCGCAATTAGCGCGTTCTGCTGGTGCTTCTGTTCAGTTGTTGGGTCGTGATGGTTCTTACGCAATTATTCGTCTTCGTTCAGGCGAAATGCGTAAAGTACATGTTGAATGCCGCGCTGTAATTGGTGAAGTTTCTAACCAAGAAAACAACCTTCGTTCATTGGGTAAAGCTGGTGCTTCGCGCTGGCGTGGTGTTCGTCCTACCGTACGTGGTATGGCGATGAACCCGATTGATCACCCGCACGGTGGTGGTGAAGGGCGTAACAAAGGTATTCAACCTGTAAGCCCATGGGGTCAAAAAGCTAAAGGGTACAAGACACGTACCAATAAGCGTACGACTAAGATGATTATTCGCGACCGTCGCGTCAAGTAAAGGAATCTGACTAATGCCTCGTTCTCTGAAAAAAGGCCCATTCGTCGATGCGCACTTGTTCGCTAAGGTTGAAGCGGCTGTTGCTAGTAACTCTCGCAAGCCGATTAAAACTTGGTCTCGTCGTTCGATGATCCTTCCAGATTTTGTTGGTTTAACAATTTCTGTTCATAATGGTCGTAACCACGTTCCAGTAATTGTTACTGAGCATATGGTTGGTCATAAACTCGGTGAATTCGCGCCAACTCGTACCTATCGTGGTCACGGTGTTGACAAGAAATCTAAACGTTAATAGGTGTCATGATGGAAGTAACTGCTAAATTACGCGGTGCCGCTATCTCGGCACAGAAAGCACGTTTGGTTGCAGATCTTATTCGCGGCAAATCTGTTGCGCATGCTTTAAATATCTTAAACTTCAGCAATAAAAAAGCTGCTGTTTTAGTAAAAAAAGCATTGGAATCTGCGATTGCAAACGCTGAACACAATAACAGTTTAGATGTTGACGATCTTAAAGTATCTACGATTTACGTTGACGAAGGCATGAGCCTTAAACGTATTATGCCACGTGCTAAAGGCCGTGCAGATCGTATTACTAAGCGTACTTGTCACATCACCGTTAAGGTAGGGGTTTGATATGGGTCAGAAGGTTCATCCAATCGGTATCCGCCTAGGTGTTGTGAAACGTCATAACGCTAACTGGTATGCGAATCCGAAACAATACGCTGAATACTTGCTTAAAGATCTTCAAGTTCGTGAGTTTTTAACTAAAAAACTTAAGAATGCGATGGTAAGCAACATTCTTATCGAACGTCCATCAGGCGCTGCTAAAGTAACTATTAGCACAGCTCGTCCTGGTATCGTAATCGGTAAAAAAGGCGAAGATATTGAGAAATTACAGCGCGAACTTACCAGCATTATGGGTGTTCCAGCGCAAGTAAGTATCAACGAAATTGATCGCCCAGACTTAGATGCGCGTTTAGTTGCTGAAGCAATCGCTTCTCAATTAGAAAAGCGTGTAATGTTCCGTCGTGCTATGAAGCGTGCGGTTCAAAACACTATGCGTGCTGGTGCTAAAGGTATCAAAGTTGAAGTGTCTGGCCGTTTAGGTGGTGCAGAGATTGCTCGTACAGAATGGTATCGTGAAGGTCGTGTACCTTTACATACGCTACGTGCAGACATTGACTATGCAACTATGCGTGCAGAAACAACTTACGGTACGATTGGTGTTAAAGTTTGGATTTTCCGTGGCGAGATTTTAGGTGGCATGAAACAAGTCATGAACCCTGCTCCTGCTGAAGATCGTCCAGCTAAACGTGGTCGTGGTCGTGGTGAAGGTCAAGAGCGTCGTGGTCGTCGCGGTGACCGTGCTGCTGACAAGGGAGAATAATCCATGTTGCAACCTAAACGTACCAAATTCCGTAAGGTGCACAAAGGCCGTAATACTGGTCTAGCGCATCGTGGTAGTACAGTATCATTTGGTTCGATTGCAATCAAAGCAACTGAACGTGGTCGTATGACTGCTCGTCAGATTGAAGCTGCACGTCGTACTATTAGCCGCCGTATTAAGCGTGGTGGTAAAATCTTTATTCGCGTATTCCCGGATAAACCAATTACTCAAAAGCCTCTTGAAGTGCGTATGGGTAAAGGTAAGGGTAGCGTGGAGTACTGGGTTTGCCAGATCCAACCAGGTAAGATCCTGTACGAAATTGAAGGTGTGAACGAAGAATTAGCGCGTGAAGCATTTGCTTTAGCTGCTGCTAAACTTCCGTTTAAAACCACTATCGTGACTCGGACGGTAATGTAATGAAAACTAAAGATCTACGTGAAAAATCGGTAGAAGAGTTGAAAGCTTTGCTTGATGAGCAACAGCTTAATCAATTCCGTCTTCGTATGGCGAAAGCAACTGGTCAGTTGGGTAAATCGCATGAAGTGCAAGTTGCTCGTAAGACAATTGCTCGTATTAAGACACTCCTTACCGAAAAACAGGGGAACGGACAATGAGTGAAAAAACAGTCCGCACGTTAACCGGCAAAGTAGTAAGCGACAAAATGGACAAGTCTATTGTTGTTCTTATCGAACGCCGCGTTCAACACCCGTTGTATGGCAAATCAATTCGCCGTTCAACTAAGTTACACGCTCATGATGAGAACAATGTTGCTAAACTTGGCGATGTTGTGACCATTAAAGAAAGCCGCCCAATTTCTAAAACTAAAGCTTGGACTTTAGTGGAAGTAGTTGAAGCAGCTGCTGAGTAATTCGACGTTCTTGTTGCATCATCGGTCAATTTCGAGTACTCTTTGAGCCTTTCGAAATTGTGACCGGTGATGCTCGGTTTTGGAGTAGGGCAATGATTCAAACCGAAACTATGCTCGACGTAGCAGACAACAGTGGTGCTCGCCGCGTACAATGTATTAAAGTACTTGGTGGTTCACATCGTCGTTATGCTTCTGTTGGCGACATTATTAAAGTTACTGTAAAAGAAGCAATCCCACGCGCACGTGTTAAAAAAGGTGACGTGATGAATGCGGTTGTAGTTCGTACTAAATTCGGCATTCGTCGTCCAGATGGTTCTGTGATCCGTTTTGATGATAATGCTGCAGTTATCCTGAACAACAACAAAGCTCCGATTGCTACTCGTATCTTCGGACCAGTGACTCGTGAACTTCGTACTGAACAGTTCATGAAAATCATTTCATTGGCTCCTGAAGTTCTATAAGAGGCAATCATGGCTAAGATTAAAAAAGGCGATCAAGTTATCGTGATCGCAGGTAAAGAAAAAGGCAAACAGGGTACTGTATTGTCTGTTTCTGAAGACCGCGTTAAGGTTGAAGGCCTTAACTTAGTGAAGAAGCATCAAAAGCCGAATCGTGTAACTGGCGCTGAAGGCGGTATCGTTACTCAAGAAGCTTCGCTTCATATTTCAAACGTGGCAATTTTAAATGCTACAACCCAGAAGGCTGACCGTGTTGGTTACCAAGTGATTGATGGCGTGAAAACTCGCGTTTATAAATCAAATGGTGAATCAGTGGCGGTAGCGAAGTAATAGGTTGAAAAGGCAATGGCCAGACTTAAAGCACGTTACAACGAAGAACTTAAAGCGAAGTTACAAGAAGAACTTAGCATTAAGAACGTGATGGAAATTCCACGCATCACAAAAATTACCCTAAACATGGGTGTAGGCGCAGCTGCAACTGATAAGAAATTATTAGATGGCGCTGTAGTCGACATGCAATTAATTGCTGGTCAAAAACCAGTAATTACACTTGCTCGTAAATCTATCGCTGGTTTCAAAATCCGTGATGGTTGGCCGATTGGTTGTAAAGTTACTTTACGTGGCGACCAAATGTACGAATTCTTGGACCGTTTGATCTCAATCGCAATCCCTCGTATCCGTGACTTCCGTGGTTTCTCTTCGAAATCATTTGATGGTCGTGGTAACTACTCAATGGGTTTGAAAGAGCAAATCGTTTTCCCTGAAATCGATTTCGATAAGATTGATCGTATTCGTGGTATGGATATTACTATTACTACGACTGCTCGCACCGATGACGAAGGCCGTGCGCTTATGCGTGCATTCGGCTTCCCGTTCAAATAAGAGGTCGATATGGCTAAGAAAGGTATGATTAATCGCGAATTGAAACGCGAAAAAACAGTTGCTAAATACGCTGCAAAACGTGCTGAATTAAAAGCTACGATTGCAAACGTAAATGCAAGTGAAGAAGAGCGTTTCGAAGCGATGTTAAAGTTACAAGCATTGCCACGTAATGCATCTCCGGTACGTCTTCGTAACCGTTGTGGTTTAACTGGTCGTCCTCATGGTTACTTCCGTAAGTTCGGTTTAAGCCGTAACAAATTACGTGACACAGTAATGCAGGGTGATGTACCAGGCGTTGTTAAGGCAAGCTGGTAAGGAGCGACTAAATGAGTATGCAAGATACCGTTGCCGACATGCTAACACGTGTTCGTAACGCACAAATGGCTAAGAAACAAACTGTTTCTATGCCTTCTTCTAAGTTGAAAGTTGCAATTGCAAACGTACTTCAACAAGAAGGTTATATTTCAAATGTAGAAGTTGCTCAAGAAGAGACAAAATCTACTTTGACAATTACTTTAAAATATTTCGAAGGCAAACCAGTTATCGAAATGGTTAAACGCGTAAGCCGTCCAGGTCTTCGCCAATACCGTGGTAAAGATAAACTTCCAAGCGTTAAGCAAGGTTTAGGTATTGCAATTGTTTCTACAAGCAAAGGCATCATGACTGATCGCGCTGCACGTGCTGCGGGCGTTGGTGGTGAAGTTATTGCTTTTGTTTCTTAATAGGTGATTCCTCATGTCTCGTGTGGCTAAAGCCCCAGTAACTGTACCTAATGGTGTAGCAGTTACTCAGAACGGCCGGCAGGTCGAAGTGAAAGGCAGCAAAGGTACATTGTCTTTCAACCTGCATGCGCTGGTCGAGCTAAAACAGGAAGAAGGTAAACTTCAACTTGCTCCAGTTAAAGAATCGAAAGATGCTTGGATGCAAGCTGGTACTGCTCGCGCTGTATTGAATAACCTTGTTAAAGGGGTTAGTGAAGGCTTCGAACGTAAGTTGCAGCTAGTTGGTGTTGGTTATAAAGCTGCGGTTAAAGGTACTGTTGTAAACCTTAACCTTGGTTTTTCACACCCAATTGACTACGCTTTACCTGAAGGTGTAACAGCGGAAACTCCAACTGCTACTGAAATCATTTTGAAATCAGCAAACAAGCAGTTGTTAGGTCAAGTAGCGGCAGAAATCCGTGCATATCGTTCTCCTGAACCATATAAAGGTAAAGGTGTTCGTTATTCGGATGAAGTCATTCTTCGTAAAGAAGCTAAGAAGAAATAAGGCGCGAGGTTCTTATGAACGAAAAGAAACAATCCCGTTTGCGTCGTGCGAAAAGCACACGCTTGCACATTCGTGCATTGGGTGCGACTCGTTTGTGTGTAAACCGCACTCCGCGTCACATCTATGCTCAAGTTATTTCAGCAGATGGTGGCAAAGTTTTAGCACAAGCTTCAACTTTGGATGCATCTTTACGTAGCGGTACTACAGGTAATGTAGACGCGGCTACTAAAGTAGGCGCTTTAATCGCAGAGCGTGCGAAAGCAGCTGGTGTAACTAAAGTTGCATTTGACCGTTCTGGTTTTAAATATCATGGTCGTATCAAAGCCTTGGCTGATGCTGCTCGTGAAAACGGCTTGGAGTTCTAATCATGGCTAAAGTTGAACAAAACGAAGGTCTTGTTGAAAAGCTGGTTGCCGTTGATCGTGTAGCCAAAGTTGTTAAGGGTGGTCGTATCTTCTCTTTCACAGCATTAACTGTTGTGGGTGATGGTAATGGTCGTGTTGGTTTTGGTCGTGGTAAAGCTCGTGAAGTTCCAGCTGCTATTTCTAAAGCACTTGAAGCTGCACGTCGCAACATGATTACTGTAGACCTTGCAGGTACTACTTTACAACACCCTGTGAATGCTCGTCATGGTGCAAGCCGTGTATATATGCAACCTGCTTCTGAAGGTACTGGCGTAATTGCTGGTGGCGCTATGCGTGCCGTTCTAGAAGCTGCAGGTGTACATAACGTACTTGCTAAATGTTATGGTTCTACTAATGCTGCAAACGTAGTAAACGCAACTTTCAAAGGTTTGCGTGATATGACTTCTCCTGAGAAAGTCGCTGCGAAACGTGGTAAATCAGTAGAAGAAATTCAAGGGTAATCAATCATGAAAACGATTAAAGTTACCCAGACTAAATCTTCTTCACATCGCTTGAAAAATCACAAGCTTTGCTTACAAGGTTTAGGTCTGCGTCGTATTGGTCATACTGTAGAAGTGCAAGATACGCCTTCTAACCGCGGTATGATCAACAAAGTCTACTATATGGTTAGTGTAGAGGAATAAGCCATGACTCTGCGTTTAAATGAACTTGCGCCTGCAGAAGGTGCAAAACGTGAACACCGTCGTTTAGGCCGTGGTATCGGTTCTGGCGTTGGTAAGACTGGTGGCCGTGGTGTCAAAGGTCAAAAATCACGTAAAAGTGGTGGCGTTCGTCCAGGCTTTGAAGGCGGTCAAACTGCGATTTATCGTCGTTTACCTAAATTCGGTTTCACTAGCCAAATCGCTTTAAAAACTGCTGAAGTACGTTTATCTGAGTTAAGCAAAGTTGAAGGCGACATCGTTAGCCTAGAAACTTTGAAAGCTGCGAATGTTGTTCGTCGTGACCAAATTCGTGCTCGTATCGTACTTTCTGGTGAAATCACTCGTGCATTCACTGTTCAAGGTGTTGCATTGACTAAAGGCGCTAAAGCTGCGATTGAAGCAGCTGGCGGTAAAGTCGAGGAGTAATCTCGAGTGTCTATGTCTCCTAGTTCTTCAGGTCATGTCAACATGATGAAAGGTCAGCCATTTCATGTGAAATACCGTGAAATTATTCGCCGGATGAGTTTTCTAATCGGTGCATTGCTGGTCTTTCGACTAGGAGCGCATATTCCAGTACCAGGCATTAATAATGCTGCGTTAGAAAATTTATTTCATGCGAACCAAGGAACTATTCTTGGGCTATTCAATATGTTTTCTGGCGGTGCTTTAGAGCGAATGTCTATTCTTGCTTTAGGGATTATGCCGTACATTTCTGCGTCAATTATTGTGCAGTTAATGTCTACTGTAATTCCATCACTTGAAGCCTTGAAAAAGGAAGGTGAGCAAGGTAAGCGTAAAATTAATCAGTATACGCGTCAGGGCACATTGTTGCTTGCAGTGGTTCAAGCAGTTGGTATGTGTGCAGGTTTGATTGGTCAGGGTATTACTCTATCAGTTGGTCTTGCGTTTTATATCCCAGCAGTAACCTCACTTGTCGCTGGAACTATGTTCTTAATGTGGCTAGGTGAGCAAATCACTGAAAGAGGTATTGGTAACGGTATCTCAATGATTATTTTTGCAGGTATTGTCGCTGGTTTGCCTAAACTAATTATGCAATCAGTTTCTTCTGTAGATAATGGTCAGACAAGTTTAATTGGTCTTGTAATCTTTGGTCTTTTGTCTTTAGGTGTATTGGCAGCTATTGTGTTTATTGAAAAAGCACAACGTCGCATTCCAGTAAACTATGCGCAAAAACAACAAGGGCGTCGTATATTTACAGCACAGCAGACGCATTTGCCATTAAAAATTAATATGGCTGGTGTTATTCCTGCGATTTTTGCAAGTTCTTTACTCTTGTTCCCGGCAAGTCTTGGTCAATGGGTGGGAAGTGCAGATCCAAATGCTGGTTTTATTAAAAGCAGCTTACAAGATTTAGCTTTAGTATTGTCGCCTGGACAGCCTTTGTATTTGGTGCTCTTTGGTGCGTTAATTATCTTTTTCTGTTACTTTTATACGGCTTTAGTATTTAGCCCTAAGGAAGTATCAGAAAATCTAAAACGCAGCGGAGCTTATGTGCCTGGTATTCGCCCAGGTGAGCAAACTGCTCGTTACTTAGATCATATTCTTAATCGTTTGACGTTTATTGGTGCGATTTATATTACGGTCATTTGTTTAATGCCAATGATTCTACAAAGCTCTTTTGGGATTCCATTCTATTTGGGTGGTACCTCATTATTGATCGTAGTTGTCGTGGTTATGGACTTTATGGCTCAGCTACAAGCGCATTTAACATCTCATCAATATGATAATCAAACATTAATGAGAAAAACGACTGCTCATCCTAAGGGATAAGCGCACTTAGAGGTTTCATCATGAAAGTACAAGCTTCTGTAAAGAAAATTTGTGGTAGCTGTAAAGTTATCCGTCGTAATGGGGTTATTCGCGTAATTTGTAGCGCAGAACCTCGTCATAAGCAGCGTCAAGGTTAATCTAATCAAGACCTGTTGATTTCAGTAGGCGAATTGGGTTAATATCCGCCCCTCAAGATTTTTGTGGGGCGGTTGATTATCTCTACTGCCTTTTTGGAGAAAGTGAATGGCTCGTATTGCCGGTGTAAACATTCCGGATAACAAGCATGCTGTTATCTCCCTCACTTACATCTTTGGTATCGGTCGCCACACTGCTAAGAATATCTTAGCTGCAGTTGGTATTACTGAAACTACTAAGATCCGTGAGTTGGACGATGCTCAGCTTGATGCGATTCGTGCAGAAGTTGCTAAGGTTCCTACCGAAGGTGACTTACGTCGCGAAATTTCCATGAACATTAAACGTTTAATGGATTTGGGTTGCTACCGCGGCCTTCGCCATCGTCGCAGCTTGCCTGTCCGTGGTCAACGCACCAAAACTAACGCACGTACCCGTAAAGGTCCGCGCAAACCGATTAAAAAGTAAGATTTCTGGAAGCTAAAAGATGGCTAAAGATACTCGCACACGCAAGAAGGTCACTCGTACCGTCTCTGAAGGTGTTGCACACATTCACGCGTCTTTTAATAACACCATTGTTACGATTACTGATCGTCAAGGTAATGCATTGGCTTGGGCCACCTCAGGTGGACAAGGCTTCCGTGGTTCACGTAAATCAACTCCGTTTGCTGCTCAGGTAGCTGCTGAAGTTGCTGGTAAAGCAGCTTTAGATTACGGTTTGAAAAATCTGGATGTCCTTGTAAAAGGTCCTGGTCCAGGTCGTGAGTCTGCGGTTCGTGCATTAGGCGCAGTGGGTTATAAGATTAACAGCATTACCGATGTGACTCCAATTCCTCACAACGGTTGCCGTCCACCTAAAAAACGTCGCGTGTAAGGAGAAACATTCATGGCTCGTTATATTGGTCCAAAATGCAAACTCTCTCGCCGCGAAGGGACAGACCTGCAACTTAAATCTGGCGTTAAACCATTTGACGTCAAAACTAAAAAAGCTAACAAAGCACCTGGTCAACATGGTCAGGCACGCGGTGGTAAGCAATCTGAGTATTCACTACAATTACGTGAAAAACAAAAAGTCCGTCGTATTTACGGTGTGTTAGAACGTCAATTTAGTAACTACTATAAAGAAGCAGCTCGTGTTAAAGGCGCAACAGGTGAGAACTTGTTGAAATTGCTTGAAAGCCGTCTTGATAACGTTGTTTATCGCATGGGTTTTGGTTCTACACGTGCAGAAGCTCGTCAGTTAGTAAGTCACCGTAGCATTACTTTGAATGGTCGTCGTGTAAACATCGCATCTATTCAAGTTAAAGCTGGTGATGTAATTGCGGTTCACGAAGGTGCTAAACAACAATTGCGTATTAAAAACGCGATTGAGTTAGCTGCACAACGTGGTATTCCAGCTTGGATCGAAGTTGATCATTCTAAGCTTGAAGGTACGTTTAAAGCTGCACCAGATCGTTCTGATTTACCTGCTGAAATCAACGAAAGCTTGATTGTAGAATTGTATTCTAAATAATCCTTGAGGTAGCAATAATGACGCGTACTGCAAACGAGTTTCTAACTCCGCAAGCGATCAAGGTCGAAGCGGTAAGCGGGACCTCGGCAAAAGTGATTCTAGAACCTTTAGAGCGTGGTTTTGGCCACACTCTAGGTAATGCTTTACGTCGCATTCTATTGTCTTCTTTACCTGGCGCTGCTGTGGTTGAAGTAGAAATAGAAGGTGTCGAGCACGAGTACAGTACTTTAGAAGGCTTGCAGCAGGACATCGTCGAGCTCTTGCTGAACCTAAAAGGATTGTCTATTAAGCTGTTCGATCAAAATGAAGCATATTTAACATTAGAGAAACAAGGTCCTGGCGATATTACTGCTGCTGACCTTCGTTTACCTCATAATGTTGAAGTGGTTAACCCAGAACATTTAATCGGTACTTTAAGTGCTTCAGGCTCATTAAAAATGCGCTTGAAAGTTGCTCAAGGTCGTGGTTATGAAACATCTGATTCTCGTTTCCCTGAAGGTGAAACGCGTCCTGTTGGTCGTTTGCAATTAGATGCTTCTTATAGCCCGATTAAACGTGTTTCTTACACCGTTGAAAATGCGCGTGTAGAACAACGTACCGATTTAGATAAACTGGTAATCGACCTCGAAACAAATGGAACGGTTGATCCTGAAGAAGCAATCCGCAAAGCGGCAACAATCTTGCAACAACAAATTGCAATTTTTGTTGATCTTCAGAAAGACCAAACTCCAGTTGCTCAAGAGCCTCGTGAAGAAGTTGACCCAATCTTGCTTCGCCCAGTAGATGATCTAGAGCTTACTGTTCGTTCTGCTAACTGTTTGAAAGCAGAAAATATTTACTACATTGGTGATCTTGTTCAACGTACTGAAGTTGAGTTGTTAAAAACTCCTAACCTTGGTAAAAAATCGTTAACAGAGATCAAAGATGTTTTGGCATCGAAAGGCTTACAACTCGGTATGCGTCTTGAAAACTGGCCACCAGCTAGTCTTCGTATGGACGACCGTTTTGCCTATCGTAGCCGTTAATTAAGTAGGACTATCACCATGCGTCATCGTAATAGTGGTGTGAAATTAGGCCGTACAAGCAGCCATCGTAAAGCGATGTTCCAAAACTTGGCTAATTCTTTATTTGAACACGAGTTGATCAAAACAACTGTGCCTAAAGCTAAAGAATTACGTCGTGTTGCTGAGCCTTTAATCACTCTAGCAAAAAACGATACTGTAGCAAATCGTCGTTTAGCATTTGCTCGTACTCGTAATGCTGCAACTGTTGGTAAATTATTTACCGTACTCGGCCCTCGTTACAAAGAACGTAACGGCGGTTATCTACGTGTTCTTAAAGCGGGCTTCCGTGCTGGTGATGCAGCACCGATGGCTTACGTTGAGCTTGTAGATCGTGAAGTAAACACTTCAGCTGAATAATTGATTTTATTCAAAAAAGACCGGTTTTATACCGGTCTTTTTTATTTCTAGTCACAAAATAAATTATAAAAATGTCCTCAAGTGACATAAAAAAGTAGATAAACGGTCAAACTTGACATTGTGTATTGTCAAAATTGTGTTTTAATAAACTTATATTCTCAACAATGGGTATAAAAATAAAATGGAAAAGCAAGTTGATATTTTAATCATTGGCGCAGGTATTTCAGGAATCGGAATCGCTGCCCATTTGTCAAAAAATTCACCACAAAGACAATTCGAGATTTTAGAACGTCGTGAGTCTTTTGGTGGAACGTGGGATCTTTTCCGTTATCCTGGCATCCGTTCAGATTCAGATATGTCTACTTTTGGTTTCAACTTTAAACCATGGTGTAAAGCGAATGTATTAGCTGATGGTGCTTCTATTAAAGGATATTTAGGTGAAGTAATTAGTGAATTTAAATTAAAAGAAAAAATTCATTTTGGTCATCGCGTACTTTCTGCTAATTATGATTCGGCTTCAAAAAAATGGCAGGTTGTAGTCGAAGATAGCAATAAAAAACAGCAGACTTGGATTGCTAACTTTGTTGTAGGTTGTACAGGTTACTATAATTATGATCAGGGTTATGCGCCTTCTTTCCCAAATCAAGAAGCATTTAAAGGGCAACTCATTCATCCACAGCATTGGCCTGAAAACTTAGATTACACAGGTAAGAAGGTGGTTATTATCGGTAGTGGTGCAACAGCGATTACTTTAGTACCAGCAATGGCTAAAGGTGGGGCAGGTCATGTGACCATGTTGCAACGTTCACCAACCTATATTGCTAGTGTTCCTTCTATCGATTTCATCTATGAAAAAACGCGTAAATTTATGTCTGAAGAGGCAGCTTATAAATTTACCCGCGCACGTAACATTGGTATGCAGCGCGCTATTTATGCGTTGTCTCAGAAACATCCTAAAACTGTACGTCGTTTACTTTTAAAAGCAATTGAAGTGCAGCTTAAAGGTAAGGTTGATATGAAGCATTTTACGCCTTCATACAACCCTTGGGATCAGCGTTTATGTGTAGTGCCAGATGGTGACTTATTTAAAATTTTACGTGAAGGCAAAGCAAGTGTAGAAACTGATCAGATCGAGAAATTTACTGAAAAAGGTATTTTACTTAAATCTGGCAAACATCTTGATGCTGATATCGTTGTTTCTGCGACAGGACTACAAGTTCAGATTATGGGGGGAGTTCAGGCGACTCTTGATGGGAAGCCAATCAACTCATCTGAACATATGCTTTATAACGGCATAATGCTAAGTGATGTGCCGAATATGGCTATGATTATTGGCTATGTGAATGCCTCATGGACACTCAAAGTAGATATCGCTGCCGAATATATTTGTCGCTTATTAAACTATATGGACAAAAATAGTTATGATGAAGTGATTCCATCGGGTGATAAGACTGTGATGGAAGAAGATACCGTAATGGGTAAACTATCTTCAGGTTATATTAACCGTGCAGCACATGAACTTCCTAAACAAGGTAAGCGTGCTCCATGGCAGGTGACTAATAACTATTTAGAAGATAGAAAGTCTTTGAAAAATGCAAAATTTGAAGATGGCATTCTTCATTTTCATAAGCGTTCTGAAGCAAATGAGCGTAAACCAAAATTAGTATCTTAATTCGTATGAAATAAAAAAAGGGGCGTAATGCCCCTTTTTTTATGAAACTATTAAAGTGTTCTTGAAATTAATTCTTTCATGATTTCATTTGTACCTGCATAAATTCGATTTGCTCGATGATCAATGTATGCACGTGCAATTGGATATTCAAGCATATAGCCATAACCACCATGCAATTGAAGACATTCATCTACAATCTTTGAGAACATATCAGAAATTTTATATTTAGCAGCTGCGGCAGCTTCTACACTCAATTTTTCTTCAAGTTGTAATTCCATGCAACGATCTAAATATGTCCGGCAGAAATCGATTTCTGTTCTGAGTTCCGCAAGTTTGAAGCGCGTATTTTGAAATGCGCCAATAGGTTTACCAAATGCTTTACGATCTTTTGTATATTGAACAGTATGTGCAAATGCTGCTTCAGCACCTGCCTGACAAATAATAGCAACTAACATTCGTTCCCATGCTAATTCTTTCATGAGCATGATAAAACCCATACCTTCCATGCCTAAAAGATTTTCTTTAGGAACACGAACGTTATCAAAGAAGAGTTCGCAGGTATCTTGGCCTTTCATACCAATTTTGTTTAGAGGTTTACCTTTACTAAAACCAGCACGATTTGCTTCTACAATAATTAAGGATAAGTTCGCAGAACCTTTGTCACTATTACCAGTCTTACAAACGACTACTGCCATGTCGCATAAGTAGCCATTCGTAATAAAAATTTTAGAGCCATTAATGACATATTCATCACCATCAAGTACGGCGGTTGTTCTTACCGCTTGTAAATCTGAACCAGTGCCTGGTTCCGTCATTGCAATAGCAGTAACAACTTCTCCAGTTGCCATTTTGGGTAACCATTTTTGTTTTTGATCTTCATTACCAAAATTATTAACGTAATTAGCAACAATATCGGAATGTAGAGAAAAACCAGTACTTGAGTCCATCGCATACGCTTGTTCTTCAATAAGAATCATACTGTATAGACGATCTACCCCAGAACCACCATATTGCTCTGGCATTGTGGTGCAAAGAAGACCTAGTTCTCCAGCTTTATTCCAAAGATCTCGGTCAACATGTTGCTGTTTTTCATATTTTTCTATATTGGGAACGACTTCCTTTTCATAGAATTTACGCACTGTCTCACGGAAGGCTTCGTGTTCTTCATTGAATAATTGTCTTGGTAACATATTTGGAATAGGACGGATGGCACCAGATTGCATTTGTATTTCTTCCTTGGTTCAGGTGTGATGTTATGCCCTAAACATACGTAAGCATTTCATGCCCTACAATGTGATGAATGCTCAATTATGCGGATAAGATGATAAATTTGGTCAATTTGATATTTTTAGCGATCTTTAGGATGTGATCAGGTAAACTAGGCGCACTATCAACGCAGATGGGGACGTAAATGTCTGACGAAATGACCTTGGAAGAACGTAAAGTAATTTATCGAGCACGCCGCGGCTTAAAAGAAATTGACGTCTATTTTGACCCGTATGTAAAAAATTATTATTTAAAAGCTGATCCGGCTGAAAAAGCATTATTTGCAGAGTTGGTTGATCAAGAAGATCCAGATTTATTAGATTGGTTCATGGAAGTTTCTGAACCTCCACGTACTGAGTTACGTGAATTTATTTATAAACTAAAACAGTATGTGCATGGCTAAACTGTTTTGATAAAAGAATTAAATTTTGAGCTGAAATATAGCCGTGTCTCGGTAATATTTCAGCTTTTTGTTGGTTTGGGTTTAGCAATTTTGCTTTATCAGTTATTAACACCGATATGGTGGCTATGTGCTGTCATTCTTCTATTTATTGGTTTTATTTTCTTTTTAAAGCAAGCACAAATATCTCAAATTGAATATTTAGATCAAAAATTATGGTCGGTTGCGTATTTCTCGGAAAAAGAAATTTACCGCGCGGAAATTACTAAAATAATTGATTATCAGTTATTTGTGGTTATTTATCTTGAAGAAACTCCTACGAACATAGCTATTGTTTGGTTCGATCAGCTTCCTATTCAGCAGTGGAAAAGATTAAAAGTTTTAGAAAAGCTCTATTAATTGTTAGACAATTCTACAATTGTATATTTATTTAAAAATTATAAAAAACAAAAACTTAATAATTTTTTTCTTTATTAAACTTCAGATTGTCTAATTAAAATATAGAAAAAAGCCAAGGAAATATGATTGTCTGACAATTTCGCCTATGGGTAGCTATTTGATCGGTTAAAGTACAAACACCAACGTAAAGTGTGTCGGAGGTCTCAAAATGGAGATGCCAACATGGTCGTTCTTGGTCATTGCCATAATTCTGGCAGTGGTGATAGGAAGAGCAGGAACTTTACTCAGGGAACATCTTAACAAAGTTAGTTTTAACAAGGTTAAGAGACAGAGGATGCGAGGTCGTCGATCAGTCAATTATTAAAATTGGTTAATCGATTAATTTCATCAAGTGTCCAGTTTATAACTGGGTGCGATTGTAGTAAGGAGGTCTCTCATGGAGATTTCAATGTGGATGTTTCTGTTAATTGCAGTCGTTATGGCTGTAGTAGTAGGAAGAGCAGGAACTTTACTTAAGGATTATATAGAACAAAAATAATATAAGCCATTAAAAGCTTATCCCAGTTAATAAGTAGCATGTGCTGAACCGTCGCAATGCTACTTTTTTTTGCCTAAAATTTGTGTTTCCTCGAAAAACTGTCAATTTTATCTGCTGTGAAGTGTGTCAAAGTATAAGCGCTACAATTAGAGTAATTACTCTTTTATTCAAGATATGCATCTGCTAATGTACATCTGAAAAGGAAAAAACAAATTACATAGAGGACAGGAAGATGTCTAAAGTCCAAAAAATAAGCCAAGGTTTGGCGGTGAGTTTTCTTGCAGCTTCAGTTTTATCAGGTTGTTCATACGTCGTGAAAACCGGAGCAAATGTTGCTCTAGGTTTTACGGAAAAGCACGTCGTTCCACCTATTTTGGCAATGCAAGATGCTGAAATGGTATGTAATACCGGTAGTGCGTTAACGCCTGCAATCATGTCTACCAAAGGGATGGGTGCAGATCCGACACGTGTTGCAGTATTAATGTATGCAGCATCAGGTGTATGTGCGGAAAATCAAGCTTTAGAACAAGAACTGCGTTATTTACGTGCTTCAAAAGCAGGGCAGGTAACAGAAGCCCAAGATGCACGTATTGCACAGAAGCGTTGGGCAGCAATTGCAGCTGAACGTCAGTATACAGGCTATAAGTTATTTGCTGATCGTTGGGAATCTAAATATAAATATCACTTAGGTGACTCTTGCCCAACGATGCGTAATGATACTGATCAAACCGTTTATTTACTTGGCATGATCAGTGGTCTTCAGGCTGTGACCAACGATATTAACTCAGGCGGCGCAGTCAATGTTCCTAAAGATATCGCTGCTATTGTAGAGCGTGGCATGGTTTGTCTAGATAATGAAAAATTCTGGGGCGCCCCTAACGCAACACGTGCTGTTATTTGGACTTTATTGCCAGGTGCTGATGAAGGGAAACCTGATCCATACCAAACTTTAAAACAGTCAATTCAGATTGGTGAGAAAAAAGGTGTTCGCTTATCTCATGCCTTATATGCCGTAGCTGCCCAAGCAAGCGGTGATGATGCAAAAATCCGTGATGCATTAAGATCTTATGCGGCGTCTCAAGCTGATGACAAACCTGTCAATCCTAACTTTAAGTTAATTGATAGTATGGCTGGCCTTATTGTACGTGGTATCTCTGACCGTTACTGGACTGAACATACTGGTGTACGTACCGGAGATGATGGTATGTCTCATTTCTGGGATGATAAGAATGAAGGTGCAGCAGAGCTAGATGAGTTGTTTGATGGGGGAGCCGCTTCTGAAGTTCCTGCTGATTCATCTGCTCCACCAGCAGCGCAGTAAAGAATATTTGAAAGCCTAACTTCTTGCGAGTCTATTGTTAAGTTCTACAATAATCGTAAGAAGTTTAATTTCAAGGAGTGTGCCATGAAGGATCATGTACTGAATAGTAAAGTGCTTTTGGTCGCAGTGTGCATTTCCATATCTGCTTGTCTACAGGTGTTTCCCGATACTTTTATTTATTGGCGCGAAAGTTTACTTGGCGAATTCTGGCGTTTATGGACTGCACATTGGGTACACGTTGGATGGGTTCATTTCCTTTTAAATATGATGGCATTTGCCTGTTTACCCTTTATCTTTCCGCATACAAAAGCATGGCATCTTCTAAGTCTACTTTTGCTATTGCCACCTTTTATTAGTTTGGTGTTCTACTTTTATTTACCTTATATCGAAGCTTATGCGGGCCTATCTGGTGTCTTACATGGGCTATATACAGCGGTTGCTTTGGTCTATCTGCAATATCGTAAAGAGCGAAATTTCGCTTTGCTGGTTTTAGGGTTAATTATTGCCAAACTTATATGGGAAAACACTTTTGGGCAAACAGGGACCGCTCAGTTAATAGGGAGTCCAGTTTTAACTGAAGCTCACCTATATGGAGCAATTGGTGGCGCAATCTTTGGAGGATGCTATTGGCTTTTCCAGAGATTAAAAAAGAAACATTGACAATACAAACTGTTAAAAAAGAGATTTTAGTCATTCTTTATTAACAAAGTTTGATGCAAATTTGATCGTTGAATAAAGGGATTGGTAGAAGGGGGATGGATTTAACCCCTGACCAAGAAAAATTGCATGACTCAATTCTTTAATTTTTAGGGACTTGAGAGAACAAAATTGGAATATTTATGCAAGAACATCAAGAAAAAAGATCTGGATTAGGTCTGCTGGGTTATATCTGGAACGAATGGATCTCAACATTCGTCATCCTCATTCTGCTATTAATGACGCTAATTATTGGTACCGGGGAAATGATCCACGGACAATTATTACGTATCGGGGAACGTCTTTATGGCGACCCTGCTACAGGTATGCAATATTCTTTTTTGCGTGCTGAGCCTGAAAAGCCAACTTGTGATCGACATCCAAATATCGAGGCTCAAGTAAAAGAACAAATGAAAGCGAACGCGTCTGATGATTTTGCGAGTTTCTTTGGTGCAGCATCGGAAAGTGATGTCCGTGCATCACTACTCGCAGCGCAGCAACAATGTGATGAAAAATATCAGGCGTATGATAAAACTATTAAATATATCGAAGCTAACCCAGGGGTACGTACTTACCGTGCTATCGAGACAGGTTTCTTTGGTATTTTTAAATTTGGTACAGAGAACCGTGCCATTTTACTAGTCTTTATGGTGCTGATTTCTGCGATTACTGCATCGTTGAAATATCACCATATTGGCTTGCGTAATCCAGCAACAAAAATAGATTACAAAGTGTATTCCCTGTTTATGTTGATTGGTAATGCACTACTTAGCTGTTCTGTCATTAGTCAGTATCGTTCAGTCATAAATTCTGGGGTAACACCTACCTATGAAACAGTAACGATTTACTGGATCTGGATGATTCTATTTGTTGTTCTGACTTTAATTAGTTTGTATCAATTATTTGTTTCACCTCCACCAAAGCGTGAAGGCGGGAATATAGGCTTAGCCTTATTATCAGTGCCTTTATATGCTTACATGGCCCTAATTACAGGCATCGTATTTACGTTCTTTATGGATTACCCAATGGGGCAAGGTATTTACCTTGGTTTATTGGTTGAGTTCTCTGGTATCTTCTTAAACCTTGCCTTGTTTATTTGGGCAGGTATGCTTTTAACTCAAACACGCGTTATGGACTTGTTCCTTAATGTGCTTCGTCCATGGAACTTGGCACCAGAAACCTTAACTTGGTTAATTCTAATTGCTGCTGCTGTACCAACAGCTTATACAGGTGCATCGGGTATTTTCGTTATCGCAGCCGGTGCAATTATTTATAAAGAAGTCTGGAATGCGGGTGCTCGCCGTCAATATGCTTTGGCTGTGTCTGCAATGTCAGGTTCTTTAGGGGTAGTTGTACGTCCATGTCTATTAGTCGTTTTAATTGCAATGCTTGATAGCCGTCATGTTACGTCGGATGAGCTATTTGGGCATGGTATTTATGTATTTTGGTTAACTGCATTTATTTTCTTGGGTGTTTCACTACTCTTGGCTGAAGAAAAATTCCGTGTGAATTCACCAAAAGTTGCGATTCCGGGCATGATGCGTGCCTTTGTACCTGTAATTCCATACATCCTGATCACTGCTGTTGTTCTTGCAATCTATAAATATGCACTAGATACAGGAATGAATGAATTTACTGCACCAGTAATTTTGCCGTTAGTTCTGATCGCAATGATCTTGTACGACAAATTGGTTGCGACCAAAGAAGCGCCTGCAATCAATATTCATGAAGCGATTGTTCGTGAACACGAACAAAAATCACCATTTCTTCGTGCACATGATCCGCATAGCTCTCAATACCGTCTCGGTTTTGGTGGAGCACTTCGATTTGCGACCTCAGAAACTGTAGGCCATATCGGTGCTTTAATTATCTTGATGGCATTGTCCGCAAGTGTAGGTGGTTTAATTGAACGCTCTGAAGTAGTCGAATTATTACCGACTCATTTGGGCAGTATTTACATTTCACTTGCCTGTATTGCGCTATTACTTGCCATTATTGGTATGTGTACAGATCCATTTGGTGCTGTAATTTTAGTTGCTGCAACTATTGCACCTGTAGCATACGAAAATGGTATCCATCCAATTCATTTCTGGATGATTGTGTTGGTTGCATTCGAGTTTGGCTATGTGACACCACCAGTTGCCTTGAACCATCTCTTAACAAGATTATCTGTCGGAGATGATGAGGTGAATGCTGCTGATGCTGAAGCGAAAGAGAAATATACAAGCTTCTACTTCCGTTATGAGCGCTGGTTGCTACCAATTATTGTCTTGTTCTCATCATTGGTATTAGTGACTTATGTGCCATACCTATTTAAGTTATTCGATTGGTATAAATAACTTAATCAAAGTATTGGTTATACAAAAAAGCCTTCCTAAATGGAGGGCTTTTTTAATCAGTAGATTAAGTAAATTTAGAACAAGATGATTAGAATTATTTAAATTTGAAAAAAAGCTAAAGATGGTTAGCTTTAGCTTTTTTAAGAGTTCATTGAAAAACTATTGCTGTTTAAGCTGAGCTTCAAGCAATTTAACTTGTTCTTCTTTGAGTTTAGTTAGTTGATCCGCATCTGCATGCTGAGCTTTTAAGGTGGCTTCCTGATCTTTTAGCTGGCGATGAATATCTTCAAGTTTAGATACTTCTTCTTTTGCTAAAGACTCTTGTGCTGGGACAGGCTCTTTAAGCACATTTTCACTGACAAGTTGCTGAGAGCTTGCATTTTCAGCTAAGGGTTCAGAACTTGGTAATGGCTCAGCCGATTTCGGTTTAGTAGGAGCAGGAGTCGAGACAGGTTGTGGATCAACCAGTGGTGCTGACGACTCGGTTTTTTTAAAAAACCATTGCGCTGCAAAAAAAAGCACTACGAGAATGCTTAAGCCCCCAATTAAAATCCATAATAATTTTGAGTTTTGTTTTCTTTGTAGTGGCATGTTTAAGACCTTTAGTCGGGACGACGTGGCTTGAACTGTATTACCCCAATTTCATCCGGTTCAGCAGGTGTTTCAGGCTCATCAACATGAGTCGGACGATTTTCGCTATAACCGCATTCGATACATTCAATCCATTCGTCTTCTGCGGTGGTTAGCATGATAATCCGATCCATGGCTTCACATTTTGGACATTTTGCCCCAGCAATGAAACGTTTTTTCATCTTTATCACCCTAACCACACGATCAATTTAGGCCCATAGTTTAAGCGGTTTTGTTGTCATTCGTCCAACCTTGATGACGTAACAATGCGTCAATTTTAGGCTCGCGTCCACGGAAATTCACAAATGCCTCAAGCGCAGTGTCTTTTCCACCCACAGCTAGAATTGCCTGACGGAATTCTTTACCCGTTTGAGTATTGAAAATACCTTCATTTTCAAAACGATCAAATGCATCGCTCGCTAAGACTTCTGCCCATTTGTAAGAGTAATAACCTGCGGCATAACCGCCCGCAAAAATATGACTAAAACTATGTTGGAAACGGTTGTAGTCGACAGTAGGAACGACCGCATATTGCTTACGAATATCGTTTAAGGTTTGCTGAATTTGCTCACTGTTCAGGGCAGGTGTTTTGGTATGAATGGTCAAGTCAAATAATGCAAATTCAAGCTGACGTAAAGTTTGCATACCAGATTGGAAGAATCGAGCATTTAATAAAGCATCTAGTAATTCTTGTGGCAAAGTCTGTTTACTATCGATGTGTTCACTTAATACATCTAGACTTTCTTTATCCCATGACCAGAATTCCATAAACTGACTTGGTAATTCTACCGCATCCCAAGCAACACCATGAGTCCCTGCAACCGAGATATTATCTACTTCGGTCAACATATGATGTAAACCATGTCCGAACTCATGGAACAAAGTAATGACTTCATCATGAGTCAATAACGCAGGTTGGTCACCTACCGGAGGAGTGAAATTACACACCATATAGCAAATTGGTTTTTGTAAGCCATGAAGTGTTTGCATGCGCGAGCGGAAGCCATTCATCCATGCGCCACCACGTTTACCTGTACGTGCATAGATGTCAAAAAAGAAGCCACCAATCACTTGGCCTTGATCTTCTAATTCAAAATAACGTGCATCTGGATGCCAGACAGGTGCTTGTCTTTCAATAATGTTAATGCCGTATAGACGCTGCACAATCTGGAATAGTCCCTGAATAACTTTAGGTGCAGGGAAATAAGGTTTTAATGCTTCTTGAGATAAGTTGAATTGTTGCTGTTTAAGCTTTTCAGAATAGTAAGTTGTATCCCAAGGTTTAAGCTCATCAACACCATCTTGTTTAGCAATATCTTGAAGTTCGGCAACTTCTTGAAGCGCAGGAGCGCGCGCATGCTCTGCTAGGTCAACCAAAAACTCATGTACTGTTTTTACGTCTGGTGCCATTTTGCTTGCAAGAGAATATTCAGTATAGTTATTGAAACCAAGTAGTTTCGCCATTTCCTGACGAAGGCTCAAAATTTCTTCCATAATTTTGCTGTTATCAAACTCAGTTGGTTCAGACTGATCAGATGCTCGAGTCACATAAGCTCTATAAAGCTCTTCTCGCAATGCACGGTCATCTGCATAAGTCATGATTGCAAAATATGCTGGGAAATCTAGGGTTGCTACAGCTTGGTCAAGTTCACGTTGTTTGCCGTACTGTTTTAATAACTCAATATTACTTTCTGGAAGACCTTTTAGCTGATCTTCGGTAAGTGGTTTAAAGTAAGCTTGTGTTGCATCAAGTACGTGGTTTGAAAAATCAGAAGAAAGCTGTGAAAGACGCGCAGAAATCTCTGCATAACGTTTTTTCTCTTCACCCTCTAAGGCTACACCTGAAAGTTTAAAGTCACGTAAAGCTAGACGGATAGCACTTTGCTGTGCAGGGCTAAGAGAGCTATAACCTTGACCATCATGGATGTGTTGATAGGTTTGATAAAGCGCCGTGTGTTGACCAAGCTGAGTGTAATATTCACTTAATGCTGGTAATAAAGATTGATAGACTTCTCTCGTTTCTGCATTGCTCATTACAGCGTTTAAATGCGATAAAACGCCCCATGATTCACTTAGATTATTTTCAAGTGTATCGACTTGCTCAAGTACGGCAAGTTGCTGAGTTACATCTGTAGGTGCAGCCGTAAGAGTATTTAAAAATTCCTGACCTGCTTGGATCGCTTGTTGAATGTCTTGTTTTAAATTTTCTAATTCAATTTGGTCAAAACGCGGAGTTGGTAAAGTCGCTTGCTGTAAAGTCATTGCTAATAGCCACATTATTTTTTAAACATGGTATTAGATGTAGGTCCTCTCAGGCTGGAAATCAAGCTTAATGTGTAAAATAACCCTTTTTAAAAAGAAATAAGCCTCCTATTGGAGACTTATTTCTGAAGTGTGATAATTATTTTTAATTATTCAGCCTTTGATTTTGCATTCGACTTTTTCTTTTTAGGCTTAGATTTTTTCTTCACCTTTTCTGATTTAGTCTCGGCTTTTGCTGAGGTTTTCTTACCAGATTTTTTGGTGTAAGAACTTGGCTTACTTTTTTCTTTCTTTTTGTGAACAGGTCGCTCACCATCACTACTGACAGTTGGTTTACTGAAAACTTCTTCAGTCGCCTGCGTAGTAGTTTTAGTCGTACGAGGCGCACGGCTACGAACTACTCGGCCTGCATGGGTAACTTGCTTAATGAGCTGGAAGTCAATTTTACGTTCTTCCAGATTGACACCAGCGACCTGAATTTTAACTTCATCGCCCAAACCAAAGACTTGACCACGATTTTGACCTACTAGATTTTGACTGGCTTGGTCATAAATAAAGAAGTCATCGCCGAGTTGGCTAATATGAATCATGCCATCGACATATAAATCTTTCAGTGTCACGAATAAACCGAATTCGGTCACCGCACTTACAATACCAATAAATTCATCACCTAGATGCTGCTGCATGTAGTGACATTTCAACCACGTCGTTACGCTACGAGAAGCTTCATCAGCACGGCGCTCTGTTTGAGAAAAATGTTCACCTGCATCATCTAGTGCAGCACCAGAGAGTGGATAAGGCTTTTGTTTCAAGTGAGCTTTAATGGCACGGTGTAATAATAGGTCTGGGTAACGACGAATTGGCGAAGTGAAATGCGTATAAGCTTCATAAGCCAAACCATAGTGCCCTGCATTTTTTGCGCCATAATAAGCTTGCATCATTGAACGTAATAAGACGGCATGAATACTTGGTGCATCAATACGATCTTTAGTTGCTTCAATTACTCTTTGATAGTCTGCTTGAGTTGGTTGGTCAGGGAAGGGTAGACCCAGTAATTTAACAAAGTCTTTTACTTTCTGAATACGTGAGAACTCTGGAGCTTCATGCACGCGATACAACATTGGAACATCATGTTCTAATGCATATTCAGCCGCAGCAACGTTAGCAAGTAACATGCACTCTTCAATAAGTTTATGTGCTTCATTACGTGTACGTGGCAAAATTTCTTTAATCCCGCCTAGCTCATCAAAAGTCATGTAAGTTTCAATGGTTTCAAATTCCATTGCATGACGATCAGCACGTAAATTTTTCAAAATCTGATAAAGCTGGAAAAGCGTATTTAACGATTTATGAACATCACGATCTTTTGGAATCGCATCTGTTGCGCCGTCAAAATATTGTGCCACCTGTGTATAGGTCAAACGCGCTTTTGAATGCATCACTGATGGATAAAAATCGTAACCAGTTACACGGCCTGTACGAGAGAGTTTCAAGTCACAGACCATACATAAACGGTCTACATGAGGGTTTAGAGAGCATAAGCCATTTGACAATGCCTCTGGTAGCATCGGTAATACGAAATGCGGGAAGTATACCGAAGTACCACGTTCCTCAGCTTCTTCATTGAGGGCTGAGTCTAAGCGTACATAATGGCTAACATCAGCAATTGCGACAACTACACGATAACCGCCACCTGGACGCTTTTCTGCATAAACCGCATCGTCAAAATCTCGAGCATCTTCACCATCGATCGTAACTAATGCTAAATCTCGTAAATCAATGCGACCTTCACGGTCTTGAGCAGATGGTTCTTTAAAGCTTTCAGCTTCTTTTATAACTTCATCTGGAAATTCGTAAGGTAAGCCAAACTCAAGAATAGTCTGCGGAATAATAATTTCTGTATCAGCTTTGTCGGCCATAGACTGAATAATATGCGCCGTCGCAAATTCTTCACGAGTCGGATAACTATCTATTGCGACACGTAGCATATCGCCAACATTTGCTTCAGCATGCGTTACCAGTTCTTTTTCTAAAGGAATAGGCTGGTGCTGATTTGGATTGTTGGGCTGAATAAAATATTCGCCATCATGAACCGACAATTTACCAATTAATTGTTTAACACGATGTTGTAAAACTTCTGTGATAAAACCCCAAGGTTTGCCTTTACGGTCAACTGAAGTCTGTCGCACTCTAACTCGGTCACCGTTAAAGACTAAACGCAATTCACGTTCAGGAAGTAAAAGGTCACTTTGACCATCAATATGCGCTGTGCCTAAACCTTTACTATTGATATAAACAGTTGCTTCATAGGTCGGTTGATCTGCCACCAACTGAAATTTAAACCCGTCTTTCATGATTTGACCGTCACGAACCATAGCACTTAAGCGGTGACTGAGTGCTTCAATACTTTTTTGGTCATGAATATTAAAATGATCGACAAGTTCTGCATGAGATTGCGGTGTCTGCAATTGTTCCAATGTATCTAAAATAAGAGTACGGCTTGGAATAGGATTGTCATAACGTTCAGCTTCAGCTTTCGCTTCGGGGTCAGCCCAGTTTTTTGTCATGTCGTTTGGTTTCACGCTTGGCAGATAAGTTTAGCATAAGTCATGCAGACCCGAACTGCACGTTTAGGTTTGCAATAATGTGTTATGCACTACAGTATTTTGATGAAGAAATAATATCTATCTTAACAAGCGTTTGATCGAAAAAGACGAAAATAATGAGAAAATTGCTTAAAAAATAATTCATTGAACTAAAAAACAAGAAAATTTCACTATGATGACTTGAACAATAGGGTTTTAGTTTGTATTATGGCGGCTCGTTCCGGTGAGGTGGATGAGTGGCTGAAATCACTTCCCTGCTAAGGAAGCATACCTATTACTGGTATCGAGGGTTCGAATCCCTCTCTCACCGCCATTTACTTAATGCGCTCATAGCTCAGCTGGATAGAGCACTTGGCTACGAACTAAGGGGTCGGGAGTTCGAATCTCTCTGAGCGCACCA
>NZ_JAVQNP010000022.1:0-174994 GCF_031798995.1 Acinetobacter sp. V104_13 | reverse complement strand
TAACTGTTTTTCAACAAGTTTCTATCTGCATCACCGCCGATGGATGTGCATTATAGATGATTAAGATCCCTTTGCAAGCGAAAATTAAAAATTAATGACTTGAGCGTTTACTTTTAAACCACCATACGAATTAAGCTATTGTTTTATATTGATAATTATTTTAATTTTTTATTTTTGACTTAAATAAGCCAGTATCATGCTCGATAATTCGCGTTTAAGTTGTTGTTCTGAGATAAGAAAATTGTTCTGACTTACATATCGCATCATCGTAAAAAGCGTACTATTAATAATTACAAAGGATTTATGCTTTACCTGTTCGAAGTCCCACTGATGAGGATTTCTACTGAATGTATATAGCCCTACTTCAAAAAAATGCTTTTCTAAAATCTGAGCAGCTTGCGAATGACTATAGTCATGCCAATGTTTTAATACTTCTATAAAAAATCCATGATCGGCTTTTAATGCATTAAATCCCAACTCTATTGCTAAGGGAATGAGCAGCTCTAAAGGAATATTTCCTTGTCGCACAACTAATTCTTTAAGTTGTTGCCCCAGCAATTCGCTTTTACGGCGCAATAGTTCTTCTATGATTTGATCTTTATTCTCAAAGTATTGGTAAATCGACCCAACACTTACTCCAGATTTCTCTGCAATTTTAGGCGTCGTCGTATGTAGTAATCCATACTGGGCGATACACTGCTGTGTCGCCTCTAAAATATGGTCAACAATAATTTTTGAACGCTGTTGCTGTGGGGCTTTTCTCATCGTTTTTTATTCATTAAATGCGAATTGAATGCGAATAATTATTCATATTAGCCTATTTATTATTCAGTTCAATAAGTAAGTAACGATATGCAAATGATTAGCCCGACTCGACTTGCTTCTTTTAATGACATGCAAGACAGTAATTTCTTTACTCAATTTTTAAATATCTGTTGCGAAAAACCTGTACAACCGAACTATAAAGAATATGTGTCTTTACAACGTGCTCTTTGTGAAGGGGACGTTGAAATGGATAAGGTGATTGATTGGGTTATGCACGATCCCAAAGGTCACCGAATGATTTTTGAGAAGATATTATTTCAAGGCCGCGATAACCTATCTGAGCCGCTACCTACTAAGTTAGAAAATTTCTTTAATTACATTGAGCAAAAGCCTGAATGGTTAGATCAGCGTCAAATTGATGAGGCTGTTAAATTTACTCATCGTTTAGGAATAAATAATGGTTTTATTCTTAGAGATTTATCCTTAATGGTGGGATATTTATATCCGGGATTTAATCAGCCGCTAATTTTAACGGGTGCATTAAAGAAACAGGCGGGTACTCGTTTAGCTGAAACCACAAAATGGTGGGTTGATATTACTGAACCTCAAGGACTTGAGCGTCTAAGCACAGGTTTTATATCAACGATTTATGTTCGCTTTATTCATGCACTCGTCCGCCGACAATTAAAAAAGTCTGATAGTTGGGATAGTGAAGTTTGGGGAGTTCCACTTAATCAATTTGATTTAGCAATGACTAATTTGGCTTTTAGCAGTGTAGTTTTACTCGGTATTAGAGCTTTAGGTGTATGGCCGACCAAACAAGAAACCAAGAGTTTTTTACATTTTTGGCGTTATGTTGGCTGGTTGATGGGTATTGATGAAAAATGGCTTATTCAATCTGAATCTGAGGGTTGGAGGTTACTTTACTGGATGCAGTTTGCTCACCCTCGCTCCGATCACAGCAGTGTTGAGTTAGGATCAAGCTTATCCAAAGAGCCTTTTGAGAGAAAATATCTGCATTTACGTTCTTTGCAGCAGAAGCTTGCTTATCGACAACATTTAGAACTTACCCAATTTTTTATTGGCAAGAAGAGAATGAAACTACTCGGATTGCCTCAGCAGTCTGCCTCATGGTTTGCTTATTATCTAATTGTGCGTAATTCACTACTTTATAATGGCGCGAAGCTTTCACCAAAAGCTGAAAAGTTTTTATCCAAATCAGGCCGTAATATACAGAAACTTGGCTTAACGCTTTATCAGAATCAAGGTAAGGCAAAAACCTTAGCGAGTATGCATCAATAATTTTTAAAACCTAAAAATAAAAATGGAAGCCTATTAATTAGACTTCCATTTCCAAATATTAAGGAACTTATTGAGCTGATGAACTGTGCATTTCAGCGTGATTCATTTGCTCGTGTGACTCCATCATCTGCTTCTTTTTCTGACTTGGCATGTAGTCGGGTTCATTGTTGATCGCCAAGTAAAAAACAATCATAAACAATAAACTCAGAATAGAAGCCACAATAAGTAACTTCCATCCCCACCAAGATTGTTCAGGTGATAATTTATTAGTCATTTCATTTCTCTCTTTAAATTAATATTTTCAGTTCATTCGCTACCGCTTATTAAAACTTCATGCTCATACGGACCCAGTAGTTTCTTCCGATATTGTTAAACTGCTCTTCGCTCGCAAATCCAAAGCCAGCACTACCCGCTTTATTTAAGTGTTCGGTATAGGTCTTATCTAATACGTTATCAATGCCAACAGAGACATCGATATCTTTACGAAGGTTGTAACTTCCGTTTAGAGAAAGAGTCGAGAAACCTTTACTTGGTTTTAAGTCATATCCTACGATATTACCTTGATGTAGACTCACACGGTTTTGCTCAGCCACAGCTCGCCACAACAGACCTAAATTATATTTGTCAGCCACATAGCGAATATTTAAGCGACCTTCTAAAGGTGAAATTTGAGGTAGTGGTTTGTCATCTGTGGTGTTTTTACCCCATGCATACATCGCACTCAAATCTGCCTGAATATGGTCGGTAAATTGATATCCAATACCAGCTTCCGCGCCTGCGATTGTTGCATCAACATTTTTGGCACCCGCAGTAATATCATGGCTCATGTCATGCCCACCCATTCCAGTACTTGGATGATGGTGATAACTCATTAAAATGTAGTCATCCACCAAACCGGCATAAGCAGAAGCCCATGTATTTAAAGCACCATGTTGCTGCTGGAAGCCCAGATCCAACTGTAATGTTTTCTCAGGATTCACACCGTTAAAAGTATTGGTTGAGCCAGCGTTCCCATGTTTAGGCGAGAAAAGTTCCCAATAATCAGGCATACGCTCTACATAACCTAAACCAATATAGCTTTTTAGGTCATGCTCAGGATGTTGATTTTCCCAACGCACAAATGCACTCGGTAAAGTCTTTTCAAGTTTAGTATTAAAACCTTTTGCTTGAGAATCAGCGCGCTCATCTTCAACTATTACTCGATCTAAACGTGCACCTGTAACCAGTTTATTGAAATCGTTCCATTGATAGCCGAGTTCGCCAAAAGCACCATATGATTGAAAACGCATATCTTGGCGATATGGAATATTCATAGAAGGCATTGTTGGCGATGACATGCTACCGCCATGTTTATTAAATTGAGAGTCAACGCCTGTGATCAAACTCCATTTCTTCCATTCAGAAGTCATTGCCAAACGTGAGTTTAATGTGCGGCGTGTCACTTGCATTGCCATTGGATTCGGCATCAGCATGGTCATACCACCATGATTCATTTCAACTAATGGCGGTGTGCGTAAACTAAAGTTATCCATAATATGGTCGTTATAGCTATAGTTCACCTGCCCTTCAATTTTCTTAATGACATCAGTGATATTTTTCTTTTCAAACCGCAGACCTAAGCTTTCACGCGCAAACTGAGATCCGTCCATTGAACGTCCAGCATAAAGCGATTCACCATCAGATTTTCCACCAGTGAGTTCGACCCACGTGTTTTCATCTGGAGTAAAGCCCAGCGCTACATCAGCATTCCACTTTTTCCATGCTGACGGCACGGTATTTCCATTACCATCTTGATAACTATTCGACTCTGAACGGTTGGCATTTAAACGGATATATTTCTTTTCATCACCAATTGCCGCCTCAACGTTATGGTCAATACGTCCATATGAACCTAATAAGACACTCGCTTGTCCGCGATAAGGTTTTTCAGAGGTGAGTTTCTCAGGCTGACGTTCAAAAAGGACTGTTGCAGCAGAACCTGTATTGGCATATTGAACTGTTTGCGGACCTTTAATGACAGAAATACGATCATAACTTTCTGGTGAAATATAAGAAGTTGGAGCATCCATACGGTTTGGGCATGCACCTAAATTTTCAGTTCCATCAGTTAGAATTTTGATGCGTGAACCAAACATACCTCGGAATGTCACATCACCATTGGTTCCACCGCTTTGTATTGAGTTAAAACCCATAATACTTTGTAGGTAGTCTGCACCATCTGTAGCAGGCACTGGCTGAATTGGCTGTTTCGGGTCTGCATGTACAATCAAGCCATTTGCATCGTTGCCTTGTTGTGCTGTAACAACAATAGGTGCTAATGAGTGAAGCGCTTGGGTATCGGCATCATTTTCTTCTGAATTAGCAAAAACTAGCCCCGAATGAGAGACAGCAAGCATCGCAACCCATAAAGGTTGTAGTAAAAATTTAGAATGTGGCATTTTTATACGCTCTAAAACATAAATAAAGTGATATCGAAGTCAGTTAAGACCCCAACAAAAAATTGCTTTTATTTATGCAAATAGAGGTGGTGCACGCCCTTGCGGGAGTAGAAAAAGTCGCTGTAGTGCAAAGTAGACATGTCTAAATGCCTGTTGATAAGCGACTAAGCGGACTTGTATGCGGACTAAAACTTCTTTTACGCCAAATTCAGGTGGCAAAACCAGATTGGCATAGACGGTACAATATTGACACTGATGATTTGCATCATGATGATCATGTTGCCCAGAGGCTTGTGCCTGTTCAATATGATGTTCATGATGCGAATGCATGGCATGTGACATGGTTTCCGTCTGTGCTTTGGGTTTAAGCAAAGCAAGGGTAATAGTTTCACAGACCGGAGCAATTTGATATTGCTTCGGTAATAGCGGCTGTAGAAACACCGCAATCTGTAAAAATACTGCTGCACATGCAAGCAGTAAACCACTACGAAAAACCAAAAATCACATCCACACTACATTAATGTTTCAAAAATAGAAATTTTTAACGTTTTACTGCAACTTTTTCACGTTCACGTTGACGAACAACTTTTTCGACTTTTTCTCGAGCACGCTGACGTTTAAGTGGCGACAAATAATCCACAAATAATTTGCCATTTAAGTGATCCATTTCATGTTGGATACAAACAGCGAGAAGTCCATCAGCTTCTAACTCAAATGCTTGACCTTCAAGGTTAATTGCCTCAATTTTCACACGTGACGGGCGCTCAACTTTGTCGTATATTTGTGGCACCGATAGGCAGCCTTCTTCGTACTGCTGCTTATCTTCTGTCAGTGGAGTTATTTTGGGGTTAATGAAAACCATAGGGTCATCTTTAGATTCAGACAAATCTATGACGATAAGCTGAATATGACGATCGACCTGAGAAGCTGCTAAACCAATACCTGGTGCCGCATACATGGTTTCAAGCATATCTGCTGCAAGTTGACGAATTTCATCAGTAACTTCTTCAACAGGCTTAGCAATGGTACGAAGACGGGGATCAGGAAAACTTAAAATAGGTAATAAGGCCATACTGACGTCCTCACTTATGCCATTGATTGAAAAACCAAATGAAGGAAATACTTCATCGAAAAATTGTGTGTTAGCCGCCTATTATAACGCATCTGCACGCATAATTTTTAGGAATTATCATAATGAAAAAGGTTTTTGACGGCATGGTTCAATTTCATGCTTTGGGGATAAAAAAGCATTTACTTGCTTTGGCACTTTTTACAGGGGTTGCATTCAGTACGGTAGCAGAGACTTATGCTGCTAGTCCGAACCATAATCCACCCTCTCTTAGAAGTAATGCACCACATGTCTACGTTGTAAAACGAGGAGATACGCTATGGGATATTTCTGGTCACTTTCTGAGTAAACCTTGGCGCTGGCCTGAAATTTGGGCAAATAATCAGCATGTCAAAAATCCACACTGGATTTATCCTGGTGATCGATTACTGCTGTGTAGTTTAGATGGCCGTCCATTGGTTGGAAAAGATGAAGGAGATGGCTGTGTCGGCATTATTCGCCGTTACACAGGCCAAATGACAAATTTACAACCTCAAGTTCGTGTGGAGTCACTTAACAATAACGTACCTGTTATTCCCCTTGAACATATCAAACAATGGTTAGAACACAGCACTATTCTACCTATCGATGCAATTCAACACACTCCTTATGTAGTCGGTACTGCCGATCAACGTGTACTTGCAGCAAAAGGTCAAACTATTTATGCGCGCGGACAAGGTTTAATTGATGGTCAACGTTACGCAGTTTATCGTGAAGGTGAACCTTATTATTTCACCGATAATAAAGGCAAAAAGCACAGTCTAGGTATTGAGCTACAACAAGTTGCCTCAGGGATTGCGATCTCTTCTGAAAAAGACATTACCACGCTTGAGTTAACTGATAGCTACAATTCTGAAGTACGTCGTGGTGATCGGGTAATGCCAGAAGAAGAAGCAACATTGCCTACTTTGTTTTATCCGGTAGATGCCACTCAGGTGACGGACGGCGGCAAAATTATTCGTGTAATGGGCTCAATTGGTACTGCTGCCAAAAATAGTGTGGTCACTTTAGATCGCGGTACGGCACAAGGTATTCAAGTAGGACAAGTTTTTGATATTACGCAACAAGGTGAAACCATTCGAGATCCTAAAACCAAAGAACCAATACAGTTACCAGGACAACAAATTGGTAGTCTGATGGTCTTTAGAACTTTTGATCAGTTGAGTTATGCCTACGTATTAGAAAGCGATTTACCAGTTAAAGTTGGTTCAAGCATCCAGCCACCCCGCTTTAATGATTAATGCTGGATGTACCTTTTACAATGCTTACTCAACTTTCTTCACACCATTACCACACGCTTAAAGTGTGGTATTTGGTGCAACACTCTTTAGTCAGCTTTAAAAAAATTGTCGATTATTTTGGTAGCTGTGAAAAGGCGGTCCAACCTGCTGGATTATCTCAATGGCGCAATCTCGGGTTACATGCTAATCATTTAAAACGCGTAGATGAATTTCAAACTGCTCAGGGTCAAGCTCAGTTTGAAAAACTAACTGAGCAGATCCAGCAATATACCGACTTTATTTTAACGGCAGATGACTCAGGTTATCCCACTCAGTTATTACCTTATACAGATCACCCACCTATCATTTTTGGAAAAGGCCAAGCTCAAGCTTTGTTGCAACCACAAATTGCGATTGTAGGTAGCCGAAAACCAAGCCCACATGGTCGTCAGGTTGCTTATGATTTTGCCTATTACTTAAGTGAAAAAGGTTTTTATGTGAGTAGTGGCTTGGCATATGGGATTGATGAAGCTGCTCACCAAGGAGCATCAGCACATCAACGTACAATTGCAGTAACAGGAACTGGTTTAGACAGTACCTACCCTGCTCAAAATAAAAAACTTGCAGAACATATTTTGGCTCAAAACGGCGCGATTATTACTGAATTTTTGCCTGGAACACCCCCATTACAACAGCATTTCCCACGTAGAAACCGAATTGTCAGCGGTTTGAGTTTAGGCGTGTTAGTGGTAGAAGCTACCTTAAAAAGTGGTTCTCTCATCACTGCGAACAAAGCTGCCGAACAAGGTAAGACTGTATTTGCCATTCCTGGTCATATTTACAGTGAGTTTCATCAAGGTTGCCATCAACTTATTCGTGAGGGAGCAATTTTAGTCGATCATCCTGAACAAATTATTGAAGACCTTGCTTTACCCACTCAGTGGCAAAGTCAGCAACAAAACTTCACCGATGAGGCTGTAGTTTCTAGTACCCCAGAAATTCCTGAGCATTTAATTAACCTTTATCAATCTTTAGACTGGGTCGGACAAAATATTGATCAGCTTGTCTTACATCACTCTCAGCCTGTTGCAGAACTCACCTCTTCACTGATGGAACTAGAACTACTTGGTTTATGTATGCAACAATCAGGATTGTATTTACGTTGTCGTTCTTAGTATTGGAGCGCACAATAGCAATTCTGTCTGATTGAAAGGAAGTGTATTACCATGATTACCACCTCAGTTACCGAAGCAGCCGAATGTTTACAACAAGGTCAAGTTTTGGCATATCCAACTGAGGCTGTTTGGGGGCTAGGTTGCGACCCTTTTAATGAGCAAGCTTTTCAAAAAATTCTTGAACTAAAGCAAAGGCCTATTGAAAAGGGTGTAATTTTATTAGCAGGTCATATTAGCCAAGTTGAACACCTGCTAACTTCTCTACCTCAAACAACCCAACAAGAAATTATTGATTGTTGGACTAATCATCAACCATCAGAAAGAGCAACAACTTGGCTATTACCTGCTGGCGAACATATTCCTTCATGGATTAAAGGTGAGCATCCTCTTGTCGCTGTTCGAGTCACTACACATCCTTTATGTGTGGCATTATGCAATGCTTTTCATGGCTTTATTGTCTCGACTAGTGCGAACCCAAGCGGGCAAGAACCTGCTCATTCATTACAGGATGCCTGCCAATACTTTGGTTCACAATTAAACTATCTGAATGGTGACTTAGGCCAGAGCCAACAGCCAAGTAGAATCATTAACGCTCTTACCAGAGAGATTATTCGCGCCTAATTTCAAACAAAAAAAAAGCTCAGTTATATAGGGATAACTGAGCATAAAAAAGGATGGGTATATACCACATCCAGAGGGTTTGGATATCTGTGGAACGAAAGATAATTTACAAAGAAAATAGCGCCTTTCGTAGTGGCCGCTATTATGTGGTAAGAGGTTCAATGAGAGAAATATATTATTTCTCTAAAAAAAGCATGAAAAGTGTAGGGAATTTACGGTTTTTTGCCTATAAATTAAAATTATATTAATATTTTTACTCGGCTTTTTTAATATTTATATTACAACCTATTTTTATAAACTATTTATAAATCATATAGAAAAACTTTAACTAAGAAAAAATTGGCATATTTTTATGAGTTTTTTTCAAAATATGCCATAGTTTTTTTACTGACTTTAGTTTTGTTCTTGCATTAATTCGCTCTTTTTAGGACTCACCTTCTTCTGAGCCATAATGATACCAATTAAAATAACAATCCCACCTAATGTGTGATAAATGGTCCACTGCTCAGACAACCAGACGCTTGCAATAACTGCTGTAAAGACAGGTACCAAGTTCATAAAAATACTTGTTCTATTAGGACCGAGTTGTTGAACAGCTAACATCCAAACTAACGGCGCAATAAGTGAAGCAAATACACCTGCATAAATAGCACTTGGTGCATTTTGTACATTTAAAGCATCAAGTCCAAACCAGAGAATTAAAGGAATATGAAATATGACAGAAAATCCAATCTGAACATATAAGCTTGTCATAATTGGTAGTGGCAACTGCCATTTTTTAAGGAATACTCCATAAAATGCATAGAAGAATACGGCAATAATCATCAATGCATCACCCAGGTGTCCACCACCACTTAAAAGCTTATTAATATTTCCTTGGGACATGACATATAGCAACCCTGCAAAAGATAGAATACTGCCAAAAACTGCAAAGCGATTAGGCACATCTTTTAAAATGGCAAGCGAAACAAAGATCGTGAATATAGGAATAAATGCATTCACAATTCCCATATTGGTTGCACTGGTATAATGGGCGGCTGTATAAGCAAGCCCTTGATAAAGCACCATCCCAAATGCACTTAACACAGCAAGCTTAGGTAAATATGGTATTACTAGTCGTCTTTGTCTCCACACAGGCATAAACATAAATGGAGTCAAAATAATAAAAGCGATTAACCACCGATAAAAACTAATGCTTACCGGAGAGATATAATCCGAGACATAGCGGGTGACTACAATATTTAAAGACCAAATCAATACTGCCAAAATGGGAAAAATAAACGCCCATTTGTGATATTTCATGACCTGACTCATAGCAATACACCATCTACAAAAGAGATTTTATTTTGAAGAATGTCTTAATAAATTGAAATATCGTATTTCCGACATTGATATCGAACTTAAGACATCATCTTTTTTAGAATAATGTCCAAGCTTTCATGGCATGTTCTACAACTTTATGCAATTGATCAGTACTGGCACCGTCTCTTGCCTGAATGGTAAGGCCTTGAATGACAGTGGCATAAAAATCAGTCATATCTTGTAGGGGAGCATTAGATGGCAAATCACCCTGCTCAACACCTTGTTTGAGACGCTCCAATAATTTTTCTTTGGTTTTTATGCGTTTGTCTAATAGGTTCTGCTGCACATCTTGAGTTGCATCAGAACAATTCATGGCAGCAACCACTAACATACAACCAGCTGGTTTATTGGGTTGAACCAGTCGTTTTACGTTGTCATAAAGATATAACTCAAATGCAATTTTTGCAGTTTTTGCTTCTAAAAAGATGGTCTCAATAGGACAGGCTTCATGAGCCAAATAGTAATCAATACTTTTATAAAACAGCCCTGCCTTATCACCAAAAGCACTATATAGGCTAGGTGCTGTAATTTCCAAAGCTTGCGTTAAATCACTAATAGACGTTGCTTCATAGCCATGCTCCCAAAAGAGCAACATTGCTTTTTGCAGAACCTCTTGTTCATCAAAGCATTTAGGACGTCCGCGCTTTTTTTTCAGCGTATCTTCTACAACAGCTAAATTCGTTTCATGCCTATTTGTCATAAAGATCACATCTATTTTTATAACAATCGTTATTAAATTAATTGACGTTCGATTTTTTATCAACTATTTTATTTTCATAGTGATCGTTAGTTAATTAATAAATTGCCTTTCTTTACTCCAAATTTAGCCAAGTAAGGATTTCCTATGGACCAATCGTCTATCTCTAAAGCGCGACCCACAACCTCCACTCAAGGAAGCTGGTTTGCCATTTTGGCCGTTTCTATCGCAGCATTTGCATTAGTAACAAGTGAATTTTTACCTGTTGGTGTTCTAAATAGTGTCGCAACTGATTTAAATATTTCTGTTGGTACAGCAGGCCTGATTATTACTGTACCCGGCATTATGGCAGCAATTGCCGCCCCTCTATTGCCTGTATCAGTAAAACAACTTGATCGGCGTTATGTGCTTATCTTGCTGACAGCTATTATGGTTATTGCCAATACCATTACCGCATTTGCTGAAAACTTCCATGTTCTATTGTTAAGCCGCTTAATTTTAGGTATTTCAATTGGTGGTTTCTGGGCGACTGCCATTGCTCTAAGTGGAAAATTAGCTCCCTCACACCTTCCTATTGCTAAAGCAACTGCGGTCGTGATGGCAGGTGTGACTTTTGCTACAGTTCTAGGTGTACCGATTGGAACTTGGTTAAGCGAGTTTTATGGTTGGCGTAGTGCTTTTGGAATTACTGCAGGCATTGGCTTAGTTGTTTTAATCTTACAATTAATCTTTTTACCTAAACTTGTACCAGATTCGGCAATTCACATGAAAGATTTGCCAGCACTATTACGTACTCCTAAAGCACGTAGTGGCATGTTGATTGTTTTATTGATCGGACTCGCTCACTTTTGTGCCTATAGCTATTTAGCACCTTTCTTTAAAAATGTTGCTGGTTTTAATGGGACAACCATTAGTTCATTATTATTGCTCTATGGAATTGCTGGTATTTTCGGAAATGCTTTTGCCGGATATAGTGGGAATCTAAATGTCCGTTATACATTAGCTTTTGTGGGTACATGCTTTGCAATCGTATTTTTTGGATTTCCTCTTTTTGCCGTTCATGAATTTGGTGCTATTGTCTTAACCGCGTTATGGGGATTTGCATTTGGTGCCTTCCCTACCTCAGCGAATATTTGGATGTTTGTACATGCGCCAAATGCAGTTGAAAAAGGTATGCCGCTTTTTGTAGGTATGTTTCAGGTGATGATTGCGACAGGTTCATTATTAGGTGGATATGTAGTTGATCATTTCAATGAAAATACTTTAATTTATGGTGTATTAAGCTTCGTTGCCCTAGCATTACTGAGTATATTTACCTTAGCGAAAGGTCTTAATAACCCTAAAGCTACTTGTGAAAATTAAAATATGAGTCAGAGCATATAGATGAACAATGAGGACCAGCAATTTTTATTATTACACAGTATAGAAGTTCATGAATTTCTATACCAAAAAGAAGATATTGTTCGTCCTCATGCATCTCTTTGGGGAGATTTTAATTTCAGTTTAAATGGCATATTAGAAATGGAGATTGAAGAACAGCTATATCTTTCTCCACCTAGCTATGGTCTTTGGATTCCCCCTCAAACTGTTCATCAGTCCACCCATATCGACCATGAAATTCACTATATCTGTATTCGACTGCACCCTCGCCTATGTTCTATTTTAGGAAATAGCTGTCGATGCTTTAGTATTCAGCCTTTTTTTCGCACTTTAGTTTTAGAAATTCTAGAGCAGCAAAAACAAACCGAACAACCTGAATATTTAGAACATCTTTTACAAGTTTTATTCGATCAACTCAAACAAGCTCCTGCATATTCGCATTATTTACCGCAAACACGGCATCCTGTTTTATTGCCTATTTTAGAAAAACTTTCAGATCCTTTACTTTTTGATCAGTCTTTACAACAGTTGCTACAAAACTTTTCGGTCAGTGATCGCCACTTATTACGTTTGAGTCAACAAGAGCTTCAGCTTTCGTTGTCCGAATGGAGAAATCGGGCCAAAATTGTTTATGCCATTCATCAGATTCGTCAAGGGACGCCTATCAAGCGTTTAGCATACGATTTAGGTTATCAACATAGCTCAAGTTTTATTGAATTTTTTAAACGTTACACTGGGCAAACACCTATCCAAATCAGAAATAACTAGAATTCAGCTTATCTTTAAAAACTTTTTCTTTTTTGAACACGAATATTATTGCACTACCCCTCAATAGCAGTTAAAACAAATGCGTTACTTGATATCAATTACAATCTTTAGGAAAGACTCATGACACAATCTGTATATCACATTCCAGTAAAAGCTATTTCAGGCGAAACGGTTGACCTCGAACAATACAAAGGTAAAGTTCTACTTATCGTAAATACTGCTTCTAAATGTGGTTTAACTCCACAATACGAAGGCTTAGAAAAACTTTACCAAGCAAAAAAAGACCAAGGTCTTGAAATTTTAGGTTTCCCAGCAAATAACTTTAAAGAGCAAGAACCAGGTTCTGATGAAGAAATTCAACAGTTCTGTTCATTAAATTATGATGTTCATTTCCCTTTATTTTCTAAGGTTTCTGTAGTCGGCGAAGATAAGCACCCACTTTACCAAACTTTGACAGCGGCTCAGCCGGAACGCACTGGTGAAGGTCCTTTCCGTGAGCGTTTAGAAGGCTTAGGTATTCCAACCAACCCTGCTCCAGAAGTTTTATGGAACTTCGAAAAGTTTTTAATTAATAAAAATGGCGAAGTCGTAGCTCGCTTTGCTCCAAACCTAACAGCAGACGATGAACAAATCGTTAAAGCAGTTGAAGCAGAGTTAGCAAAATAATATTTTAAAATATGAGAAAGGGCGTTTTATACGCTCTTTTTTATGCTCTCCTCAAAGTGTTGTTCGTTTGCAAAAATACAATCTTTCTTCATATTTTATGCCTATAGTATCCATTTGCTTTATTTGATGTTGTTTGTAGTTATGAAAAAAATTTTACAGGGCGCATTTCTTCCTTTTGTAATTTTTGCCTCAGGCATGCTTTTACTCGGGTGTGATCAGGCACAAGACCATGCTACCGAACAAGAAAAAACTGAAATAGCTGAACAGGCAGCTGACCAAAACATTGAACAACAAGAGTCAGAAATTGCACCCAACAAAGCCGAACTTAAAAGCGGCAATATTTTTTATATGGTCCGCGACGCTGCTAATTTACAGCTTAAAGCTGGTGACTATGTTGAACAGCTTAAAGATACTCAGCTTGATGTTGAACAAGCCATCCAAGATAAGAATCAGAATGAACTAAAAACTACTTTCACTACGTTAAAACAGCAACTAGAAGGTTTAAATCAAGCACTTTTGACTTTAGATATCAAAAGTCAGGAAATTGAGAATATTCGCCAAAGTTTATTACATGCCAACCAACAAGCTCTTAGCATGCCATTACTCAATGGGAAATTAGATCAAATCAATTTTGACCAAATTGAAAAACAGCTTAATACCATTCAAATGGATATGGTGAAGCTTGCTGCCATGATTATGGCAGGAGATGAAAAGTCAGATTCAAAAACTGAATCTTAAAAAAACAACGTATAAAAAAAGCCACCTTACGGTGGCTTTTTCAATCTCAAACCGGCAATTATAGTGCGCGGTTTTTGATTTTACGGATAGTTTCAAGCTGTGCAGCTGTTTCTGCCAAGGCAGCCAACGCAGCAGCCGAGTCCAAATCACTCTTTTGGTTTGCAAGCAATTGTTCAGCATTTTTACGTGCTTCTAAAATTGCCGCTTCATCCAAGTTGTCAGCACGGATTGCAGTATCTGCAAGAACCGTTACAACATGAGGTTGAACTTCTAAAACACCGCCAGATACATAGACGATTTCTTCTGTACCATTTTCCAACTGAACACGAATCGGGCCCGGTTGAAGCAAGGTTACAAGTGGAGCATGTCCTGGCAAAATACCAAGCTCACCACCAGCACCTTTCGCGATTAACATCGTTACTGCGCCAGAGTAAATAGACTCTTTAACACTTACGACATCACATTGCATAGTCGCCATGAGATGATCTCCTTAAATTAGAGTTTCTCAGCTTTAGCAATCACTTCGTCAATACCACCAACCATATAGAACGCTTGTTCCGGGATGTGATCGTATTCACCAGCTAATAGACCTTTAAAGCCACGAATCGTTTCTTTAAGCGGTACTAATTTACCAGGAGCACCAGTAAACACTTCAGCTACGTGGAATGGTTGAGAGAAGAAACGTTGGATTTTACGCGCACGGTAAACAACCAATTTATCTTCTTCAGCTAATTCATCCATACCCAAGATTGCGATGATGTCTTTAAGCTCTTTATAACGTTGCAATACGTTTTGTACTGCACGCGCAATTTCATAGTGCTCTTGACCAACAACTAATGGGTCTAACTGACGTGAAGTTGAGTCAAGTGGATCGATCGCTGGATAGATACCAGAAGATGCGATATCACGGCTCAATACTACTGTTGCATCTAAGTGAGCAAATGTAGTTGCAGGAGATGGATCTGTTAAGTCATCGGCAGGTACATATACTGCTTGGATCGATGTGATCGAACCAGATTTAGTAGATGTAATACGCTCTTGAAGAACACCCATTTCTTCTGCAAGTGTAGGTTGGTAACCTACCGCAGATGGCATACGACCTAACAATGCTGATACTTCAGTACCCGCAAGTGTATAACGGTAGATGTTGTCGACGAATAATAATACGTCACGACCTTTACCATTTTCGTCTTTTTGATCACGGAAGTATTCAGCCATAGTCAAACCAGTTAACGCTACGCGTAAACGGTTACCTGGTGGCTCGTTCATCTGACCGTAGACCATTGCTACTTTGTCAAGAACGTTAGAATCTTTCATTTCGTGATAGAAGTCATTACCTTCACGAGTACGCTCACCAACACCAGCAAACACAGATAAACCTGAGTGAGCTTTAGCGATGTTGTTGATCAACTCCATCATGTTAACGGTTTTACCAACACCAGCACCACCGAATAGACCAACTTTACCACCTTTTGCGAACGGGCAAAGTAAGTCAATTACTTTAATACCAGTTTCTAAAAGATCAGTAGAAGCTGCTTGTTCAGCATAAGAAGGTGCTTGACGGTGAATCGGCAAACGCTCTTCAGTCGCTACAGGACCTGCTTCATCAATTGGGCGACCCAAAACGTCCATGATACGACCAAGCGTAGCTGGACCTACTGGAACAGAAATCGGTGCATTTGTGCTAGTTACATTAAGGCCACGTTTAAGACCTTCTGTAGAACCCATTGCGATGGTACGAACAACACCATCGCCAAGCTGTTGCTGAACTTCTAATGTAGTTTCAGTACCGTCAACTTGGAGAGCGTCATAGATCTTAGGAACGCTATTGCGCTCAAACTCGACGTCGATAACCGCGCCGATGATCTGAATGATACGACCGCTACTCATTGCTGTCTCCTCAATTCAAACTTAATAATGTTAAACGGCAGCGGCACCGCCAACGATCTCGGAAATTTCCTGAGTAATCGCGGCTTGACGCAGCTTGTTGTAAATGAGTTGTAGGTCTTTAATCAATTGTCCTGCGTTGTCTGTCGCTGCTTTCATCGCGACCATACGAGCTGACTGCTCACATGCAACGTTTTCAATCACACCTTGATAAACCATAGACTCGATATAGCGAACCAACAAACCATTTAACAATTCTTCTGCTTCTGGTTCGTAGATATAGTCCCAACCATAAGTACGGTTGAGATCATCGCCTTCTTCTGCTGGTGCTAAAGGAACAAGTTGTTCTACTTTAGGCTGCTGAGTCATTGCATTAACGAAGCCATTTGATACGAGATAGATACGATCTAATTCGCCTTTATCAAATGCATCAAGCATAACTTGGACTGAGCCAGTTAACTGTTCCAAACTCGGCGCATCGCCAAGTTGGGTAGTTGCACCGAGCACTTTACCGCCGTAATTCTTAAAAAACGAAACCGCTTTTTGACCAATTAAAGCAAATTCAACTTCAATTGACTGCTGTTGTTGTGCTTTGACATGCTGCACAACTTTCTTGAACAAGTTAATGTTCAAGCCACCTGCCAAACCACGATCTGAAGACACTACGATATAGCCAACACGCTTAACTGGGCGGTCAACCATATAACGGTGTTTGTATTCAGGGTTTGCTTGTACCAAGTGAGCAATTACACGGCGCATATTATCGGCATACGGACGGCCCTGAGCCATGCGCTCTTGCGCACGACGCATTTTAGAAGCAGCTACCATTTGCATCGCGCGAGTAATCTTTTGCGTGCTCTTGATACTAGCTACTTTGGCGCGAATTTCTTTTAAATTTGCCATACGCTTAACCTAGTATTCGAAAGCTCTTTCGAGCTTCCGAAGGTTGATCCGTGAACCAAACTTAACTAAAACTAAACTTAGTAAGTTTGAGTCGCTTTAAAGCTTTCAATACCTGCTTTGATTGCTGCTTCGATGTCTTTGTTGTAATCACCAGTTTCATCGATTTGTTTCATCAACGGAGCATATTCTGAGCGGAAGTAAGAAATTAACGCAGCATCAAAGTCTACGATTTTCTTAACTTCTACGTCAGCCATGTAGCCTTCGTTAGATGCATAAACAGAAACAGCTTGGTCAGCAATTGAGTAAGGAGCATATTGTTTTTGCTTCATTAACTCAGTTACACGTTGACCATGTTCAAGTTGCTTACGAGTTGCTTCATCAAGGTCAGAAGCGAACTGAGCAAACGCAGCCAATTCACGGTATTGTGCTAAAGCAGTACGGATACCACCAGACAATTTTTTGATGATCTTGGTTTGAGCAGAACCACCAACACGAGATACAGAGATACCCGCGTTCACAGCAGGACGAATACCTGCGTTGAATAATGATGTTTCTAAGAAGATCTGACCGTCAGTAATCGAAATTACGTTCGTTGGTACGAATGCAGATACGTCACCTGCTTGAGTTTCAATAATTGGCAATGCAGTTAAAGAACCAGTTTGACCAGTTACTGCACCATTAGTGAATTTCTCAACGTAGTCAGCAGATACACGAGAAGCACGTTCAAGAAGACGTGAGTGAAGATAGAATACGTCACCTGGATACGCTTCACGACCTGGTGGACGACGTAAAAGTAATGAAATTTGACGGTAAGCAACAGCTTGCTTAGACAAATCATCATAAATAATAAGAGCGTCTTCACCGCGGTCACGGAAGTACTCACCCATTGTACAGCCAGAGTACGGAGCTAAGTACTGCATTGCAGCAGGATCAGCAGCCGCAGCAGCGACAACAGTTGTATACGCCATAGCGCCAGTTTCTTCTAGCTTACGTACAACGTTTGCAATTGTTGATTGTTTTTGACCAATCGCAACGTATACACATTTAATGCCAGAGTTTTTCTGAGCGATAATCGCATCGATCGCCATCGCTGTTTTACCAGTTTGACGGTCACCGATGATCAACTCACGTTGGCCACGACCAACAGGAATCATTGTATCAACTGATTTATAACCAGTTTGAACAGGCTCATCTACAGATTGACGCCAAATTACGCCTGGTGCTACTTTTTCAACAGCATCAGTTAATTTCGCATCAATTGGGCCTTTACCATCAATTGGGTTACCCAAAGCGTCGACAACACGGCCAAGAAGTTCAGGACCAACTGGAACTTCTAATACACGACCTGTACAACGAGCTTTTTGACCTTCTTGAAGGCTTAGGTAGTTACCTAAAACAACGGCACCCACTGAATCCTGTTCTAGGTTCAGTGCCATACCAAATAAGCCGCCGTCGAATTCGATCATTTCACCGTACATTGCATCAGCAAGACCGTGAATGCGCACGATACCGTCGGATACCATAACAATGGTACCTTCGTTTTTAGCGGTCGCGCTGGTGTCCAGATCTCCGATACGCTGTTTAATGAGCGCACTGATCTCGGATGGATTCAGTTGTTGCATTGCGCTATTCCTCAATCTTTTATTAGTTCAGTCTTCATCATTTGCATTATGCAAGAAGACGAGTACGCATTTTTTCAAGCTTGTTAAGCGCAGAATCATCTATCACTTGATCGCCTGCACGAATTACAACACCTGCAATAAGCTCAGGTTTAACTTCAACTGAAACAGTTACTGTGCTGTTAAAACGCTTTTCTAAAGCAGATTTCAACAGTTGCTCTTGTTCAGCAGTTAACGGGAAAGCCGATTCAATCACGACATCCACATTGTTGTTATTCTGTGATTTAAGCTGTTCATATTCTGCTTCAATTTCAGGTAACAGCATTAAACGATCGTTATCTGCAAGAAGTGTCAAAAAGTTAGACACTGCTTGAGATCGATCTTCACCTAAAACTTTAGCAAAAAGCTTCACTTGCTCCGCAGGAGTAAGTTCAGGGCGATTTAAATAAGCGGAAAATGCTTCGTCTTGCACCGCAGCACTGAGCACTTGTAACGCATTCGACCAATTGTCTGTTGCACCTTGCTCAGAAGCATAAGCAAATGCTGCTTTGGCATACGGACGTGCCAACGTCAAGAGTTCAGCCATAATTCGCCTCGCTTAAAGTTTAGCAGCCAGCTGAGACAGCATGGCGTTATGAGCTTCTGCATCAACTTGCTGGTTCAGGATTTTTTCTGCACCAGTTACTGCCAAAGCAGCTACTTGTTGACGTAATTCTTCGCGAGCAGAATTGATTTCTTGATCAACAGCTTCTTTAGCCTGTTGACGAATACGCTCACCTTCAGCCGCAGCTTGAGTACGAGCTTCTTCGATCAATTGCGCTGCACGACGGTTCGCTTGTTCGATCAATTGAGCCGCTTGTGCTTTAGCTGCATCAAGTTCTTGCTTAACTTGCGCTTGTGCATCGGCAAGGTCAGCTTTCGCTTTTTCTGCTGCATTTAAGCCATCAGCGATTTTACGCTGACGCTCACTAATCGCATTGATTAGTGGTGGCCAAACAAACTTCATGCAGAATGCAACAAAGAATGCAAACGCAATCGCTTGACCAATCAATGTGAGGTTGATATTCATTGCAATTCCTCAAATAGTGGATTTAGGAATTAAGATGATTAACCTACAAATGGATTAGCGAAGATGAAGAACAAGCCAATACCAACACCGATCATAGGCACAGCATCAAGAAGACCCGCGATTAAGAACATACGAGTTTGAAGTTGTGGAGCCAATTCTGGTTGACGAGCAACAGCTTCTAAAAAGCGACCACCCAAAAGACCAAAACCAATCGCAGTACCCAAAGCACCGAAAGCGATCAAGATAGCAGATGCAATTGCAACTAGACCTAAAGTGAGTTCCATGAAAAATTCCTCAGAGGTTAGGTTATTACCAAATTAAATTAAAAAAATTCAGCCCAACCATCATTTGATAGTTAGGCAATACCATTAATGTTTTTCGCTTGCCATGCTCAAGTAAACGATGGTAAGCATCATAAAGATGAATGCCTGCAACGTGATTACAAGAATGTGGAAGATCGCCCAAGGCACAGACAACGCCCATTGAATCCAGAACGGCAATAAAGCAATTAGGATAAAGATCAACTCACCGGCATACATGTTACCGAATAGTCGGAGAGCTAATGAAATCGGACGAGCAAGGAATGTTACCAATTCCAAAATCAAGTTCACTGGAATAAGCAACGCTTTTGCAACTGGATTACTTGGGTTAAATGGGTTAAGTGCCAACTCGCCAACGAAACCACCAACACCCTTTTCGCGGATGCTGTAGAACAAGATAAGTACAAATACAGATAAAGACATACCTAAAGTAATGTTTGGATCTGTAGATGGAACGATCTTGAAGTAAACGTGGTGAGGGTCCATACCAAATACGTTTGCACCTACAAACGCTGCAACTTGAGGAATCCAGTCAACTGGGATCAAGTCCATTAAGTTCATGAGGAAAATCCACACGAAAATAGTGAGTGCAAGCGGAGCGATTAAACGTGATTTGCCATGAAAAGTATCACGGACACTTGAGTCAACAAACTCAATGATCATTTCGATTGCTGACTGGAATTTAGTTGGAACACCTGCATTTGCAGCTTTCGCAACGATCCAGAACATCAAACAGAAAATCACACCAAGGCCAATTGACCAACCCATTGAATCCAAGTGAATTGCAGTGAACCCCATCGAATGAGCTTCTTCAGCAGTCTCAGCCAATTTCCATGTACCGTCTGGCATTTTGCCATAGGTCATATTGGTCAAGTGATGCTTGATATACTCTGTCGAAGTGAGGGCATGTTCTTCAGCAGCCATAAATCACACCTGGTCAATGTCAATTACTAAAAAGAAGGGAAACGAACATCGGCGTACTGTCGATATCTCGCCACCCTCCAAAAAATCTTCAATTCTTCTTGTTTCTACACCCGTTTTTGTAGACGTGACACCCAAAACGGAGCGACCCACGACATTGCCTGAACGAGAATAAAACCAAACAGCAATGCTAACGGTGATAAAGGTTTAACATTGCTCAAAATCAAAATAAATCCAACGATCATGATTGCAAATTTGCCTAACATGCCCCTATACATGTTAGACAGCACTTGTTTTGATGCTCGTGCACCTGCTGTTCTGAAGGATTGCCACGAAAAATAACCCGTAGCAAGCCAGCAGACCAACGCACCAAGTGCCGCACTTAATGCTGCTGTCATGTCTTTTATGCTCCACGCCACAAGTGCGGAAACAGGGATCATACATGCTTGTAAGAAGACCAAAGCTTTTGCTAATCGTCGGTCAATCAAGCGACTAGTTTGGCTCATTATTTATCCACTCACAGCATAAATGCTTGACAAGTTTAGCTGATGATCGCTTTTAATCGCAGGCATTATAGAGTTACACCCCTGAACATGCAATCTTTTCCCGACTTTAGTCGGGGTTTTTCATGACAGGTGGTGCTGACGCTACAGTCAGCCTTTGTTTACTTTTTATCTTACTTTTGCGTACTTAATACACATTTATCTGTTTTTATAGCCAGTTTCTTCCATGCAGTGACGAAATCATCCTCATTATTCATGCTCTCGTCTACTGGTTGAAAAGTAATGTTACCTAATTTTTGATATTGACTCTTAGTGGTAAAACTCTCTGCCAACAAACACATCTGATTTTTTGGTCGACTATCATTAAGATACTTAATTTGAGCTGCTGTTGGTGCAACGTGAGGATCATCTGTTAAAGCACCAGCGAACTTTAAGTTTAGTGAGCGTTCTAAATATTGATAGGCATCATGATATGCCCAATATGGTTTGCCATTACTTGAACTATCGTAAGCTTGTGCTGCCTGGAACATTTTACGAGCAAACACATTGGCGTTATTCCAATACTTTGCCTTATTTTCAGGGTGTTGCTGAGAGCGCAAAGCAGCAATAAAGAAACCAATTCGAACTGCATTGTTGGGCTCTAACCACACATGTGTATCTACCGTATTAGGTAAAGCTGCACCGCGTGTACTTCGCTGAGGTAAAACAGAAACAATGCCACTATCTAATAGTGCAATCGCCTTCTTATTATTACCTAATAATTTATTTAAGGGCGCTTCATGCGCTTTACCTAACCAAATCACCAAAGACGCATCATTAATTGCTTTACGATGCGCTGGGGTTAATTGTACGTCATGCCCAGTTTGTCCCTTTAGTAAGAGTTGTGGTTCTTCAACCCCTTGAGTGACTTCTTTTGCAATCAGATAAATCGGGTGTGTAGAAACCACCAAACCCTGACTCCACCCTAACGTACTCAAAAGTGAGAACATACTGAAAACAAAAAAACGGAACATGACAGACCATCAATTTAAATTAGCTCGAAGCATGTTATAATATAACAAAGTTACAAAAATACCTAAGATTAATCGAATGAAGCATCGCTTCATGCTAATATTCCGTTAAAAATTCGAGGTTATCCCTATGAGTTCCTGCTCGCATGAACATCATGATTCTTTGCATGGTGTGCATGACCACCATAATGTCGCAAGTCGTTTAGCTGAAGCAGAAAGTTTATGTTCTGCGACTGGCGCACGTCTTACACCTTTGCGCAAAGAAGTTCTGGAACTCATTTTAAATGCATCGGGTCCAATGGGTGCCTATGACTTATTGGCACGTATAAAAAGTCAAACTGATCGCCCTGCTGCGCCTCCAACTGTATATAGAACTTTAGATTTTTTATTAGAAAAAGGCCTCATTCACCGCCTAACTTCTATTAATGCGTATATTCCTTGCTGCCACCCGCGTGAAGGCCATCAAGCAGCATTCCTGATTTGTACCGAATGTCATATGGTTAAAGAAGCTTCTTCTCAAGGCCTCACACACCAGCTTGACCAGCTTGCAGCTTCAGATGACTTCGTGGCTCAACACAGCATTATTGAAATTTCGGGGAAATGCCAACAGTGCCGCACAACTCCTTAAATCCTGTATTAATTCAGCTTGAGCAGGTTTCTGTTCATCGTGATGATCGGGATATATTAAAAAAAGTTGATTTTGCCCTACATCAAAATGAAATTGTGTCTTTAATTGGACCCAATGGTGCAGGCAAATCAACATTGATTAAAGTTCTACTCGGTATTCTTCAGCCAAGTAGGGGGCGTGTTATCAATCATAAAAAACTTAAAATGGCTTATGTGCCACAAAAGTTTAATCCTTCACACAGTCTTCCTTTACGTGTTCAGGACCTTCTTGATTTAGAAAAATGCAGTCCTGCCCTGCGTCAGGAAATTATTCAAGACACAGGTATTTCAAAGTTACAACAATCAAAAGTACAACAACTTTCAGGTGGAGAACGCCAAAGAGTACTATTAGCTCGCGCACTGCTTCGTCAGCCAGATATTTTAGTTCTTGATGAACCCATGCAAGGTTTAGATATTCAGTCAGAAGCGGAACTTTATGATTATGTTCGCAGTCTGCCAGAACGATATGGTTGTGCGATCTTAATTGTTTCTCATGACTTACAATGGGTGATGCAAGGAACACACCGTGTGGTGTGTTTAAATAAACATATTTGCTGTAGCGGGCTGCCCGAAAATATCCAACAACATCCTGAATATCAGGCAATATTTGGAACTCAAAGGGTTTTCTATCAACATCATCATGACCATTGTGCTCACGGTGATGCTGCACACCCCTGCCCTCATAATGACCGTCCTCATATTCACCCAGAACCGGAAGCTTAAGCCATGATGGAATGGTTACAATTATTGTTACCCGCATGGATTATGGGAACTCTGCTGGTATTTTTAACTGCACCTCTGGGTTGTTTAATGCTTTGGAGACGAATGTCTTTTTTTGCTGACACAATGGCGCACGGAACACTACTTGGGGTAGCTATTGCGGGAGCTTTAAGTCTTCCATTATGGCTTGGTGTTGCAGGTACAGCGGTTTTACTGGTAGGCGTTTTATGGGCTTTACATGACAACCGTTTACCCAATGATGCTCTGCTAGCCTTATGTTCAGCAACATTACTCTGTAGCGGTTTACTATTTATTCAACATGTTCCAAGTTTAAGACCAGAGCTTTTAAGTTATTTGTTTGGCGATTTACTTAGTATTGATTGGCCAGATCTTCCTGTTTTCACTTTAATTATTGCAATATCACTCGCAATTCTTTACCGCTTTTGGCAGCCACAAATACAGTTTGCAATTGATCCGGATATCGCAATTAGTGAAGGGGTGAATGCAAACTGGCAACGCCTTATTTTTATGCTGTTATTAGCTTTATTTACAGTTTTAGCTTTGCGTGCTGTAGGTTCTTTGCTAATGGGTGCATTACTCGTAATACCAGCTTTAAGCGCTCGTCTATTGGCAAACTCACCAAAGCAAATGGTTATTTGGGCATTCGTGTTAGCCCAGCTGGGTGTTAGTGTCGGCTTATGGTCAAGTGCAGCACTTAATATCTCTACAGGTCTTAGTATTGTTTTATGTATGGCATTAAGTTTTGCCGTTATTTTTATAACTCAAAAACTAAAAAATCAGATACAGGCGTCCTAAACTAGGCCGCTTGATGAACTGTGCTCAATAATAAAGCCGCACAGCTAAACATCACAGCAAAGCCCCGATTTAAATATTTTTGCTGTCTAGGGGATCGAAGTAATCTTAAAACCTTGGATGCCAGCCCCGTATATCCAGCCATTACAATCAAATCGATCGTAATCATAGTGGCCGCCATAATTAGATATTGTATCCATTGGGGCTTACTCAAATCTAAGAACTGCGGCAGAACTGCCAATAAAAATACGATCGCCTTAGGATTGCTAATATTAACCACAAAACCATTTAATAGCAGAGCTAAAGCAGACTTATCTCTTTTTTCTTGTTGAATTTCTATATCTTTTACAGGTGCTGTCCACTGTAAATAAGCCAAATACAATAAATAGGCTACACCGAACCACTTAACGGCCTGAAAAGCTAAAGGAGTCGTTGCAAATAAGACCCCGACACCTGCTGCCACCACCATAATTTGAAGCACTAAGGCAACTTGCAAACCGATTGCATTCCAGTAACCATGTCTAAAACCATAGTTTAGACCACTCGACATTGAGGCAATAGCTCCCGCACCCGGAGAGACACTAATGGCCCAACAGGCCAACATATAGGCAAACCAAACTTGCAAAGACATAGTAAAAATAGACAATAAAAGTGGAATTATATTGTTTTATAAAACTATATTGATGAGAATTCAAACAATAAAATCAAGAAATAGACTACTAACCGCTCTTCGCATCAGGCACAATAATTAAAGCTCATACTAAATTATAATTGAGGAGATACCTTCCAATGACTGCTCAATCTGTCATTTTGCCGTTGCCATCAGATCATGCCCGATTTATTGTTCTTCGTTTAAAAGACTTATCAATTGATGAATTAAAAGAACAACTCGAAGCGTTGTTTGAAACACGCGACCGTCTCATTACTCAGCATTCAGACGCGCAAATTAAAACAGCAGTCGCTTTTGGTCCAGAACTTTGGAAGCAACTTTACAGTCAATCTCCTGCTGGCTTTAAACAACTTGAACCAGAAAACGGCGCATTCAACATGCCAGCCGTTCCCGCTGATGTCCTCATCCATATTGCTAGTATGCGTTCTGATATTTGTTTTGCATTAAGCCAAGCATTTTTTGAAGGTATTAAAGATAAAGTTGAAGTTCTTGATGAGCGCGTTTGCTTCCGCTATTTTGATGGCCGAGATATTACAGGCTTTATAGACGGTACAGAAAACCCTCAATTTCCAGATGACCGTGCAGAAACAGCCCTACTCCCAGAAAGTGCTGGAGTATTTGCAGATGGTAGTTTCATTTTCGCGCAGCGTTATGCACACGACTTAGAAAAATGGAAAAAACTAAAAGTTGATGCCCAAGAAAATGTCATGGGTCGTACTAAGCTTGAGTCAATTGAACTTGATGATGATGTTAAACCAGAAAATGCCCATGTCGCCCGTACTGTCGTTGAAGATGAAGAAGGCGAAGAAATGGAAATCTTGCGCCATAGTCTGCCTTATGGTGACGGCCGAGGTGATCAGGGTTTATTTTTCATTGCCTACACCAAGGACCTGAACATTATTGATGCCATGCTAAAACGTATGTTCGGTACAAGTGGAGATGGTATCCATGATCGCCTATTGCATTTCGTGACACCACTAGACGGCGCATATTACTTTGCACCAAGTGAAGAATTACTAGAAGAAGTTTTAGAAGACTAAAATAAAAAAAGAGGAGCATAAAGCTCCTCTTTTTAGCTTACCATTCTTAGAAAGGAATACGTTTATATTTGCGGTATTCAGGTTTCCAGAATGATTGATCAATTTTTTGCTGTAGTAAGTCATCACTAATCGTTACAGCCACGCCATCTGCCATGGCAGCTTTCGCAACTTCAAACGCAATAATCTTAGAGACTTGCTGAATTTCACCCAAAGGTGGCAATAAATCAGCTTGCGGATCTTTTAGTAATGGCGAGCAATTCGCTAAAGCACTACTTGAAGCCATTAACATATTTTCAGTAACGCGTTTAGCACCCGATGCCACTACCCCCAAGCCAATGCCCGGAAAAATGTACGAGTTATTACACTGAGAAATATTATAAAGCTTACCGTGATGGTTGACAGGAGCAAAAGGGCTACCTGTTGCAATTAACGCTCTACCTTCAGTCCACTCCACAATATCTGCTGGCACAGCTTCAACACGTGAAGTTGGGTTAGACAATGGCATGACAATTGGGCGTTCACAATTCGCCGCCATGGTCTTAATGATTTCTTCTGTGAACAAGCCTGGCTGACCAGAAACGCCTATTAACACTGTAGGCTTCGCATTTTTAACAACATCAAGGAGTGAAATCACTTCTTCAATATTGCCCCACTGATCAACCACCTCAGCTTTTTGCGCCAATTTGCGTTGGAAGTCCAATAAGTTTGGCTGATTTTCGGTAATCAAGCCAAAACGATCCACCATATAAACGCGTGCACGGGCTTCAGAATCAGTCAAACCTTCAGCAACCATTTGTGCAACAATTTGTTCCGCAATACCGCATCCCGCAGAGCCCGCGCCTAAGAAAGCAATTGTTTGATCTTTTAATTGCTTGCCTGCTGCACGACTTGCAGCAATCAAACTACCTACAGATACCGCTGCTGTTCCTTGAATATCATCGTTAAAACAACAAATTTTATCTCGATACTTTTCTAAAAGTGGCATCGCATTTTTTTGTGCGAAATCTTCAAACTGAATTAACGCTTTTGGCCAACGACGCTTTACAGCCTCAATCACCATATCGACAAATGCGTAATATTCATCGCCACTAATACGTGGCTGACGCCAACCCATATAGATCGGATCATTTAACAGTTGTGGATTGTTCGTCCCTACATCAATTGTGATTGGTAATGTATAAGCTGGACTAATCCCACCACAAGCGGTGTAAAGCGAAAGTTTTCCAATAGGAATCCCCATTCCGCCAATACCTTGGTCACCAAGACCTAGGATACGTTCTCCATCAGTAATGACGATCACTTTTACATTATTTTTATTTACGTTTTGCAAAATATCATCAATCACATCACGATCTGGATATGAAATAAAAACACCACGATGACGACGATAGATATCGGAGAAACGCTGACATGCTTCACCCACTGTTGGGGTATAAATAATCGGCATCATTTCTTCAAGATGATTTTCGATTAAATGATAGAACAAGGTTTCGTTGGTATCTTGGATATTACGCAAATAGATATGTCGATTGATATCATCAGTAAAAGCGCAATATTGCTGATAAGAGCGCTGGCTCTGCTCTTCAATAGTTTCAATAATATGGGGGAGTAAACCGTGTAAGTTAAAGTTACTTCTTTCTTCTTCAGTGAAAGCCGAACCTTTATTTAAGAGTGGTAACTCTAAAAGTGTAAAACCTGCATATGGAATATAAAGGGGATGTTTACTTGGGTGTCCTGATATCATTGCCTATCTCATTTTCCAGCTTAGAGTAGAGAAAAACACGTTTTGTATGGTCTCTAAAACTCTTTGTACGTATAAGCTTAAGCCTAATTCGATCAAAATAGATATTTTAAACCGTGATGTTAAAATTAAACACTATTTAGTTAAAACATGTTTAAAAATAAATAATAAAAATCAGTATCTTAATATTTTTATGATTTTAAAAATTTCTTTTATTTTCTCAACTTTAAAAGCCATAATTATATGATTTAGCGGCAACAGGTATTTCCTCAGGAAATAATATTAAATTAAACACGTAATTTACTCACAAAAACTGCCCAAAAGGCTTGTAATTCATTATTTTCAGAATAGTAAGGCGATTCATCAACCGACATTCATTTAAAAAATAATCATCAGTAATTTGCATAAAGAATTATTGGAATATTAAATCCCCTCCCCTAAGTCATCGGAAATTTGCTATATTTGACGTTTTTCTGCGACATCTATTTTCGATTGATATGAATACGGCAATACAAGCAGCTCTCGACCATGCAGTGCAAACTCTTCAACAAGAAGGGGTGCTTCCTTCCGACTGGAAAAACACAAGCAACTTAACACGCACCAAAGACCGAAGCCATGGCGACTTTGCTTCTAATATTGCCATGATCGGCTCGAAAGCTGCTGGTATGAAACCACGTGATTTAGCTGAGAAAGTTCTCGCTGCATTACCAGAAGTGGCAGACATCAGTAAAGCTGAAATCGCAGGACCCGGATTTATTAACTTCTTTTTAAATGCAGACCAGCGTTTTGCTATTCTTGATCAAATTCAAGCACAAAAAGAAATTTTTGGTCGTAGCCAAGCAAATGCAGCGAAAAAGATTCAAGTTGAATTTGTTTCTGCAAACCCTACGTCTAGCCTACACGTAGGTCATGGACGTGGTGCGGCATACGGTATGACTGTTGCTAATTTACTTGAAGCAACGGGTGCTAAAGTTGACCGTGAGTACTACGTGAATGATGCTGGCCGTCAAATGGATATTTTGGCGACTTCTACTTATTTACGTTATTTGGAACTACTTGGACAAAATCTTGTATTCCCTAAAAATGCATATCAAGGCGATTACGTTAAAGAAATCGCACAAGGCATTATTGATAAAGATGGCGACGCTTACGTTCGTGAAGTTGCGAATGTTTATAAAGATGTACCAGAAGATGTGCAATATGCTGAAGAGCTAGATAGCGAAGGCAACAAAGTTGTGTTATCTGGTGATAAAGAAAAGCATATTGATGGCCTTATTGCCAACTCACAACAATTGTTGGGTGAAGGTTACCGCGTATTCCACCAAGCTGCTCTTCATGCCATTTTAGATGACATTAAAGATGACCTTGCTGACTTTGGTGTAACGTTCAACCAATGGTTTAGTGAAGCATCTCTTAGTGCAAAAATTGATGAAGCTTTAGAAACACTTGATCAACGTGGCTTCCTTTATGAAAAAGATGGCAACATCTGGTTCAAGTCGACTGAATTTGGTGATGAAAAAGACCGTGTTGTTAAGCGTCGTAATGGCCAAACGACTTACTTTGCATCTGACATTGCATACCACTTAAATAAACTACAACGTGGTTATACAGACCTAATCGATATTTGGGGTTCTGACCATCATGGCTATATTTCTCGCGTAAAAGCGGCGATTGATGCAATGGGTTACGACTCTAAGAAATTGACTGTTCTTTTAGTTCAGTTCGTAAGTTTATGGCGTGGCGGCGAGATGGTTCAAATGTCTTCTCGTTCAGGTCAATTCGTGACTTTACGTGACTTACGTAAAGAAGTGGGCAATGACGCAGCTCGTTTCTACTACGTAATGCGTAAGAGTGAACAACACATCGACTTTGACCTTGACCTTGCTGTTTCACAAAGTAAAGACAATGCTGTGTACTATATTCAATATGCACACGCACGTATTTGTCGTATGTTAGAAAAAGCAGTAAGCACAGACTTACAATTCGATGTAAACGCTGCTCGTCCACATGCAGCTCGCTTGTCTCTTGATGCAGAAACTGAGATTCTTGCTAAACTGGCAGCATACCCAGACGCGGTATTACGTGCTGCAAATGCATATGAACCTCATCAGGTTGGTAACTACTTAAAAGAGTTAGCTGCCCTGTTCCATGGTTGGTACAATGAACATAAAGTATTAAGCGATGATGCAGAGCTTACACAAGCCCGTTTATTGCTTTCAATCAATGTACAACAAGTGCTTCGTAATGGTTTAGAATTACTTGGTGTATCTGCACCAGAATCTATGTAATAAATATATTGCATGACAGCAAATTAAAGGTCATGCAATATATAGTAAGCGGTGGTTTGTATAGCTAAAATATCAATACAAACCACTGTTTTTAGCATCGTAAGACGAGACTCAAACTCGAATTAAAAAACAATCAAAATACAGAGGAATAATCCACGTGTTTGGCAAAACGCAACGCGGTGTATCTGAAAGACCTAATAAGCCTAAAAAGCCCCTAATTCCCAAATGGTTAGGGACACTTGTCGCTATTTTGGCGGTCTTATGTATCGCTGTAATGCTTATGCTTTGGAAACCTTGGCAACCTGTTCCTGCGAAAAATCAGATTACTTCTGAACATTATCAAGAAGAAGATACTAATAAAGACTATCGCTTCTACGACCTATTGCCTCAACAACAGGTTACCCCTATTCCTGAACAAGCGATCCCTGAAAGCAAAAATCAAGGCACTGCTATGATCGTTGAGGCACCAAGTACCACTCAACCAGCGGCCTCTGAAAGTGTAGGAATTGACCCGAATCAGTCAGCTACAACTCCTCAGCAACCTACATATATTTTACAAGTTCGTAGTTATAACGATCCTGATCAGGCTGATGCCCGCCGTGCAGAAATCATTTTAAATGGCTTATCTGCGGACGTAGTCAAAAGTACTGAAAACGGACAAACATGGTATCGCGTTATTTCGGGACCGTATGATACTCAAGACGCTGCCTTGGCTGCTCAGCAGACCTTACAACACAGTGGTATTGACTCAATCGTGATCAAACGCAAGTAAAATGAAAATAAAAAGGAACAAATATTTGTTCCTTTTCTTTTAGATATCAGCACAATTGCTTTCATTAGAACCAATTCCCTTTTGTCTCGCTTTTTGAAACGCAGGTCTTTGCTGAATACGGTGTAAAAACGCTTGAATATGAGGGTATTTACCCTGTAAGCGAGATTGTAAAGCTTCCAAAGGAAAGCTCATTTGAATATCAGCGAATGAAAAATCACCTGCAAAATATTCATGCTCTGCCAAATAGTTTTCTAAAAAACTAATATGATCTTTCATACGTGGGCGAACAAAATTTGCCTTCACCCCTTCCGTGATTTTTTTAGCTACTGGCTGAATTAACCATGGCACATGCTTGTTTACACTATTCATGACCAAAGTCATAACTAATAACGGCATAAGTGAACCTTCTGCATAGTGCATCCAGTAAATATACTGCTGTAAATCTTGTGGCTCTGTAGGTTTAAATTGTTGCTTCTGATCATAACGCTGCTGTAAATATTCTAAAATCACAGCAGATTCTGCGATGACTTGTTCATCATCAGTCAAAATCGGAGCTTTACCTAAAGGATGAATACATTTCAATGTTTCTGGAGCGGAATAGTTAGGTAGACGTTGATAATAATGAATATCATAATCTAAGCCCAACTCTTCTAAAGCCCATAGAATTCGAAACGATCGCGAACATTCCAGGTGGTGTACACTAATCATGTTATTGCCTGCTTTTATTTTTCTTTTTTACATAAAAAACAGCATGTGAACATGCTGTTTTATTCCATTTGTGGGATGGATATAAAATCATCCACCTCAACAAAATAGCATTTTTACACTGTAACAAGCACAGTATGAATGTCTAAACTACGTAACAAAGTTTTAGTGACTGGGGTTTTACCGCATACCGCTAAGATTTTTTGTTGAAGCTCTTCGTTTGGCAAGTCTTTAAAAACAATACGACGTTCTATATGTTCTTCATGTTCTCTATTGGTATGAAAATCGATTTCAACCGAAAACTCACCAAAATCATAACCCTTATGCTTTGCGTACATTCTTAAAGTAATGAGCGTACACGCGGCTAAACTTCCAGTGAGCAAATCATATGGCGCTGGGCCTTGATCTTGCCCTTCTAACTTTTCTGGCTCATCACAAAAATATTGGTGACGACCACTGGTGATTTCGCCCTTCCATTGTTCAGCAAGGGGCTTGGCTTTACTGCTTGCGATTACTGCTGTCATTTTGATGCTCTCATTTGATCTGGAAGAACAGGGGCTTCTAAACGTGCACCAACATAATCTGGAATTTCACCAAAACGTGCATCATGGTTAATCCATTGCTCACGGGCTTCTTTTAAATCATCCATTGTACGTGCAACAAAGTTCCACCATAGCAAAATTGGTGTTTCAAACGGTTCACCGCCAATCAAAAGAATACGGTTGCCTTTTTTTACTTCAATCTCAATTTCACTAAGACCCGTATCTAATACCACCATGTTGTCAGCAGTGAGTTCATGACCATTTACATGAGCACTACCCTCAAGCGCCATAAAACCATATTCATAATTAGGATTTAATGGAATGCGGGTTTTCGTATCTCCGGTAGCAATGAGGTCAACACCCACTAACGGCGTATGTACAACTACTGGAGAAGTAGTTGCCAAATATTCACCCACAAGCACGGTAAACTCTAGACCGTCTTTCTCAACAACAGGCAGTTCAGGATAATATTCAAATTTCGGATCCATGTTGCGCTTAGCATCTGGTAAGGCAATCCAGAGCTGAGCAGCGTGCATTTGAGTTTCTGTATCAGGTGCAACTTCTGTATGTGAAATTCCGTGACCTGCCGTCATTAAATTAACTTGTTTAGGTCGAATCAGTTGTTTTGAGCCTAGACTATCGGTATGCATCATGGTCCCTTCAATCATCCACGTGAAGGTTTGCAAACCAATATGAGGATGAGGACCAACATCTAAACCATCACCCGCCGGAAAAGTTACTGGGCCCGCATGATCTAGGAAACACCAAGCACCAATCATTCGTTTTTGTCGGCTAGGTAAAGCCCGCTTAATGACTGTCCCCTGTCCAATTTCAGCAGAGCGAATTGGAAATTCCTGAATAAACTGATTGGCAAATTTTTCGCAATCCTTTGAATCAGAAATATCGTAATCATTATTATTGCTCATGATATTACTCTCTTTTACCTATGCTTTTGCAATGAGTCGTTGTAATGATCTTAACAATACACTCATTATTCAATATAGTCTTTTAGTAATACACAGGGTGCCATGAATGAGACAATCCATTTTTTAATTATAGAAAAATAAAAGCTGCACTGAGCAGCTTAAGTTGATTTAGTTTTAACGAGCTGTTTTAGGTTTTTCATAAATTGACCAAATTGCGGGAGAAACTCTTGAAATAGTGGATGGTCTCGATTTTCTAACATGACTTCACTAAATAACTTTAAGCCAACACCAAAAGATTTTGTAGTTTCATCATCAAAAAAATCTGCTTTTTTTAAGCGTTCAACAATTTCAAAAATATCGTCATGATTTCCCGCATAGAATTCAAGGCGTTCAGTATAAGTTGAAGCTTCTCCTTTTGCATTTTTTAAGTGTTGTACCGTGAAATGATATTGATGTTGTTTCATATATAAATTCTCTCTTAAAATTAATAACTTTGAAGAATTTCAACTTGTTTAAGGTCGACTTATAGGCGCCCAATCGCAACAGCAGCCTGATCAATTTTTTCGGCAATTTGATAAATCTGCTCTTGCTGTAAACCTGCCGAGTTCAACTTCAACCGTAAGGCTGTTTTTAGGTTTTCCATGGCACGATGAATTTCGATTAATTCATCATTACTGTGGATTTCTCGTCTTAAACGTAGTTTTTCTAATAACTCTTTCAACTTGTCTTGTTGTTCAGCTAAGTAAGCTTTCCCCAATTCCGTGATTTGATATTGCTTACGCTCTATATCCAGCAAATTAATCAAATTCATTTCTTCAAGACTGGTTAATGTTGGATAAATTGTTCCTGCGCTTGGCGTATAGCCATCGCCTACCAAATCACTTATTTCTTTAATGATTTCATAACCATGCTTTGGGTTTTGCTGAATGAGATGAAGTACCAAAAGTTTCATGCGTCCAGCTTCAAAAAGTCTTCCACGGCGTCCCGAACGATGATGTTCAGCATGATGCTGTTCTGATTGTTGTTTCATCTTTTAAGATCCAAAATGATCAATTTATAATTATTAAGATATATCTTAATATATCTTTGATCAAGTAAAGTAATAAGAGTTGATCTATTGCTTTGATAGTTATCAAAATTAATTTTTAGCTTTAAAATCTAAGTAATAAAAAAGAGTGCTTAAGCACTCTTATATAGCCACATGCTTAGCAAAGTCGGTAAATAAAGCCAGAATCAAAAAATTATTATGTGATCAGATTTCTTTTCTGCTCAAACTGCTCTTCAATTTTTGAACTCAAAAAATTGACAATAGGCTGCAAAGTATAATGATCCTCTTGCCAATTTTGTTTGCCGATTTCCCCTCTATATTCCTTTATAAGTCGCTGCAATACGAATTTCTGCTCATCAGGAAGCTGAGACATAACCCATCGTGCAGCATTGTCTTTTGAAGCAATATCCTTCATCACTAAACTAAAATAGATCCGGCATAAAGCTAAAATCTGGTTTCTTTCATCTGCATCCTCATCCCAATGCGCTACAATTTCGGGATAAGTGTCAGACATTGCTTGCCATAGTTCTTGATCAGAAATTTCAGGTGCCCAATGGTTTAAAGCTGGCCCAAATAAAACTGTATGATGAGATCTCGCTTTTCTAAGCAATATACTAATATCTGGGTCTTTCTGTGAGCTCAATGTTCTACCTTCTTTAAGCTCTTCACGCAGCCATTCACCAAATTGCATTTCATAACTTAAAGGATAAATTCCAGACTGAATCTCATCTTTTAATAAAATAGTAACTTCTAATGGCCTTTGTAATTCCCCGACAGGCTGTGAAATTTTTAGTAATTCTTGTGCAAGCTGCTCACGTAAAGCAAAAGTTAATGGTTGAGTGACCACGACCAGTACATCAAGATCACTTTCTGGCCCTAAACCACCGTCAACAGCTGAACCATAAAGATAAATTGCAAATAATGATTCCGCTAAAAGTTGCTGTAATTTTTCTTGTAAATATTCTAACTGAATTAAATCAGGCATCTCTCACCTCCTTCGGAAGAAACAGATATAAAAAAGGCAGGATTAAATCCTGCCTTTTCATTTAATTATTCCCACTCAATCGTTGCTGGTGGTTTAGATGACACGTCGTATACAACACGTGATACATCTTTAATTTCATTCATAATACGCGTTGAGATTTTATCAACTAATTCGTATGGCAAATGTGCAAAACGAGCTGTCATAAAGTCAACTGTTTCAACTGCACGAAGCGCAATTACCCATGCATAACGACGACCGTCACCTACTACGCCAACTGACTTAACTGGTTGGAACACAGCAAATGCTTGAGCAGTTTTATCATACCAACCGCTGTCACGAAGCTCTTGCATGAAGATGTCATCAGCAAGACGAAGAATATCAGCATATTCCTTCTTCACTTCACCCAAAATACGAACACCTAAACCAGGGCCCGGGAATGGATGGCGGTAAATCATGCTATGTGGCAAGCCAAGTGTAGTACCTAATTTACGAACTTCGTCTTTGAACAAGTCGCGTAAAGGTTCTACCAATTCAAATGCTAAATCTTCTGGTAAACCACCCACGTTGTGGTGTGATTTAATTACGTGTGCTTTACCTTGTTTGCTTGCAGCAGATTCGATTACGTCTGGGTAAATCGTACCTTGTGCCAAGAATTTCACGCCATCAAGTTTACGTGCTTCTTCAGCAAATACCTCAATGAATTCACGGCCAATGATTTTACGTTTTTTCTCTGGATCAACTTCACCAGCCAATGCAGTTAAGAAACGCTGTTCAGCATCTGCACGAATAACACGGATACCCATGTTTTCAGCAAACATTTGCATCACTTGATCGCCTTCGTTTAAACGAAGTAAACCATTATCAACGAATACGCATGTTAACTGGTCGCCAATTGCTTTGTGTAAAAGCGCAGCAACTACAGATGAGTCAACACCACCAGAAAGACCTAAAAGAACCTTTTCATTACCGATTTGTTCACGTAATTGTTCTACACGTAAATCAATGATGTGTTCAGGCGTCCAAAGACCGCCACATCCACAAATTTTATGAACGAAGTTTGCAAGTAACTCTTCACCTTTTGCCGTGTGTGTTACTTCTGGGTGGAATTGCACGCCATAGAAACGACGCGCTTCGTCACTTACAGCAGCAACTGGACAGCTTGGTGTGCTTGCAGTAATGGTAAAGCCTTCTGGAATCTGGCTAACTTTGTCACCATGACTCATCCAAACATGAAGTTGGTTTTCACGGTCTTGTAAGTTACCAATCAGTTGGTCGCGTTTAACGATATCAACTTCGGCATAACCAAACTCATGTACAGTACCCGGCTCAACTTTACCGCCTAACTGTTCAGACATGGTTTGCAAGCCATAGCAAATACCCAATACTGGAACGCCTAACTCAAACACTACTTGTGGTGCGCGAGGGCTGCCTTCTTCATGTACGCTCTCAGGTCCACCTGACAAAATAATGCCATTTGGCTTAAAAGCGCGAATGTCTTCTTCAGACATATCAAAAGCATACATTTCAGAGTAAACACCAGCTTCACGTACACGACGTGCAATGAGCTGACTATATTGAGAGCCGAAATCCAGAATCAGGATACGATCTTCAGTAATTTGAGTATTGGTAGTCATGACAAACCACTAAATGGCAAAAGAATTAAGCGCGCCATTTTAACATTTTTCGCGCTTCGGCGCACCGCAAATCATCATATATCTTATTTTTTTCATATCAGAATCATTTCTATAATTGGATTGTTTGATATAAATCAAAATTTACTTATATTTATCAAATGTATGGGTTACGCTTAAAAACTCCATGTGTATTGATAAATTCATCACATTCTATGCAACATCGCCTTGAATTTGATGTTAAGATGAGCCGATAAAACAGGCATTACCATGGAAAGGTAAATACCATAAGCGATATTTGTCTGTGCTTAAACAATTATCCATTTTTATGGCTTGTTGCCCCCTATCAAAATCAATAGAAATCTAAGGAACAACAATGCTTCAAACTATGATTGCAGATTTCCAGCAACATTTTTGGTTGTATGTCTCTATTCCTTTTATGAGTGGTTTAATTGGCTATATCACCAAGGTGGTTGCCATCCAGATGATGTTTTCACCACTTGAATTTAAAGGTATTAAACCATTTTTGGGTTGGCAAGGCATCGTGCCTCGCAAAGCCGAGAAAATGGCAACCATTGCTGTTGAGCTCATGACAGCAAAGCTGATTAAACCTGAAGAAATTTTTGCACGCCTAGATCCTAAACGTATTGCCAAAGAAATAGAAAAACCTCTACTTGCAGCGGCTGAAGATATTACCCGTGACGTTGCTCAAGAGTATCAGCCTGGTTTATGGGAAGGTATGCCAGAATTTGCTCGCCAAAGACTCATCCGTCGTGTGCAATCCAAAGCACCAGAAATCGTTGAACACATCATGAGCGAAGTACAGCGTGATGTGAATCGATACTTTGATATTAAACATCTTGTTATCAGCAACTTGCTTAAAGATAAACGTTTACTCAACAATATTTTTAAACGTGTAGGGAAACAAGAATTTAAATTTTTCAGTAATGTAGGTTTCGTATTTGGCTTCGGCATCGGTGTGATTCAGATGCTGTGCTGGATTGTCACTCAAGGAAAATATCCTTGGATGCTACCTTTGTTTGGTGGTTTTGTGGGTTTCTTCAGTGACTGGATTGCACTGCAAATGATGTTTAGACCACTTTATCCTAAAAAGATATTGGGTTACACATGGCAAGGTCTGTTTATTAAACGTCAAAATGAAGTTGCAGCTGACTATGCAGCTTTAATTTCTAAACAGCTTTTAACTTCACGTCACATGATGGAAGAGTTATTTTCGGGTACACATTCTGCGCGTGTTATTGATCTGGTTAACCGCCATGTCAAACAAGAAATTGACATGCAAGCTGGGGTTATTCGTCCTTTAGTTGTATATGCAATTGGCGGAGAAAAATATCAGAATATGAAATCACAAGTTGCTGAACGTATTATGCAACAGCTTCCAGAGACGATGAAATATGTAGAGTCTTATGCAGAAGATGCGATGAATATTCGTAGCACACTCATTGAGCGTATGCAAAAATTAACACCTTCTGAATTTGAAGGGATGTTACGTCCTGCATTTAAAGAAGATGAGTGGGCCTTGATTGCAGTCGGCGCAGTTCTTGGTTTCGTGGTTGGGGAATTGCAAATCCAATTTATGCTTTAATTTTTAAAATAAAGAAATAAAAAACCGGATGAATTGCTCATCCGGTTTTTTATTTTGTCTTGAATATTATTTCTCGATTGCATGATCCAGACTAATACGGCCAGCACCATGAAGCATCAGGAAGAATAAACCGCCTGCCATTGCTAAGTTTTTCATAAAATGGATGCCATTATTGTATTGTGCCGCTGCATCAGCCCCACCTTGGTGGAACAAGAATGCAGTTAAAATACTGAAGATACCAAGACCGAAAGCTGCAAAGCGTGCTTGGAAACCAAATAACAAGGCTAAACCACCACCAAACTCAACCAAGATAACTAAAGGAAGAATTCCACCTGGTACACCCATTGCTTCCATATATCCTGCAGTTGCTGCATAACCGGTAATTTTCCCCCAACCAGCAACAAGGAAGATATAAGCCATAAGAAGACGAGCAATAAGGCTAATAAAACTGTCCGCGCCTGATTGCGTTACGATATTTTTGACCACTACATTTGGATTAAACATTTTGCCACCTTTATTTAAATGCTTATTTATTGATGAGCTCATTCTAGGTTTGGGACATTGATAATTAAATACTCAAAATCCATATATATCGTTGCACAAACAGGATGATCAATTTGTATATTTTTGATGTTTTATACTGACTTTCTATAGGGTCACTGCTAGGATTTGAGCACGGTTTACCACTTAATCATCTCATGGAACTTCTTGATTTTATTCTACACGTTGATCAACATCTCGCCGAGTTTATTACAAATTACGGGACGTGGATTTATGGCATTTTATTTTTAATTATCTTTGTCGAAACCGGTTTAGTGGTTATGCCGTTTTTACCGGGAGATAGTCTACTATTTGCAGCTGGTGCTTTAGCAGCATCTACAGGCGCGATGGATCCATGGTTATTGGGTGCTCTACTCTTCATTGCTGCCGTTTTAGGCGATACAGTGAACTACCATATTGGTCGTTTTATCGGTCCACGTGTATTTGAAATGAATTCACGATTCATTAATAAGCAGCATTTAATTAAAACTCAAGAATTCTTTGCTCGTCATGGTGGCAAGACGATTATTTTTGCCCGTTTCATTCCATTTGCCCGCACCTTTGCACCTTTTGTTGCTGGCGCTGGCAGCATGAACTATAAGTTTTTCTTAACTTATAATGTGATTGGGGCATTTTGTTGGGTCGCTTCTTTTGTGGCGTTGGGCTATCTATTTGGAAATATGCCAATCGTTAAAGATAACTTCACTCATCTTATTTTTGGCATCATTATTATTAGTGTTTTACCGGGCATCATCGGCTTTATACGTGAAAAGCTAAAAAGCCGTAAAACCAATGCTTAAGGCTTAATTTAGAAGAAACGGAATACCACTGGAAGCATACATAAAATAAGCAACATAGCCGATCCTTTATATAAATGATCGGCTTTTATTTTTTGTACTGGACCCGTTAATAGTGCACGTCCAAAAATCATCCAGAAACTCGCAGCTGGAATGAGCGTCAATGTAAAAACACCAAATACCATTAGACAATTTTCAGGCGAATTCCATGTTTCGGCAGGGAAAATACCTGCAGCAAAAAGTAAAGATTTCGGATTTTTTAAGGTTGAGAAGAATAATTGACGTGGGCGAATGTTACGGTGAGTTTGACTAAATTGTTGTAAATGGGTGGTTTTCCATAATCGGAATGCCATCCAGAACACATACGCCACACTTGTAATATGTAAAATGAGCAATAACGCAGGCCAAACTGGTGCTGCCAAATGAATAAACACAGCCCAAAAGCTAATACCGTAGGCATAGCCTAACCATTCCATAGGAATAAGCCAAAATGCTTTAGATAAACCTTGAGAATGAGCAGCGGTTGCAAGTAAAGCATTTGTCGGCCCAGGAATGAGCAAAACAGCCAACATTGCCAATACAAAAAACCAACTCTCAATCATAAAGTTTCCATAATATCCAAGATGGGGCCACCTTAAACGAAACAGGCAAAATATAGCAAGTTTATAAGGCTTTTTGATTACAGAAAATACAGAATTTTGGAAGCTTAAAAATTGATAAACCACTTATTTATATTAATTTTATTATGAAACATTTTGCTAAACTTTATTCATCACAACATGCCTTAGTTAGCATATTGTGATGCAAAGCTGACTATTAATTGGCCTTTTTACGAACAATTATTGGACAATTCTTGAACTGAGCAGCCTGAACAATTGCTTCTTGTTGGCCTAAAACACGTGAAAGTTCGGTATTTTTCGTTGAAGAAGACTGTCCCATATTTACAGAAATAGATGGACCGAATCCCCAACCACCTCGTCCCCAGCCACCACCGAGTCCAAGACCAACACCCATACCTGTACTTTTTGGAGTTTGCACGCCATTGTCGATATATTGCTGAATACGGTTATATTCACTTTGAAGCTGTTGACAGCTCAAAGATTGATATTGTGTCGGAGACACATAAGTCGGTTTTACCGTTGTAGCACAAGCGCCAAGGAGTAAAGTGGCTGCCACCAAAGGCGCAATATATAAGCCTTTCATCATTTTTCTCTTATCGTTTTGGCTCAATCTCACCAAACAATGTCTCATAAGCTTGAGTCAATTTATGTTCGGGTGCCAAATGGGCCAAAGGTAAATTTTTCTGATGCGATTCTTTCATCAAAATCGAAGGCGGTAACATGCTATTGAGTACAGGCAACCCTTCATCTTTTAACTGCTGAACCACTTCCCGAGGTAATTTTGCTTGGGATTGGAATTGATTCACCACAATTCCTTCAATTTCCAAGCGATCATTATGATCATCTTGCGTTTCGAGAACATTTTCAATCAATGTTTGTAACGCACGCTTTGAAAAAACATCACAGTCGAAAGGAATAAGTACTTTATCTGCCGCAATCAGAGCAGAAAGAGTAAAAAAGTTAAATGCTGGTGGTGTGTCTATATAGATACGGTCATATCGCCCAACTAAGTTTTGAACCGAATCACGTAATTTATAAATTTTATGTTTACTTTCAAGCGCATGTTCAAGCGCGCCAAGTGTAGGGCTTGCTGGAAGCACATCTAATTTTGCAAAAGGAGTTGAATGAACAAAACTGTCGAGATCTTTATTTCTTGGAGCTTTTAAAATTGAACCTAATGCGTTACCGATTAAACCCTTTTGTTGATTGTTGCCCAACACATCATCAAAGAAATTTTCGATATTTGGCTCTAAAATTGATTTTTCAGCAGAATAGGTTGCTTCGTCACCTAAAAGATACTGACTAGAATTGGCTTGAGGATCAAGATCGATCACCAATGTTCTTAAGCCATGTTTGGCACTAATTGCAGCCAAATTTACAGTAATACTTGATTTCCCTACACCGCCTTTTTGGTTAAACACCACACGAGTTAACATGTTTCCCTCTGCATATTATTTTACTGTACGCAGTTTAACCTAGAGCTTAATCAAAAAGGCAAAGAATGTAGAACAATTAAGCAAAAACAGGTTTCATAATCACTAAGATAATAATAGCAATAAATGCAATCGCACTAATGACTAAACCTGCACGACGCTGTGCCAACAAAAGAGTGTCATCTTTTTTAAAGGCTTTCATCAGGGAAGATAACAACACTAAAAATAGAATAATTTTAGCGTAAAACCACGGTTGTACCTGAAAGTCTTTCATGACTAACAAAATTGCACCCGTAATGAAAACCACGGTAAATGACAAATGTTGTAAGGCAACTAATACTTTACGCCCTGCTGGATTGGGTTGTTCACCTTGAACACCTATAAACAGAGTTGAAGCGCGTAAAACAAAGACCATAAGTGCGGCAGCTACCGCAGTCATATGAATAATTTTAGTGAGTAAATGTGCATCCATGAAATTAACCCTTAGCTTTTAGGTGCATGTGCACATTCTGGGCTAGCAGGTGCTTGACCTTGCCACTCACTTGGCAAATAAGCATGAATTGCTAAAGCATGAATTTGGCCCGGATTCATCAAATCAGAAGCTAACGCGTATACTTTTTGATGACGTTGAACTAAACGCAATCCATTAAATTCGTCGCTCACTATAATCACTTTAAAATGAGATTCCTTACCTGGAAAATAACCACCGTGCCCGGCAGACTCATTGATCACTTCCAAATGGCTAGGTGCAAGTGTTTGTAACCGTTCAATCAACTGTTGTTCAAGGCTCATAGCTTTTCCTTTTACGATTATTCGTATATTTGAACCTAGTATACCTTGTCTACACACAAACAAAAGTTGCTCTTGTATGCTTTGACTTCAAACAAAATGTCTATTTATTCGGCAACTTAACAATAAAAATACCGCTAAATGCTCATTTCTGTTTTTATTTTATGCAATCAGCATAATTATTTGCATAAAGTTGTTGACCCTTGTTTTGCTTAATGTATTATAAGCGGCACGCGGGAATAGCTCAGTTGGTAGAGCATAACCTTGCCAAGGTTGGGGTCGCGAGTTCGAGTCTCGTTTCCCGCTCCAAATTTAAAAGGCCCTAGTCGAAAGACTGGGGCTTTTTTCTTTTTATCGATCCATGATTTTACGTTCTATCGATTCACAACATATTTTGAGAATAGCTCGACTCAAGCCCGAGTGTTTCATTAATAGACTCAGATTTTTAAACCACTAATTGTATCGAGTTAATCTAGTTATATTTGCACGGTACTGGCGTTATGCGATGCGTAGATATACATGGTACTAATTGAAAACAATCCAGATCAAATCTTTCTTGGGCAAGAAGCTGCTGTAAACAGATTGAAAAGATAAAGTTATGATCATAGACATAGCTTTGGAAATAATATTCTTCTGTCTTTTGAATATCACGAGTTGAATCGAGAAACTCTATATGTTCAGCTAACACATGAAAGTTGAGCTTCTTTAAATGACGACTCATTCCTTCGCCAGTACATTTAATATAAGATTCTTTTAAGGTCCATATTTGAAAAAACCGTTGATATACAGTGGATGGATCAATCCTTTCATTTTCCTGAATCCATTCAATTTCACTTGGCGCTAACACGCTATCGACACGCATCCAATCGAACTCACGGTCCACCCGTTCAACATCGACTCCTATTTCCCCTTCTTCAGTCACCGCAAGAACAATAACGTCTGCTGAATGACTAAGATTGAAATAAACAGCTTTATTGCCTTGTACAAAAGGTTTGCCGTTAGGTTGTAATTGAATGTTGATCTCATGGGGTGAAATACCCAACTTATCTGCTAAAACAGACCTCGTTAAGACACGAGAGATTAAGAAAAGACGTGCAGCATAAGGATGATATTGATCATATCTCAACTTTTCTGCCGTATTGAGAAAGCTGAGATAATGACTCAATATTAAGTGGTTTTGTGGCACCCGTGAAACTGGGCAGACATACACCTGTACTTTGGAAATATCAGACATCACTGAGCTGTGCTGTGGTGCTAATATATTTGGTTAGAACTGGTGTGAGGTAATCATAAACCGCTTCTACATGGGTAACGTGCGGATTATGGCCTGCGCCAGCAATTATATGTACAGGAATATTAGGACTTATTGTAGTAACAATTGGGTCCTTCTCTCCAACAATGATTTCAACTTTAGAACCAAGCTCGTTTAACAAAGCTGTTTGAGATACTCTCTGCTGAGGCAAACTAATACGATGCATATACCCACTAATATGCTTGGCTACCGACACCCGGCGTAATGAATCCATCGCATAACCAACAGATAGATTTTTTTGCCCGTCTGGATGCAGATTTTTAGCAATCTTATCTTTCGATACAAAACGGAAAATTAGATTAGAGATCGTTTGTATTTGAAATATTTTTGCGGCCTGTGCCTGCACGAAATAAGGCGATATAAGGATAAGACGTGCAACTTTATTTGGATATTTCTGCGCAAGACTCAATGCAAATAAACATCCTAACGAGTGAGCAATAACAACACTATTTGGTGCTAAAAGCTTTGCAGCATTATCAATAAACTGATGATTGTTATCTTCCATCACCTCATAACTACCTGAACGCCCAAGTCCAGGTAGGTCCATCATAGCGACCTGATCATAGGTGATTTTATTAATTATTGGGAACCAACATGTGCTATCGAATGGAATGCCGTGTAAAAACAATGCAGAAGATTTTCCTGAACCAACTGGTTGTTTAGTGTAGATTTCTGTCCAATATCGATTCTGATAGCTGAAACAGCTAGGTGTTGGTGCTTGCATACGACCAAAACGTGTAAGCACCAGACGATCAATCCAACGAGAAAAATAAGGACTAGTATTGATTAGGTCTGCGATACCCATCTTAACAGCTATCTTTTCTGTCTCAGCGACATGATAGTTTTCATTAGAAATGAAAGCGAGCTGCTCTTTTGAGCCACCAAGCAATGCCTCAGGTAATTTCTCGAGCAGAACTTTAGGTATTTGCAAATGTGGTGCGCTAACCCCTAAATGCTCGGCAGCTAGGTTAACTAGACGATGACATTTAGGTGTCGCAGGATCAAGTAATACATACTCCTGAGCAATAGTCTCAGGAAAAGATATCGTTCGGATGAGAAAGCTCACGATATATTGCATATTGCAGAGTGGTAGGAATGTATCACTCCCACCAGGCAGCGCCAGCAGACGTCCTTGATATAACTTATCAATCATTTCGGCAATACCAATATATTGCATATCACCATAAGTATAAAAACCATCAATGACTGTCGCCGGATTTATTGCGGTCCATGGCACATTTAAACGCTTACATGTCTCAATAAAAGCCTGATGCCCTAAAATTTTCGAAGCTTCGTAACCACCATATTTATAATACAAATCATCAGCAGACTCTTGCGGTGGAGTAGCGACTCGATATCCACCAATCCAGATAAATCGCTCAAGCTGCTTCAATGTCGCAGCCCATTCAATCAGAGCAAGTCCTGATTTTACATTCGTACGCTGAGCTTCAGCTTTGCTAATGCCCCAATTAAATGATGCTGCAAGATGATAAACAACATGGATCTTTGTTTGAGCATCCGTTAGTAGAGAGTCCAACTTAAAGTCATGACTTAAATCATATTCAACAAAAGAAATAGATGGATCTGTCAGCCCTTGTGTTGCAATGAAACCTAATAGCTTGTCTTTCTTAGTTGCCGCATTGCGTAGTGCAGCAATCACCTGATGACCTTCTCTTAGAAGTTCAACGATCAATCTGCTGCCAATAAAACCTGCTGCACCTGTTACTAATATGGTCTTCCGTGAAAAATTATCTTTTTTTGCATTATTTAAATTATTCATAAATCACCTTAATTAGGGACTGCAAACTCCAGCATTGTTTTGGAGCGAATTATCTTAAAAGTTATATCGAACCTGGGCATACACCAGACTATTATCTCTAAATTGTCCTAACACCGTATCATTTCTGCCCCAGAATCGATCGCCACCTGCATTCAATTGCCAATGATCATTAAGGTTGTAATTAATACGAACTCTCAACATCTCATTGGGCTCTGGTGCAAAATAGAAACCTGTTACTTCTAACTTTAGATTGTCATTCAGGAGGTTAAGTGCATAGCGCAGCATAGCTCCATACTGATCGCGCTCATATTGGTTACTGATGGTTTGCTGATAACGGTAAACTTCTCTCAATAATGGATTTGTTAGACTATCGGCAGATCTTAAGTCCTCCGTATGTTTATAGACACCTACTAAACTCACGGTGGAATTCTTCAATGCTAATTCTGGACCGATGACTACAGTCAGATTATTTTTTTTGTGCGTAAGATCTTCACTACCTTCTGAGTCAGTTTGGGTATAGGCCGCTTCACCTCGCCACACAAGATCGTTATGGTTATAACTGAAATCAAATCCATAAACAGACATAGGATTATTTTTCAGCTGTAATGTGGCCTCCCCTGTTGGAGACGCTGAAAGAACTGACAGATCGGGCATATGATCCAAACCCGAGAAATATGATGCACCAAAATCTAAACCATCTACAGAATAATCCCAGCGCATTGCAAATGCAGGTCGGCTCTTACGGTCTATGTCATATTGAACACCAGCAATCTGACGCAATGGAATCACATCTGAACGACTACGCGGATACCACAACGCTGTCCATTTATTGGTTCCAGATTCAGGAATATACGTCAATTTAAGTGCATCATTTCCAAGACGTTGATCTGTCTCATCTGGTACTAGGCGCGTATAGTCACGGGGTGATAGATTATCTGTTGGATTAATCCCATCAGCTCTCCCCCAGACTACAATCTGGCGGCCAACATCAAGATAGAACGTCTGATCCCAGTTGTAAGAGGCGTACAACTCACGTAAGTTGCGATTCACCTTACTCACCTGATCTGGGTTTACAGTATGGTCCGTTTCGTCTCCAATATTTATGTCGTAATGGATCTTAAACTCAGGGTTAAACTTGAGCGTACCATTGGACCAGAAACTTGCTTGCCCAATGTTTTTTAACGAACTTAAATCACGATCTGATGACCAGACATCGAGTCTGGCTGAGTTCTGGCTTACAAAACTCATTTCGCTGTCATCTGCATAAGCATGCTGCAGCAGCATAAAGCTACTGCAGCATGCGAATACCCAATAGGCACCTTGCGTCATTTTTCAAGACTCTGCGGTGAGAAAATCTTATCGGATAAAGTTTTCTCAGCGACAAAATCATTAACGATCACTTGTGTCATATGCTGAGTTTGCAGATTCTTCGCCATAGATTTCATGGCTTGCCATCTTGGTTTCACTTTGCCATAAGGACGGATATCCATGAACTCAATATGCTTTAACGGTTTGCCTGCTGTGTCCCATATATCAATGGTTGCTGTAACAAAGTTGTCTTTGAGAATGCACATGCGACGTTTGCTATAACCAAAGTCACTCTTCACCGTATTATTAATTGGCGTTGCTTCGATCATGTAGCAATCTTTGCCATTAAATTTGCTATCTGCAAGTTTCGTGTACTTCCAGTCACTTAGCTTATAGCCAAGTACATCACCATAACTAAAGTCCGTACCAATAAAAGCATCCCCCTTATTCGCTGAGGCAAGACGACGTACTTTTTTCAATGCAGGCAAATAGACAAACATGCTATCACTGCCTTTTGAGTTCTCAATCAATAGCGTCGTGGTTCCCTGTACATCTGCAGGCGAGATGAACTCGGTCAAACGCATATTGTTCTGAGTATTTCCAGCAAGCTTGGTCATATTTTTAGTCAAGCGCACACGTTGCTCACCATTTTTAGAAGTCAAAATAAATTTGGCACTAGCACTTGAGGTCAGAAATTTAGAGGCATCATCACTACGATTAACAATGTCTTGAACTTCATCTGCATGAGATGTTTTAGGTAATGAAAAGGTGAGTGCAGTACCCAACAAAAGGCTTGTCACGACAGTTTGTGCAACAGGGATGCTCTTCTTATTTGAGGAAAAGATGAAACGAGGTTTTAATATTAGAATCATTGTAGGTACCATAATTAAGGTTGCAAACACACTGAAAAGCATCGCAATCACAATAAACATCGCCAGCCATTGATGTACGTGGAAGCCTTGCGACAACGACAATACGCCATACCCGCCAGCGACCGCAGTCGCGACAAAAAGAGAAGCTTTACCAGCAGTACTTAATGTTTTACGAATAGCATCTTTGATATCTCCACCTTCTTCGCGCAAGATTTCACGCAAACGATAGAGGAAATAAATTGCGTAATCCGCACCAATACCTACAGCCATGGCCGAGATAAGGGAGTTTGGAATATTGAGCGGAATGTCGAGCCAGCCCATCACACCAAAGATGGCAAGAATTGAGAACAAAAGTGGTGTCAGAACAATCAGTCCAGCTGAAATCGAACGGAAGACCAGTGCTGAAATAAAGAATACGGCAAATGAAATTTGTAGAATGTTCATAAGCTTGCCGTGAACCATTGTTTCAGTCAAAGCAATGGTTTGCGTCACGTCACCACCAAAACTCACTACAGCCTTGTCCCCCAATTGAGCCGCCATATACGTTTTTAGCGATTCAAGGATTTCTTTGATACGGTGGTTGCTACCCGTTTTCATAAGAATCGTGATCTTGGCATAGCGCTGAGTAGTATCAATGTAGGATTCAAAATCAGTCGGCTCACCAGACATTGAATACAACAGCAGATATTGAGCAACAACATCTTTGGTTGCAGGAACCTGAAATGCCTGTGGCTGATCGGCATTCATTGCCTGATTCATCCTTTTGATATAGTCCACGATAGAGATTGTTTTACCAACCTCTGGAATTGAATTCGCGAACTTCTCTGTATTATCAATCGCTTTTAGGATCTCTGGGTTTTCAATACCGTCACGGACCTTCGTATCGACCATAATATAAAGGCTGTTTGTGCCACCAAGTGACTGATTCAAGAACCTGTCATCCTGCTGCATCGGTAGGTCACGAGAGAAGAAATTCCGACTATCGTTATCTACCACAATACGGCTCGTGCCGATCGCAAGAAAGACACCAATTGTCGCAATTGCAGTCATTAATATCATTCGTGGACGAACTGACAAAATGGCATCGCCAATACGATTTGGAATCCAATCCCAGATCGGTAGCCCTTTGCGTTTGACCTTCGTAACCGAAGGCGGTGGCAACATTGAGCGTAGTGCTGGAATAAAAGTCATCTCAATGATCAGCGTACTGATGATCCCGATTCCAGTAAAAATACCGAATGAACGAATAGTCGGAATATTGAAGGTCAACAGAGAGAAGAATCCAGCCGCCGCAATTCCACCAGCCAGCACCATAACTGGACCAACACGAACTAAAGACTGCACCACAGCTTCGCTATTGGCAGCTTTAGGTTCCATCCCTTGAGCAATCAGACGATCAAAATCTTCATAGTAACGCTTGAGCAACTGCACGGCGTGCCCTGCTGCAATGGCCAGAATCAAAATTGGTGTAGGCGAGTTAAAGATATCCATCGGCTGTTTAAACAGCCCCATCATGCCCATACCCCATGCCACAGCAAGCAAAGCTGTAACGAGTGGCAGAATCAAACCCTGCTTACTGCGGAATGCTTCAAAGTGCAACAATCCAATCACCAGTACGGCAATCGGGAACAAGATATTGATACGCTTAGAGTAATCTTCAGCTTTATCTAGATAGACAGGATTACCGCCGACACTGAGCGTCATATCTTTAGATTGTTCGCTTTCTACAATTTTGTTGATCGGAGCCATCATCTTCTGGAAGCCCTCTGGACTTTCCTCAAGCTCAAGCAAAATCGCAGCAGTTCTTTGATCTTTAGACACCACTGAATTCATATAAGTTGGATTCATTGCCAACACTTTTTTCAGTTGATCGATATCATCCTGAGTGACTGAACTGGTCGGCAATAATTTCTTGGCATCAAACCCTTCCGAATTAGCCATGATCCCTTTCGCTTGACGTGCAGCCAAACTCATCATAGTTGATCGAACAACGCCGGGGGCGTTGTCCACTTCTTCGGTAATACGTTTGACTTTTTCCAACACTTGCGGCTGATAAATATCACCTTGCTTCGGTGTAATACCGATCACGACCATATACTTGGAGCCGAATTTTTTTTCGATCAGCTTGGTCGAGGTGATATAAGGATGCCCATTCGGTGCAAGTGCACCTGGATCAATAATAATTTTTACGCCAGATGCAAGATATGCCAAAGCAATCGTCAAGAGCATGACCACTGTCAGTACAATACGGCGATGTCTGAGAATCCATCGCGCATATTGCTCCATCACTAGATGAGTCTTTTGAAGTGGTTTTTCGATCTCTTGCGATGATTCTTTGATCTCCTGCAATGGTTTTTTGATCTCTGGCGATGGCTCTTCAATCTCTTGCGTTTGCGTACTCACTGCCTCATAGGTTCCGCCCTTCTGAGCCAGCGCCTGAAGATTAGCAAGATCTTTCTTGAACTGGGCAAGAACCATCTTTTTTAGCAGTGCATTAGGAAATACACCAAAAAAGCCGCCCGGCTCTGCCTCAAACAACCATTCAATCCATGTACCTTCTGGATGCGGTTTGAAGCGATAAGTACCTTTGTAATAAAACGGTCCTTCTAATACTTGGAAGGCGTACAATTCGTTCGGTACCAGATGTGTAATCTCACCTTTAAAGGCCAACTCACGACTAGCAAAGCTCAAATTGAGTTCATACTTGCTGCCCACACGCGGAGTAGTGTCTAGTAACTCTGAATGCCTACATGACAATTGCCAGCTTGCATCATTGCCAGGGTTTGCAAGATATTTAAAAACCTTATCAATTTCGGCTGGTATAAGGAAAGCATGTTCTATGGTCACCATAGTGGTTCTACCTTCTTGTATTTCTTATGCAGGAATTGGGTACATCTGATCAATTGCTTTGGCCACAGCCTCAACGTTCTCAGCGAACATAATCGATGAATGGTCACCAGGTAGATCCACTTGTGTAAGCGTATCTTTGATCAAATGATCCCAGCCGAGACTTTCCCCAAAATCTTCAGACTCATCTTTGGCTTTAACCAAGAGGATCGGAAAATCTTCAGGCTCTGGGAAATAGGTTTGAAGTGCGACGCCATTAGCCAGATAAGTATCAAAGTAAAGTCGGAAATCTGATGGGTTAGCATCCAGAGGTATGACATTGATGGCCTTAGCTTCTTTAAGCACATGATCAAACATGTGATCTGGACTCAATTCACGCAAGTATTGCGCTGATATCGTCAGCTTTTTGCCATAAGGCACAGCCAAATCACGAGCAAACCAAGACAAAAGCATGGCATCATCAGCATCTTCAGGCACATTCTCTGGAATTGGAGCACGTGTATCGATCATGACAATCCCTGTGACCTGTTGTCCCATTTGACGCAACTGACGACTGATCTCGTATGCAATCGCACCGCCAAAACACCAACCACCGAGGAAATAAGGCCCTTGAGGCTGCATTTTTTGCATTTCAGCAATATAGAGTGTCGCCATTTCTTCAATCGCTACTTCAGCAGCATCTGCTTCAATCAGACCCGGAGATTGAATAGCACGTAAAGTACGGTTCGGGTTGAGATGACGCGAGAGTTCCATATAACAGAAGGTACTGCCACCAATCGGATGGAAGAGCCATAGCGGCTGTTCATAAGTTCCGCGGCGCAGTTCGATTACGATTGAAGGTTTGATTTCTTTATTTTCACGGATGATCTCCCCCAAACTCTCAACAGTTGAGTACTGTGCAAGTAAAGCAACTGATAATTCGGTACCAAATACCTTCTTGAGATGATTGACAAGTTTCACAGCCAGTAATGAATGCCCACCTAATTCAAAGAAATCATCATGTATACCAACTCGCTTGACTGACAAAATCTGCTCAAAGGTAGTACATAACTCGATTTCAATCGAATCGCGTGGAGCAACATAATCGTTGCTCTGCTCAAACACTGGCTCAGGGAATGCTTTACGATCTAACTTATTGTTAGCCGTCATTGGAAACTCATCCAATCGGATAAACGTACTTGGCACCATATAAGCCGGAAGATGGATTTGCAGAGTCTTTTTTAAACTAGCCATTTCAATGTCATGTCCGGTCACATAAGCCACCAGTTTCTGATCATTGTCGGCTGTGGTCTTAACCAAGACTACTGCATCTGTAATACCATCGATCTGTTTGAGAACATTCTCGATTTCGCCTAGCTCAATACGGAATCCACGGATTTTGACCTGAAAATCCAGACGTCCATGATGAGTCAAACGCCCATCCATTCGCAGACAGACTTTATCTCCGGTGCGATAGAGTCGACCAGCATTTGGTAGGGATGGTAAAGTTCTAAATTGTGCATCTGTCAACTCAGGTCGATGCCAGTAATCGACTGCAAGACCATCGCCTCCAATCCAGAGCTCTCCCATAACACCTCGTGGAACCAATCGCTGCTGTTCATCGAGAACATAAAGCTGGGTGTTCGCCATTGGTTCGCCTAAATCAATATATTTGGCATCGGTGATGTGGGCTGCACTGGACCACACAGTTGTCTCGGTCGGGCCATAGACATTCCAAAGGCAGCTGACTTTGCTCAGTAGTTTTTCTGCGAGTACAGGATCTAGCGCTTCGCCTCCGCTAAGTGCAGTTAGATGTGGGATACCTTTCCACTCACTGTCCAATAGCATTTTCCAAGAGGACGGCGTTGCCTGCATAACATTGATTGACTTCGCCTGCATATACTCAACCAGCAGGTTCCCATCTAGAGATATCTCACGTGGGCACACATGCACCACACCGCCGTACATCAGTGGAATCAATAGTTCAACAACAGAAATATCAAACGCATAAGTAGTGATTGCTAATAACTGCATATCAGCAGTTGCTTGCAGCCTATCATTCACAGACAGTAAGAAATTAGCTATTGAAGGATGCCCAATACGCACGCCTTTAGGTTTACCTGTCGAGCCGGAGGTGTACATCACATAAGCGGTATCACCAAAGGCAAGCGTCTCACGTACTTGCTCAAGGGGAATAACACCAGCTTGATTGATATCTAGACGTGGTACAGAGACTGTAAGAGCATCCATCAAGTCAGTTTGAGTCAAGATGACTTTAGGTTCAGCATCTTCTACGATGTTATGCAAACGTTCTCTTGGGAAACTAGGATCCAACGGTACATATGCTGCTCCTGCCGCCCAGATTCCGAGGACTGCCGCGGGCAATAGCACAGTGCGGTCTACCATCAGACCTACACGATCCCCATTGGTAATGCCATGTGCACGTAAATATTCAGCAATCCCAGCAATATGCTGACCTAACTCATGATAGCTGACTGCATGGTCTCTAGAGGTCATAGCATGATTGTGACCACGCTCATCGATCTGCTTTAGAATCATTCCCAGTAGATCATGTCGAGGATAATCAGTCACCTGACCACGTAGATAGCCTAGCTGAATACCATTCGCATAATCAGGTGCGATATCTAACTCAACGATCTTACGTTCAGGATGAGCCACCATTTCCGATAGTACAACTTGTAGTAGTTGCACCATATTCTCGGCAGACTCAGCAGAAAATATTTCAGAGTTGTATTTCAGTACACCAACCAGTTCACCCTGATATTCACCGCCCATTTCTAGCATAATATCTAGTTGGCCTTCTTGTTGGCGAACTGGAAAGCTTCCTAGCGTAAGGTCTTGACCGGCTAAAGTAGCTGGATTTTGGATTGGCAAGAGTAGTTCTTTAAACTCATCCAAACCACCTAGACGTTCCCAGAACATTCCAACCTGAGCCAATGGATTAATACTGCCATCACGCTTTGGTGAAACAGCTTCAACCACTCTGGAAAAAGCAACTTTTTGATGCTTGAGGCTCTGTTTTAATTGTTCCTGCACCTGCTGTGTAAATTGACGTAAAGTCTGATCAGCATCGATGTCTATGTTAAGAGCAATTGTATTAACAAACTGTCCTAGTGCATTGCGCAAAGAACGTTCAAGTCGGCCTGCTACTGCTGTGGCAACGACTAGATTATTTTCATTCGATAGTTTGTTCAGCAGGATATAGAAGCCCGATAATACAAGACCGAACAAGGTAATTTCATAATCTTTCGCCAAGTTTACAAGACCAGACGATACTGACTCAGGTACACGGAAAATTACCGAGCTACCTTTATGTTGTTGCACAGCTGGACGTGGATAATCAAGTGGAATGCTATGCACATGTGGAGCATGCTTTAACGCATTTTTCCAAAACAGTAAGCTTTCATCAGCATCACCGATCACGTTGCTCTTCTGCTTATCTGCATATTGAGCGAACTCGATTCCGTTCACTAGATTTGAGTCTGTTACCAGTCCAAAACGCTTGCAGACATCACGCAGCAATAGACCAATCGACCAGAAATCCATTAAGGCATGATGAATCACAACTGCAATCACATAGTGATTCTGACCACGCTCATAACAATGGATACGCCACAACGGTGGCTGAGTCAGGTCAAATGGTTGCTTGGTATCCTGTTCGACTAATTTCGTCAAATCAGAAGCTTCAACATGACGAGCATCAGAGAGAATGATATTAGGATATACACGATCCCAAATGATTTGCTCGATACCCTGATCATTGGCAGGCATGCTTACACGTAGTAACGGATAATCATGTAACACTGCTTCCAAAATCTCCATCGGCTTGTTGCCTAATGGCTGGTTGACCTTCACATCAAAAGCCACCACCATATTGTAGGCACTGCAAGTTGGCTCAAGACGCTGGATATACCAAATACCAAGCTGTTCTGCAGAAATCGCATGACGCGACAGAATTTTTGGTTCTATACTCGCAATGTTATTCATGAAGCAACTCCCTGTTGCAACTCAGAAACTAGATATTCAGCCAATGCATTGATTGTTGGGTAATCCCATAGCAGTGTCGGCTCAAGTTCCAGTTTTGTCAGATCTTCCAAGTCCCCAGACACAGACAAAGCAACAATTGAATCAAGACCATAACTGGTAAATTTCTGCTCTGGATCAATCGTCTCAGGCTCTACACGCATCTCTTTAGCTACTAGCGTACGAATGATCGCGCTCCAGTAAACTTTATCCTTATTCATGGGGTAATCTCCTCTTTAACTGGTTTGGCATCACGCGGTGCCAATGCGAAATCGATAACAGATAACATGTGGTTGGTTGAAATTCGGTCTAGCAAATCTGCTAATGTGCTTTCACGTAATGACGTAATAGGAGGAGAGGTCTGCCCTTCAGCAGCATTTAGGAAAATGATCAACCATGCTCCATCCTTTAAAGCAGTCCTTAAGCCATGACGGTTGAAGACCCAGAAACCCAGCACAGCAATGCGGGCAAACAGTTCTGCGTAGCCTCGAGCGAGACTAAAACGCAACGTTTCAAACTCTTTGCTTTCCTCAGAGCTTGAAAAGTAATTCTGAATTTTTTGATCTAATGTACGCTGTTCAACCAGAAGCCGATCTGCATGCTCACGTAGCGTAGATAGCATTTCAGTAGACAACCCTACTGTGGCTTCGGCATCGTTGAGCATTTCAATGATTGTCTCCAGTGACTCCATCACCAAATCGCCATCTCGGTTGAAAATCTCAAGCCCACGGAAATCAATAGCGTCTGTCTCCACTTGTAAGTCATACAACTGACGATAGAGTGCTTTGGCTTCGGCTTGGTTGAGATGGTCGGCTTTTTTGCTACGACCTTTATTGGCTGATTTGAGCTGAAAACTCAGACTGTCTAGACAAACGGTGCTACTTCCGTCAAACACACTAACAATCAGATGGTCTCTGAATGCTTTCTGGTACATTCCATCTGCATATGCATTTCTTAAGAAGAAACGTGACCCAAGCACTGAAGAAGTGATCTTGGCAAGTGACTCTACATACTCAGGCACCAGTACCTTGACGATTGGCGACCATGTACTGAACTGATTAATACAAACGTGTAATCCGCGCGCGCCAACGAGTGATAACACCTCCGCTGCTAATAGATAGGCATAGGCTGTAGCGAGCTGCTCACGCACCAGTGGAATGCTTATTACTTTTTTGTTATATAACTCGCGTTCGATAGCAAACTCGGTCGCGATTCGTAGCATCGTATCGCCAGCCCCCAGCGAGAAACTGCTGCAATATGCACGCGTTACCTGTAGGGTTTTGAGTCCAAGTTCTAACCCTTGGCCCTCTTCACCGATCAAAGCATCTTTGTGAATTTCAGCGTTGTTAAAGCCAATACCACTAATATCTAAACCACGCATACCCACTGTTGGCAGGCGGTTCAGACTATAGGTTCCTTTAGAAGCCATATGACGCTTATCAAGCCAGAATGCGCTCAAACTACGTGGTCCACGATCGTTCGATGTTTTAGCGATCAGGCTTAAAGAGTCTCCTAAAGTGGCGCGGTTGATTGACCATTTTTCGCCATTTAAGATGTATTTACTCTCGGCAGACTGGGCTGTCACTTCACTAGATAATAGGTCAGCACCATGCGCTTTCTCGCTATAAGCCAGTGCTGGAGCAGCACCACTTAAAATTCGACTAGCAATATTTTGGCATTGATTCGCATTACCGCCGATCCATACGATCACAGACCAAGCATTCGTGCTATAGGTCGAATTGATAGTTAGATCTCGTCGTGCCAACACACGATGCAGATATAGCAACTCTTCACCAATTTCCATACGACCTCCGAGCTCTGAAGGTACATAGAAACGGTTCATACCCACCGCATTCAGAAAATCAACAGCACGCTGAGGATATTGCTCTTTCTCATCACGCTCGATGGCAGCGGGCCAAGAAAAATCGTTGTTGTTATCATGTACGGAGCCTAAAATTTGCTCCAGACGAGCAGCAGACTGAAACTGCCGCAAATTGGATGTAAGTGACATGGATTTTCACTCAAATGATTAAAGGGTAAGGGTTAAAACAAAGCACTTTTCAGACGATTAAAAATCAGCGTGCGTACTTCACGTTCCTTGATCATTGAGTTGAGAAGATTGGAGCTATAACGAATCAGCTGCCCCCGCTGCTCACGATCACGGATGACTTCTAAGCCGTTTTTGACATAGTTTCGAGCAATCACCGTTCTACGGTTTGGATGGGTTAAACAGACCAGTTGACCGCGTTCGATCTGCTCTTTAATTTTTCTTCTTCTAATTTTGCCGCTAGTAGTTTTGTTAATTCGGCCTTGATGCAGTAAATAGACACCTTCTACAGGCAAGCCAATATCAGCTGTCACTTGTTCCTTGACCTGAGTTCTAATGGCTTCAAAATTGAGAGTCTTGTCTAGTGATTTCTTCTTGATCTCAAGTACAACCGTAACACCCTCAGAATCAGCAACATTCACTACCGCAACACAGCCTTTACGAACAGCAGGATGTGCCATTTCAACAGAGCACTCGATATCTTGCGGGTAATAGTTCTTGCCACGAATGATAATCACATCCTTAAGGCGGCCAGTTACATATAGGTCTCCGTCTTTGACAAAGCCCATATCACCCGTTCTCAAGTAGTGCACTTGACTCGGTTGACCCGCGTCATCAATGATAGTCGCCGCAAAAGTTTCCTGATTGACCTCTGGCTTCTGCCAGTAACCTGCTGTAACGCTCTCACCTGCTAGCCAGATTTCACCAACTTCATGAGCTGCTACTTCTTGACGGGTATGCGGATTGACAATACGGCAATCAATATGTGCCGAGATCTTGCCACAGCTCACCACTTGCACGGCGGTCTGATCTTGACTGGCCTGTATCAGATTGGCATTTAACTTGTCACGATCGATTGAAATTGCATTGAGAGGACCAGTCACACCACTAACTAAAAGCGTAACTTCTGCCAGTCCATAGCATGGCAAGAAAGTATCTAGTTTCAGTTCCGACTGGGTATTGAACTTTTCCATGAAGCGTTGCATGACGTGAGCCTTGATCGGCTCAGCACCATTAAACAGCACCCGTAAACGGCTCAGATCAAGCGATGCAGCCTGCTCATCAGAGATGCGGTGCAGACATAATTCATAAGCAAAGTTTGGTCCACCAGTAATTGTGACACCTTTTTCACTGATAAATTGCAGCCATTTTAGAGGCTTACGAATAAAGTCTAGCGGTGACATGACATAGCAAGTCAGGCCCACATACACAGTTTGCAAAACTGAACCAATCAACCCCATATCGTGGTAAACAGGTAGCCATGTAAGACCAATATCTTCAGGTTGTGTGCCAAAAGCTTCAGCAATCATGACTTCATTTGCCATAATATTCTTATGGGTAACAATTACCCCTTTAGGCCAACCTGTTGATCCCGAAGTGTATTGCAGGAAGCAGATATCTTCTTCAGTAATGAGCGGGAAATCTTTTTGTACCAAATCACGCTGTAGCTCAGCATCAACGGCATGTAATATTAAGCTTTCATTTTGAGCTTTTAATGTGATCAGACCTGATAGCTCAAGAATCTTTTTGGTGGTGAGTACTATTTTTGGCTCACAGTCATTCATAATATTCAAAATATTAGAAAAACCATTACGATTAAAAGGTAGGCTGACTGGTACCGCGATAATTTTAGCTTTTAGACAGGCAAAGAACGATACGATAAAGTCCAACCCAGGCTCAAACAGCAATACAGCGCGATCACCACTGTCTACAAGATTCATTAATACCTGAGCTTGATGTTGAACCCGAGCGTTCAAATCTTTATACGTAAGAGACTGAATACCACCCGATTGACGCCCTAAATACTCGAAAGCAACCTTACTTCCATTTAAATTTGCGTGGGATTCCAATGTTGCAATGATATTATCCGTATCCATTACAGCCATAACTTACTCCGATTAATTATAATGCACCCTTAAAATTCGCTAATTTAGAAATTACATTTCTCGTCGGGGCTTTTAATAAAAATGAATATACTTTTTGTTTAAAATATAAATTCACATTATATTTTATGGTTGGGCATCATTTATTACACCTGTAAGTGCTTACAGGTTGGTCTATATTTATAAAAATCGAGAAGCTAGACACCTTTTATAAATCCTTTTACTCATTTCTATTTTTTGCAATTAGATTAAATATTAAACTTATTTTCATCTTTACTTTTTTAGTAGTTGAAAAAGTGTCTAAAAGCTTTCAATACATCAGCGAATTCTTAGCTCGTATAATTCTTTTATTGATATTTTAGTTTTTGATTTTTTGAGATTTAATTTCTTATAGCAATAAGCTATTTAAGTATAGATTAACAATCCACCCATATTATTCATTTAAAAATAAATCATATTTCAACATTATAATTTCTCACAACCAACATATACTTTTATAAATCAATACAATTAATTTTTTGACTTTCGTCATAAGGTCATGAATACTAAAATAATATGAAATTAAATTTTTCCAGTTGGTTTAATTTTAAAATAAAACTCAGATAAATAGCTTTTATAATAAGCTATAGTAATGATTGATTTAAAATATAAATATTAGAAGCATTTACTTTATTCAGATGTATTATTTATACGTATATTTTTATAAAAGTCCTAACATCACAGCTCGAATAGCTGCTGAAATTTTATTATTCACATTTAACTTCTGCATTGAATTTCCGAGGTGAAAATTTACTGTTCTTTCAGTGACCCCTAGAATCTGGGCAATTTCTGCTGACGTTTTACCCTCAGCAGTCCAACGCAGTGCCTCTTTTTCTCGGTTCGTTAAATAAAGATTAAACTGAGCGAATTCCACCTCATTTACAACTTTAGCAATGCTAGAATGCACAGTTTGAGACAACCAATACATATTTGTATATTGTGACTTTTGCTCTTTTTCCGACAATTGGTCATTGGATCTTGCGAGTGTTAGCATCCCTCTGGTTCCAATAAAGTCACGGCTTGACTGAGCCCAACCGACATTAAGGCCATAAGAGCGCGCCTCCTCCCAGAAATCTTTTTCTTCTTGTGTCTTTGCAGATTGGCTCGACCAGACAAGAGGTTGAAGTGATACCATACAATGCTGCACAGTTGGATCTATCTTCACATAATGCTGTTCCAAATAACGCTTTTGCCATGCTTCTGGATAATTATTCAACATAATCGTTTTTGGTTCAGCAATAGATAATGGCGACTGCATACCATAAGCACAATAATCAAATCCAAGCTTTGAAGCTGTAGATTTAACGATTTCAAACAGCTGGTATTCATTTTGTACGATCAGAAATTCTGATAATAAGTCCTCTTGCCAATTTTCCATTTACTCTCATTAGACTCCATTCACAAATCATTTTTTTTCAGTTGCACATTGTGAATTCAAACAATCCAATTGAAGCGTAGGTCTCTTCGTTTACCTTTATTTCAACAAAGCTTTTAAATACCTAATTTTATTTATCTGATTTCTCAATTTCAGATTTTGAATTCATCACCTAATTAACAACTCTTTTAAGCCAGATATGATTGCAAATTATTCAGACAAACTAAATTTATAAGAGCTTCCAAGGTTGTTATATTCCATGTGCGGATTATGCTTGAAAAATTGAATTTTACAGGATGCATTTTATTACAAAAAAATAAGTATTTTAAAAAAGATCAGAAGATCTATTAATCATTATTAATATTCAGTTTTCATTAATTTAATTAAACAATATTTTCTATCACCTATCTAGCCGATATAATTTTACTAATTATTATACAAATAAACTAAACACACCTTTAATAATTTAATAAATCAAGCAATTACATTATAAATCACCTTGCTTAGTATTATTATTTTAACAATAAGACTTGATGCACACTAAAACTTCTACAACAACACCAATCTACTTAGCATTTTTTTAAAAGGCAGTTTGCATATTAAAACTACAAAATTCTCGTTTTTTCATAAGTAAGCCTTAAAGGCTGAATAACTCTCTAGTAAGAACAGCTTAACGGTGTATGCCATACAATTACATTTAACCTGTTAAACATAACAGTATTTTATTGGCAATAATTTATGTTATTTATCCATTGAACCCCAATTCAAGTCACTTGAACAGGTAGCATGGTCACCATCCCCCCTTATTTCTCAATATCAGCAGATGGTTTTATTCGAATGAATGAAAACCAGCTCATGAACTATCCGCTCCAACACCTCATATCTATTGTTGAATCAACACAAATTGAAGATTCTCAAATTCTCTATTATGGTTTTACTGAATGGGTAACATCACTGACCCCAGCTTTAAGCACGGGATGGGATTGGGAATTTATTGAGTACAATGGCATCACAAGTATAAAAAGAATTGGCCTGCCTCGAAGCAATATTATGCTTGTTGATGTATCTGGTACAGATATTGGATTTGAAGTTACTGAAACACTAATTGAAAAGAAAATCGATACTTTGTTCTGGGAACAGTTCATTTATGCCCAAATCAATACAACCCAAACAATGGCTAAATTAACTCCATATTTCTCTTAGAAACCTGTAAATTCTTACAGTTACCGCTTCCTCACCTGTTAAGTAAAGTCACTTGAAAAATAAGTGGAAGCACTTGTAATGAATGTTATTGCTGGATTTCAAAATAATTTTTCAGAAGGCCTATATACTAAATTTAAAAATTACCGCTATAGGGTATTTGTTGAATATTTAGGTTGGGAGTTGAACTGTCCTAATAATGAAGAATTAGATCAGTTTGACAAAGTCGATACCGCCTATGTCGTCGCTCAAGATAGAGAATCTAATATTATTGGTTGTGCCAGATTACTACCGACTACTCAACCTTATTTACTTGGTGAGATATTTCCTCAATTACTTAATGGAATGCCTATTCCTTGCTCACCAGAAATTTGGGAGTTATCAAGATTCTCAGCAGTAGATTTCTCGAATCCGCCATCTTCAGCTAGTCAAGCTGTGTCATCGCCCGTCTCTATTGCAATTCTGCAAGAATCTATCAACTTTGCAAGAGAACAAGGTGCAAAACAACTCATTACCACCTCTCCTCTGGGGGTAGAACGGTTATTACGTGCTGCGGGTTTTCGTGCTCATCGTGCAGGCCCACCCATGGTTATTGATGGCTATGCGATGTTTGCATGCTTGATTGATATTTAATTTCTTATTTGGGACTCATACCTATTTTTGGCATGAGTCCCAATTTTTATATAGTTAGGTAGCAATACGATTAAGAAACATGAATACCTATTAATCAATTTTGGTTTTTAAATTTAAATTCGACTTTTTATAATAAGCTTTATCCGTTTTAGCACTCCAATCACGCGGCATAAATGACGTCGATATAATTGCGACTACAGCCATACTTCCAATATAAAGCATAATTAGATATGGATTACCCTGCCCGACACTCAACAATTTAGTAGCAATCATCGGTGCTAAACCGCCACCTAATACGCCAGCCAACTGTACCGAAATCGAGATTCCGCTATAACGAATTTCCGCTGGAAATTGACGTGCAAAAAGCTGAGCTTGCGGCGCATACATAATTGGGAACACAACGCCAATTGCCAAAACAATTGCTGTCCACACTAATACCGGATCTTTTGTATTGAGCATGGTAAAAAATGGATAGCAGTAAAGCGCCAATATGCATAGACCAAACATAAACATATTGCGTTGGCCGACTTTATCCGACAAATGTCCACATAACGGCGTCATAAATAAAATGACGGCTGCGCCGCAAATGGTGGCAAATAAAATGTCTTGGCGCGGGATTCCAAGTTGTGCAGTGGTATAAGCCAATGTAAATGTTGAGGCAATATAGAACCATGCATTCTCGGCAGCGCGAGCCAAAATAATAGTGATGAGTTGCTTTGGATGGTTTTTAAAAACCTGTAAAGCAGGAACTTTGACTTCTTCAGACTGTTGTTTTACTTTTTCGAAATCTGGTGACTCTGGCACTTTTACACGAATATACCAACCTACTGCCAGTAAAATAATACTGGCAAGAAATGGTAAACGCCAACCCCAGCTAAACAGCGCTTCTTCAGGTAATAACGACACCAGACCCAACGCGATTGAGGCTAGCATTAAACCACCACCTGTACTAGCTTGAGGCAAGCTTCCCCAAAACCCTTTACCGCCTTCGGGTGCATGTTCAACGGCCATCAGTACAGCACCGCCCCATTCACCGCCCATTGCCATACCTTGAATGAATCGCAAGACAACCAAACCAATCGCAGCCCAATATCCAATTGATTCATAAGTCGGTAATAAGCCAATCAGTACGGTTGGGATCCCCATGAGCATCAAGGTCAGTAGCAACATCGATTTACGGCCAATCTTGTCACCAAAATGACCAAAGACTAAGCCGCCTAATGGTCTTCCAATAAACCCAACGGCATAAGTTGCAAATGCAGCAAGCACGCCGGTAAGTGCATCCAGATTTGGGAAAAATAATTTATTAAAAATGAGCGCCGCCGCCGCACCGTAAATAAAAAAGTCATACCACTCAATGGTGGTGCCGACCATGCTAGAGATACCTGCTAATCGATGTGACGACTTTTTAGTATTTGAACCTTTTCCATGTATTGATTGCATCGTAATATCCTTTTTAGATTTTCTTGTTTTATCTTTTTTATGCTTATGACCAGCCCTGACCATAAGCATTTTCAGGTCTCGCTTTATCTCCTTAAGCTTTTTATGTTTTTGTAATTCGGTTTAGCTCAATTTTTCTAAAATTGGTTCAAATTTCGAATTACGTTCTTGCCACTGTGGTTGTTTGTCTTTATCGACAATGAGAGCGCGGACACCTTCAATAAAGTCACCATGTTCAAACCAGATATCCTGTAAATCACGTTCAAGCTGCATACACTGAGGTAAAGAGAGCCCTCGACCTAAATGTTGCAGTTTTAAACTGGTTTGCTTGGCAATAAATGAGCGTTGCTGCAAAATGCTGAGCATCTTGCTTGCCCAAGTCTTTAAACTTTCATCTTGTTCATTTTCAAGACTTTGCTCGATTTCATCTAAATGCTGATATCCGAAGTGTTTACGGATACCTTCCGCCAATTGTTTTAATTCACTTTCGGCAGGGCGAGTAATAAATCGGGTAATGATACGTTCAATTCCCTCTTTGCTTAAACTTGGCGCGTCAACGAGAGCATCTTGCAAAGCTTGTAACTGCTCGCTTGGCACATGGTAGTCAATTAAATCGAGGTAAAGCGCATCACTACTGCTGATCTGCTCACCCGTAATGGCCATATAAACACCAATATCATCAAGGCGAGAAAGGAAATGAGTTGCACCAACATCTGGGAAAAAGCCAATCGCTGTTTCAGGCATGGCAAATCTGGACTTTTCACTGCTCACCACAATGTGGCAAGCCTGAGCCAAGCCAAAACCGCCACCTAATACATAGCCATCAAGCACAACAATGATTGGCTTTTCATATTCACGCAGTATATTTAGCATTTTATATTCGGCACTAAAGTAGCCTTTGTAATCAGCCGTGCCATTTTTATAACTGTCATAGAGATAGCGGATATCTCCACCTGCACAGAAGGCTTTTGGACTATTTGATTTGATTAAAACTGCCTGAACAGCAGCATCATTTCGCCACAGTTCCAATTGGGCACCAATACTTTTAATCATATCTAGCGACAATGCGTTGAGATGAGTCACTCGGTCTAAGGTAATCATGCCCAACTTACCTTGTTGCTCAATCATTAAGTGATTTTCTGTATTCATTTTATTGATCTCTTATTGATTTTTAAAATTTGGTTTTCGTTTTTCAACGAACGCCTGCATTCCTTCTTTTTGGTCAAATGTTGCAAATATTGAATGAAACATGCGTCTTTCAAAACGTAAGCCTTCAGTCAGATTCACCTCAAAAGCGCGGTTAATGGTTTCTTTAAGCATCATGTTTGCTGTTAAAGATCGTGCCGCAATTTTTTCAGCTGCTTGCAAGGTTTGTTCAAGTAATTCTTCTTTGCTAAACACACGTGCAACTAAACCACTTTGTTCTGCTTCTACAGCGCCCATTTGACGAGCGGTAAAACACATTTCCATTGCTTTGGCTTTACCAATGGCATGGGTTAAGCGTTGTGTGCCACCAATACCCGGAATTACCCCTAAGGTGACTTCGGGTAAGCCAAACTTGGCGTTGTCAGCACAATAAATAAAGTCACACATAAGCGCCAATTCACAGCCACCACCTAACGCATAGCCACTCACCGCTGCAATTAGAGGTTTACGGCGCTGTGCGATACGGTCTGCAAGATGAAAAAAGTCATCAAAATAAATATCAGGAAATGCTAAATCAGCCATTTCTTTAATGTCTGCACCTGCGGCAAAAGCTTTTTCTGAGCCTGCCAATACGATGCAACCAATTTCGCGGTCTTTTTCGAGCTGATCTAATGCCTGATTAATTTCACTAATTAATTCGCTGTTTAAAGCATTGAGCGCTTGAGGGCGATTTAATGTAATCAGTCCAACCCCATTACGCTTTTCTAATAAAATACTTTGCCACTGCATTACTTATTCCTTGTTCTGATTTTATAGACTACGTGCGATGACTAAACGTTGGATATCACTCGTGCCTTCGTAAATTTGGCAAATACGGGCATCACGATAGATACGTTCAATTGGGAAGTCTCTGAGATAGCCATAGCCACCAAACACTTGTAGTGCACTCGAACACACACGCTCAGTCATTTCTGAAGCAAATAACTTAGCCATTGAAGCTTCATTGAGACATGGTTGTCCTGCTTCTTTTAAACGCGCAGCGTAGTGAACCAGTTGTCTCGCTGCTTCGATTTCTGTTGCCATGCTAGCAAGGCGAAACGCGATGGTTTGATGCTCAAAAATTGGCTTTCCAAAAGTAATACGCTCTTTGGCATAACGGGTCGCTTCTTCGAGCGCCGCACGTGCTAGACCGACTGCTTGTGCAGCAATCCCAATACGACCACCTTCCAAATTGGCAAGTGCGATTTTTAAACCTTCGCCTTCTTCGCCTAGCATGAGACTTTTATGAATGCGCACATCGGTCAGAGCAATCTGGCAGGTATCCGACGCATGCAGACCCAGTTTTTCTTCAACACGAATCACTTCGTAACCCGGTGTTTCGCGTGGAACTAAAAAGGCACTAATGCCCTTTTTGCCTGCGCTCGGATCAGTCACTGCAAACACAATAATGACACCTGCATTATCACCAGAGGTAATAAACTGCTTGGCACCATTTAAAATGTAATCATCGCCATCTTTTACCGCTCGTGTTTTAATGGCTCCTGCATCTGAGCCAGTATGCGGTTCAGTTAAAGCGAAAGCGCCAATCATTTCACCTTGTGCCAAAGGTTTTAAAAAGCGCTCTTTTTGCTCGTCAGTCCCAAATTTTAAAATAGGCACACAACCAACCGAGTTATGTACACTCATAATGGTCGAAGTTGCACCATCTGCTGCGGCTACTTCTTCGAGTGCTAGTACATAGGCTAAGTTACCCGTGTCTGAACCACCCCATTGCTCTGAAACAAGCATACCCATAAAACCGAGTTGCCCCATTTGAGCCAAGGTTTCTTTCGGGAATGTCCCGTCCCGATCCCAATCGCTGGCATGAGGCTTGATTTGTTCTTGGGCGAAACTTTTCGCCATGTCACGGATAAGTAATTGTTCTTCGGTAAATTGCATTATTATTTCCTTTACCCTGCTTTAGCTTGTTGTTTAGCAATTTCTTGATTACGCAATAAAAAGCGCTGAATTTTGCCACTTGGAGTTTTAGGTAATTCACTCACAAATTCAACTAAACGTGGGTAAGCATGAGCAGAAAGTCGTCTTTTAACAAACTGGCTGAGTTGTTCAGCAAGTGCCTCTGTAGGCTGAACACCCGTAGCTAAAATCACAAAAGCCTTAACCACTTCGGTACGGTCTGGGTCAGGCACACCAATCACTGCGGCCTCAACCACTGCATCATGTTCGAGTAAAGCGCTTTCTACATCGAATGGCCCAATCCGATAGCCAGATGTGGTGATTACATCATCACTACGACCAACAAAGCTCATGCTGCCATCAGCATGAAGTTCGGCAGTATCGCCTGTTAAATAGTAATGACCAACAAATGGCGATTTACGGCTTTCTTTATAGCCACCAAACCACATCATTGGAGACTGGCTAATATCGACTGCTAAAATTCCTGGTGTGTCGGCTGGAAGCTCTTCACCTTGTTCATTGACAATCGCAACACGGTAGCCCGGACTTGGGAAACCTGCTGAACCAGCATGAATTTCATGTTTTAAACCATGATGATTACACACCACCATGCCGACTTCGGTTTGCCCATAGTGGTCATAAATCGGAGCGTCTAAAACTTGTTTAAACCAACGTATTACTTCTGGATTCAGTGGTTCGCCTGCACTGCTCACTATACGAAACTGCCCTTTTAACGGCGCCATTTGTGCTGGATCAGCCGCCATCATCATGCGGTAAGCGGTTGGTGCACCTGCCAAGTTGTTAACTTTATAATCTTTCACAATTTGGCATAAGCTATCTGTGCTGAAACCACCTTCATAGAACAAAGTAGCGTGACCCAAGAATAACGGCCCAGTAATCGCATAGTACAGACCATACGCCCAACCCGGATCGGCAATATTCCAGAATGAATCTTCTTCGGTTAAACCAATGGCATCTTGCATATATCGACCAAAGGCAATCAGTGCTTTTAAAGGCACTTCCAATGGCTTAGCAGGACCTGTAGTGCCTGAAGTAAACATAAGCAAGAAAGGATCTTGGATACTACGCATGACCAAATCGCATTGATCAGACTGCTGCTTCACTTCATTCCAGAAATTAAAATCATCTGCTTTGAGTGGAGTACCTTGTACATCGGCAACCGTCACAATTGCAGGGCAATTCTCAATTTCATCAAGCTTACTGCGGTTACCTACATCGGTCACCACCAGCTTACTTTGTGCAAGCTGAATACGGTGCTCAATTGCTTTTGGGCCAAATGCAGTAAACAACGGTTGATAGACTGCACCAATTCGCCAAGCTGCCAAAATAGTCACGATCAATTCAGGTGTTCTTGGTAATAGACCTGAAATACGGTCGCCTGCTTTTACACCTTGTGATTTTAGAAAGTTGGCAAACTGACTTGACCACTCTTTTAATTCACGGAAGGTATATTGCTCTTTTCGTCCATCTTTTCCTTGCCAATACAGTGCAATTTTGTCGCCATCTGCGTGTCGATCACAGCATTCATAACAAGCATTTAAGGCATCAAGTGAACCTGATAACATCTGTTTTGCAGTGCTTTCCAAATCGAAAGTCTGTGCAGCATTTTGATAATCCATCATATCTTTTCCCTCAGTCCGGATTTGTTGTTATTCACGACAGGGTTTATGTGTTTAAAGCCATCCTTTGGCTTTACCGTTATGCCTCTTGTGGCAGGTATTGCTGAATAATGCTCGAAAAATCGAGATTGGCATTACCGCGCATGCACATTTGCTGATACAGCTGTTGCACCATGCCACCTAATATAACTGGTTGTTTGACTTGGCCCGCGGCCTCTACAGCGAGTCCTAAATCTTTTAGCATCAGCTGAGTCGCAAAACCATCTTGGTAACCTCGAGATGCTGGCGCATTTTCATTAATATGCGGCCATGGGTTACATACATCCGAGCTCCAACAACGGCCACTTGAGGTGTTAATGACGCCTGCCAATGCTTGTGGGTCGATGCCCAGCTTTACACCGAGTGCCATACCTTCGGCAACAGCAGCCATTGAAATACCTAAAATCAGGTTATTGCAGATTTTGGCAATTTGACCTGCGCCGACATCACCACAATGAACTATATTTTTACCCATGTGGCTAAGTACAGGTTTTACTTCATTAAAGGTTTGATCATCGGCACCCACCATAAAAGTTAAGGTTCCTGCTTGAGCACCAATGGTTCCACCAGAGACGGGTGCATCACAGATTTTAATATTTTTACTATGCGCAGCAGCAGTAATGTCTTTAATGGTTTGTGGGTCAATGGTACTGCTATCAATGCATAAGCTACCTGCTTTTAGTACTTCTAAAACACCATTTTCACCTAAGTAAACTTCTTTAACATGCTTTGCCGCAGGCAACATGGTAATGACCACATCTGCTTGTTTAGCTGCATCCTGTGGGCTATCACACACCACCCCACCTGCCTCGGCGAAGTGCTGAATCGCAACTTCACTGAGGTCATATCCATAAACATTGAGTCCGGCTTTAAGTAGGTTATGGGCCATTTTGCCGCCCATATTGCCTAGACCGATAAAGGCGATATTCATCCGTGATCCCCTTAACGTAAACTAATTGTTGTATTTACACCGCCAACTTCATGGCTATCTTCAAACCAGCGACTGGTAATGGTTTTGGTTTGAGTATAGAACTGCACAGCTTGTTTGCCGTATGGCCCCAAATCACCCAGTTTCGAACCTCTTGAACCGGTAAAACTAAAGAAAGGCACTGGCACAGGAATTGGAATATTGATACCAACTTGACCAATATCAATTAAGTTTTGGAAAGTACGTGCAATCGCACCGCTTTGTGTAAATAGACCTACACCGTTACCAAATGGGTTGGCGTTGATAAGCGCAATCGCTTCATCAAGTGTGTCTACACAAATAATTGAAAGGACAGGACCAAAGATTTCTTCTTTATAAATACGCATGTCGGTATTTACGCCACTAAAAATCGTTGCACCCACGAAGTTGCCCGATTCATAGCCTTGAACTTGAACATCGCGACCATCGAGTAGTAACTCTGCACCTTGCTCAACACCGCTATTAATTAAGTCGAGTACTCGCGCTTTAGCACGTTTTGAAATCACTGGGCCAATGTCAGTATTTGGTTCATGGCCTGCGTTTACTTTTAAGGTTTTGGCTTTTTCGACTAGCTCTTGAATCCACTGTTTGCTGTCACCGACCATGACTGCAACAGACAATGCCATACAACGTTGCCCTGCTGCACCAAACGCTGCGCCGACTAGAGCATTTAAAGTTTGCTCTTTATTGGCATCTGGCATCACAACCACATGGTTTTTTGCACCCATCATCGACTGCACGCGTTTACCATGTTGTCCTGCAAGGTTATAAACATGTGTTCCAACCGCAGTTGAACCTACAAATGAAATCGCTTTAATGTCTTTATGAGTACACAAGCGATCAACCACTTCTTTACCGCCGTGCACAACGTTGAGCACACCTGCTGGAATACCTGCTTGAATCGCAAGCTCGACCAGCATCATGGTTGATAACGGATCTTGTTCTGATGGTTTTAAAACAAAGGTATTGCCGCACACGATTGCCATTGGGAACATCCAAAGTGGAATCATGGCTGGGAAATTAAACGGCGTAATACCCGCACAGACACCCAAAGGTTGCTGCAAGGTATAAGTGTCTACACCACGCGCTACACCTTCAACATATTCACCCATTTGCAAAGTACCAACTGAACAGGCATGTTCAACCACTTCTAGACCACGTTGAATATCGCCTTCAGCGTCTGCCAAGGTTTTACCCTGTTCCGCCGTTAATACTTGTGCAATTTCTTTCATGCTGGCACGAATCAAGTCTTGTAGCTTGAGCATGATGCGCATACGTGCCTGAATTGGAGTCTGACGCCAAGAAGCAAAAGCATCTTGTGCAGCTTGAATAGCAGCGTCAACTTCTTTAACCGTTGCAAATGGTACGCGACCAATCACTTCCTGAGTCGCAGGATTAATAATGTCTTGCCATTCCTGTGTTTCAGATTCAATAAAATTTCCGTTAATGAGTAATTTAGCGGTTTCCAATTCGATTTTTTGGATTGTGTTCATAACCTCTCCGTAGGCCATATTTTTATTGTGTTCAATTATTAGAAAATACTTTTTGATCGTATTTTCTTTATTTCAGTTTCAATTGAGACTAGCAAAGAAAACTTTGACCACCAACGGAAATTCATGCACGATTGTTGTGCAAATATGCACAAGGATTACAACAAAAATGAAAGTGGATTGGGATCATCTACATTTTTTTCTGGTTTTAGCTCGGACTAAAACCTTGACCAATGCTGCGCGGATTATTGGTGTCGAGCACAGTACGGTTGCAAGACGAATTCAGGCCCTAGAACTTGCTTTGGGTACAACGCTGTTTAAGCGTGAAGCAACGGGCTATGAGTTAACTCTCGAAGGGATGGCACTGGTTCCTCGAGTTGAGCAAATGGAACAAGCTTTCTTACAAATTGAAAAACCACACCAACCTTTGCAAGGTCGTGTGCGAATTGGCACACCTGAAGGTTTTGGTACTGCGTTTTTAGCTCGGTTATTGGCTGAGTTCTCGATTCAATATCCACTGCTCACCATCGACCTAATTCCAGTGCCAAAAATGATTAAGCTTTCACACCGTGAGGCAGATATTGTGGTGTCAATTGATCGTCCTACGTCTGGCCCTTACATCATTACGCGATTATCAGATTATTGTTTAAAAATTTATGGTAGCAAAAACTATCTGACTCAAAACCCGCCTATCCGTGCCTTAGAAGATTTAACCCAACATCGCTTTGTGAACTATATTGATGATCTGGTGTATAGCCCTGAGTTGTATTGTCTAGAACGTTTACCTTTAAAGCTGAATGCTAACTTCCGTAGCAGCAGTATTTTGGCCCAGCAAATTGCGGTAAGTGCGGGTGCAGGACTTGCGATTTTGCCCAAGTTTTTGGCAGATGATAAACAGGAACTTGAAGAAGTGTTAGAGCAACAAGTTCGTTTTACCCACACATTTTGGATGCTGACATTTGTTGATTTACAACATGAACCGCGCATTAAACTCGTCTGGGATTATCTACGCAAACAAGCTGACAAATATCAGCATTTGTTGGTTGATTAAAGAACCTAAATAAAAAAGCCAATCATGATCGATTGGCTTTTTTGAAATTATTAATAATTATTCAAAAGTTTCTTGGCCTAGTTTTTTCATGCGTGGTTTATAAAACACATGATAGCTAACGCCTAAAACAACTAGCCACAATGGACTAACATATACCGCTTTTAATGTATCTGGCTCTAGTGCCAAAATCACTAAAGTGAACAAGAAGAATGCAATGACAACATACGCCATCAACACCCCGCCTGGCATTTTAAAGGTCGATTTAGCATGTAACTCTGGACTTAACTTACGGTAACGTAAATAGCATGCCATGATCAGAAGCCATACACTAATAAAGAGAATCACACAGAGTGAACTTGCCAAAGTAAATGCTTCCATGGTGTTTGGAACAAAGTACTGAAGCACTGCCCCACCCATAATGAAAATACATGAGAAGATTAAACCATTTGAAGGTACGGCACGTTTTGATAAACGCCCCAAAGCACTTGGCGCCTGACCATCTTTCGATAAACCGAACAGCATACGACTGGTTGAAAACACACCGCTGTTCATTGAAGACATCACCGAAGACAGTACAACCAAGTTCATAATAATTGCAGAAATAGGAATACCTGCATTTAAGAACAATTCAACAAATGGACTTTTATCTGCACGAATGTGATCCCAAGGTGTTACTGACATCACCACAAAGAGTGCCAACACATAGAATAGAATAATACGTACAGGAATCGCGTTAATTGCCTTCGGTAGATTTTTCTCTGGATCTTTCGTTTCAGCAGCAGTTGTACCAATCAATTCAACGCCAATAAAGGCAAACACGGCAATCTGGAAACCTGCCAAAAATCCGCTTACGCCTTTTGGAAATATGCCGCCATGCGACCAGACATTACTGATGCTCACCACATCACCGTGAGGAGCTTGGAAATGAGTGAGGATCATGTAGCCACCCACTCCAATCAAGCCAATAATGGCCAAAATCTTAATCAGCGCAAACCAGAATTCAACTTCACCAAATAGCTTAACAGTAAGCAGGTTAAGCCCTAAAATGAATAGTACACAGCCTGAACTAATCATGGCTTGTTGCATGGGTGAGAAACTGGCGCCTTCGGGCAGCCAGAAACTTAAATAGTTAATGACCGCAGACAAATCAGCAATACCGACTAGTACCCAGCCTAACCAATAAGTCCAGCCTATATAATAGCCAGCCCATGGTCCGATCAAATCATAAGCCATATCGACAAATGATTTGTAATGTAAGTTGGCAAGCAGTAGTTCACCCAATGCACGCATCAGAAAAAAGAACATGCCACCAATTATCATGTAGATAACGAGGATTGAAGGACCTGCGAGGGAGATGGTTTTGCCCGAGCCCATAAATAGGCCGGTTCCAATTGCACCGCCAATTGCAATCATTTGTAGATGGCGATTATTTAATTTCCGTTGTAAATGATCAGGGGAGCTTGCCTCATCAGAATGATGAACCATTGTCATATTAGAAGTCCTTTTTATATTTTGCTTAACTTAAATCAGCAACCTATAGGGAGAAAAACGAACCGTATATCGTGGGTTGCTGAGTCTATACCTCAGGACAAGATGTTCAAGTATATTTTTTCCTTAATTGATAAATCGTTTGTCCTGATTTTTTTAAGTCACATTATTTATGTACTGCCTTCACGGCAATTTTAATTAATCAATCTGGGTTTCCAGATTAGCCGAAGTGTAGCATGTGATCCTGCTATATGTACTTTTCCAATACCCTCCAAACTGCACTAGTGATTCAAAAATAAACAATATTATTCCGATAAAAAATCTAATAAAAATAAAAAAAGCCAATCATGATTGATTGGCTTTTTAATAAAACTTAATGATCGTTGACGAGTTCACGTCCTAGTTTTTTCATACGTGGTTTATACAACACATGATAGGTAACACCTAAAATGACCAGCCATACTGGACTGACATATAAAGCTTTCAATGTATCTGGCTCTAATGCCAAGATGACTAAAGTGAAAAGCATAAATGCCAAAACAACATAACTCATCCAAACGCCACCTGGCATTTTGAATGTTGATTTTTCATGTAATTCAGGACGTAATTTACGGTAGCGTAAATAGCACACCATGATGAGACTCCAGACACTAATGAATAGAATCACACAAAGTGAACTTGCCAAAGTAAATGCTTCCATCGTGTTTGGAACAAAGTACTGAAGCACCGCTCCGCCCATGATAAAGGTACAAGAGAAAATCAAACCATTTGAAGGAACTGCGCGTTTTGATAAACGACCAAATGCACCAGGTGCCTGACCGTCTTTTGATAAACCAAACAACATACGGCTAGTTGAAAACACGCCGCTGTTCATTGACGACATCACCGAAGAAAGTACAACTAAGTTCATGATGATGGCTGAAACAGGAATACCAGCATTTAAGAACAACTCAACAAACGGACTTTTGTCTGCACGAATGTGATCCCAAGGGGTTACTGACATCACAATAAACAATGCCAACACATAGAACAAAATAATACGTACCGGAATCGCATTAATCGCTTTCGGTAAGTTTTTCTGTGGATCTTTGGTTTCAGCAGCCGTTGTACCTACAAGTTCAACCCCGACAAAAGCAAATACAGCAATCTGGAATCCTGCCAAGAAGCCTTCTGTACCTTTCGGGAATAAACCGCCATGCGACCAGACATTACTGATACTTGCAACAGCGCCTTGCGGAGCTTGGAAATGGCTGAAAATCATGTAGCTACCCACTCCGATCAGACCAATAATCGCCAAGATCTTAATAAGTGCAAACCAGAATTCAATTTCACCAAATAGGCGTACTGTTAAGAGGTTAAGACCCATCACAAACAACACACAGCCTGCACTAATCATGGCTTGCTGTATCGGAGAGAAGCTTGCTCCATCGGGTAGCCAGAAACCTAAATAGTTAATGACTGCTGAAAGGTCCGCAATACCCACCAGCACCCAACCTAACCAATAAGTCCAGCCCAAATAATAACCAGCCCAAGGACCAATCAGATCATGAGCCATATCAACAAAAGATTTGTAATGCAGATTTGCAAGGAGCAACTCGCCCATTGCACGCATTAAGAAAAAGAACATTCCTCCAATAATCATATAGATCAAAAGGATTGAAGGACCTGCGAGGGAGATAGTTTTGCCCGAACCCATAAATAGGCCGGTTCCAATTGCACCGCCAATAGCAATCAGTTGTAAATGACGGTTAGACAGTTTTCGTTGCAGATGATCAGGAGAATTTTCCGTATCTGAATGACGAGCCATTGTCATATTAAAATTCCTTTTTGAATTCCTTTGTTAAGATCAGCAACCTATGGCGAAAATCGAACCGTATGCCATAGGCCGCTGAATCTGTTCACCAAAAATGACTGGATAAACCGTATCTATCTTCCTTCTGTTAGATACATCATCATTTTTGGAGTAAAAACGAATTACTTTTGTGCTGCCATCACGGCAATTTCAATTAACCAATCCGGATTGACCAAATCGGCCTGAATTGTGGCACGCGATGGAGCAACACACCCTTTTAACCAGTCAACCCAAATTGCATTTACGGTTGAAAAGTCAGAAAGATTTTTCAAATAGAGCTGTGCAGAGAGCAAGCGAGATTTGTCGGTATTGGCTAATGCCAAAAGTTCATCAATCGTTGCAAGAATTTCACGAGTTTGGCCTACCACGTCTTGCTCGGTATTTTTAGGTACCTGACCTGACAGATAAACTACTTTGTTAAAAACAGTCACGGCGCTCATGACTTCGTTAGTGTTAATCTTTTGTATATCTGAATTAGACATTCGGATTTCCTTATACCTGATTAATAAATTGAACACGGGCGGTGACAGCACACATCAGTTCATAGCCCACCGTACCGGATGAAACTGCGACATCATCAATAGGTAAAACGACGCCTGTACTTGATTGGCCCCAAAGCACGACTTCACTGCCGACTTTGGCACTTTCAATACCTGTTAAATCGACTGCCAACATATCCATGCTGACACGACCAATTGTGCGAGTGCGGACTGAGTCCACTAAAACAGGCGTACCTGTTGGTGAAATACGTTGATAACCATCAGCATAGCCACAAGCGACAATTCCAATCGTCATAGGCTGCTCTGCGACAAAGTTTGAGCCATAACCTACGCTTTCATTCGGCTCTAAATACTGAACGGAAATAATTTCACTGCGTAAGCTCATGGTTGGTTGCAAGCCCCAATCAGCAATACTATGCGTCGGGTAGTCTGGCGAGCTGCCATAGAGCATAATGCCGCTACGGGCATAATCTGATTTGAGCTGGTCTTGATAACGTAGAATTGCCGCACTATTACTTACCGATCTTTCACCCGGTAAATCTTTAATAATTTCTTCAAATGCAGTGATTTGATAATCAATGCCTTGCTGGCCAAAACGCTCGCCATCTGCATCAGAAAAATGCATCATGTGCGTAATCTTGGACACATTTGCCAAGTTATTTAACCGTTCCCAAGCCTGCACATAATGCTGTGGTTTAAAACCAAGACGGTTCATTCCACTATTCATTTTCAAGAAAACATCAAATTGAGCTGGATAAGGATGCTTTTCTACCCACTCAATTTGCGCTTCACTATGAATGGTGAAACTGAGTTGATATTGCACACAATCAAATAAATCTTGAGGAGAGAAAATTCCTTCGAGCAATAAAATTGGACCTGTCCAACCTAAAGCACGAATGCGTTTTGCTTCATCAAGATCAAGTAAGGCAAAGCCATCTGCTGCTTTAAACGCTTCATAAACACGTTCAATTCCGTGTCCATAAGCATTGGCTTTTACAACGGCAAAGACCTTACTGTTTGGCATAGCCTTGCGTACCACCGCCAAGTTGTTTTGTAAGGCTTGACGGTGGATGACTGCGGTAATAGGACGAGGCATGATTACTTTCCTAACGTCCGTTATGCAGCATGCGCGTGTGAATAACGCTGAATTGAAAGGCCATCGGTACTGATATCAGTCTTGTGATTCAATACGATGTCACTGATTAATTTTCCTGAACCACACGCCATCGTCCAGCCTAGAGTACCGTGACCTGTATTCAAGAACAGATTTTTAAAGCGAGTTGCGCCAATAATCGGTGTACTGTCTGGTGTCATTGGACGTAAACCAGTCCAAAAAGACGCCTGTGCCATATCGCCGCCCGGGAACAAGTCCTGAGTCACCATTTGCAATGTTGCACGGCGGTCTTCATTCAGGCCTAAGTTAAAGCCACTTAACTCAGCCATACCACCTACGCGAATACGTTGGTCAAAACGAGTAATCGCAATTTTGTAGGTTTCATCAAGCACTGTAGATTGTGGAGCAAAAGCAGGGTCAACAATTGGAATTGTCAACGAATAACCTTTCACAGGATATACAGGTAACTGTAGATCAAGTGGTTTCAAGAAATCACGTGAATAGCTACCAAATGCTAAGACATAACGATCTGCAGTTAAAACTTTACTATTGACCTGAACGCCCTTAATTTCATCGCCTTCAACAATCAATTTTTCTACATTCTGGTTGAACTGGAAGTTAACACCCAACTCCTTAGCAATTTGAGCTAAAGCATTGGTAAATAAATAACAGTCACCTGTTTCATCATTTGGTAAATGTAAACCACCAACCAGTTTATCTTGTGCATTTGCCAGCGCTGGTTCTACACGACCAAGTTCATTGCCATTTAATAATTCGTAGCTTACGCCGCATTCTTGTAGCACGCTAATGTCACGTTGAACCGCTTCCATTTGTGCTTCTTTACGGAATAACTGCAACGTGCCTTTTGCACGGTTTTCGTAATTAATGCCTGTATCTTTTCTAAGTTCACGTAAGCAGTCACGGCTATATTCAGCCACGCGCATCATACGTTCTTTGTTCACAGCATAACTTTGCGGATTACAGTTTTTTAGCATTTGAGCCATCCACTGTAATTGCCACATGCTGCCATCTAAATTAATCGCAAGCGGTGCATGGTGTTGGAACATCCATTTCACAGCTTTAAAAGGGATTCCTGGTGCTGCCCAAGGAGTAGAATACCCAGGCGAAATTTGACCTGCATTACCAAAGCTTGTTTCTTCAGCAGGACCTGACTGGCGATCGAGAACAGTAACCTCAGCTCCTTGTTGAGCTAGATAATAGGCACTTGCCACTCCAATAACGCCGCTACCTAAAACAATTACGCGCATTTCCATTCCCTCACGCACACCAGTTTATTTAACTAGTATATTTCTGCTTCAATAGTTTATTTCACTGTTTTTCAGGCTATAATCTAGGTAAATTTATGTTTTTCTCGCGAGAATTTAAAAAAAAGAGGAAATATCTATGCGCCCCTTAGATCGTATAGATCGCATGATTCTGGACATTTTGCAGCGTGAAGGACGAATTGCGATTAGTGAATTGGCATCGAGAGTTAACCTGTCGACCACCCCTTGTTCAGAGCGTGTAAAACGCCTAGAACGCGATGGCATTATCATGGGTTATTACGCTCGGCTAAACCCAGCCTTTGTGGACCGTAACCTGCTTGTCTTTTTAGAAATTAAGTTATCTGCCAAATCTGGCGATGTGTTTGATCAGGTGGCTAGAGATTTAGTCGAAATTCCTGAAGTGCTCGAATGTCACCTTATTTCTGGCGAATTTGACTACCTTGTAAAAGCGCGTTTAAAAGAAATGAGTGCATACCGCCGCTTATTAGGAGATCTGCTAAAGAAACTCCCTGCTTCGGCATCGTCACACAGTTATGTGGTTATGGAAGAAGTCAAAGAAACTCTATATCTCGATGTAAGCAAGTAAAGCGAAGCTTCATTGAATTCGCTTTACTCACGTTTTGAAAATTAGAAATATTTTAAAATCGAAATATGTTTGTTTTGATGTTTGAACTTCGAGAACCATTTAACCGCTGGGTAGAGTGCAAAAGACAACACAATCGTGATTAACCATAGCATCCACACATGATTGACCGACAAATAGTTTCCGTAGTTAGCTCCCCACACACTGAGTGCAAACACATACATGAGTTTCAACACATATAAATGCAGTAAGTAAAAGAACATAGGCACCGAGCCAAACACCACCAAGGGTTTTAGGAATGAATATTGCTGCATACGCTCAAAAGCAACAAGCGCAAGCAAGCCAATTCCAACATTCAGCAAAATAAATAATAAAGACGGTGGATACTTAGTGAGGTTAAAAAAGCTCATAAGGCTAAGTTGTAATGACTCAAAATGTTGCCACGGCTGGTCGCCATAGACATTGATAAAACGCAGTAAAACAAACAATCCAATACTTACTAAACCAAGGCTAAGTAAAGTGCGGCTTCTTTGCTTTGCTGAATATTTTGAACTAAAGAACTGACCTAGCGCATAGCCCAATAAAATCACGCCAATCCAAGGTAAAACAGGATAGCTTGTGCGAAGCTTGATGCCTGCAAACTCAAGCCAACCACGGTCATGTAAAACAAACCATATATTTTGTAAGATGCCTTGAGAGAAATGTACTGAATCTAATAAATTGTGCCCAAAAACAATAACCAAACCTGCACCCGCAAGAACAGGCAAAGGCAAACTTACACAGCAAGCCAAAACCACCATGCTAATGCCGATTGCCCAAATTACCTGTAAATAAATGACTTCGGGTGGAAAGGTAGCTGTCCAAGCAAAGTTCACCAGCGTGAGCTCAAGCCCAATCAAAAATAAGCCACGCTTTAATAAAAAAGCTCGAGTTTGCTGTAAGTCTTGTTTTTTTGATTGAAATAAAAATGCAGAAATACCGGTTAAAAGTACAAAAACCGGAGCACAGATATGTGCCAATAACCGACTACCAAATAAGGCGGGTTCAGTCACGGTCACATCCATTGGATCTATGACCTGCTTATGCAGATAGAAAGTTTCTCTTACATGGTCAAGCAGCATAATCAAGATAACTAAACCGCGTAAGGCATCAATCGACTGTAAACGCTCAATATTTTTTTCTAAAGGCATAGCGATAATCAACAAAATAATGTAACGTTATACTATTACATTTAATTCCTTTTGTCTTTTATGGCTGTTCATTTATGCAACACAAATTAGGTTTGTTGTCTTCGTTAGGACTCTCGTTTATATCGACTCTCACTTGGGCAGAAGAAACGTCAACGGTACTTGAGACCATACGTGTTCAGGCTGAAAGCACCCGGGAAAATGTGAGCCAAAATAGCTCGGCAACCAAGTTTTCTCACGATGTTTTAGATGTACCGTTTAATCGTGCTTTTCTCTCTAAACAAATGATAGAACAACAAGACGTTCAACGGATTGATGATGCATTAACTTTAGTGAGCGGAGTTTTTCATCAAAACAATTATGGGGGCGGTTTTTGGGATAATTACTCTTTCCGCGGTTTTAGTACCGATCCCAATTTAGGTGCCTCAATGATCCGCAACGGCTTGAGTGTCAACCGAGGGATTAGTGCTCCAAAAGATGTAGTAAATATTGAATCTTTAGAGTTTTTAAAAGGTCCAATGGCGGCGCTATATGGCCGCGGCGAAACAGGAGGCTTGCTTAACCTCAACAGTAAAAAACCACAATGGGAAAGTGAAAGTGAAGTTAACTTACGCGCTAATACCCAAGAACAATACCGAATTAGTCTGGAACATACCGCGCCTATAAATGATGAACTGGCCTATCGTGTAGCAGTGGCTCATGAAGATAATCAAAGCTTCCGTGATCATGTCAGCAGTGAACGCTGGTTCTTTTCACCACAGTTTACATGGAAAATTTCAGACCAAACGCAACTCGACTTTGACAGTGAATTTACAGAGCACAAAGGAACCTTTGACCGTGGGGTAAGCACAGTCAATCACCAGTTTGTGATGGACCCGAAAACCTTTACAGGTGAACCTGACGACGGCGATTTGAAAATAAAAGATTACTTTTACCAATTACGTCTTAGTCACGAGTTTAATCCTGACTGGAAACTAAATAGTGCGGTCAGCTATAAAGATGCCAAAATGGTCGGCTTTGCAACCGAACCTCGGCGTATGCAAGCCGATGGACGTACTTTAGAACGTCAACGTCGCTATCGTGACTATACAAGTGAAGATGTCCTAGCTCAGACAGAGTTACTTGGCAAGCTTGATACCTCTTGGGCTCGCCATGAAATTTTACTTTCAACCGAGCTTGGTCAACTTGACTATAAGCAAAACCAGCTTCGTCGTAATCACAGTGCTGGTATGCCAAACACAATTGATATTTACCAACCTGAATACGGCAAATATTTACCGAACCTCACTCCGTTTACCAACACCAAAGAACAGCAGCGTTACTTTGCACTTAATGTACAAGACCAGATCTTTTTTAATGATCAGTGGAGTGTGCTATTCGGCAACCGTTTTGATCAGGTCGAACAAGACTTTAAAAATCACCTGACTCAGACTGAAAGCAACCAGACCCTTCATCAAAATAGTCCGCGTTTTGGAGTAAATTTTAAAGCCTCTGACCAATGGGCGTTTTATACCAATTATGGCCGCTCATTTGCCATGAATAGTGGTATGAACCGAAATAGTCAGACTTTTGCTCCGGAAAAAGGTGAAAGCTATGAGGTCGGTACCAAATATAAAATGAATGACCAAAGTGTGCTGAGTCTCGCTTTGTTTAAAATGAAAAAGCAGAATGTACTGACGACAGATCCTATCAACAAAGACTTCCAAACCGCAGCTGGCGAAGTAAGTAGTAAAGGGATTGAGTTTGACTTAAATAGCCAAATCAATGACCGCTGGTTCGTCAATGCCAACTATAGTTATATTGATGCTCAAATTGAAAAAGACCAAGACTTGGCAAAAGGCGCTCGTCTGAGCAATGTTCCAAAACACCAAGGCTCCGTAAGCACCAATTATGAATTTCTACAAGAAGGTCCACGAAAAGCAGGTGTAGGTGCCAATCTCACTTATGTGGGTGAGCGTAGCGGGCATAATCTAGATAATGGATTTAATTTACCAAACTATACGCTGGTCAATTTAAATGGCTACTATGCCCCATCTGACCGCCTACGCTATCAGCTCAATGTGAATAATCTGTTTGATAAAACTTACTATGTCTCAAGCTATAGCGACTTATGGGTTCAACCAGGTGAACCCCTGAACGCCTCAATTTCGGCACAGTGGAAATTTTAATTCTTCCATAAATAAAAAAGCCCGAATTATTTTCGGGCTTTTTTATTAGAACATACCATTTTCATTGATGAGTGGGTCGGGCTGTACTTGCCCAATATCCCAAAACTCAGCAATTTTACCCTTTTCAAAGCGGCAAATATGAACCACGGCCAAGGTGGTTAACCCATTCATCTGCATTTCAAGTTTTGAATGCACTGCAACCAAATCGCCCTCTTCAATGACATGTTGAACATCAAAGACTTTGTTAGGCGTTTCAATTGCACTTTCACGCATCCCTTCCTTCAAAGAAGTCGCATCACCCGCATAATAAGGATTGTGATGCTTGAAGTTTGGCGCGGTGTAATTGCTATAGGCTTCATCGACTTCACCAGCTGCGGCAAGCTCTAAAAACCGTACTGCAATTTGTTTTTGAGATAAGTTCATATTTATCTCCTACTCTTTATTTTAGACCTTACTGCAACAGGTCATCTTCTTCGTCTTCCTCGAAGACGTAGGCCATACAGCCCCATCCATCATATTCGCCCTGAAATTTCTCAGCGATACTGGCAAACCATTGTTCCAAGTCAACAATATCTGAATACTCAGGTTCCATGTTAACGAAGATGGTTATCACCCATTCATTTGGCTCAACAGAATCATCTTGAAAAAGTGAAACTTTTTGTTCTTGGTAAAGCAAATAAAGTGCACATTGCTCTGCATTTTTCTGATCATGAAAAGCAATAGAAAATTCAATTTCATGCAGTTCGGTTAAATCATCCCCGTCTTCAGCCATTTGCCAAAGTACATTGCCGTTATCGTCATCTGGAAATTGTTCGTAGTCACGAGTCATAAAGTGATCCTTGTTGTTGTTGCGGTATTAATATTATTCGACATCAAGAATACCCGACTTTTATTGCAGTTTGGGTATATATTCAGTTCCCAATTGCATTAAATTAATTTTTTAATTATATAAATTTTAAAAAGGCACTTGTGACTCAATCACCACATCCGTTCCATTTAAGGGATGTTGGAAAGCCAAATATGCGGCATGTAAGGCCATGCGGTTTAAGTGAAAACGTTTAGGCTCAGGGTGATATAACTTATCCCCCATAATCGGATGTCCTATATGCATCATGTGCACACGTAACTGATGCGAACGCCCTGTTACTGGTTCAAGTAATACTCGACTTTGATCTGTTGTTTCATCATAAACCAACGGTTGAAACAACGTTTTAGCATGTTTACCTAGTTCAAAATGTACAATTTGTCTTGGGCGATTTTCCCAGTCGGTAATGAGCGGAACTTCAACACTTCCCTCTTGTGCGACTTGGCCTTGTACCAAAGCAATATAATGTTTTTTGACTGTTCTGGCCTGAAACATTTTACTTACCGCAACTTCTGCATCGCGATGTTTGGCAAACATAAGTAGGCCCGAAGTCGCCATATCTAAACGATGCGTGACCTTTGCTAAAGGAAACTTTTCCAAAACCCGTAAATAAGCGCTGTCATGATGCTCAGGTAAACGCCCCATCACCGACAACAAACCCGCAGGTTTATCAACCACAATTAAATCGTCATCTTCAAATAAAATTGAAAGCGGATCTTGTGGCGGAGCGTAAACAAAATTGTCGTTTAAAGGCATGGTCGTAGAAGCAGCAATGGAGCATGGCGGCAAATCATAAAGAAATTTCGAATCTACCGCAAAATAATCTATAACGCTCTACTCATGTTCCACGTGAAACTCAGAAAATCTTTATCGTTTTTTATTCATTTCAGCTAAAAGATCGAGCTGAATTTCTTGAATATGCGCAAGCCTTTCCCATTGATGCGATAAAAGGTGGTCCATTTTTTCATGCAAATGGCGAATTTCAAGTTCGGCTTTTAAATTAATTTGATAATCATGTTGAGAACGTAAGCGGTCTTTTGCTTCTTGGCGATTTTGGCTCATCATAATAATAGGCGCCTGAATTGCAGCTAAACATGACAATACTAAATTCAGCAAAATAAAGGGATAAGGGTCGACGGGACGTACAACCATCACCACCGTATTTAGAATAATCCAGCCTGTCAAAAATAGAGCAAAGCAAATGAGAAAAGCCCAGCTACCACCAAATGTCGCGATCTTATCTGCTAACTTTTCTCCAAATGTCCAATTCTGATCAAAGTCGGATTCGGTATTTCGGCTAATCAACTCATGGCGTTGCATACTGCCGATCACTTCATTTTCTAAATTAGATAACTCACCCTTTTCCGAGCGTAATAGCGACTGCACATATTTAATTCGATAATCTGCCAGATCAGCCCGACAAATAAAACTTGAGTAATTCCAATCTGGATAGTCTTTTAAAATTTCGTCGCTAATCACATTACGGATGACTTCACCAGACACTAGATCTTTTAAAGGAAAATTTTTCCCACAAACGGCGCACTGCCGACACTGATTTTTATTTTCCATATTATTCAGCTCTTTATTATGATAATAAGATTATTATATAAACAATTTTGGCTGATCACATCGTAAATAAAAATAGTAATCTAACCTAAAATCTGTAAAGTCGCTGGTACGATTTTTCGATGGGCAGGAATTACAGGTAGCATATACAATCGCCCAAGCCAATTTTTAATATGCACTATTGTAGTTACGGTAAGCACTTGGGTATCTTCATTTTTATAAATAGATAAAGTCACATTTAAGTGCTTATCATCATCTCCAATCACTAATTCATTTTCGGTACGTTGCCGTAAGGTAAAAATTCCAATTCGGTCGCCTGCGACATACTCATTTTCTTTTTTATTTGAATCAATCTGTTTGAAACTTCCTAAGTCTTTAAGCCCAATCTTTGAAGTAATTTTATTACGCATATTCATGCTCCACTCTACCCACTGCGGAGTGTGTTGAAATAGCTTAATAAGTTGTTGAAATATATTCAGGTCGGGCTGACCAAGCACAATACTCCACGAGTCGTGGAAGTAAGCATTGTTCAATTGAGATGAGATTTGGCTGTCGCTAGGTAAAGCAGAAAGATAAGGCTTATTCATAAATTATATTCTTGTAAAGTATCGTTTTTATTATAGAGAATTTTTTAGGGTGTCAAGGGAAAACATCTATGGTTTACTTCAACAATTATAACTTTGTAAGTTAGAACCTTATGCCTATAAACTTTTGATCTATAGCGTCCTAAGCCGAATCGAGACCTTTTGGGTGAGTACACACTAACGTTATACGTTTTGGTGCATGCTACTCTTTTCGATCCCTATCACACCCTTGAGATATAGTTTAGCCAGCACCCTGCGGGATTGTTTTTCTAAGAAAAGCGAATTTTTATTATTTTTGGGAATTTTTACAACATTAAGCCAATTTAAAAGAATTTATTCCCATTTGCACATAATTAGTTAAATTTAAATTCCACTTTATTTGTGTTTTTCGGTTTATTTTACCAAGAAATTTTTTAAGCCAAATTGGAAGTTCATTCAACAGCGCATGTTTAGCCGAATAACTCATGTAAAGCTGACTCCCTAATATCCACTTTTAAGCATTTTTATTCTTTGGGTACTATTCTTAGAGATAACTTTTGCGCTTGAATACATTATAAAAACATATTATAAACTATTTCTAACCAAATAATTGGTTTTTTGGAACTTTATAATGAACAACAATATTATAATTTTTGGTTATGGAACGGGTATTTCCAAAGCCGTAGCATATAAATTTGGTAAAGAAGGCTATAAAATCGGGTTAGTGGCACGTAATGCTGAAAAACTCGAAAAAGCCATTTTAGAACTTAAAACACAAGGTATTGAAGCTTACGCTTTTGCATGTGATTTAGCGGTTCTTGAAGATATACCAAATCTTATTAATCGTATTAAAGACCGATTAGGAGAGATTAAAAATATTCATTGGAATGCTTTCCATGATATTGAAGGCAATATCTTAAAAACCTCTCCACTAGAGCTTACTAAAAGCTTTCATATTCGTGTTTCGAGCTATATTGCGACGGTACAAGCTTGCTTAGGCGATTTAGAGAAGAACCACGGTAGCATTTTATCGACAAACGGAATTTTTGCTTTCGATGCAGTTGGTATCGACTTGGTTGCCAAAGAATATTCATCGTTAGCAACCACCGCTGCCGCTCAATACAAAGCCACCAACTTACTTGCTCATAGTCTAGCGGACTCAAATGTTTATGTGAGCCAAGTGATTGTGAATGGTTTCGTTGATGGGACATCTGGAGCACAAGATAAGACCTACACGGTACATCCAGAAACCATTGCGGAGCAGTTCTGGTACTTACACCAGCATAAGCAAGAAACTGTTTCCTTTTGTGGTGAAGCTATTCAAGCTGCTTAAACTATTTCTTATAGCAGAAGAAGCGTAATAAATTACGCTTCTCTGAAATTTTTTAATTTATAGTTCTATATCTCAGAAATATTTAATTATTTTTCATACTCTGAAGGATCAATTTTGTATTCTTTGAATAAAATTGAACGCACAGAGTCTTTTATACGTTCATCATGTTTAATAATTAAATAAATATCTTTTTTAGTCAGAGGAATTTCTTTTAGTAAATCAGGCAAGTCCTTCGACCTTATACCACTGACTTCACTAGGTTGTTTTAAGATATCTGGGTCTTGTTCTTCGAATTTAAAATCTACACCTTGTAAATTGAAATAAACCATAACCCTTCTGTTCAAAGAGTCACTATCATCATATAAAACAGTACCTTCTGGTAAAATATAATATTCTGGCAAAGTGCTATTTTTCGAATATTTACCTTCAAACGAATATATCTTTAAAGGTTTTTCTAAAACATGAATTTCGGGTGTTTTTGTACGGTTCCAGAAGTAATAATTTAATAAAGACTGTATGATGAAAATTGAAATTAGTATGGTAATTAATAAATTCTTTTTCATATCTACTTCTTATTAAAAATATCTTTTATTCTTTAACTACAAATTCATAGGTTTTAGTTAGCTTATCATCGCCTCGCCCATAAAAATATGTATTAATTATAATTTTGTATTTTCCTTTATATTTAGGAATACCTTCTATTTTTATATGATTGTATCCATCTATATCATCTACTGGAGTAATTTGGAAACCCTGATTTTCTGGAATATTAGAAGTTAATTCAAAATGTTGTTCTGAGAGTTTACCACCTGTAATTTTAATAAATTGACTATATGACTTTCCTATATAAGCTACTGGGAGCTCATGTGGTTCAATCTTGTAATCGCTACTACACCCTAAAAAACTTGTCATTAAAAACAATATTATTAAGTTTTTAAAGTTCATCTTTATTTCTCTAGATTTCGGGCATAATTATAGCCAACCCATCCTAAATCTTTTAAAAAATTTTCCACCATTGCTTGTTTTTTCTCTGCTCTTCCGCATCTTTGATAGCTTTATTAATATTAGCTTCTATTTTATCTTTATTATTATCCCATATCTTATTTAATACCTGCTCAAGATCTTCTCTGCTCCATAAATGAAATAAGCCACTGCTTTCACCCATTGCTTCTATAATTTTTTCATGAACTTTCTGGTTATCATAATTTTTTATTTTTTTATTAAACATATCAACAACCAAATCATTGATATTTGGCTTTATGTCATTATAAAAATCTATTGTCGTATGATCTTCTAAATTATCATCTTGTATAACCCATTTAGGTACAGGTAAATACAGATTAGTAACAATGATTTCTATCCGTATAATATTTTTATAATACATAGTCCGCTGCGTACCATTAAATCGAATTGCTATTATTTTTTCTTCATCCCAAGATAATTCTTTCGTTAAATATGGAGAAGATTTTTCCTCTTTATGATTACTTTCTTGTTTAAAAAAATTAAATAGCATTGTTTTACCTCTTTTTAAAATACAGTCCAAGCAGTAAATGCTTCTAATTCTTTATCAAATGCATCTACCAGTTGATATGCAGCAATCCCCCCAATTGCGCCACCAATGAGGATACCAATACCAGAACATATAGGTGATCCTGGACCACAAATTCCTCCTGCTATTGCTCCACCTGCCGCACCTCCTGCAATACCAGCACCAATAGAGGCGCCTTGTCTGTAAATTTCTTTTTCTTTATTTTCCGCGTTATAGATTTCATAACCTGCATAAGCAACAGAAAAAACTACAATTGCTCTTCCCCCCCATTTCATAAATGAGATTTTAGAATTAAACCCAGCATTCGTTTTCCCTGAACCTTTTAATATGCTGTAAAACACTCGGTTCTTTTGTGAATCATTAAGCGATTTAAAAATAGGGTTTCCTTGTTTTGCAGATGCCTTAACATAACTATCTATCGCACTACGCCCCTTACTTTTAAGCTCATCAAACAATTTGGGATTTTTCTCTTGTAATGCATAGTACTCCATGAATTCATCCATTGTTTTTGTGAGCAGTTTTTCTTTTTCTGCTATAGCACGCCCCACTGGTGAATTACGTTTTCGAATACCTTCTAATATTTCATTTCTTAAACTCGTTGCCTCTGAGGTCGCCTCTTTTACTGTCATCTTTCCTTCTTTGACTAACTGAAGGTAGCGGTCACTCATCTTTTTCACTTCACGGATATAAATTTCACGTAGATGAGAATCATGAGCTAGGAAATTATTTCCAAAATAAACAGCAGTACCATTTAAACTATCTAATGCTATTTCCAGTTCATTTTTTACTTTAACAGGTACTTTATTAGTATCAGCCTGTTTTGTTGAGCCACTCGTTGTTTTTAATTGAAAAGTGGATTTATTAAACTCTCCATTTTCCAATGCAGGAACACGAATTCTCGCGAGCTTAGAATTATTTAAAATGAGTTCAACAAAAATTAGATCCAACTTGTTGCATGGATAAACTCTCGTACATCCATTCGCATCAAGCTTGCCTCCATAGTTCTGTTTTGTTGTTGTATTTGTAAAAGTATAATTTAGCTTAGTCAGAATTTCTTTATTGTCGCAAAATACCTTTAAACGAGCAGTATAAGTCACTCCTTTTCCTCCATAGCTTCTACATCATACTTATGAACCATGAGGGTAAATTTTTCTTCTTTATCTGACGAAGCGACACGCACAATTCCGTCTTTTGGAACACTACCAGTTCTAATATTACCTTGAGAGTCTATAAGGCTATATGTTGGTAAGCTTTCTAATGCCACATTATCAAGTTTATGACGAACATCAAATTCCAATATATACTTTCCATTAGGTGATGAGGGAAGATTAGGAAGATCGGTTGTTACTGTTTGACTGCCACTAAATTTATGCTGTCCAGCCTTCACTTCAAACTTACCACCTGTGGTCATAAAAATGCCTGAACCGGTAATTTTGACTTGAGAACCGCCTGCGGTGAGTACAATTTCTTTGGCTGCGGTCGCTTCGATTTTGTCTTCAGTCGAAATCACCTGAACAGCTTTACGGGCAATCAAATCTGCTCCATCGCCTTGCGCTTGTATCTCGACTTTGCCTTTGCCTGCATAGAGTCTTGCCCCTTCTTGAGCTGCAAAAAGACTAATTTTATTTTGGGCATGTGCAATCAGGTTCTTTTGGGTAGACAGATTAATGCTGTCTCCAGCAGTTTGGTTTAGCTGCCCATCTGCGGTTAAGTGAATGTCTTCGTTACTACTCAACGCGACACTATTCGGACTTGCCAGCAGCATAATCGCTTCTTTAAAGGTTTTGGCTTTTGCGTTGTCTTGCTGCTCAAGTTTTTCAATAAAAGATTTTAGGTTTTCTAAATTTTCTAAAGGGTCAGTTTGCTGATTTTTGGCAACTTCACTGAGTGCTTTGGCATTGTTGAGGCCGCCTTCTATTTGTTGCTTAGCCTCATTTGCATCAAGGTGTACACCTTGAGCTTGATCCTGTTTGTGGGTACTAACGAGTAAACCACTGCCAGCTCTTACTGCGCCCCACTGGTCTGTTCTTAGTTCGAAGCCTTCACCACGACCTTCACTCTCCGCCTTATCTTTTGGATGGCTTAAGTTACCCAAGTTGAGCTGGCTTGCCGCATGACTACTTTGTAGCTGGGCACTGATTTGCCCTGTCGTGTCATCAAAACGTAGCTGGTTAAAGCCTTTACCGTCGACTTCTTCTGAGCGGATGCCGCTGAGTTTTTTAGTGTCAGGTAGCTGGCCTTTTTGGTCAAACTGCGTTGGGTGACGTTCGGCTTCATGAATACGTCCGACTACAAATGGGCGGTCAATATTGCCGTCAAAGAAGTCGATGACCACGATCTCACCTACGCGAGGCAAGAAGCGTGCGCCATAACCGGCGCCCGCCCACGGGGTCAGCACATCTACCCAAGCCGAGTCAGTGTCATTGTCGTTACTTCCTGCCCCACCATCATGGCTATGGTCGTCAGCTCGGGTAAACAGGAATCGGACTTTAATGCGGCCCCACTGGTCGACATGGATGCTTTCGCCTTCTAGCCCCACCACTTTAGCGCGCTGCGGATGAGCAGCTGGTCGGTGTTCTAGCGGGTTATATTCAGGCACAGCTTTAATATTTCGTCGAACAACGCTCAGCTCAGCATAGTGGCGCTGTTCAGGGTTTTGGCTGTCGAGTTGGGCTGCCTTGAGCTTATCTTTTGGTAATAGTCGCTCAAGTTGCTGTTGTAATTCTTTCGGTAAATTATTTTGGTTATAGTAGTGCTTGCTTAAGATTAAGAATTCTTTATCGGCACTGTCATGTTGATCAAGTTCTGAGTGATCATTGAGTTCAAACCAGTAACCGACCTGTGCATCCCGAACGTTACCAGCAACGGTAAATTGTTTAGAACTCAGGTGATGATAAGCATTCATGTGCTGGTTAAGCTGTTCAATCTGGCTATTGCCTGAAGCTGTAGCTTGGTCTTCGCCTTTTAGGTCCTGCATCCAGGCTGGGCTAATGTGCCATGCGTCTTCAAGATTTAGGCTGGCATTGTCATAGTGTTCGCTGTGCTTTTGTGTGCCTTGTACGCTACCGCTGCCTTCTTCTTGTTGCAGCGCATCTGCTTGCCAGCGTTGCACATGAACCGAAGTTGGTTGTAAACGGCGCTCTGCCTTGACTTGGGTAATGGTATCAAACTGCTCTGTGGCACTGCTGCGCTGGTAGCGTAGGCTTCGACGTTCAAGGGCCTGATAATTTTGGTTATCGTCAATTAAACGTAACACTTGTGGTTGAATGGAAGCCTTCGGATCAGCGACCAAAAGCTGTGATTCATCGACCAGCCAGTTGATGCCTTCGCTACGCCACAAACGGGTTAAAAAGTCATAATCGCTTTCGTTTGACTGCATCACAAATGGACGCACATCGTAATCTTTGGTTAAGCCTGCCGTGTCGAGCGTTAGACTTGAGGCAAACAATGGGCTTTTGCCTTGCCATTCTTTAAACAGAATTTCGCTAATATCACGCACGCTTTTATTCATAAACACGCGGCTATTACGGCGCTTATGCCAGAGTGCAGTTGGGTCTTTTAAAGTAAGGTTATAAATGGTGAGTGAGCCGTCGCTTTGCCCTTGGCTCGCTTCGGTAATAATTCCTGTTGTTCTAAAGAACTGGCCTGTGTCAGTGACTTGATCTACGGCAACCTGACAGCCAATAAATTGTTTTAATGCAATATGCGCGTTTGTCGACAGACACAGTAACTCAGCAACGCTACCTTGGTTGAGGGTATGTTCACCCTCAATGCGTTGCAAGAAAACTTGCTGATTTAAAGACTGATTTGAGAATTGGATATGAACAGCGCGATTTTGTGAAACAAGGCCTAAACGCTCCAATATACTCGACACACTCATCTGCATTTTTATTATCAATCAAACTTATATTTAGGCCGCATTTTAATTAAAAAAAGACTAATCTGTCTATCTATACTCATTTTCAAAATGTAACTAGTCTAAATATGCAGTTTTAGGTTAATTTCTTATTAAATAGGTATTTAAACCGTAAAATCAGATCATTTTAAAGCGTTATAAACCAACCAAACATATTTAATATTTTTCTTTTATATTCAAATAGATATTAAAGAAAGCAACTACTCAAATTAATAAAATTCAGGATAAGATATGAAAATAAAAAAGTCTGCTTTTTATATATTTACGGTGATTTTCTCACTTCATTCTTCAGCATTTGCTGAACCGAGTGTGGCCGATATTCAATATCGTGCAGAACAAGGGCAAGCTGTTGCTCAATATCATCTGGGGATGATGCTTTTAAGCGGCGAACAAGGTGTGGTTAAAAATTATGAACAAGCGTTTAAATGGTTAACTGCGGCTGACCAAAATGGAAGCGTGGGGGCAAAATATAGTTTAGGAATGCTGTATTACACAGGTACGAGCGTCGAAAAAGATGCCAAGCGCGCTTTTGATTATTTCACCAAGGCTGCGGCCAAGGGCCATGCTAAAGCGCAATATAACTTAGGGGTTTTATACGACAGAGGTGAAGGAACTGCGCAAAATTATGTGCAGGCGTTTGAATGGTTTAGTCGTGCTGCCGAGCAAGGCTATCCACCCGCAGAATATAATTTAGCTCATCTATATAAAAAAGGTCACGGCGTTTCACAAAGTGATGAGCAAGCCCTTAAGTGGTACACCAAAGCGGCTGAGCATAATGAAAGCGATGCTCAGTACAACTTGGCCCAGATGTATTTAAATGGTGAAGGCACGCCGAAAAACCTACAACTGGCAAAGAAATGGTTTCAGCAAGCTGCCGATGCAGGTGATTCGGATGCTAAAGAAATGCTTAAAAGTTTAGAATAGGCAGCTATCTCTATAATATTTTATTTATAAGATAATGAATCTCTACTATTAACAACATTACACTTACAACTTATTTTATTATTTATTTTTTCTAATTAAATATAAATATTAATCCTATTATTTTAAAAATACATTTATTTTTTATTATTAAATCAAAAATATTTTAAATATTAAATTGACGTAATTAAAATCACCGATTATTATCTCGTTGCTGGCCTACATTGCCAGACGGTTTTGACAGACCGTAACTCGTAGCGGGTTATAGTTCTACTATAATTCGTTAGACCCTTGCGTCCCCTTTTCTTTGCGGTAGGACGGGAGGGGGACGCCCCGTGCGTGCTGGTTCTACGAGTCCAGTCTGTCAACCCCCTTTCGTTCTACCACCATAAATTAATTCGCGGTAATCTGGTGGTAGGACTCCATAAATTATAAGGAGTTGACCATGACATTTTTCAAACTTATTCCCTCTCCTGCTTAATCATTTTATTTATTTAAAATTTAGGTTTTCTATTGCCTAGTTTTTTAAATTTATAAATTATTTTTATTTTAAAAATTTAATTATTTTATTTTCCTATAATTATGGGAGGATTAATTATTACCTAAAATTATTTTAAATCTTAAAACTAATTATATTTTTATTCTACTCATAGATATAAATTATTATGAGAATAATATGACAATTTATAAATCTATTATAGCTTTAAGTTTGGTTGTAGCGAGCTTGGGAATTTCGGGTTGTAACTTACACACTCAGCAGGAGTTTGAAAAAATTTGCCTGTCGGGTGGACACACTAAGACCAGTTGTGGATGTATTTATCAGCGGCTTGAACAAACCTACTCACTCAAGCTGATGCAGCAGCTAGAACATGTCAGTTTGCAAAGTCCTGTTCTCCCACGGGACTTTGCCCCTACTTTCTTTAGCGTCATGCAGCGGTGTGACAAAAGTAGTCTGGGCTAAGCGTTTGGCTTAGCTCTTTATCTCTGTGTTGCAATGGTTTATTACTTTAAATCAGCGCAAAAGATTAAAGTCTGTTGCGGCACAGGGGCCTAAAGTTGAATTCAAAATAATATATATCGAAAGCGATCTTGTACGTTTTTTCCTACAAGCTTTTAAGGATTTTGCGGATTGGCGACACCCTGCTTTTTTCCTAATATGAACTCATACAGGAACAGGATGTTCCGGAACATAAAACAACAATAATAGGTTCAAGCACCAGGAGCGTGAGATACGACAGGAGTCATATCTAGCAACCAAATACGAAAAAGCTCGACAGGATGTCGGGCTTTTTTTATTGCCATTTAAAAATAACCTAAAAGAAAATTCTTATATTGTTTTATGCACAACATACCTTTGCACTACTTGGTTGAGAGTAATTTCAGAGTGAAGGCGGCCATTATTTGCTTGAATGGTATTTGCAGAAGCTAAATTAGATTTATAACAATGTATATGTAATTCTGTTAGGCCTAACTTCCATGCCTCCTGAATTGTAAGCTCTAACAATTTCGAGCCAAAATTCTGTCCACGTTTAGAGGGACGAATACCTAAACCAATATGCCCACCGCAATATTCAATCTGTTCATTGAGTTTAAGTCGCAAGTTAGACGCGCCAATAATTTCATTACCTTCTACTAACCAATATGTAATGTTGGGAACATGCCCTTCTTCTAGGGATTCCCCTTTTTCATAATCTCTTAGTTTATTCAAAAATGATTCAAAATTTGTATGGTCAAACTCCGTTGTCAAAGGGTGACGATCTTCATCTGCTAATTCATTAATATAGTTGTTATAGCTTTCTTTAAATCTTAAATGAGGTTTTACCAACATAACGGTCATTTATTTATTACTCCCGATAAAATTGTTCTTTTTACAACCAAACTTAAACATAACATATTGTTATCAATAGCAACTCTTATTCTTCTCAACATCTCAAATGATTAGATATAAAAGTAAGCCCCCTCTATTCGCCCCCCGTTGTAACTACAAAATGCCCCATACCATGTTTCAATGTACGTTTTATCCTACAAACTTTTAGGGATTTTGCGGATTGGCGACTTACCACTTTTTTCCTAATATGAACTCATACAGGAACAGGATGTTCCGGAACATAAAACAACAATAATAGGTTCAAGCACCAGGAGCGTGAGATACGACAGGAGTCATATCTAGTACCCAAATACGAAAAAGCCCAACAGGATGTTGGGCTTTTTTATTACGTATAGAGAAGATATAAATTTAATATTGAGATTTAAATTTACTAAAAATAGGTTTAACGCTATCAGGCACACTATCTAAATTAATTAAATCAAGTACATACCCAAATCTTCTTTTACAGGAAGGAACATTTTCAATTCTGTAACCCAATATTACATTTGGCGTCTGAGCAAGTTTAAATAGAAAACTTATTTCTAATGGAGAAAAGTTTCTAATCATATTCTCATAAAATGGTATTGCTGCATTTGAAACTCCGTATCCATTTCCAATGTAACAACATACAATATGATGTACATACAGTTCTTGGATTGTAGAAGGGACACTATGCTGCTGAGTAATCTCATATACTCTTTCTGCAAAAGGAGGTTCATTATAAAAATTATTAGTAGCTCCATGGACTTGATAAAGTCGTTCTATTGCCCGATGGAATAAACTATGTAATTCAGAACTATCCAACAAACCTAATAAACTTAATAATTCAAAGAACTTTAAAGAGGCTTTATGTTTGTCCTCATCTCCTTTTGCCTTATAAGAATTATGATTTGTGATCAAATCCGATTTTAATTGTGATGTAAATTGCTCCTTGACTGAAATACATAGATTTATAATATTTTGCCTAGTTGTTTCCGAACTATTAGCATCACAATACATACCATGCATCATTTTCACTAAAATAGTCCTTTGAGCATCATATGTTTGACTAAGGGAACTTATCCAATGTGCTTTTTGAAGTTCTGAATATGCTCCGCATTTTAATGTATCAATAAATTCTTTTAAAACAACTCCTGTATGTTGTGTCGGATTCGCTAAAGCATATTGAATACAACGATTTGAGAATGCTAAAAGCTCTGTCTCATCAATCATTCCCACACTAGGATGTGCAGCAGAATAATTATTTCTGGTAGATCTAGCTTGTGATAAAAAGAAATAAGCCTGTTCATCTAAGATATTCAATTGAAAGCATATATCTAATAGCTCACTGTCTTGCAAATCAAGAAGATGCTTTTCTTCAAAATCTTTTTGTAAAATCTGAGCTACCACATTCAAACCAAAAGATTTTACTTTTTCTCTTAGGCTCAAAATAGCTGCATTCCAAACATAATTTATAGCACTGTCAAATAATCCAACGCTCACTGCTATACACATTCGGGCTATAAGTTCGTTTCTGTACTCTAGAGGAATATTCTTGAGTTGCCTAGGTAAATTGGCCCATGAATACTCAATAGCCTCATCACTAGCTAGAATACTTCTAGGAATATTTAAAGAAGGTAATAGAGTATTTATTCCAACTATTGTAGAAGTTGTAATATTAGGTAAATTAACAACAGGATTAGCATTATTCGTCATCTACTGCCCCTAAATATAATAAATAAGTTTAAAATTCCCTTTAAATAAAAATTTCTTATAAGGCATTTAGTCTAAAAATCACTGCCTATTACCCTTACTATTATTGAAATAATATTTAAAGCTGAGTCGTTTTTTAAAATATGACCTTTTAAAATAAACTTCAACTAGTTATAGACTAAATATTCAAATAGATATCATTAAAAATCTTGGGTAATGAAAGCCACATTTATAATTTACAACGGACTATGCACCTGTTCTTGCTTTTTCTGGCGAATCCAACGTACCACCCAAATAACTGCAATCAGCACCACTATTGCCACAAGCGCAGGCACTAACATGGCAGAAACCGAAAGTAAGATTGCCCCAATCCACTCCCCTGTTGCAACGACAAAATTACCCAAGCCACCCGTAGTTGCAGTTGAAACACCACGTGCAGCAACGGTACTCATTTGCACCACACCAGCCGTACCACCGCCCACAATAATCGCTGCCGCCCAACTGGCAAACTGAGACATTTCTCCGCTGCTAACCGCCATTGTCGCTAACGTACCCGCGATCATCGCCGCAGGAGTCGCGACTGTGTCTAAGGCATTATCAACCCAAGGAATATAATAAGCTGCAACTTCACACACCGTTGCCACGCCTAAAGCCAAACACACCGATGGCAGAGCTAACCACTCAAAGCCCTTCGATGGCTCAAACCATCCCATCATGGTGGCAATGCTCATGACCAGTAGCGGCACAAACACGCGAAAACCGCAGGCAGCACTCAGCCCCACGCCAATACATAAACCCAATATTGTTTCCATAACGGTTTCCTTTTCATGCCCATCACGGGTCTTGTTATGTAAGTCTTATTTTTAAATTAACAAAAAGCCCCATCAGGTGACAGGGCTTTTTGTTAAATGCGAACGCAAATATTATTTCATTCTTAACGTTTAAATTGTGTGCAGTAGCATTTCGTGCAAGGTGGTAAAGGGTCGGTATTAATTTCTAAAAACACTCTATGACCGCACTGAGCACAGAAGTAGAAGCCTGTTCCGGGTTTTTCGCCAGCTGTTACCATGATTACATTCCTATAATCGTATATATATTAAACAGGAATATAACCCACTTAAAGTGAATGTCAATTGTCCATTTCGCCCGATGATGATGGCATAAATGCAAAAAATGTTATTTGTACGATTTATCTTACATAGATTTAGGGATTTAGCCGATTGGCTATCTTCTGCTTTTTTTCTAATATGAACTCATACAGGAACAGGATGTTCCGGAACATAAAACAACAATAATAGGTTCATGCATCAGGATCGTGAGATACGACAGGAGTCATATCTAGCAACCAAATACGAAAAAGCCCAACAGGATGTTGGGCTTTTTTTTATTGATCTAAGATAATTGCGGAACTTCGATTAAGTTAACCGTAAATAAATTTAGAATATCTTCTCTGTCCATAAAGATTATTTGACTTCTCTTATTAGCATCAAGTTTATTTCCCAACCAATTTCTTGCTGCTTTAGTAATTTCTCCACCTGCAATGATATAAGCATGATCAACTAAAACTCTTTTATTTGTTTCAGGATCAAAAATCTCATGTCCTAACATCATTGTAGTTTGGTTATAAATTTCAGCAATATTATGATTCCCTGCTTTAGTCATTCCAGAAGAATCTAATTTTCCTTTCTTAACTTGTATCCCAAAATAAATTATATGTTGGGTGGGCAGCGTAAATTTCATCCAAATATCTTTTCCATATTCTAAAGCTTTGTCTTTATGTCCAGCTACCGTGATTCTTTGAAAACCCAATATTCTAAATAAAGGTAATAAAATTTTTTCAATTAACTCATCTTCTGAACATCTCTCTAAAAAGTTTATAAGTAATTCTCTTTTCTTTAGCTCATCTTCTGTGAATGGTCTATGTGGATTTTCACTTGGTTTTATTAAATTATTGGTTCTTATATTTCTTACATATAAAATATTATCGTTTCCATAAAAAGCTTCAAATCCCTCCCGACTTAATGGTTTATTCAATTCCATTAATGCATTTATTCTTTCAGGATCATCTTCTGTTGCATCAGACTTATACATTAATATCCTAAGCAGATTGATAAATTTCTCAGGTAAAGAGTCTTTTGCACACGGTTCTTCCAATAATTCCTTTAATCTTTCTGCTGTCCACCACCATCTAGTACTCCCATCATGTACATAAGGTAAATCACATTCATCAAAAAACTGTGTAATATAAAAACTACTTCTATAAGGAAAATATTGCCTGTCACCCACAATACAGTCTGCAATATCTTTTAAGTTTCTATCTCTAAACCTCATAAAAGCCTCTAAAAAAATAAAGAAACCTACTTTAAAGTAGGCTCTTTTTTAAAGAATATCAATAATTTTCAATTAAGTAGTATGGCACGCGTTTGCACACCAGTAACAACCATTTATTCTATTATTCGGCCAATTCGATTTAGCTTGAGCTACTGCTTGTTGGCAATTAACAAAATTACCTATTGAGACTTGATTTTCTATACTTGGTAAATAATTACATCCTTTCGTAGCATTATGTACTTCGTGATCTCCATTATATTGTGGATTTTTATTGATAATATAATGATCCATTGTTTACCCCCATATTTATAAAGTTAAGAGGCTTAAAAAATAAAGCCATATTTAAAATATGGCTTTATTGTACAAAAATCAATCTACTTTTTACTATTTAATCAAGCCACTTGGCCTTCTAAAAAGTCTTGCGCAAAACGCTGTAATACACCGCCCGCTTCATATACAGAAACTTCTTCTTCTGTATCTAAACGGCAGGTCACAGGTACTTCAAGAATCTCTTCTTTACCATCCGCTGTAGCACGCTCAATCACTAAAGTTAAAGTCGAACGTGGCGCAATATTACCAATCACGCTGTAAAGCTCTGTACCATCTAGTTTTAAAGACTTGCGGTTTACACCCGGTTTAAACTCAAGAGGTAACACGCCCATCCCCACTAAGTTGGTACGGTGAATACGCTCAAAACCTTCTGCCACAATCGCTTCAACACCTGCAAGGCGTACACCTTTTGCAGCCCAGTCACGGCTTGAACCCTGACCGTAGTCAGCACCCGCGATAATAATTAACGGTTGCTTACGGTTCATGTAGGTTTCAATCGCTTCCCACATACGCATCACTTCGCCTTCTGGCTCTACACGCGCTTTTGAACCTTGCTTAATGGTACCGTCTGAACGAACCACCATTTCGTTATAGAGTTTCGGGTTGGCAAATGTTGCACGTTGTGCAGTCAAATGGTCACCACGGTGGGTTGCATATGAGTTAAAGTCTTCTTCTGGTACGCCCATTTTGTGAAGATATTCACCCGCAGCCGAGTCCATTAAAATCGCATTTGAAGGCGACAAGTGGTCGGTAGTGATGTTGTCACCCAAAATCGCAAGTGGACGCATGTTCGCCAAAGTACGTGGTGCAGCCAACGCCCCTTCCCAATATGGTGGACGGCGGATGTAAGTACTTTGCGGACGCCAGTCATAAAGTGGGCTCTTCGCTTGCTCAACTTCGCCCAAGTCAAACATTGGAATGTAGACTTTACGGAACTGTTCAGGCTTCACAGCTTCTTTTACTAATGCATCAATTTCAGCATCAGATGGCCAGATGTCTTTCAGATAAATCGGGTTACCGTCTTTGTCATGACCTAATGCATCTTTTTCGATGTCAAAACGAATCGTGCCCGCAATTGCATATGCCACAACAAGTGGTGGAGATGCCAAGAACGCTTGTTTTGCATAAGGATGGATACGGCCATCGAAGTTACGGTTACCAGAGAGTACTGCTGTTGCGTACAAGTCACGGTCAATAATTTCTTCTTGAATGACTGGATCTAACGCACCCGACATACCGTTACACGTCGTACAAGCGTAAGCCACAATACCAAAACCAAGTTGCTCTAAGTCTTTTAGAACACCCGCTTCTTCAAGGTAAAGTGCAGCCGCTTTTGAACCTGGTGCAAATGATGATTTCACCCAAGGTTTACGAACTAAACCAAGTTCATTTGCCTTACGTGCCAACAAACCTGCCGCCACAGTGTTACGTGGGTTAGAAGTATTGGTACACGAAGTAATTGCGGCAATAATGATTGCACCATCTGGCATTAAGCCATCAGAACGGTTTTCAACAACACCTGCAATGCCTTTTTCTTTTAGGTCCGCAGTTGAAACACGTGCATGTGGGTTTGATGGGCCAGCAATGTTACGTGTGACTGTCGATAGGTCAAAACGTAGTACACGTGGGTACTCTGCTTTGGTCATTTCAGATGCCCAAAGGCCGATTTCTTTTGCGTACTGTTCAACCAATGCCACTTGAGCATCTTCACGGCCTGTTAGACGTAAGTAGTCAATCGTGTTTTGGTCGATGTAGAACATTGCAGCTGTAGCGCCATATTCTGGTGTCATGTTCGAAATGGTTGCACGGTCGCCCACAGACATGCTGTCAGCACCTTCACCAAAGAACTCAAGGTATGCACCAACAACGCGTTCTTTACGCAAGAATTCAGTTAGAGCAAGTACGATATCTGTTGCAGTAATGCCTGCTTGACGTTGACCTACAAACTCAACACCAATAATGTCTGGCAGACGCATCCAAGATGCACGGCCTAACATCACGTTTTCAGCCTCTAAGCCACCAACACCCACAGAAATTACGCCCAAAGCGTCTGTATGTGGTGTATGTGAGTCTGTGCCGACACATGTGTCTGGGAATGCTACGCCATCACGCGCCTGAATCACCGGAGACATTTTCTCTAGGTTAATCTGGTGCATAATGCCGTTCCCCGCAGGGATCACATCGACATTTTTAAATGCAGTTTTGGTCCACTCAATAAAGTGGAAACGGTCTTCGTTACGGCGGTCTTCAACAGCACGGTTTTTTGCAAAAGCGTCTGGGTCAGCACCACCGTATTCCACTGCTAAAGAGTGGTCGACAATGAGCTGTGTTGGCACAACTGGGTTAACTTTAGATGGGTCGCCGCCTTTGTCAGCAATCGCATCACGCAAGCCTGCAAGGTCAACCAATGCAGTTTGGCCTAGGATGTCATGACACACCACGCGCGCAGGATACCAAGGAAAGTCTAAGTCCTGACGGCGCTCAATTAACTGCGTTAAATAAGCAGTTAAATTCTCGGCATCGGCACGGCGTACCAATTGCTCTGCAAGTACTTTAGAGGTGTAAGGCAGTCTTTCGTATGCGCCTGGCTGAATATCTTCAACGGCTTGACGCACGTCGTAATATTCAAGCTGGGTACCTGCCAGCGGTTTACGGTATTTTGTGTTCATTAACCACGCTCCGCCAATGGTTTAAATTCGAGGTTTTCAGGGCCTGTGTAGTTCGCGCTTGGACGAATAATTTTGCCGTCTTGGCGTTGTTCAATCACGTGCGCTGACCAGCCTGCTGTACGTGCAATTACGAATAACGGTGTGAACATGGCAGTTGGAACACCCATTAAGTGATAGCTTACCGCACTGAACCAGTCGAGGTTCGGGAACATGTTTTTCACTTCTTTCATCACTGCTTCTAAACGCTCAGCAATGAGGTACATCTTGGTGTTCTCTTGTGCTTGTGCTAAGTCATGTGCCACTTTCTTGATCACTTCGTTACGTGGGTCAGAAACTGTATATACAGGGTGACCAAAACCAATCACGACTTCTTTATTTTCAACACGTTTACGGATGTCAGCTTCAGCTTCGTCTGCGTTGTCATAACGCTGTTGAATGACGAATGCAACTTCGTTTGCACCACCGTGCTTAGGTCCGCGAAGTGCACCAATACCGCCTGTAATTGCCGAGTACATGTCAGAGCCTGTACCTGCAACCACACGTGAAGTAAATGTAGACGCGTTAAACTCGTGCTCAGCATACAAAATAAGCGATGTATGCATTGCTTGAATCCATTCTTCAGATGGTTTTTCGCCATGAAGTAAATGTAAGAAATGCGCTGCAATTGAGTCGTCATCAGTTTCAACTTCAATACGACGACCGTTATTGCTGAAGTGATACCAATAAAGCAGCATTGAGCCTAGGCTTGCCATTAATTTGTCAGCAATGTCTTTTGCGCCCGCTTCATTGTGGTCTTCGTGTTCTGGCGTTAAACAACCTAGCACTGAAACACCTGTACGCATCACGTCCATTGGGTGTGCAGACGGAGGAAGTTGTTCAAGTGCAGTTTTAAGTGCTGCCGGTAAGCCACGAAGTGCTTTTAATTTTGCTTTATAGGCTTTGAGTTCAGCTTTGTTTGGTAATTTGCCATGTACGAGCAAGTGAGCAACTTCTTCAAACTGGCTACCCGCTGCAAGGTCAAGAATGTCATAGCCACGATAGTGCAAGTCGTTACCGCTACGTCCTACGGTACACAGTGCTGTGTTGCCTGCAACTTGTCCGCTAAGTGCAACTGATTTTTTTGGTTTGAAGCCTGTTGTTGTTTCATTTGAGCTCATAAGATTGTCCTTTCCTATCTATCTGAATTTATTTATTAAGCACGACGGAGTCGTACCATTTTCACTTCTTATTTCAGGATTAACCTTCGGTTCGACCTACTTTTCTTTCGGGAAAAGTAGGCAAAACCATTGTCATCTGCAAAACTCGTCCACAACCATCGAATATCCTATCTATCGCAGAACCATTTTTTAAAAATGTAGTCCTGTCTCAAACAGTTGCAGATGACGCCTCCGAGTATCAGATTCCAATTAATCAACTTTTTAATTTATTACTTCTTTTTAGCAAATGCGTTGTCTAAGTAGTCTTCAAACGCATAATAGTTAATGCGTTCATATAACTCTTTACGCGTTTGCATAATATCAATCACGTTCTTTTGCGTGCCTTCTTTACGCAAGGTTTCATACACAGTTTCGGCTGCTTTGTTCATGGCACGGAAAGCAGAAAGCGGATAAAGCGCAAGGCTTACATCGGCAGATGCTAACTCTTCAGTGGTAAACAGTGGTGTAGAACCAAATTCGGTAATGTTCGCCAAAATTGGTGCGCCAGTCTTCTGAGCAAATTGCTTGTACATATCAAGCTCGGTAATTGCTTCAGGGAACAACATGTCTGCACCCGCTTCAATGTAGGCTCCCGCACGGTCAATTGCAGCTTGTAAGCCATCTACGGCCAATGCATCAGTACGTGCCATAATCACGAAGCTGTCATCACCACGTGCATCGACCGCAGCTTTAATACGGTCAACCATTTCTTCTTGAGTCACAATGGCTTTGTTCGGACGGTGACCACAACGTTTTGCGCCCACTTGGTCTTCAATGTGCATTGCCGCAGCACCAAACTTGATGAGTGCTTTTGTCGTACGAGCAATGTTAAATGCAGAAGCACCAAAACCTGTGTCCGCATCGACCAACAATGGAAGATCACATACATCGGTAATACGGCGTACGTCTGTCAACACGTCATCAAGGTTACTGATTCCCAAATCAGGTAAGCCTAAAGAACCAGCTGCTACACCACCACCTGATAAGTAAATCGCTTTATAACCTGCACGTTTTGCCAAAAGTGCATGATTGGCGTTGATGGTTCCAACCACTTGTAATGGCTTTTCTTGGGCTACTGCATCGCGAAATAGCTGACCTGCGGATTGTTTAGCCATTGTTATGTTCTCCTTGTGCTTGTAGCAGTGTTTGCTCAATAATTTTGTAAGAAGCATTGATATGTCGATGCATGAGCAGCTCGGCAAGTTCACCATCGCCTTCTGCAATTGCATCTAAAATACGGATATGTTCATCCCAAGCTTTGCTTGGTCGATCAGGTGTGTTTGAAAACTGAATTCGGTACATGCGAATGAGGTGATAGAGCTCATCACATAGCATTTTTTCTAAGGTTTTATTGCCACTACTTTTGATAATGCAGTAGTGAAAATCGTCCTGCCCTTCTTGCAAGTAATATCCTTTACCTGCTTTAAAATTTTCATCTTCGGCATGCATACGCAATACATCACGTAGCGCCAAAATTTGCTTTTTATCAATATGCTGTGCAGCAAGTTTGCAAGCCAAACCTTCTAAAGACGCACGAATTTGGTAAAGCTCTTTGAACTGTTGCAGTGAGAGCGAAACCACGCGCGCACCCACATGAGCAGTGCGCTCAACCAAACGTTGACCTTCAAGGCGATGAATTGCTTCACGCAATGGCCCACGGCTAATGCCATAAGTGCGCGCCAGTTCAGGCTCAGAAATTTTGCTACCCGCCGGAATTTGACCCAAAACAATCGCCGTCTGTATTTGTTTAAATACATTCTCGGTCAGTGTTCTTCCCTGACTTTGTAGTGGCGCTGGTGCGAAGGTCAAATCTTGCATATTGTCGACAATTTTTAATCAATTATGAGTTTTATAGCGGTATGAATGAAAAAAATCAAGGTGATTGTTGACACTTTACAGAACGCATCAGGTCAATTTTTATCGTTTGACCTGTTATTTCACCTTATATTTATAGCATTACACCACTTACCAATTAGCACTTATAAAACAGTTATTTAATATTATTTTACCTATAAATTTATGGCACTTTTTTAGTTGCTTTTCGGCCTCTCATCTTTTGTTTCAAACTTTAGTCTACAACCAATGTATTACAGCAAGATTGTAGACAATCTGCTTGAATGAAAGCATGAGTTAGAAATTAGTTTCTATTTACCGTAATTTCTTTTAAATCTTTTTATCATTTTCATCCAGAAAATATCGATATTAGTGAAATTATCAGGTGCTTCACGGTAGCTTTATTGATACATTATTGAGCATCGACATAGTTGTGGCGTATTTTTCGAGACAGAAAAAACCCAGCACTATGCATATTGTTGAATGAAAGGACTTTTTTGATGTTTCAACATATCCCCCCATACGCAGGCGATCCAATTCTCTCTTTAATGGAACAGTTCAATGCTGATACTCGTTCTGGAAAAGTGAACTTGAGTATTGGTCTTTACTATAACGAAGACAGTATTGTTCCTCAGTTAGAGACCATTATTGAAGCGCAAAAGCGTATCGAGCCTAAAAACGGTAAAACCAAACTTTATTTGCCAATGGAAGGCTTCAAACCTTACCGTGAAGCAATTCAAGCACTTTTATTTGGTGCAAACAGCCCAGCAGTTAAAGCTGGCCGTGCTGTAACCATCCAAACACTTGGTGGTTCAGGTGCATTGAAAGTTGGTGCGGATTTCTTAAAAACTTATTTCCCAAATTCTGACGTTTGGGTAAGCCAACCAACTTGGGATAACCACGTTGCGATTTTCAATGGCGCTGGCATCAAAACTCATTTCTACCCATATTTCGACAACGAAACACGTGGTGTAGATTTTGACGGTATGCTTTCTACACTTAAAACTTTGCCTGAGCAAAGCATTGTGTTATTGCACCCATGCTGCCATAACCCAACTGGTGCTGACTTAAACCCAGCGCAATGGGACCAAGTAATTGCAGTATTAAAAGACCGTAACCTTATTCCATTCCTAGACATCGCTTACCAAGGTTTTGGTGACGGTATGGAAGAAGATGCGTATGCAATTCGTGCTTTAGACCAAGCGGGTCTAAACTTCATTGTGAGCAACTCATTCTCTAAAATCTTCTCTTTATATGGCGAGCGCGTTGGCGGCTTAACTTTCGTATGTGATGATGCAGAAGCTGCTCAGTGCACATTCGGTCAGTTAAAAGCGACTGTACGCCGTATTTACTCTAGCCCTCCTACAACAGGCGCTTGGTTAGTTGATGAAGTGTTAAATGACGCTGAACTTAACCAACAATGGCAAGGTGAAGTGAAAGAGATGCGTGAGCGTATTATTAAAATGCGTAGCATCTTGAAAGATGAACTTACTAAAGCATTACCAGACCGTGACTTTAGCTACCTTGTAAACCAAAAAGGTATGTTCAGCTATACAGGATTAACTGCTGAGCAAGTGGATATCTTGCGTGAAGAATATGCAATCTACTTAGTACGTAGTGGTCGTATTTGTGTAGCAGGTTTAAACATGAACAATGTTTACACTGTTGCAAAAGCGATGGCTGAAGTGCTTGCTAAATCAGTAGAAGCAGCATAAGACATCTATTAAAAAAGGCGCTTCGGCGCCTTTTTTTATGTCTCAATATTACGATTTAGCCTTGCCCCAATATTTCAGTTTTGAGGTATGTCCAATACCCACATTAAAGCTGTTGGTTGGGTCGAGTTTTTGGTAGAAATTGGCTAAGGCAGGTTTAGCAATGTAGAGATGCCCGACATTATGCTCTGCCGGATATTCAGCACGGCGCGCGTCCAATAACTTCCACATTTGATGTTCCATTTCTAATGGGTCATGGCCCTTTTTAAGAATATAGTCCTGATGAAAAACATGACAAAAGAAATGCCCATAATAGAGTTTATGGAGGATTTTATTTTCCATCTCGGCTGGTAGTTGCTCTACCCACTCACGGTCATTACGACGTAACGCAATATCAAGCGCCACAATATCTTCAACTTCACTACGGTGCGTATCACGATAACGAATTGCCGCCCCCGCAATCGCAAAGCGGTGCAAGAACGCCTTTCGGCCTTCTTCTTCGCTACACACGAAATAGCTACCTGACGGATGCACTGCAAAATATTCTTTTAAAAACTGCTCGGTCTGAGCTTTTGAATTATTTTCGACACGTAAAACTAAATGGTGCTCATAACGATCTCGATATTCGGTCATATGCTTCGGCAAATGACTCGGTAAAAAGAAGGTAATCGCCTGTAAAATATGATCCGTTAAGCCTTTAATTTTAAATCGTTCTAAAAAGCCATCGACTTTATCTTTCATCGCAAAAGCTTTGGGAACATTGGCTGTGCCGAACTTTTCAATAAACAAGAACGTGTCTTTCCCGTACTTCTCACCAATCAAATAAGCATCTCGATGAATATATTCACCTGCAATCGGTAGGCTTGGCAGCGAGGTGAGTAAGTAACGACGAATGGCTGTTAAATCATCGGCATCATTAGTACCAATATAAAAGACATTACTTTCTACTTTTTCATAGGTATCAAGGCGCACGGCAAACACACAAACTTTACCTGCCGAACCTGAGGCTTCAAACAAACGTGACGGGTCTGCATTAAAACGCGCAGGCGTATCTTCATCGACTTGAGTCACATCGTGGGCATAACGATGGTCCGATGCCTGCTTTTCGCTATCATCTAAAATATCTACGGCTTGGTATTGTTGCTTCTCTAAACGAGTTAAAATTTCTTCAGGAGTCGAGCCTAAATTCACACCTAAATGGTTCACCAGTTCTAATTGACCAGCAGCATTGACCTGAGCATATAACGCCAGTTCAGTATACGCAGGACCACGGCGTACCAAGGCACCGCCAGAATTATTACACACACCGCCCAGTACCGAAGCACCAATACAAGATGAACCAATTACTGAATGTGGTTCACGGTCATAACCTTTTAAAATTTGTTCTAAATTATCTAAGGTTGCACCTGGTAAACAAATGACTTGCTTGCCGTCATGGATGACTTGAATACCCTTTAATCGGCGAGTACTCATTACTAAAACAGGACGATCATAATCATCGCCATATGGGGTTGAACCACCAGTGAGTCCTGTATTTGCCGCCTGCATAATCACAATACAGTCTGCCTCAATTGCAGCCTGCAACACTTGCCATTGCTCAAGCAAGGTCCCTGGTACAACCACTGCAAGTACTTTCCCCTCGCCAAAACGACGACCTTGACGGTACTGACGCGTACTTTGATCATCGGTCAAAACATAAGAACGCCCTACAATATTTTGTAAGCGTTCGATCACTGCTTGAGGGGAAAATGTTTGCATGATGGTTTCCTTTTGGTCATCCATACCACATAGTTTTTTTAAATTTAGAGCAACACGACGTAGTCTTACAGGGAAAACTTCGATGTAAGCAGCTCATTCTGTTACTTTGGTTTTGCCCAAAGTAACCAAAGGCACTGTCACTTACAGAACCTGTTCGCTGTAGCCATTTTTCAATTTACATTGCAAAAACAAATCCTTGCTCATACCACGCAGGCTGTAAGTGACGCTTAGCACAGTAGCTAATTTCTTAATCCAATTGGCGACGCGTTGGCGGCATGGATGCCGCCGTTTCGATGCGGTAGCAAGGACGTACCGTCATCGAAACTAAAGTTTTTGGTTACTTTTTTAAAAAAGTAACGTCAATTAGCTACTTACATTGAACTTTTTCCGATAAGACTCCGTCGTGCCAATATCATCAAAGTTAATACGGAAATGTTAGAACTTCATCGCCTGCACTAAACAATCCGCATTAATATCCTTAATCGACTTAGCACCCGTTAAGGTCATCGCAACACGCATTTCTTTATCGATCAAATCAAGCAAGTTCGACACCCCTTGCCCACCTGCTGCCGCCAAGGCATAAACAAATGCACGGCCAAGTAAAACCGTATCGGCACCGAGCGCCAACATACGCACCACGTCTAAACCATTACGAATGCCTGAGTCAGCCAAAATGGCCAAATCACCTTTGACGGCATCGGCAATTGCAGGCAATGCACGAGCAGACGACATCACACCATCTAACTGACGACCACCATGATTCGACACCACAATACCGTCAGCACCAAAACGCACCGCATCTTTGGCATCTTCAGGATCTAAAATGCCCTTAATCACCATTGGGCCATCCCAAAATTCACGAATCCACTCAAGGTCTTTCCATGAAATGGATGGGTCAAAGTTCGAACCTAACCAACCAATATAGTCTTCAAGCCCAGTCGGTTTACCTAAATATTTAGAGATATTGCCCAAGTCGTGCGGACGACCCATTAAGCCGACATTCCATGACCAATGTGGGTGGAACATAGACTGCATATAACGGCGCATCGCAGCATTTGGCCCACTCATACCCGAATGGGCATCACGGTAACGTGCACCCGGCACAGGCATATCTACGGTAAACACAAGTGTTGAGCAGCCTGCCGCTTTTGCACGTTCCAAAGCATTACGCATAAAACCACGGTCGCGTAATACATAAAGCTGGAACCACATCGGGCGATTAATTGCAGGTGCAACTTCTTCAATCGGACAAACAGAAACCGTTGAAAGCGTAAATGGAATGCCCTTTTTGTCGGCTGCCATCGCCGCTTGAACTTCGCCACGGCGCGCATACATACCTGTTAAGCCTACAGGTGCCAAAGCAACTGGCATCGACAATGTTTCATTAAACAGTTTTGTCTCTAAACTTAACGCTGACATGTCATTGAGTACACGTTGACGCAATGCAATTTCTGACAAATCTTGTACGTTACGCTTTAAGGTATATTCCGAATACGCTCCACCATCGATGTAGTGAAATAAAAATGGAGGTAAGCGACGTTGTGCCGCAGCACGATAATCATTGCCAGAAGAAATAATCATTTTGAATCAACTCTATTTAAACGATTTGCACGTTTCTGGCGAGCTTCATCTTCATCCAGAGAACGCACATGATTAATCACAAATTCAATATGACCGCAGACAGCTTGGCGTGCGGCCTCGGGATCTTTACGATCAATAGCATCCATTACCTGAAAATGCTGCTCGCTCAGCAAGTCACCATTTACGGGGTCGTTATAAACTTTTTTACGTCCTAACAAGACGTTGTATTGCAGCAAATCAAACAGACTACGCATCATTTGGATCAGCACCACATTGTGAGATGCTTCAGCAATCGCTAAATGGAATTCAGCATCGGCTACTGCCGCCTGTGCCGAGTCACCCGCATTTTGATGGCGGCTAATTTCATTAAAATAATGATGAATTTTGACGCGATCTTCAGGCGTTGAGCGTAATGCGGCATACCAAGCAGTGCCACCTTCAAGTAATAACCGCGCCTCTTGCACATCGAAACGGTAGAGCGGATCTTCTTCAATCAGGTTGCTAATCGGGTTCACAATCAGTTGCTGTGGCCACTGTTCAGGTAACTGCTGAATATAGGTCCCATCACCGCGGCGGCTACTGAGCACCCCTTGACTATTGAGCTGTTGAATCGCTTCACGCAAAGACGGACGAGAAACCCTTAAGCTAGTTGCAAGCTGGCGTTCGGCAGGCAAACGGTCACCTTTTTTCATGTGACGTTCTTCAATTAATGCCTGCAATTTCATGACCACTTGATCGGAGATTCTCATCGCGTTTCCTTCACTGGAGTTATGGAATCATCCACGGAACAAGATAAGCCTGAACCGTAATAATGATGCCAACAAAGACAGTGAATATGATGCTATGTTTTACCGTGAAACGGAACAAGTCAGACTCTTTTCCAACTAAGCCTACTGCGGCACAAGCAATCGCAATCGACTGCGGAGAAATCATCTTACCTGTCACGCCTCCACTGGTATTAGCAGCCACCAGTAACACTTCTGGAATACCAATTTGCTGCGCTGTAGTTGCCTGTAGAGCCGAGAACAAAGCGTTTGAAGAGGTATCTGAACCTGTAAGGAACACTCCAAGCCAGCCCAAAAATGGTGAGAAGAAAGTAAACGCATGACCCGTATGCGATAGAGCCAAAGCCAAAGTTGCAGATAAACCTGAATAGTTCGCAATAAAAGCAAACGCTAACACCATACCAATCGAGTAAATCGGTGTTTTCAACTCATTGAGTGTTTCACCAAAAGTCGTTAGTGCCTCACTTGCTTTCATTTTCAAGAAAATAGCAGTGATGATTGCAGCAATAAAAATTGCAGTACCTGTTGCAGAGAACCAGTCAAACTTATAAATCGCTTCATATGGTTTCATCTCTGCCACAATTGGTGGCATTTTTTCGACCAATTTATGCAAATACGGTACTTCAAGTTTAAAAATCCAGTGCTCAAGAGCGCCATCTTTTGCAAATAATGCTTTAAATGGCTTAATACTCCAGATGGTGACCATCACGGTTAAGATGGCAAATGGAGACCATGCCTTCACAATTTTGCCAATGCTATAACGTTGAACCGTAGTAGGTTGTTGAGTTAAAGTTTGACCCGCCTCAGGTTCAAAACGGAAAATATGTTTTGGTTTCCAAACACGGAACAGTAAAGTTAAGCTCACTAATGATGCAATTGCTGCGGTAATGTCTGGTAATTCAGGGCCAATGAAGTTAGAAGTGAGATACTGAGCAATCGCAAACGAACCACCACCGACAACTACCGCAGGCCAAGTTTCTTTAACACCACGCCAGCCATCCATAATCGCCATAATCCAGAACAGCACGATCAGCGTTAAAAACGGCAACTGACGACCCACCATCTGGCTAATTTCCATGGTATCTACACCAGAAACCTGTCCTGCCACAATAATTGGAATACCCATTGCACCGAATGCCACTGGTGCTGTATTTACGATCAAACATAAACCAGCAGCGTAAAGTGGCTTAAAGCCTAAACCAACAAGGAGTGCAGCGGTAATTGCTACAGGAGCACCAAAACCCGCCGCCCCTTCAAGGAAAGTACCGAATGCAAAACCAACCAATAGCATTTGCAGACGTTGGTCTTCGGTAATCGACAAAATGCTTGAACGAATAACCTCAAACTGACCTGTTTTTACCGAAATTTTGTATAGAAAAACTGCCCCAATAATGATCCATGAAATTGGCCATAGACCGTAGAAGAAACCGTAAATGATTGACGCAAAGGCCATTTGACCCGGCATTTGATAGAAAAAGAGCGCAATCAATAATGCAATAATGACTGTGCCCGTACCCGCGATACTGCCTTTTAAACGAAAAACTGCTAGTGCTAAAAAGAAGAAAATAATCGGGATTAATGCAACCGCACTGGACAGCCAAATATTATTTAAAGGGTCATAAAGTTGTTGCCACATATTGAGCATTGTCATCTCCTTGAAATGCCGGGGCGAATTTTTGTACCTTAAATTCTTAAACATTCAACACAATTGGTATGACCAATTAAAAATTAAGTGCAAATGTTGTTCCTTAAACCACAGACCGCATCATAAACACAGATATTGGCAAGATCAATCATTAAATAATCACTATAATTGGTAAGACCAATATGATTAAGTAAAATCAAGACATTTCAAACTTTTGAATTTAATTATTAGACTAAAGTCGTAAAAAAGCTTTTTTATAAATTTAGATCAGGTCTATAGAAATGAAGTGAAAAATTTCAGTATAAAAACTATAAACATACCTGTTTAATGATCTATGTATAATGTGCACACAACTCAAACCACATGTATTGAATTGAATAATGACTACTTTAACGTGTTTTAAAGCTTATGATATCCGAGGCAAACTCGGCACCGAATTGAATGAAGAAATCGCCTATAAAATTGGCCGCGCTTACGGACAAATCTATAAACCAAAGACTGTGGTTGTAGGTTGTGATATTCGTCTAAGCAGTGAAACTTTAAAACAAGCGACCATCCGCGGTTTAAATGATGCGGGTGTGAATGTTCTTGATTTGGGCATGACGGGTACTGAAGAAGTGTACTTTGCAGCTTTTCATTTAGACGTACAAGGTGGTATAGAAATTACTGCGAGTCATAACCCAATGGACTATAATGGCATGAAATTAGTACGAGAAAATGCTCGTCCAATTAGTGCTGATACCGGTTTAAAAGAAATTCAGGCTTTAGCAGAAACCAATAACTTTGAAGAAGTTAGTCAAAAAGGTACAACGCAAAGCTATAACATTTTGCCTGAGTTCGTTGACCATCTACTGACTTATATTGAACCTGCAAAAATCCGTCCATTAAAGTTAGTGGTAAACGCAGGTAATGGTGCAGCTGGTCATGTGATTGATGCCATTGAAGAAAAATTTAAAGCGCTTAATGTACCAGTTGAATTTATTAAAATTCATCATGAAGCAGATGGTACTTTCCCAAATGGCATCCCTAACCCAATTTTAATTGAAAACCGTGACAGTACCCGAAATGCTGTTCTTGAGCATAAAGCAGATATAGGTATTGCATGGGACGGCGACTTTGACCGCTGTTTCTTGTTCGATGAAAAAGGTCAATTCATTGAGGGCTACTATATTGTTGGTCTATTGGCTCAAGCTTTCTTGATTAAACAGTCAGGCGAAAAAATTGTGCATGACCCACGTTTAGTGTGGAACACATTTGATATCGTCGACGAATATAAAGGTGTTGCTGTACAGTCAAAATCGGGGCATGCATTTATTAAAGATGTTATGCGTGAACACAATGCCGTATATGGTGGTGAAATGAGTGCCCATCACTATTTCCGTGACTTTGCTTACTGCGACAGCGGGATGATTCCATGGTTACTCACCGTTGCTCTACTCTCTGAAACAGGTCAATCTCTTTCAACCCTAGTTGAAAATATGATTACTAAATTTCCTTGTAGTGGTGAAATCAACTTTAAAGTGGCTGATACACAGATCACTATTCAAAAGATTTTCGATTTCTATGCTGATCAAAATCCACAAATTGATCGTACCGATGGTGTAAGCCTCGACTTTGGTGCATGGCGTTTTAATGTGCGTGCTTCAAACACTGAGCCTTTACTACGTCTCAACATTGAAAGCCGTGCCGATCGCCAAGCTCAGCCAATGCAATATTATGTAGATGAATTGACTAGGTTAATTAAGTCTTAATAGAGTTCATATCAAAGAGATGGAACATTATTGTTCCATCTCTTTTTGCGTACTCTGCATAATCTTATAAGTATGATTATGCCCATCTAATACATCCTTATTTAGATTTTCATAACCTTTTAACAATACTTTCTTATCAAAATTACACGTTGGATTTTCATTCATAAATTTTTGGTGAATGGCACTATAACAACTCGAGACATCATCAATAAATTGATAGTAACCTGATAAAGGCAACCCTGCCAGCTTTAATAGTTTTGGAGCAACGAAACTTGCAGCAATATAAGGCTGCTTTAAAGGCTTCTTATCTAATTTATAATTACTCCACACTACAAACGGTGTCTGATAATTTTTTAAATTAGTTCGCTCAGGATCATCTTTAAAAAAATCATAACTATCATAAACTTCTTGTAGATTCGGTAAATGATCGCCAAAAGCAATTAAAATTGTTGGTCGATCTACTGTCTTTAAATATTCAGCGAGCTCTTTTAGCTTTTGGTTAGCACGCGCAGTTCCAGCAGTATAAGTACTTAATTTTTGCTTTTCAGTTTCAGATAATTCTTTGTTAAGTTTATAATTTTGTTTACCAAATCGATAATCGTTGTACATTGGGTGATTTTCAACAGTAATCGCATAAATAAACTTTGGCTGTAGCTCATTCTCTTTTAAAATAGACTTAATTGAATCAAAAATAAGATCATCTGTGACCCAACCGCCTAAATTAATAACTTTTTCTAGATCTTTATGGGCAATCATGTTTTCAAGCGATATAAATTTCTCAAACCCTAAATCTGGATATACCTTATTACGATTATAGTAGTAACTATAATTATTATGCATTGCAACTGTTTGATAACCGATTGAATTTAAATAATAAGGTAGAGCATAAGTTGGCTTCTTGAGCTTAGAAACATATAACAATTCATTTGGGAAAAAAGTTGTATTGAGGCTCGTAAGTACTTCAAACTCGACATTCGCAGTACCTCCCCCAAAAGAAGGTGACAATAAGTTAGAAACTTGATTTTTGTGGACAAAAGATAATAAATTTTTTGGTAATCCAGTTTCTAAATGATGAGAATCCCAAAAAGACTCTTCCATAATAACCACAATATTCGGATATTCCTTCTTATTCTTTTCTAATGATTGAATCAAATGATGTTGCTGAAAAATTTGCTGTATATCTTGCTCAGACATTTTCTGACTAGGCAATAATACACTCGTTACATTATCCAATACTTTAGAAATGTAAAAAGTCACAAAACCATAATCTTGAATTTTCCGATAATCACCGATCCAGTCATTTCTTGTATTTGGAAATTCCTGTAAGCTTGCACAAATCATAGGCTTATTTTTAGAAAAACAAGCGCCTGTAGGATTTCTAATGAAATTTAAATAAATTAGGCTACTACTAAGTAATCCAAAAATAATAATATTTGGTACATAGAAATGAAATGTCACCTTACTTTCTTTTCTTATTGCAATTAGCAGAGTAATAAGAAAGAAAATAATTGAAGTAAAGAAAATGAGTTGTAAATGCCATGGTGTTGCCTTCATTGCCTCAGGCACAAGAAAAATATCTTCAGGACTTAGATTACTAAATAAATATTGTTGCTTCTTTTTATTAATAAAATTTAAAAATATAACGAATAACTGACTTAAAAAAAGAGCCGTATACTTACGACCAACTACAATAAAAAATAGTTGAATGACTGCATAGTTAAAGAGAATTGAAAAAATAGCTTTTTCTGAAATCAAATAGCTATAAAACTTATTCCATGTCAGATTCATATCCCATGCAACGTATACACCTACGCAAGTGGATAAAAAGGCAATAAAGATAAATAACAGCTGTTGACGCAGAAAGGCCATAACTTAACTAAAAGGAAAAAGGCAATGGCGAATATTACCATAAAAATAATCGCCAAATTAACAGTTCTCTTAATTTGCTAAATCCACTCCCCTCTCCTTTCTTTTTAAAAACCATTTAGTCAATCCTTTCTGCATAAAGAAACTAATAATTGGTTTCTCAATAAAACGATATGAAAGCCATCCCCAAGCTATTGCACCACCAGTCAAAAGAATAATCATTATTTGTACTGTACTATTATTTATAAAATGTAATTTATTTAAAATAATTACGCTCGCTCCTAAAACAAAAAGATGCGATAAATATAAAGAATAAGATGAATCACCCAATTTCATAAGAAACTTAGAAAATATATTATCAATTTCAAATCCTCCTTTAACTTCTATTAGTAAAACAGAGAACATCAATAAGAAAGATATAGCTCCATAAGAAACTAATCTTTCAGGAACAACTCCATTAAAAAATAAAGAAAAAATTGCTATCATAAAGAAAAATATTAAGAACCATAAGTTTTTATCAGATCTATTATAAACTAAGAAATATATAATCATTCCTAATAGAAATTCTAAAATAATTGGACTAGAAATATAATGTAAATAAAATGAATCATATTTAACTAAGCTAGATATTGATAAAGCAGACAAAATAAAACCAGTAAATATATATCTATATTTATTCATCAATAATAGAGATAAAGCAAATAGTATATAAAAATGAACCTCATAAACTAAAGTCCAAGCAACCAAGACAAGATTGGTATGATTTGTATATGGAATCAACAAATATGAAGGTAATATTTTAGTAGGTTCTGCTGCACTTCTATTAATTGAATCTGGACTAATTATAAAAATTATTAATGCTATAGTTGCATATACATAAAATATTGGATAAATTCTCACAAATCTTTTATATAGGAAATCGGCAACTCCCACATCTTTATTAAATGTAATATAAACCATAATAAAACCAGAAATAATAAAGAATAGGTCTACTCCAGCTTCTCCCCATGAATAAAAGTTTTTTGCTCCACAGCATAATGTACTAGTATTGCACCACTAGCATGAAATAAGACTACAGCAAGAGCAGCCAAACCTCTTAAATATTGAATTGATTTAATCATTTTTATTCCAAAATATTAGCTAGTTCCTAGAAATTATCTAATTTAAAATCCATTCTTTGAGCAAAAGCTTGAATTTATATAAGACTAAAAAATAGTAGTAATAAAAAATTAATCTAGTTAACTCTTTATTACTACTGATTAAGCTTAAGCACTATAAATTAAATTATTTCATATAACCTGTTGGATTCTGCTTTTGCCAATTCCAACTATCTTTAAGCATATCCTCTAAACCATATTGCGGCTGCCAACCTAGCTCCGCAACTGCGCGAGCGTTATCGGCAAAAGATGTTGCTACATCGCCTGCTCGACGTGGCGCAAATTCAAAAGCAACAGGCACACCGTTAACTTGCTCAAATGTATTTTTTACTTGCAAAACCGATGAACCATTACCTGTACCAATATTCCATGCACGGCAACCTGTCGCTTCTAATCGATTATTTAGAGCACATAAATGTGCATTCGCTAAATCGACGACATGGATATAGTCACGTACCCCAGTCCCGTCTACAGTATTGTAGTCGTTACCATAAATAGATAGCTTTTCACGGCGACCTACAGCAACTTGAGTCACATAAGGCATTAAATTATTTGGAATACCTTGTGGGTCTTCACCAATACGGCCACTTTTATGGGCACCCACTGGGTTAAAATAGCGTAGTAAAGCTATCGACCATTTAGAATCTGAATTTGACAGTTTTTGCAGCAATTGCTCAACAATCAGTTTAGTATAGCCATAGTTATTACTTGGCATACCTGTTGGCATATCTTCATTTAATGGAGATATATTGGCCTCGTCATATACTGTCGCAGAAGAGCTAAACACAAGCGTATACACACCTGCTTTTTCCATCGACTTAACGAGTTGAATACTACCAGCAATATTATTATCAAAATAAATCAGCGGTTTTTCTTGACTTTCACCTACTGCCTTTAAGCCTGCGAAGTGAATTACAGCATTAATTGAATGATCTTGAAACACGCGATCAAGTTCATTTGCATTACGAATATCACCTTTAACAAAAGCTAAACTCTTTTGTGTGATATCTTGGACTCTCGTTAACGACTCTTCAGAACTGTTTGATAGATTGTCAAAAACAATAACTTCATGACCAGCATTTAAAAGCTCTACACAGGTATGTGAACCAATATAACCAGCACCACCAATAACTAGGATTTTAGCCATCTACTTTTCCTAATAATATTTTAATTAATCCACGTGTTGAGGCATCTAATGATGAAAGATCATTTTGAACCCCATTTAAAATAGGTAATAGCTGATCAGCAATCTGTTTACCTTTTTCGACACCCCATTGATCAAACGGGTTAATATTCCAAATTACAGACTGCACAAAAACTTTATGCTCATATAAAGCAATTAACATTCCCAAACTATATGGATTTAACTCTTTCAATAATAGGGTCGAACTTGGTTGGTTACCTTCATATTGCTTGTAAATCGGCAGTTTTTCTAATTCAGTTGAGTCTAAAGCTTCATTACCAAAGGCCAATAATCTTGATTGGGCCAGACAGTTCGATAACGCAAGATGATGCTGTTCGACTAAAGCGTCTGCATTTTCAACATAGGTAAAATGGTCAGCGTTATAGCGTTGGACTGGGGCAATAAAGTCACAGCTGACTGCTTGAGTTCCCTGGTGTAATAACTGATAGAAGGCATGTTGAGCATTTGGTCCAACTTCACCCCATACAATTGGGCACGTATCGAGTTCGACTTCTTGACCGTCACGTTGTACCGATTTACCATTAGATTCCATTTCAAGCTGCTGTAAATAAGCAGCGAAATACTTTAATCGACCATCATAAGGCAATACGGCATGTGTTTGAATATTTAAAAAATTATTGTTCCAAACGCCTAATAATCCCATTAAAACAGGAATATTTTGCTCATAACTTGTATTTTGAAAATGTTCATCTATTGCATGAGCACCAGCTAAGACTTGTTGAAAACCTTCAACCCCGATACTCAACGCAATAGGTAAACCAATGCATGACCACAATGAGTAACGGCCACCTACCCAGTCCCAAAGCAGTAATTGATTTTCTGGGGCAATCCCCCATTCAGTCATTTTATCTGCTTTTGTTGATACTCCAACAAAATGACTTTTTAAAACTCGGGCATGTGTTCCCAAAGTTTTTTCAAGCCACTGACGTACGGTTTGGGCATTTGATAAAGTATCAATCGTTCCAAAAGATTTTGAAGAAATAATAAATAGTGTAGTTTCTGGACGAAGTTGGTGGAGTAATTCCGATAACTGACTACCATCCATGGTCGATACAAAGTGAACATTTAAAGGTTTAGCCGTTTTCACCTTAAAATCAGATAACGCATGGGTCACCATTTGTGGTCCTAAATCAGACCCCCCCACTCCAATATTGACAACATCTTGGATCACTTCACCAGTAGCACCACGATATTGCCCTGCATGGATTTTTTCTACTAAGGCATACATACGTTCTAACTGGCTATGGACTTGAGTCGTTAACTCTGGAAACTTCGAATAGTCAACTGGCAAACGTAGTGCCCAATGCATTGCTGCACGTTGCTCTGTACAATTTACTTTGTCTTGTGAAAAAAGACGCTCTATCCATTGATTTAATTGTTTAGTTTTCGCAAGAGCAATCAATTGTTCCAAAATGTCTTTCGTAACACGATGCTTACTATAATCAAAAACTAATGGATCAAATTTTATAGAATATTGTTGAAAGCGATCCGGTTCTGAAGCGAACAATTCTTTTATATGTAACTTTGAATTTTTCTCACCCATCGCCTGTAATTTTAGTAAAGGTGAAACCAACTCTTTAGGAAATTTCTCGATAGATTTACTCATAAACGACCTACTCCTTCATAAGCAAAGCCTTTAGCCTTTACATATGCTGGGTCATAAATATTACGCCCATCCAAAATTAAAGGATGTTGCATCAATTGTTGTAACTGCTTAAAGTCAGGACTCCAGTACTGTTTCCATGCGGTAACCAAACATAAGGCATGTGCACCTCGAGCAGCCTCATATTGATCAGTACACAGTATTAAATCCTTACGGTCACCATATGTAGCGGCAATTTCATCTAATGCTTGAGCATCATGCAAACGTACCGTTACACCTTGCGCCCACAATGCAGCTAATAAAATATGAATTGGCGAGTTATGTATGCTTGAGGTATTTTCTTTGAAGGATGCACCCCAAATAGCCACGGTTTTACCATTCAAATTACAATGATAGTAATTCCACAGCTTACGGAATAAAATTTCTTTTTGTTGTTCGTTAATCGCCCATACCTGCTCTAACAGTCGACTTTTCGCCCCAGTTTCAGAAACAGTACTCGAAAGGGTTAAAATATCATGCGAAAAATTTTCACCGCCAAAACCGACTCCAGCCGATAAATAAGCCGCTCCAATACGTGTATCTGCCGCAATACCATGTTTTACATTAGCAATATCAATACCGAGTTTCTCTGCTACCATAGCTAAGTCATTCATATAACTAATGCGGGTTGCCAACATGCCAGAAATACTAAGTTTGGTAAATTCAGCGTCCAAGATCGGCATGAATAAGTATTGATAGCTAAAACGAAAGAATGGACGTAACAGCTCTTGCATTGTATCCCGCGCATGGTTGGACTCAACACCAACAATGACATGTTTTACATTCAGCACACTGTTAATGGCATTTCCCTCTTGAATTACATCAGGGAAATAGACCCACTCATCTTTTGGTAAATATTGTTTCAACTGATCAGTTCCATGTAAACCAAACGTAGAACCATTTACCATTAATCTAGGATGAACAATAGGACGTTGGCTTAACTTCTCAACCGTATTTAAAGCAAGTTGCATTTGTGTGGGGCTAAAACAGAATAAATAAACCTCAACATCAAGAGGAATAGCAGAAAAAGGACTTTCTTGTAGAAAACCCGATCTTCTTTGCTTATTTAAATAATTATTAACTTCTTGATCTTGATAGGAAAGTACAGAAATATTTTCTTCGCAGGTGACACTTGTGCACCAATAAATCTGATTGCCATATTCAGCTAGTAATGCTGCCATTACACCAGCGTGTAAGGTGGTTCCAAACACTGCGATTTTCATTGCACACCTGATTTTTTAATATTCTATAGATTTCTCTTCCCGGTAAGGGAAGAGAATATATTGATTGTTTATTATATTCAGCAGTTTTTACAAATACTTAAGTAGAACTACACAATACTACAACTTAAGTTCTTGAATTAACTGTTTAAATTCTGACCCTAATTTAGGATGTTGAACTCCATAATGTAATACAGCTTTTAAATAACCAAGCTTACTACCGCAGTCAAAAGTTTGGCCTTGCATACGATAGGCTTCAACAATATCTGTTTCTTGTAACATCGCAATCGCATCTGTTAACTGAATTTCATTACCTGCACCTTTTGGCGTGTTTTCCAAAAGTTGCATAATTTTTGCAGGCAAAACGTAGCGACCAACTACAGAAAGATTAGAAGGTGCAGAGCCAACAGCAGGTTTTTCAACAATGCCTTGCATAGCAATACTTTCACCCTCATTAGGGCTATGTGCTACATCTACAATCCCGTATTGATCCACAAGGTTATCAGGTATTGCTTCTACCATAATCTGTGCAGCTTGAATTGCATTATAACGTGCAATCATACGAGATAAATCATTTCGGCCCGAGTCGTCTTTCACCAAAACATCTGGTAATAACACAGCAAAATCATCTTGACCAACAATACTCTTTGCACATAAAACCGCATGCCCTAACCCTAAAGGCTGAGGTTGTCTTACACTTACAACACTCACATGGGGTGGAACAATTTGTGTAATTTCTGCAAGTAAATCAAATTTCTTTTTTTGCTCTAATGTAGTTTCTAATTCAAAGTTTCGATCAAAATAATTTTCAATCGATGCTTTTGAAGAGTGAGTCACCAAAATAATCTGCTCTATTCCAGCATCAACTGCTTCACGCACTACATATTCAATAGCTGGACGGTCAACAACTGTTACCATTTCTTTTGGAATTGACTTACTTGCTGGTAAAAAACGTGTACCTAAACCAGCTACTGGTAAAACTGCTTTTTTGATCATACGGTAGTTTTCAAGATATAAAATTTACTTTACAGACGAGTCGATATTTTCTTGGGTATTATTGCCTTTAAACAAAGAAGGTCCAACATGCCCTGGTGCATTAATGCCTTCACGCTTAGTCATCACTTTGACTGTTTTAAACATAATTTTAAAGTCGACCCAAACATTGTGATTATCGACATACCAAACATCACATTTAAATCGTTCCTCATAATCTAGTTCATTACGGCCACTTACCTGAGCCAAACCAGTCATTCCAGGACGCACTTCTAAACGACGTGCCTGCTCTGGTGAATATAATGCAACAAAGTCTTTAAGCATTGGACGAGGTCCAACTACACTCATGTCACCTTTCAGTACATTAATGAGCTGAGGCATTTCATCTAAGCTTGTAGAGCGCAATTTCTGACCAAATGGGGTAATACGTGCCTCATCTGGCAATGGGTTTCCTTCTGCATCAAAAGCATCTTTCATTGAACGGAACTTAATCATTTTAAATAATTTTCCGTCCTTTCCTGGTCTTTCTTGATAAAAGAATATGGGTGACCCTAAATTTTTACGAACCTTATAAGCAACAATCAGAAATATTGGCGACAGCACAGTTAAAGCTATTAAAGAAATGACTATGTCTACTAAACGCTTCATATTTTCATTCACTCATTTTTTAATATCTTTACGAAGAAAGGTATTATAAATTTTACCCAATAAATTTGCTGGTAGCAGTCTAAACGCAGACCGTACCAGAAACAGCATGTTAGCATATAGAGGATTTTGTAACTTTAGTTGTTTTTTTAAATCTAGTAACTGTTTTTCACTTTTAATATATTGGAAACCTTTACGGCGTCCATGCATACCATTATCGATACGAGCATAGACCAATACATCTTGTACATTCTGAACCTTATACTCTTTGGCAATCACACGCAAAAAGAGATTGTAGTCTTCCATCCATAAATGGTGTTGATATCCACCTACCTCTAAAATCTTCGATTTTCTATAAGCAATTGTCATATTATTAAAAGGACTTTGTTTTTTTGCGTATTGGCGAAGCTCTAAATTTGTCAATGGAACATTTCGCATACCAGAAGGTGAAGAGATATCATCAATAAACTCTATAATTTGACCACCTAAAATTACTAATTCAGGATCATTTGATAAAATTTTAATTTGCTTTTCAAAACGATCCGGAACACTGATATCATCAGTATCCACAATACAAACTATTTCATTAGTGCATTGCTTTAGACCAATATTTTTTGCTTTACCTGTACCTACATTTTTAGCAAGTTTAGTAACTTTTAAAATATCTTTTAATTTCTCTTCCCAATATTTAATTATTAGATCTAACTCAGGAGTTAATGGGCCATCTTCTACCATGATAATTTCAGAAGGTTTCACTGTTTGATTATTCCAAATACTTTCCATACACGCATTAAAGTGATCTGGCTGCTCTTTAAAATAAATGGAAATTAGTACAGAAAATTTCATTAATTAATATCCTGATAAACATAGATAATGGTACATAGCATTCATATAAAACCTAAGAAACAAACTTAAATGGAATTTAAACTTAATAAATTTCATTTAATTAAAAAATTACAATACTTTTTTATAGAATCAATAAGCTTATCTTCTTGATCCTCCCAGGTCATGTCATTTTCATATTTACTATATTTATTAAAAAAAACTGTAGTATTAGACTTTAATTTCTCTTTAATATCATTAGGTGAGTATTCATCAACAATAATAACACTAGAATTATCTTGTAAATCCTCAGCCATTTTTGTCTTCTTAGATAAAACAATTCTTTTTTCAAAGAAAGAGCATTCAAAATACTTATTAGAAATTGCATAAACAGCATTGAAATCATTTGTAGGATAAGCCGCCCAAACTAAATCCGACTTTTCATAAATATATTTAAGATCAGAAGGCTTATATCTTCCAAAAAAGAAAACCTGCTTTTCCAATTTATAAAAGTTAACAGCCTTTACTAATTTATCAAGATCCGGACCGTCGCCAAAGACAAAGAAACAAATATTTGTATCTTTTATCGCTAATAATATATTTTCAATAATATCCAAATACCGAACCACTCCAATCCACGCTACATTTTTAGAGCCTTTAGGAATTTTATCATCATAACGCTTTATCCAATCTGGTTCAGTTGATGTACTATTAAGCAATTCTGTCGATGGATAATTTTCAAAGATATAAGACTTTACTTTTTTTGAATAAAGAGGTTTAAAGTGTCGTGAAGCAAAAATTGTCAAGTTTACGAACTTTAAACATATTTTCTCAATATAAATAATTATTTTTCTTATTATATTATTTGATAAAGTAGGTAAATCTAAACAGTCATAGATTATCTTTACTTTCCAATTCCAAATGAGCTTTAACAGCACGGCACAAATTAATGAGTCCCAATGACTTGCAAAAAAAACATTTGGTTTTTCTTTCTTACAAACTGAATAAATATGAATAAAAAAAAGAGGAAGTTTTAATAATTTTTTTAATTGATTTCCATAACCTATATTCGTATCTAAAATATAAGTTCCTTCTAATTCTTCTTTGACCCCTACTGAACCTCGATTCCAAGCAACTACAATAACTTTAAAGTATTTCTTAAAAGAATTTTTAAATCGCTCAGTTCTAGAATTAATTGGCCAAGTTGTATCTATTAGCAAAATTTTTTTCATCTCTATTTTCTACCAAAAAAATGCATAAGGTTGAGCTTTTAAAATTAAAGATGCGGTATATAAAAAATAGAGAAAAATAAATACCGAAGACATTACCCTTTTTGATCCCATATTTTTCTCTATTAAAAGGTTGTATACTTTAGCCAACCATGGAATAGTAACTACACTTATAAGCAAAAATAAATAACTAACACGCCAAGCCATAATTACAACGTGTGAAAAAATAACCATCAGCAAGGCACCAATTATATATAATTTGCAATAATACATATCAAAATATTTAGGAATATGCTGTTGACACTTAAAGATCAAAAAGACCACTCCCATAGCTAATATAATACGAGGATCATATATAGCCATAGGATATCCATAATCATCTGAAGCAAGATAACTTAATAGAAAATCTGACAATCTAGTTAAATGTAAAATTTCGAATATTTTTAGCAAAATTTGAAAGGGAGAAACAAAGACTAACATTGCAAAAGCAATGATTGTGGCATAAAATAATTTTTTCAAACTCACTCTAGCTAAAAATACTAAAACCAATATTAAAGCTGAAGAGTGAAATGAAGCGGCAATCACCAAAGCTAATAATGCTATAAGCCATCTTTTTTTATAATAAAGAATCATAAAAAGCAAACCAAAAGCCGCTGCAACAGAAGTACGACTTGTTTGCATATTCATTGCTAAAAAATATGGCATCCAAATTAATAAAGATAATATTTTATAAGGTGAGTATTTATAAATTATATATGTAACTGGAATTAATGCTAAAGTAGCCATGGCGACAATAATATATTGCTCACCAAGACCCAAAGAATGACCTAAAAAAGAAAGTAGTCGAAAGCCAATTTCTGCATGTATCTCAGGATTTATTACCTTTTCAAAGGTATCCGTTGTTGAATATAATCGTAAATAAGCATCATAGTCACCTGTACCAGTTCCTCCTACCCTAAAAGCAGAGAATATCAACATCCATAAGCTTAAAATAAAGAAGAAAATTTTATCTATTTTTTTACCATCAAATAGAGTACCAAACATGATGGCAAATAATAAGGTAAAATAAGGTACCATTAAAAATTTTCCTTAATAAAATCAATTATTCTCTGGCTCGCCAAACCATCTCCATATGGATTATTTGCACGAGACATTTGCTGATAAATTTTAGGATCATCTAATAATTCTTGGACAGCCAAGGTAATGGCCTGATAGTGTGTTCCCACCAATTTTACTGTACCAGCATCAACAGCTTCTGGACGCTCTGTTGTATCACGCATAACTAAAACTGGCTTACCAAGTCCTGGTGCTTCTTCTTGTACTCCCCCACTATCTGTAAGTACTAAATAAGCATGCTGCATCAGATAAACAAAAGGCTCATAACTTAATGGAGCAATGAGATGAACATTATTCAAACCACCTAATAATCGCTTCACAGGTTCTTGTACATTCGGATTAAGATGAACTGGATAAATAAAATGAGTTTCAGGGTTCACCTTAGCAAGTGAAGATAAAGCTTTACAAATATTCTCGAACCCTTCTCCAAAATTTTCTCGTCGATGCCCAGTAATTAGAACATAGCGTTTATCTATAATTGTATCTTTTAAACCTGCTTGTTCTAGAATTGAACGAATAGAGATCTTCATTTCACTAGAGTTTTCTATTTTCTTTACTACCCACTGCAAAGCATCTATTACAGTATTTCCTGTAATTTTAATTTTTTCTAAAGATATATCTTCATGTAATAAAGCTTTTTGATTTCGCTCTGTAGGAGCAAAATGAAGTGCAGCTAATCGTCCCGTTAATACACGATTTGCCTCTTCTGGCCATGGTGAATACATATTGCCTGTACGTAAACCAGCTTCTACATGTCCAACAGGAATTTGCTGATAAAAAGCAGCTAAGGATGCTGATAGAGTAGTTGTTGTATCTCCATGTACTAAAATTAAGTCTGGGCGAAAATCTTTAAGTACATCACGGAGACCTAGCAAAGCACCCGCTGTAACATCATACAAATCTTGTCCAGCTCTCATTAAATTCAAATCATAATCAGGTTGAATTTCAAACAGTTTTAAAACTTGATCAAGCATTTCTCGGTGCTGGGCAGTTACAGCAACTCGAGATTCAAAATAATCATCTGCAGCTAACGCTTTAACTAAGGGAGCCATTTTAATAGCTTCTGGACGGGTACCAAATACTGATAGAATCTTCATAATGTATCAAAGCTCAATAACTAATATAGATGTTTAGAAAGTTTTTCTTTCCATAAATCAAGTGAGAAGTCTTTTTTAATCTTAAGATGAGCAGCATCAGACATCTTTACATACTCAGTTTGAGAAAGGGATAGTGCACGCATCATAGCTTTAGCTAAATCAAAATCCGTAGCGACAATACCATTCACACCGTCTTCTATTATAACTTCATAACCATCACCTGGATAAATAATTGGTACAAGACCAAAAGACATTGCTTCAAGCAAGGCATAATTAGCTAATATTACATCTGCAGGTAAAATAAAAAATTTATAATCTTTCATTATATCTTTAATATTTTTAACAAACCCATAAACATCAACAAAATCATTTAATTTTAGCTCATTATATAATTTCAATGTTTTTTCAGAATATGGGGTACCTCGTGGAGCATAAACATTATTTGAAATGGAATTAAATCCATATATGGCCGCCGAGTATTCCACATGATCATCTCTTAAATCAGCCAAAGCCTCTACCAAAGACATAACATGTCTACCCTCAATTACAGCATTAGCATATATAAAAGTTTTTCTTTCTTTATTAACTAGGGCAGGGTTAATCTCTAAGACCGGAACACAGTTATATATTTTTTCAATTTTATCCAACAATTTAGGGTTTATATCTTTTATTGTTCTTATATGATGGTGTTCTTTTGCATAAATAGTATTCGTGAATACCAAGCAAAGCCTTGACAAATGCATCTTCGCATTAATAATAATGCGCAAAAATAAAGAATTATTATTTGCATCTTGTTTGTCGCCAACAAGCTCCCCACCAATAAGCCAAAATCTAACATTAATGCCTAACAATCTAGCAACTAATATATAGAAGATTGATAATATAGAATAATCATAACAATCAATATTTTTAGGGCGAAATTTATATAATACAGTTAAATAAGTATATACTCGTTTAAATTTATTTGTTCCTGCATAATAAAATTCTTCATTAATAGAGGAATCATTATTATTTCTTTCGGCATTTAACAACACCTTAGCATTAACGTCTATATCTTTATATGAATCTAATAAATACTGATATTTATGCGGGAAAAAAGGTAATCCAACAATTAGTAACTTTTTCATAGCACAAAAGCCTTAATAAACTGACGTCTGGTACCTAATACAGTCAGAATTTTCATAACACCGCTCTCTAACAGAACCACTAGAACTTTAAAATTTAACCCAACTGCAATAAAGATTTTAACTTTATGTTTTTAAACAAATAAAAACCAAAGAATAATGCAAAAAGCCACATCCCTATTCGTATATAAATCTCAAATGGAGCAAAAACATTGATTATAGACAAAACCATCAACAAAGCTGTAACAACATAGGCTTTCTTGGTAACGAAATCTCTCCAAACTTTTTTAGAAAGTTCAGTTCTAAATAGATAGAAACACCAAAAAGCCAAAGCAGTCGATATAGCAGCCCCACTAGCACCATACAAAGGTACTAAAATATAATTACTTACTAAACTGACTAACATCGCCAAAATAGAAGCTAGCATAGAGAATTTTGTTTTACGCGCAATTGTGATCCCTATCGCCGTTGTTTCCGATAAGGTAAAAAATAACGGCCCTAACAAGCAGATACACATTAAAAATTGAATCTCTACATAAGTCTTAGGCAATAAAAATGGTAGTACCCATGAAAACAAGCCTGCAAGAACTACGACAAAATAGATGGCAGCGAGAACATATTCTGAAATATCATCAATTTTTTTATAATCGACATTCCCTTCACTAATCCATTTAAAAACCATGGGAGACCAAATAGTATTAAAAATACCTGAAATAAGAGTTGCAACAGCAGCAATGCTCATTGCAACAGAATAGACACCCAACTCTGCATAAGTTGACATACTACGTAAAAATAGCCTGTCCATTACATTTAAGCCCCAAGATGCTAATCCACCTACAACTAAGGGTAATCCAAAAGCTAAACTCACTTTAAACTGTTGCCAATCAAATTTAACTTTTATTGCTGGTATCCAGTCTTGTCGTGTATTCCATACATATACAAAAAAAGCAGCTATTAATGACAAGGCATTTGCCGTCAAAAGCGTATAACTATTTTTGTCAAAATTAAACCAGACGACACTGAGTACAAACACCAAAAAAAGTATTTTAGGCAGCAACTGGCTCATAGAAAAAGCCAGAGCTTTTTCTTGCATTCGCAGGATAAGGGAAAGAAAACGGGCAATTAAGGCAACAAAAAAACAAATAATACTTAGTAGGCTTAAATATATACTTGAAATACCATACAATAATTTAGAGACAATAGATGTGTCATATAAAGTTACTACAAAAAGAGAGATAGAACCAAGTATTAAGCCTGGCCAAAGTACTACTTTAAATAATAGAAATTTATTCTCTACTTCATGATACTCACGAACATACGCTTGATCTAAGCCCAAACAAAACAGTAGTATAAAAAAACTGGTACAGACTTGGAGCATTGAAATACGGCCGACATCTTCTACAGAGTAGAACCATGTAATCATTGGTAAGGTAATTAAACCTATAAGTCCTGAACCAATTGGACCCACTGCATAGGCCATAACTTTTTTTAACAAAATAGAACCTCTTACTTCGTAGCTAAAGAAATTATTTTTTTTGTTTTTGCCATAATAACTTCTTCACTCCAAAATAATTTTAACTTCCTTCTATTAGATTCGACCTCATCTATAGTTAATTTTTTATCTAAAATTTCTGGATTAATTAATATATCCTCAACAAGATATACCGTAAAATTATTTTCTTTAAGAAAACTATAGACCGGATTTTCTTTTCTTAGATAAATTTTGGCCCCTAGATATAACATTAAAATAATATTGCCAACAGCTTGTTGACGCACATGATTCATAATAACATTACCGCAGCTTAGAACCATTGAAATATATTCCTCAATAGGTAAAAGCTGTAATAATGGAGTAAAATTAGTTTTTAAATAACTTTCACCAATTGAACGTATTTTTTTTTGATATTTTAAGTCTCCATAGCTCAATGGACAAACTACAGACTTATCTTTTAAATTAATTCCACTTAAGAATTTTATGGCTTCTATATGATTACATGTAGCAGATGAACTATTGCCTAAAAGAATATCATTATCAGAAACCTGCCTATTCTCAAATCCCTTTATAAAATCATGTTCAAGAACACCATAGTTAAAATCTAAATATTTCGGTATTTTTTGATTATTAAATAATTTTTCAAATAAAACATATTCACTCTCCAGAACAGGGGCAAAATAATCTATTTTCCTAATAATTTTTTTCTTTTGAATATTTCTATAAACAGATAATATTGGCTTACAAGTCTTATAATATATAAACTTAATAAAACCTTTTTGCATTAAAAGCGAATTAACACAAGCTTGTGTCTCTTTTAAAAGAATTTGTTGAGGAAATAAATCATAATAATCATACCCCCAACCTATCCATATTACTTTAATGTGAGCTGGTTTTTTTTCAATAATATCAAACCAAATACTATTGAGAGCATGTACTACAATCAAATTATAATCAAGCTGATCAATTACATTTAAGAGTTCATCTTTTTTATTAATGTAAAAACATTTACCTTCAAATTTTTTAAGTCTATTACCACCAAATTTAACAACTATATTATTCTGAGGTGAAGCTTTTTCAAAATATTGCAACGCAATATCTGTAAAAGAGTCATCCACACATAAATGTAAGATATTATTACTCATCTTTCACCGTTATTAATATAGAGATTTTAAAAATTTAGCAGGGTTTCCAACTAAAACTTGATTTGTTAAAACATTTTTAGTAACAACAGAACCCATACCAATCATAGCTCCACTCTGTATTAGGGTCTTTTCTTTGATCGAAGCATTAGCTCCTATCTCAACTAAAGACTCTAGGTGCACATCACCAGATACAGAAGCATTAGGCGCTACTGTAACGTAATCTCCTATTGTTGCCCCATGAGACAAAACCGCATTCGTGTTTATAATACAATGGCTCCCTATTTGAACGTCTATCGTTAAAATACTTCCAGCACAAATCATTGTTCCTTCTTGGATGCAAATATTTTCTCCAATAATTGCTGTAGGATCAATTAGCGTAGCAAAAGCAAGATTTTTTTTATGAAAGAAACTTTCAACAATTTTCTTTCTTGCTCGTGGAGAACCAATAGCAACTATAAATTCACAATCTTCAAATCGAGTACATTGATCTAACATCCCTAAAACAGGAATACCAGAGATATTACTTCCCTGTTTCTCAGGGGTATTATCTAAAAAACCTCTGATTAATCGACCGCAACGTTTAGCCAACCAAGCTATTTCTTTTCCGTGCCCACCAGCACCAATAATAATAAGATCTTTCATTTTTTTATGAATTAACATCTTTTATTAAATTGACTACATATTCACATAATTCAACTGTTAAATGTGGATACATAGGTAAACACAATACATGCTCCGATAGATATTTAGCTTTAGGAGTTAAAGTCTCAAACTTTTGATAAGGTTTAAATTGAGTAATTAGAGGATAGAAATACTTACGTGCAAATACATTATTCTCTTTCAGAAAAGTAAACAATTCATCACGAGATAATTTATATTCATCTTCAACAACTATTGGAAAATATGAATAATTATCTATATCTACATAGATTCGTGGAAAACATTTTATTCCTTTCACATCATTTAGCAAACTACGATAAAGTTCATCAACTTTCTTTCTTGCTTGTAGAGTTTCATCAATAGTCTTAAGTTGTAAAAGTCCTAAAGCAGAATGAACTTCACTTAACTTACCATTTAATGAAATATCCTCAACATTGGTCTCATCGACAATACCAAAATTTTTTAATCGATCAATTTTTTGTTTAGTTGCAAAGTCTTTACAAACAATAGCTCCACCTTCAAAAGTATTAAAAACTTTAGTAGCATGAAAGCTTAATACGCTTAAATCACCATAATTAAGTAAACTTGTACCGTTATATTTAACTCCAAAAGCATGAGCTGCATCATATAATAATTTAAGTTTATATTTATCTGCTATTGATTGTAGCTCTTCAACATTGCAAGGAATTCCATAACAATGAACAGGTAATATCGCCACAGTCTTATCAGTTATAGCTGCTTCAACAGCAGAAGGATCAATATTAGAAGTTTTGTCATCAATATCAACAAAAATAGGAGTTAAATTATTCCATACAATTGAATGAGCAGTTGCAATAAATGAGTAAGGAGTAGTAATTACCTCACCTTTATCAAGCCCTAAAGCCTGTATCGCGGTAACTAAAGCGATGGTTCCATTGTTAAATAAAGATATATAGGGAACATCTAAATATTCACAAAGCTTTTGCTCAAGTTGTTGATGCAGTGGACCACAATTCGTTAAAACTTTATTTTTCCAGATTTGTTCCAGATAAGGAGTAAAATCTTTTAAATCAGGTAATAATGGTTGAGTTACATAAATTGGCTCTTTCATATTTCAACAACCAAAGAAATTAAATACTGACCATAATCATTTTTACTCATACTCTGACCAATTTCTAACACTTTCTGTTTAGATAACCAGCCATTATTTAGAGCAATTTCCTCAAGACAAGCTACTTTATAACCTTGCCTTTTTTCAATTGTTTCAACAAATTGAGCCGCCTCTAGCAAGCTACTATGTGTACCTGTGTCTAACCACGCAAAGCCTCTGCCTAAAAGCTCTACATTAAGTTCGCCACGTTCCAAATATATTTGGTTAACTGTAGTAATTTCTAATTCACCGCGTTCAGATGGTTTTACCTGCTTTGCGATTTCAATAACCTCATTATCATAAAAATACAGACCAGTAACAGCGAAATTAGATTTTGGCTGTTTTGGTTTTTCTTCAAGCGAAATAGCACGTTTTTGTCCATCAAACTCAACTACACCAAAACGCTCTGGATCTTTTACCTGATAACCAAATACTGTAGCACCCTTTTGACGTGAAACCGCTTGACGGAGCATTGGAGTAAAGCCTTGACCATAAAAAATATTATCGCCTAAAACTAAACAAACATTACTGTCACCAATAAACTCTTCGCCAATTATAAAAGCCTGAGCTAATCCATCTGGACTAGGCTGGATGGCATAATCTAGTTTTATCCCAAACTGTGAGCCGTCCCCTAATAGACGTTTAAATCCATCAATATCTTCTGGTGTACTAATAATAAGAATTTCATTAATACCTGCTAGCATTAATACTGAAATCGGATAATAAACCATCGGTTTATCATATATGGGTAACAGTTGTTTAGATACACCCTTTGTAATGGGGTATAAACGTGTACCTGAACCACCCGCTAAAACTATACCTTTTGTTGTTTTCATTATACATTCTCCCCCAATCGTTCTCGTTGGTAACTGCCATCTTGTACTCTTCGGCACCAGTCCAGATTATTTAGATACCATAAAACAGTTTTCCGAATACCAGTTTCAAATGTTTCCTGTGGCAACCACTTCAAGTCATTCTTGATTTTTGTCGCATCAATTGCATACCTTAAATCATGCCCTGGGCGATCTTTTACAAATGTAATTAAAGATTCATAAGATTGTTGATTGTCTAATGGCTGCAACTCATCTAAAAGTGAACAAATTGTTCTAACTACTTCAATATTTTTCTTCTCATTATGCCCACCAATATTATAAGTTTCTCCAACTTCTCCTTCTGTTAAAACAGTATATAAAGCTCTGGCATGATCTTCTACATAAAGCCAATCACGAATTTGGTTTCCATCGCCATATACTGGTAATGGTTTTTTATCTAGAGCATTTAATATAATTAAAGGAATTAATTTTTCAGGAAAATGATAAGGACCATAATTATTAGAACAATTGGTTACTAGCGTTGGAAAACCATAAGTTCTTTGCCAAGCTCTCACCAAATGGTCTGAACTAGCTTTACTAGCGGAATAAGGAGAACTCGGCGCATAAGACGTTGTTTCGGTGAATAAGTCATCTGTCCCCTCCAAGTCACCATATACTTCATCTGTAGAAATATGATGGAAGCGGAATTTATCTTTTTTTGTAGATTCCAAACTATTCCAATATTTTCTCGCCACTTCTAATAGAACATAAGTGCCTACAATATTTGTCTGGATAAATGCTGCAGGTCCATCAATTGAACGATCAACATGCGACTCAGCAGCCAAATGCATTACAAAATCTGGCTGGAATTGCTCAAAAGCATTTGTTAACGCCAATTCATCACATATATCTATTTGTTGAAATTCATATCGATCTGACTGGTCTATTTCCGACAAAGACTCCAAGTTTCCAGCGTAAGTAAGCTTATCAATATTTAATACTTGGTTCAGCGTATTATTGATAATGTGCCTAATAACGGCAGAACCAATAAAACCAGCCCCTCCTGTTACTAAAACTTTCATAATCCTAAAGCCTCTACTATCTCAATTTGTTGTCTTTCTTGTAAATAAGGATGCATAGGTAAACTCATTACTTTTTCAGCAACCGCATCTCCAATAGGGAGATGAATCTCACTATCCGCTACAGCAGGTTGCTTATTAAGTGGAATAGGATAATGCACAGCTGTTGGAATACCTTGAGCTTTTAATTTCTCTTGTACTTCTGCACGGTTATCAATCTGAATCGTATACTGTGCCCAGGCACTCGTATTATATGACTCAATAAATGGGGTAGTATTAATACCTGCTTGACTAAATAATTGATTATAAATTTCAGCTACTTTTTGACGTGCTTGAATTTCATCATCCAAAATTTCTAATTTTGGTAACAAAATAGCTGCTTGTAAGGTATCTAAGCGGCTGTTCACACCCACACGAATATGGTGATAACGCTTATCTTGGCCATGACGTGCAATCTGACGAATCACTTTAGCTAGTTCATCATCATTGGTAAAAATGGCACCACCGTCACCATAACAACCTAATGGTTTGCTTGGGAAGAAACTCGTGCAAGCAACAGTACTTAGGTTACAGCTTTTACGACCTTTATAGGTTGCCCCAAAGCTTTGAGCTGCATCCTCAATAACAGGAATACCATATTTTTCCGCAATTACATTGATTGCATCAAAGTCTGCACACTGACCATATAAACTTACAGGAATAATAGCCTTGGTCCGAGGTGTAATTGCTGCCTCTAGTTTTTCAACGTCTAAATTATAAGTCTTCGGATTTACATCGACATAGACAGGTTTTGCACCTAAGAGTGCAACTGTTTCAGCAGTAGCAATATAAGTGAAACCCGGAGTAATCACTTCATCACCTAGCCCAATACCAAATGCCATTTGTGCAATTTGCAAGGCATCTGTTCCATTGGCGCAAGTAATACAATATTTAGCACCCACATAAGCAGCAAGCTTTTCTTCTAGCTCAATTACTTCTGGGCCTAAAATATATTGTCCATGTGTCAATACATTTTGAATACCAGCATCAATTTTATCTTTAATTCGATTTTGCTGTTTTTTTAAATCAATAAAGTCAATCATATTAACCTTGCTTTGTTAGTGTCGTTCCATCGAGTTGATAAACTGCTCCTGTATGTGAACAGGTTACTTGAGCTTGCCCCTGTAAAGGTAAATCAAGCTGTTCACCGAATTCACTCATCCACCCAATCTGTTTAGCCGGTACACCCACCATCAACGCATAAGCTGGTACATCTTTATTCACTACAGCACCAGCCCCAACAAAAGCATAAGCACCAATGGTAACACCGCAGACAATAGTACAGTTTGCGCCTAGCGTAGCGCCCTTTTTCACCAAGGTATCTCGGTATTGGTCTTTACGCTCTATGAGAGAACGCGGGTTATATACATTTGTAAAGACCATGCTTGGGCCACAAAAAACACCCTCTTCCAAAAATACATTATCGTAAACCGATACATTATTTTGGACTTTACAGTGATCACCAATTACAACGCGGTTACCCACAAATACATTTTGGCCTAAAGATACGCCTTTACCGATTTTGGCTCCACCGCAGACATGAACAAAATGCCAAACACGGGAGTCCTCACCAATTTGTGCACCATCATCGACTATGGCTGTTTCATGTTGATAAAAGCTCATGCTTTTTTCACCTTTGCCAATAGTGGATGTGGATTTTCTGGGTTTTCAACAATTGGAGAAACGCGAATCACTTCAACCGTCTCAATCGCTGCACGGTTTTCTTCAACTCCATAACCTTTACCTTCCAATACACGCTGGTAACTCTGTGTATGTAAATCGGTAAAGCCACCTGAAAACTCAAGCTCTTCATTTTCAATGGTAATACTACGATAAGTCAGCTTTTCACCTTGTACAGCATTCTCTGGTAGGTTATTCGCATCAATTGACAAGAACCAACGTACACGCGCACGCTCATATTCTAAATAACCCGAAGCGGTTTTCTCATCACGGAAATGCACTTCATTTTTAACAATTTTGCCAAAAATAAAATGCAACATGTCGTAAAAATGTACGCCAATATTAGTTGCTACACCACCTGATTTATTATCTACCCCTTTCCATGATTTTAGATACCATTTACCACGAGATGTAAGATAGGTAAGGTCTACGTCAAATACTCTGTCTGCTGGTGCAGCTTGAACTTTATCACGCAAAGCAATAATTGAGGGATGAAGGCGTAATTGTAAAATTGAGTTTACTTTAGCACCATATTGCTTTTCATATTCAGAAAGCATATTTAAGTCTTCTGAATTAAGCACCAATGGTTTTTCGCAAATGACCTCAATGCCATTTTTCAAAGCATATTTCATATGCGGAGCATGTAGATAGTTCGGTGAACAGATCGCTACGTAATCTAACTTTTCACCTTTTAGTTTTTGGTCTTCTACATAAGCTTCAAATTCTTCAAACTCGGTAAAAAACTCAGCTTCTGGAAAATGGCTATCCATAATCCCAACCGAGTCATTTACGTCCATAGCAACTGCTAAGGTATTACCAGTTTCTTTAATAGCTTTTAAATGACGTGGTGCGATATAACCAGCAGCACCAATAAGTGCAAATTTTTTCATAATCAAAACTTCAATTTAATAATAAGATAAAATTAGAGACGGAATACAGTAAAACCAGCATCTGACATTTCGGTGCGGTCAAAAAGGCTCTTTACATCAGCCAATACAGGTTTTTCACATTTCACATAATTTCGTAACTCATTTGCAGAAAGTGAGCGAAATTCGCTATGACCTACTGCAACAATGACGCTATCTACAGGATTTTGAGCATCAACTTTTCCAAGCTCAATACCATATTCATGCCTAACTTCATCTGCATCTGCCCATGGGTCTGCTACAACAACTTGTGCACCCCAGAACTCTAACTCTTTAATCAGATCAGCTATTTTACTATTACGAATATCAGGACAATTTTCTTTAAAGGTTACTCCGAGCACACCAACTTTTGCACGGGGCACATCAATACCATTTTGAAGCATAAGTTTAATAGTATTACGTGCAACATAGCGTGCCATATTGTCATTAATACGACGACCAGCAAGAATTACTTGTGGATGATAACCAACTTCTTCTGCTTTATGAGTCAAATAGTAAGGGTCTACACCAATACAATGCCCCCCCACTAAACCTGGACGGAATGGTAAAAAGTTCCATTTACTACCTGCGGCCTCTAACACATCTAAAGTATCAATACCAATACGATCAAAAATGACAGACAGCTCATTTACTAAAGCAATATTTAAATCACGTTGCGTGTTTTCAATTACTTTGGCAGCTTCTGCAACTTTAATGCTAGATGCTTTATGAGTGCCAGCAGTAATAATGCTTGCATAGACTGCATCTACAGTATCTGCTACTTCAGGTGTACTACCACTCGTAATCTTTTTAATTTTAGTCAATGTATTAACTTTATCACCGGGATTAATACGTTCAGGACTATAACCAGCAAAAAAATCTTGATTAAATTTCAATCCAGAGACTTTTTCTAATATCGGGATACAAACTTCTTCTGTAGCACCTGGATATACGGTAGATTCATAAACTACAATATCGCCTTTCTTCAGAACTTGCCCGACAGTTTCACTCGCTTTTTTTAAGGGAGTTAGATCAGGACGGTTCACCTGATCTACGGGAGTAGGAACAGTTACAATAAAAAAATTACTTTCTTCTAAATCCGCTAGATTTGCACTAAAACTTAATTGTTCTGCTTTTTGAAGTTCTTCTGGTGTCACTTCCAGCGTATGATCTTGTCCACTCTTTAGTTCATTAATACGATTTTGATTAATATCAAATCCAATTACTGGCCCTTTTTTCCCAAACTCAACCGCCAATGGCAAGCCTACATAACCTAAACCTATAATCGCTATTCTTAAATCGGCAAGTTGCATAAAAGTTAGCCTTATTCCTTACAAATTGTATATATTAAATAATGATACATGTTGACCGAATATCGTCGTGCGTAACTATATCAGTTTTTTTTTAATCCCCGTAACTCATTTGTATAAATGTGTTTACAATACAAATGCTGCCTGTTAAAGAATATATTTTTTAGTCTCCCTTTTTAACATTCCAATCGATTTTTTATACTCAACTTGACCTATATATATAAACTAAACATACAAAGCTCTACTATTTTTCGGTGTTTTTTGATTTCTTTTCAGCTAGAATCTGTTCATCCTGCGTTTAATAGATACTTGTTACTATGCAGTGGACGATATCAATTAAAGATAAATACACAAAGGGTTGCGTGTGAAGTATTGCCAGTTTTTTTCTATTCTTGCCTTAAGTTTGAGTGCTGCCAGCTGTGCGGTTACTTCGGGTTTACAAACTTACGATATTCCAAGTGAGGGGATTTATAAAACAGATCTCGGCACCACAGTTAATGTCGTTAAAATTTCTCAAGAAACAATACCAGCAATTCAACCTGCTCAAATTGACTATCAACGCGACTATGCAAGCTTATTTAAAACTCAGCAATCTATTTATCGCCTGAGTCCAGGAGATGTTCTCTCTATTCAACTGTGGGCGTACCCTGAAATTACTCCTCCTATTAATGGGATTAGTAACGAGCAATCTATTCAAGCTAACGGCTATCCAATTGACCAAACTGGTTACATTCAATTCCCTCTAGTTGGCCGTTATAAAGCTTCTGGAAAAACACTTGCTCAAGTAAACCGCGAACTTCGTAGTCAGCTTGCTCGTTTTTTGAAGAATCCAGACGTTGTAGTTCGAGTAGTCTCTTATGAGGGTCAGCGCTTCTCAGTACAAGGTAGTGTCACTAAAGGTGGTCAATTTTATTTAAATGATCAACCTGTCAGTATTTATACTGCGTTAGGGTTAGCTGGTGGTGTAACTACAACTGGTGATAATACTTACATTCAACTCATTCGAAATGGCCGAACCTATAACTTAAATACGATCGATCTAGAAAAAGCCGGATATTCCTTACATAAACTACTCGTTCAACCGAACGATACCATTTATGTAAGCACTCGTGAAAACCAGAAGATCTATGTAATGGGGGAAGCTGGAAAAAGTCAAGCCCTACCAATGCGTGATCAAGGTATGACTTTAAGTGATGCCTTAGGTGAAAGTTTAGGTATCAATCCAGCTTCTGGTAGTGCAAGTAAGATTTATGTAGTGCGTACTAATCCAAACGATCATACTACTGAAATTTATCATTTAAACCTATTAAGTATTGGTGACTTTGGTTTAGCTAATCAGTTTAGACTACGTAGTAATGATATTGTCTATGTTGATGCGACAGGCTTGACACGTTGGCAGCGTGTGGTTAACCAGATTATTCCATTCTCAAATGCTTTATACAACATAGATCGTTTGGGACAATAAAATTATGCAAATCAAAAACATTTTGGTGGTTTGTATTGGAAATATCTGCCGTAGTCCTATGGCAGAATATTTCTTAAAACAACAATACCCCCAATTAAATATTGAGTCTGCTGGCATCTCTGGACTCGTTGGGCATCAAGCAGATAATAAAGCGCAACTTTGTATGCAGCGCCTTGGAATCAATATGATGCCTCATATCGCAAGAAAGCTAAATGCCGAACATATTAAAAAAGCTGACCTTATTTTGGTCATGAGTCTCAACCAGCAAAAACATATTGAACAAACTTGGCCCTTTGCAAAAGGTAAAATCTATCGCTTAGGGCATTGGCAGAACAAAAATGTGCCAGATCCTTATCAGCATGACCAAGCAGTTTTTGATGAAACTTGCCAACTTATTCAACAGTGTATTGCTGACTGGAAACCTTATATTTAACGCCAAGATTTTAAGCTTATGAACCAAAATACCAATACCGAAGATACAATTGATTTAAAAGAATTGTTTTTTTCACTAATTGCCCAATGGAAACTTATTGCGCTCTGCATTATTTTGAGCCTCGTATGCGCTTTACTGTATTTACGCGTAACGCCAGATACCTATTCGGTGGATGCTTTGGTTCAGGTTGAAGATAGTAAAGGGGCTTCTGCCGCTCTTTTAGGTGAACTATCAAATGTTATGGAGCAAAAATCACCTGCCCAAGCGGAGATTGAAATTTTACAATCACGTCTGGTTCTAGGCTCTGTAATTAAAAACTTACATCTTGATATACAAGTTTCCAGCACAGAAGATACTCTTTCTCATCGCCTATTGAGTGATACTGATTATAAAACTGAATACACTAAAGATGGTGTTTTATTTAAAGATGGGCTAAAAAGTTTTGAAATCCGTCAATTTGAAATTCCAGCTTACTATTTAGATAGAAATTTAATTCTTAATTTTGATAAACAATCCGTGCGTTTAAGTGATGCTAGTACTGAGCAGACTATTCTAACTGTACCACTTAATCAGTTAAATCAAGTCACAGGTCCACATGGCTCTTGGAAAGTTGCTATTTTTAGTAAAGATCAATTTGATACTTCTTATAATATTAAGCATTTATCTTTACCTGCAGCAGTTGGTTCAATTAGCTCAAATTATTCTGTAGCAGAACAAGGAAAACTAACTGGTGTTCTAGGACTGACTTATCAAGGTCAAGATAAAGAACATATTACTAAAGTTTTAAATGCGATTTTGGCAACTTATAGTGCTCAAAATATTGAGCGTCGCTCAGCAGAATCAGCTCAAACATTAAAATTCTTAGATGAACAACTACCCGATCTTAAGAAACAGCTTGATGATGCTGAACGTGAATTTAATAAATTCCGTCAACAATATAATACAGTTGATGTAACTAAAGAATCTGAGTTGTATTTAACTCAAAGTATTACTTTAGAAACTAAAAAAGCTGAGCTTGAACAAAAGCAAGCTGAAATGGTAGCAAAATATACTGCTGAACATCCAGCAATGCGGGAAATTAATGGACAGCTCGCAGCTATTAATAAACAAATTGGTGAGTTAAATAGCACCTTAAAACAGCTACCTGATGTACAACGCCAATATTTACAATTGTATCGTGAAGTAGAAGTCAAGACTCAACTCTACACAGCACTTCTCAACTCTTATCAACAACTTCGTATTGCCAAAGCAGGCGAAATTGGGAATGTGCGTATTGTTGATACGGCTATTGAACCTGTTCAGCCTATTAAACCGAAAAAGCTTTTGATTCTTATTTTATCTGTTTTTGTTGGTGGCGTTACTGGAGCCATAATTGCATTACTACGTAATATGTTACGTACAGGTATTAAAGATTCTGGCCAAATTGAAAATGAGTTAGATCTGCCTGTCTATGCGACTGTACCCCGCTCTCCAATTCAAGAGAGTCGTATTAAGATTTTAAAGAAGAAAAAGAGCATTCCTATTCTTGCTGTTAAAAATAGTGATGATATTGCAATTGAAAGCTTACGTAGTATTCGTACAGCCATTCATTTTGCTTTAACAAATGCGAAAAATAATATCATTATGATCGCAGGCCCTTCTCCAGAAGTGGGTAAATCATTTATTTCAACGAATCTTGCAACTATTTTTGCGCAAGGCAACAAACGAGTGCTATTGATTGATGCCGATATGCGCCGCGGTTATATGCATAAGTACTTCGATGTAGATGTAAAACCTGGTCTTTCTGAACTACTAAGTGGACAGGCAGACTTTCAACAGGTTCTCCACAAAACTCAAGTTGCTAACTTAGATGTGATTACCCGTGGTAAAAGTCCAACGAACCCTTCGGAAATCTTAAGCTCTAATCAGTTTAAAGATTTGCTAGAAAAGGTTCAAAGTGAATATGACCACATCATTATTGATACTCCACCTGTCCTTGCAGTAACCGATGGTATTATTATTTCACAATATACTGGTGTGAACTTAATTGTTGCGCGTTATGCTAAGTCGCAAATGAAAGAGCTTGAATTAACGCTTAATCGCTTTGAACAAGCAGGTGTTAAAGTCAACGGCTTTATCCTTAACGATATTCAACGTGCGAGCGCGGGTTATGGTTATGGCTATAACTATGCCTATGCTTATAAAGCACAAAAAGAAGATTAATCGTAAAATGATAAGAGAACCGGATCAAATGATCCGGTTTTTTTATTTAAGATTTTTTAAGTTTATTCCAACTAAAACTAACTAAAATATATAAAAAACCACTCGTTTTTTTTCTTAAACATTCTATGCTTAAGCATGCTAAGATCAAAAGCAGCCTTTTTAGACTCAAATGATTATTTTTGGAACCTTTTATGAGTAAAGCCTTACCCATTGCTGTCGCTGTAGTTTTAGGCGGTGCTGCACTTGTACCAGTTTATTATGCAAGCCAACATCCGACCACAGAAGTCGGAAGCAAAGCAAATAAAAATGCCTCTCCAATTGAAAAAATCAGTTATGTTCTTGGGTACGAAGTTGCTCAGCAAACTCCACCTGAACTTGACACAAAATCATTTGTGAAAGGGATTCATGATGCTCGTAATAAGCAACCAAGTGCTTATACTCAAGAAGAGTTAAAAGCTGCTGTTGCTGCTTATGAAAAAGAATTGCAGCAAAAAATGCAACAACAAGATAAACCAGAGCAAGCTGCTGGAGCAGCGTCTGAATCTGCAGATGTTCAATTCCTTGCAGAAAATAAAACAAAAGCTGGTGTAAAAACTACAGCATCTGGCTTGCAATATATCATCACTAAAGAAGGCACAGGTAAACAACCAACTGCGCAGTCTATGGTGAAAGTACATTACGAAGGCCGATTAATTAATGGTCAAGTATTTGATAGTTCTTATAAGCGCGGTGAACCAGTTGAGTTTCCACTCAATCAGGTTATTCCAGGTTGGACCGAAGGGCTTCAGCTCATGAAAGAAGGCGGCAAAGCGACGTTCTTTATTCCATCTAATCTTGCTTATGGTCCTCAGGAACTTCCTGGCATTCCAGCAAACAGTACGCTGATTTTTGATGTAGAACTCATTTCAGTGAAATAAATACATTCAGGAGAGTAAAACAGTACTCTCTTTTTTTTGGAAAACGGCATGAAAAAAATTGGTTTAATTATTGCAACATCAACGATAAGTTTATCTGTTTTTGCTGCTGCACCTATTACAAATAAAAGCCCGGCGAAAGAACAATTTAGCTATAGCTATGGCTATTTAATGGGCCGTAATAATACTGATGCTTTAACAGATCTAAATCTTGATATTTTTTATCAGGGTTTACAAGAAGGTGCTCAGAACAAAACCGCACGCTTAACTGACGAAGAAATGGCGAAAGCGATTAATGATTATAAAAAAACTTTAGAAGCTAAGCAGCTTGTTGAATTTCAAAAAGTAGGACAACAAAATGCTCAAGCAGGTGCTGCATTTCTTGCTGATAATGCAAAAAAATCGGGCATAATCACGACTAAATCAGGTCTCCAATACCAAGTATTAAAAGAAGGTACAGGTAAAAAACCGAAAGCTGTATCACGTGTTAAAGTAAATTATGAAGGTCGTTTACTTGACGGAACTGTGTTTGACAGCTCAATCGCACGTAATCATCCAGTTGAGTTTCAACTCAGCCAAGTGATTGCAGGCTGGACTGAAGGTCTGCAAACCATGAAAGAAGGCGGTAAAACCCGTTTCTTTATCCCTGCAAATCTCGCTTACGGTGAAGTCGGTGCAGGTGATACGATTGGTCCGAATAGCACTTTAATTTTCGATATTGAATTGCTGCAAGTTTTGCCAAAATAAATGTATTAGTATAAAAAAAGCGATCATTTAAGATCGCTTTTTTTATTTTTAGTGTTTTAAATCTCTAGGTCGAAAACCCGTAAGGATTAAACCGATCAGGTAAGCAATTATCCCAACTACACATAGCCCTACGACTTCAGCAACACGTAACCACTGTGAAAGCTCTCCGTTATACCAATTGAGCCCAAACCAAAGCGCTGCAATCATGGCAAGGTTCGCTAAACCATATTGAAGTCCTAATTTCTTCCAATGCGGACCAAATCGGAAAATATTACGCTTATGCAAATAGAAGTAGAGTAAACCAGCATTTACTAACGCTGAACCTGAAGATGCTAGTGCAAGTGCCATATGTTCTGCATGCCAATCAATAAGCTTAAAGAAACCAATAAATACAACGTTTAAAATTGCATTAGCTGCGACCGACATTAAGCCTACGCGCACTGGTGTTTTTGTGTCTTGTTGTGCATAGAAACCAGGTGCAAATACTTTAATCAGCATGAAAGAAATTACACCTGCACTCATACATTGCAATGCTAGAGCTGTCATTTGTGTATCACGTAGATCAAACTCACCACGCTGGAATAATGCTTGAATAATCGGTGTTGAAAGCATAAATAAAGCAATACTTGCCGGTAATCCTACCAATACAATGACTTTTGCAGCCCAGTCGATCATGCCGCGGAACTTTGCTTGATCCTGCTCTGCATGACGGGCAGAAAGCGAAGGCAAAATTACTGTACCAATCGCAACCCCAATTAAACCTAAAGGTAGCTCAGTCATGCGTTCAGCACTGTAGAGCCAAGACACTGAACCATCTTGCATGAAAGATGCCCAAATCGTATTTAGCAATAGGTTAATCTGAGTCACCGATACACCAAATAATGCTGGAAGCATTAATTTTAAAATACGCTCTACACCCTCATGTTTAAAATCAACTTTAGGTGGAATCAGTAGGTTTTTACGCCACAATTCAGGAATTTGTATCGCTAACTGTAATACCCCAGCCGCAACAACTGACCAGCCTAATGCTTTGATTGGCTCAGCCATATACGGCGTAAGCCACCACGCTCCTGCGATCATCGCTACATTTAACAAAACTGGTGAAAAAGCTGGTGAGGCAAACGAACCATAACTATTTAAGATGCTGCTAGCAAAAGCCGTGAGCGACATAAACATTAGATATGGAATAGTCAAACGGAACATGCTGACGGCTAAATCGAACTTTTCTGGATCACTGTGGAAGCCCGGTGCGTACATATAGATGATTGCAGGTGCTAAAACCATAGCCACAAAAGTGAGTAAGGTCATAACTGTTAGCAAACAGCCAAATACCCGACTAATTAAGATCTGTACTTCAGCGTGTGCTCGACCTGTTTTATATTCAGTTAAGACTGGGATAAAGGCCTGAGAAAAGGCGCCTTCGGCAAATAGTCGTCGAAAGAAGTTAGGAATACGAAAAGCGACGACGAAGGTATCAAAATCTTTACCTGCACCAAACACGTTGAGCAATACGACATCACGTACTAATCCTAACACTCGTGACAACATCGTCATTGCACTGACAATAAAAGTCGATCGCCACAATGCCATCGCACTCACCTACAGCTATATTCGAAAGACGCTATTGTAATGAAACTAGAAAATCTTTTCGTTGTGAAATGATGAACAAACTCAAGTTTTTTTCTGAGCTAACAATTGTCTAAAGTGCTGCCATTTAAAATAAGGGCCTGGATCGGTTTTTCGGCCAGGAGCAACATCTGAATGCCCTGCAATATGGTTTTTAATTTCTGGATAAGCTTGGCGAATAGCAGTAACAACGTCAGTTAATACTTCATATTGTACATCTTCAAAAGGTAAATCATCACTTCCTTCAAGTTCTATACCAATTGAATAATCGTTGCATTCTACTTTGGCTAAATAACTTGAACGCCCTGCATGCCATGCTCTCTCGTTAAAGTTAACAAACTGTAGAACTTCACCTGTTCGTAAAATTAACAGATGTGTAGAAACTTGCATGCCTTTAATAGTCTGAAAATAAGGATGAACTGACCAATCTAACTTGTTTTGAAAAAACTGCTCAATATAGCCACCTCCAAATTGAGACGGCGGCAAACTAATATTATGAACCACAATCATTTGAATTTCGGTGCCAGTCGGACGCTGGTTAAAATTTGGAGAAGGGATTTGTCTCGCCCCTTTTAATTGTCCATCTATAACTTCATACGGTGTGATTTGCTTCATTGAGACGCCAATAAATTGCTTGCCAATTGTTTTAGTTTAAAACAGTTATGCGCTTTTCAAAGCAGTAAATGCGATTGTTTATCGCGATTAATCTCATAAAATAGCTTATTTTTCAGGTTGACGATGCTAATATATCGCAAGTTTTAGGGTCATCGACAAAATGGAAACCGTATGAGCATACCTCAGTCTTTGCTTGAACAATCAATTCAAATCAATATTCAACAAGCATTACAAGAAGATATTGGGGACGGTGACATTACCGCTATGCTCACACCTGAAGATGAGCAAGCCACGGCAACCATTATTAGCCGCGAAGATATGGTCTTAGCTGGACAACCGTGGGTTAATGCGCTCATCTCAGCTTATGACAATACTGTTCAGGTGACTTGGCTAAAACAAGAAGGTGAACGTGTTGCTGCAAACGAAGCCTTTTTAAAGCTTGCTGGTTCTGCACGTAGCTTACTGACTGTAGAGCGCCCTGCTTTAAACTTTATTCAAACTTTGTCTGCTGTTGCAACAAAAACTGCTGAATATGTTCAACATCTTGAAGGTTTAAATACAAAACTTCTCGATACACGTAAAACTCTACCAGGCTTACGTATTGCACAAAAATATGCGGTTGCTATCGGGGGCGGACAAAACCATCGTCTTGGCTTATTTGATGCGTTCTTAATTAAAGAAAACCATATTATGGCAGCAGGTGGTATTGCTCAAGCAATTGCCAAAGCACATCAAATCGCACCGGGCAAACCTGTTGAAGTCGAAGTTGAAACTTGGGATGAACTAAATCAAGCGCTTGAAGCTGGTGCTGACATTGTCATGCTCGATAACTTCAGTCAACAGCAAATGATTGATGCCGTAAAACATGTGGCGGGCCGCTGTAAACTCGAAGCCTCTGGCAATATCACTATTGAAAACTTGCGTGAAGTTGCCACCACTGGCGTTGACTATATTTCTATGGGTGTCCTAACTAAAGACGTTAGAGCTGTTGATTTATCTATGCGTTTTAATGCTTAGATAAAATCTGCGTCATTATTAGTATTTTTTTGCGACTTGGTCATGTCTGCCGCTTGTGTTTTTTGCCACGCTGACTGAGTCGCTTGTGCCCCACTATCACGTGGATCGGCAGCCATTAGAACAAATGTCACTACTGCTAATAATACAATAAAACCTTGTAGCATAAATTTTCCCCATTACTTTAAAAAATTCAGGGTTTCAAGGTAAAAGATAAATATGACCAGGCTTAGGAGATTCTGTTACAAAAGGTAAGTCTTTATTTTTATTATTCATCTATACGACAGCATATTCCCACATAATATTTTATATCAACAGCATAACTCCCTTTATTTACTATCGTGACATGGATATCTCTTTTCCTACACGACAGAGTCTTATCGCTTAGAATTTTTTGCCAACAGCTCATTCTGTTACTTTGGTTTTGCCCAAAGTAACCAAAGGCATTGTCATCTGCAAAACCTGCCCACTTTCATCCTCTATCCTATTTTGTTGCAAAAATAAGATCCTTATAGATTATAGACAGGTTGCAGATGACTTTTAGCACCAATTAATGAGGAATAAATTTCAATACCTTCATTAACAGAAATAACTTACCAACCTAAGACTCTAGATAACCCATATATGGATCAGAAATTGAATCTTCTTGAGTTTCTATACGGCCTGCGAAACGACGACTGAAAGTAGTATCATCAGCTAAAGTCACAGTGAAGTCATACCAGCCACCAAATTCAGACATATCCCAAACTAATTCTTTTTCAGAACTATTGGTTTCAATCGTCCATGTCTTGTTTGGAAGATAAGCATTTGCTTTGACGTTTAGCTTGACTGACTTATTACCATCATGACGCACTTTTAAATACAAATTCGCATCACACTCTTCCACACACACTCTAATTTCCGGTAATACTTGAGTCTGGTTAGCTTGACTCAAATCGCCTTTAAACGCGCGATGGAAACCATTTGGTCCAAGCACCCACAAATCGTACTGCCCATTTGTAGCATTCCATACATCATCGAGCTGTTTACCCGCCTCAACCATATAACGACGTGGAATTGCCGTAAGATCTAATCGGTTATAGACATGAAAAACGGCTGCCTGTTTACCCGTATTAGAGAACATCAGCTTAACCGTTTTTTGAGTGACATCGACTTTGGCACTGGTGTGCAAAATATATGGCAAAGCACGTGATGGCCTAATTCCCATTTCCTGCTGAGGAAATTGCTGCTGGCTCGGAACAGGAACTTGTGGCAATAAAGCTTGAGCAACACGAATCGCATCGGCTTCGGCTTTAGTTTTCTTCCCATCTAGTTCAGCAACAGGCAGAACATTCGGTGTTTTAAAGTTAAATGCCGTCGTTAAATCACCACATACAGCACGGCGGTATGGGCTAATGTTAGGTTCTTGCACACCAAAGCGTTTTTCTAAGAACTGTAAAATAGAGGTATGGTCAAAGACTTGAGAATTTACCCATCCTCCACGGCTCCACGGCGAAATCACATACATTGGAACGCGTACACCTGGTCCATACACTCGACCATCTGGCTTAGGTTGAGATTTTGAAGTCGCTACTGCTGGATGGTTAAAGTACTCATAAGATACTTGCTGATCGTTTAAAGTCGTTTTTCCATATACAACACCGTTTACATCTTTAGAAGGTGCACTTGGTGAAGGAATATGGTCAAAGAAACCGTCATTTTCATCGAAGTTCACCAATAAAACAGTTTGGCTCCACAGCTCAGGGTTTTCAGTTAATGCATTTAATACTTCTTGAATATACCAGGCACCTTGTACAGGACTAGATGGCCCCGGATGTTCACTGTAAGTTGCAGGAGCGACCAACCAACTCACCTGCGGTAATTTACCTTGTACGATATCAGCTTTAAAAGTTCCTAAAAAACCACCGTCCGGCATGGTATTGGCAATACCTTTGTAAAGTGGTTGAGTCGCATCAATCTTTTCATCGTATGCTGGACACGTTAGTGTGTCGTTACTAACAGGTTGACCAGATTGCTCATTTGCACGGCGATACTGTTTGAAACCAGCTAACGGGTTATCGGTAAAGTTATCTGGCATATTTTGATAAACTTTCCATGTTACGCCAGCCTGCTGTAAGCGCTCAGGATACGTCGTCCATTCATAACCTTCTGTTGATGCCCCAATCCCATCAAATTCATTTACAACACTCGCAACACCTGCACCTGTAGGACCATTAGTTCCAGTCCAAATAAACTTACGGTTTGGGTTGGTTCCAGCATGCATAGCACAGTGGTAAGCATCACAAATGGTAAAAGCATTCGCTAAAGCAAACTGATATTCGACTTCTTGTTTTTTATAATAGCCCATCGACTGTGGTTTTTTATAAGCGACCCAATCACTCATACGGCCATTGTCCCAAGCTGCTTGGCCATCAGACCATGAGTGAGGTGTACCTGAAACACGCTGAGCATTTCCTAAACGACTATCTAAATGGTAAGGCAATACTTTCTTTTTATTCGCATCATATTGTTCCCAAACCTTTCGGCTTTCCGTCATTGGAATCGTAAAACGATCACCAAAACCACGTACACCTTTTAATGTTCCGAAATAATTATCGAAAGAACGGTTTTCCTGAGTCAAAATCACGATGTGTTTAACATCTTGAATAGTTCCACTTTCAACTTTGGCATCAATAGCTAAAGCTTTTTGAATACTCAGCGGGAAACTCGCTAAAGCAGCTGTCCCAAACATGGTTTTTGTAGAGTTTAAAAGAAATTCACGACGATTCATTAGTTCTATCCTAGTTCTTATTATGGTGCACAGTGCATTTTGCAATTACTGGTGGGCGGTGTTGTTGGCGATGAATTATCTGAGTCGTTATCATCGTTACAAGCACTGAGCATGAGTGCTAAAGAGGTAATTAATAAAAGTGAAAGTTTTCGCATTGGTTTTTTCCAAACGGTTTAAATGCGAACTACTAATAAAGCGTAAAAGTGACAAGCAAGTGATGTTTTTATGTCGATTTGATGAAGGCATAAAAAAACGCATCCGAAGATGCGTTTTTCAGAAAGCGTAAAATTACCAGCCTAAAGCTTCTTGTTGCTTTTTAATGAGCTCGGCAATTCCTTTTTCAGCCATTTCTAACATGGCATTGCTTTGAGCGCGGGTAAACGGTTTGTCTTCGGCAGTACCTTGAATTTCAATAAACTCGCCAGCTTGTGTCATTACTACATTTAAGTCAGTTTGACAGTTCGAGTCTTCTTCATAGCAAAGGTCAAGCAACACTTCGTCTTGATACATACCGACAGAAATTGCAGCAACCAACCCTTTAAGCGGATCATGCTTAATTTTCTTTTGAGACAATAAAACATTCATCGCATCAACCAATGCTACAGCAGCACCAGTGATTGAAGCAGTACGCGTACCACCATCAGCCTGAATCACGTCACAGTCGATGGTAATCGTGTTTTCACCAAGCTTTTTCAAATCAACCATCGCACGTAAGCTACGGCCAATCAAACGTTGGATTTCTTGAGTACGACCAGTTTGTTTACCACGAGCCGCTTCACGGTCACAACGTGAATGTGTTGAACGCGGTAGCATGCCATATTCTGCCGTTACCCAGCCTTGGCCTTGGCCTTTTAAAAAGCGTGGCACTGAGTTATCAATGCTTGCAGTACAAAGGACTTTGGTGTGACCAAATTCGACTAGCACAGAACCTTCAGCATAACGGGTGTAGTTTCGTGTAATTTTCACTTCACGTAATTGGTCTAATGCACGTTGGTCAATACGCATAATCCTTCCTAACTTCTCTTAAATACGAACTTGGGCATAGTATAGCAAAGGATTTTGACAGGTTGAGTTTATTCCCTACTTTCAAATGTAAGTCTGCAAGTTTCATAACTCAAAAATAAAAATAGCCCCTAAAAAGGAGCTATTTTGAATTAACTGAGATTATGCAAAATTAAATTTTGCTTTTAACTTTTCTAATGTCTGCATTACTTTTCCAGTGGTATGGTTTGGCAGTGAACATTTCGCTAAACGTACCCATACACTCCAGAACTGGCGCATAAAGTTCGCTTCATTGTAATTAATGCCATATTCTGCGCAAAGTGCCTTAATTTTCGGTGCTACTTCTTTATAGCGGTTAGCTGGCATATCTGGAAATAAATGATGCTCAATCTGATGGCTTAAGTTACCACTCATAAAATGTAGCCATTCTGTACCACTAAAATTACTTGAACCACGAATCTGGCGTAAGTACCACTCGGCCTTAGTTTCGGTATCAGTATTATCAGGCTCAAACGTTTCTGCATCTTCAGTAAAGTGACCATTAAAAATCACCGCAGATGACCATAAATTCCGGATAATATTCGCAACTACATTTCCTGCAAAAACCGGTAAAAACATAGGGCCAGAGATCACAGGGAAAAACACATAGTCTTTTAAAACTTGGCGTGTGGCTTTTTTACGGACTTTAGCCGAATCTTTCCACACCTGTTTCCAGCTCTTGGTTTTATAAACTAATGCATCTTCAAGATGTAAGTTTTGTACACCTACATACCACTCAAAGAAAAACATTAACTGTAGACCTAGAGGAATATTAAACAGGTGGCGAGGTTCCCACTTCTGTTGATCACTTACTCGCAAAATACCATAACCGACATCATGGTCTTTACCGACAATATTGGTATAGGTGTGGTGCACATAGTTATGTGTTTCACGCCAGTCATCACCCGATGCAATGGTATCCCAATCGTAAGTATTACCATTCAAGCTTGGTTCATTTAACCAGTCAAACTGACCATGCATGACGTTATGACCAAGTTCCATGTTTTCTACAATTTTAGAAATACCTAATAAGCCTGTGCCTAGTAGCCAGACTGGCGGAATCCAACCACCAAACATCAACATGCCACGCGATGCGATTTCGGTATATCGAACAAAATTACGTACTTTGTAGATATATTTTGCATCTTGCTCACCAAGACTTTGCATAACGTCTTGACGAATCTGCTCAACACGGCGACCAAACTCTTCAGTCTGTTCAGGTGTTAAATGAGCAGATTTAGAAACAGTAGAAAATTCTAATGCCATATTCATAGGTTAATCCTCTTTAATTCTTTTTATAGATCAATCGTGACTGGGCTTAATGCCTGGCTCACGCATAGTTTAATTGGACGGTTCGGTTGATCTTCAATTTCACCAGTTAACAGGTTTTGAGTAACTCCGCTTACCTTGGTACAGCTGCATTTATTGCAAACACCCATACGGCAACCATGTTGTGGGCGTAAACCGACTTGCTCTGCACTGCTCAGTAAATTTGTTTCAGCTAAAAACTCGTGTTGAGCACGGCGGAAAATAACAGGCTGTGCTACATGTGTACCAGTCACGTGAAGTGGCTGAAAATACTCTTGATGAAGCTGGGACTGAGCATCTTTTTGTGCATAAATTTCATTGGCTTGCTGCATCATGCCATGATGACCACAAACATAAGTTGCTGTTTGCTCGAAATCTGGAACCAGCTTTTGCAGTAAGCTTTCAGTTAAATGCTGCTTTTGCTCGGTGGTATTAAAAAAGTGATATTGAAGCTGCGGGTGCTGTTCTGCCAAAGCTTTTAATTCAGTATGAAAAATTTCCGCACGATTAAAATAAATGACATGAATTTGTTCAAGTTGCTGTTTTAAAGCTTGCTGCAAGAGTGAATAAATTGCAGTTATACCGCTTCCTGACGCAATCAAAATCGCAGGATGCTGACCTTGGTGCAAAATAAAATCACCTTGTGGTTGTGAAATCTCAACACACTCACCCACATGTAATAGTTGAGCTGCACGAGACACCAAACCTTGTACTTTAATACCTAAAGCGATTTCACCCTGAGTAGTCACTTCAATAATTGAATAACTACGCTGTTGGTAAACGCCATCGATGAGTAAAGTCAGCAGGATACTTTGACCCGCTCGAACCTGATCGAAATTAAAATTACGATTCGGTTTAAGTCTAATGAGCACCATATCGGTATGAAGTGGCTGAACTGCAGTAACTTCTGCAAGTACCCTTTTCCACGCCCAAGTCACGTTAATTTTCTGCAAGACAAAATCAACGAAATCTTCTCGAACCCAATGTGGCTGATAACTAAGTGTTGCGTTCATACGTTCCTCTTTTGTATCTGGCTATTTATTTGAGTGAACACATGTTCGTATAGTGAACATATGTACACTATATTTATAACTGTTCACTCAGTCAACACTTGTTCACTATTTTTTTTATGAAAGTTTGCTCTTTTTTGTTAGACTTTGGCTCACGGTTTAAATAGGTTCTTTTAATGTCGATACGGGATGAACGAAAACAGCAAAGTCGTCAGGCACTTCTCGATGCAGCCTTGCATCTAAGCACGTCTGGGCGTTCGTTCAGTAGTATCAGTTTGCGTGAAGTTGCACGTGAAGTAGGTTTAGTACCGACAGCGTTCTACCGTCATTTTCAGGACATGGATGAACTCGGCAAAGAACTGGTTGACCAAGTTGCCCTACATTTAAAAAGCGTTTTACATCAACTAGGTCAAAGTTATTTACAACATAAATCTGCTAAAACCCAAACCAGTATTGAGCTATTTGTGCAGGCGGTAAATCATAGCCCTAAGCAATGGCAATTTATGATTGCTGAACGTTGGGGAGGCTCAGAAACAGTACGTGCAGCAATTGCCAGAGAAATTGAATTTCTGATTGAAGATCTAACAACTGATCTTACTAAACTCGAAAATTTTAAACATATTCAAAATCCTCAAGACTTAAATGTCTTATCTACCATTTTGACTAATATGTCATTTACATGGGCAATGACGTGGCTCAACCTATCGAAACAATATCAAGATGAACAGCTCAAGCTGCAACAAACTGCCTTTATTGAAAATGCCTCTACACAAGTTCGTTTACTCTTTAGAGGGATTGCAAACTGGGAACGATAGAAGCGGCAAATGACAAAAAACAGGTTATGTGGTAATACGTAAAGAGAGAAAGAAAAAGGCTAAAAATTTCGAGAAAAGTCTTTTTCTTTTTTACAGGAAGTAAACTATTAGTTAGGCCAAACTGGTGTGGGAATACCTATGAATCTTGATCGTCATACACAGTTTTTGATGCGTAAAGAAAAAATTCTGAGCGTGGCAGAAAAGTTGTTATTAGAAAACAATCAGGAAATTACTCTAGATGAGTTAGTGGCCGAGCTAGATATTGCTAAAGGCACACTTTATAAGCATTTTAGAAGTAAAAATGAGCTTCTACTTGAGCTCATTATTCAAAATGAAAAGCAAATTTTAGAAATTTCTAAAAAATATAATACAGATTTCAAAGAATATGCTCCTCATTACATGCTTCATCATTTACTTGCACCAGGTAAAACGATTCTATTGCATCAACTTGAAGAAAATCTGACGATGACAGAGTCTAAGTTGAAGCATCTTTTCGAAGAGCTGTATGAAATTCGACAGCAGCGTATTTTGGCAATTAAAGATATTACCGAAAAGTATTTAAAATCATTAAATTATGACATGTCGATTCGTGATTATTTGTCTTATATCTGGTCACTGACTTATGGTGCATCACTACTTTTAAATTCTACTTATTATCAGCGTTCGATTGGTTCTCGCCAAAAATTAATTAATTTATATATTAATCAAGCATTATCACTGCCGACTCAAACCGCTAATTTTGACGTTTTAAATTTTCAAATTGAAGATGAAAACCAGAAAAATTAATTGAATTATTTCGTGATAATTAACGATAAATTAAATATAAAAATGGGCTTCGTATGAAGCCCATTTTTGAAGTAAAGCCTAAACAACTTATTTTGCTTTACGTTCTTTCTCAATTAAATAATTAAGAACTTGAGTAACTTTACCATCTTCACCCTGCACAACATATTTACCATTCACGACCACTGCAGGTACGCCTGTTAATTGGTATTGTTGAGCAAGTTTATTTGACTCAGCAACTTTTGCCGTCACAGCAAACGAGTTATAAGTACTATTAAATTTCTGCTCAGGTACGCCATAACGAGTAAAGAATTTCGCAGCAGAAGCCTGATCAAAAATTTGTTGACCGTTCACCTGAATCGCATGGAATAGTGGTAAATGCGTGCGTTTACGTACACCTAATGCCTCAGATGTATAGTACGTACGTGCCCCTTGTTCCCACATTTTATTCATTGCAGCAGGTGTACGTACAAAACGTACATCTTTAGGAATCTGTTTTAACCACGTTTGCATATGCGGTTCAAGTTTAAAACAGTGTGGGCATCCATACCAAAAGAACTCTCGAACTTCGATTTTCCCCGGAACTTCCACTTTGCCTGGATTGGCAATCACGGTGTAGTCTTTACCAGCAACAAAATCTGCTGCCATTGCACCACCCGATACGGCCATAATTGCTGCACTCAAACCACCCAAAACCAATTTTTTCATTGCTACAGCTTTTCCTCTAAGTTGTTATGCATTAGCTTATGCCCTAAATATAAAACAAATATGCTAAATTCGTTTTGCTTCTGTGAAGTTTTTTATTGGGTTTATCGCTTTTTTCCCAATAATCGCTACACTAACGGCGAACTACATCCAAAAAGATAACTCAAGTTTAGAGGTAGCACCATGTCGCAATTGAATGTTGATTTACAAGAAATCGCAAAGTTTGAAGCACTTGCTGCCAAATGGTGGGATCAACATTCTGAATTTCGCCCACTTCACCAGATCAATCCACTACGTCTTAACTGGATTGATGAACGTGCAGGCGGTCTCGCTGGTAAAAAAGTACTTGATGTCGGCTGTGGTGGCGGTATCTTGGCCGAAAGCATGGCACGTCGTGGCGCAGATGTATTAGGTATCGATATGGGTGAAGCACCTCTAGCTGTCGGCCGTTTACATGCTCAGCAAGAAAATGTTCAAAATATTGAATATCGTCAAATTCCTGTAGAGGAATTAGCACAAGAACAGGCTGGTCAATATGACGTGGTGACTTGTATGGAAATGATGGAACACGTTCCAGATCCAGCATCTATTGTAAAAGCTTGTCAGGCTCTGGTTAAACCGGGCGGCCATGTGTTCTTCTCGACCATTAACCGTAACCCAAAATCTTATTTATTTGCCATTATTGGTGCAGAGTACGTACTACGCATGTTGCCAAAAGGTACGCATGATTATCATAAATTTATTCGACCATCTGAAATGGCACATGATATTCGTAATGCAGGCCTTACGTTAAAAGAAATGACTGGACTACATTACAACCCACTGACCAAGCATTACTGGTTAGCGCCAAATGTCGACGTTAACTATATGGTTCATACGATTAATACAGGTGCATGATGAAAGCTGTTTTATTTGATTTAGACGGTACGCTTATCGATACAGCTGCGGATTTCATTCGTATTATTCAGCAAATGTGCCGTGATGCAAGACGCCCTGTTGTAGAAGCCGATCTTATTCGCACTCAGGTGTCTGAAGGTGCACGTGCGATGGTGAAATTGGTCTATCCAGAGCTGGATGTGGCCAATCCAATTTTCTTGGCACATCGTCAAAACTTTTTAGATCTGTACGGCAATAATATTGTGGTTGATACAGATCTGTTTGAAGGCATGTATCCACTCTTAGAAGAGTTAGAAGCTGCACAAATCCCATGGGGTATTGTGACCAACAAACCGCGCGGATTAAGTGAATCTCTTTTAGAAAAGTTAAATCTGACCGAACGCTGTGCAGTTTTGGTATGTCCTGAAGATGTCAGTAAAACCAAGCCAGATCCAGAACCAATGTATTTGGCCGCTAAACAGTTGAATATCCCAGCAAATGAAATTATCTATGTGGGTGACCATCCACGTGATATTGATGCTGGTCGCAATGCCGATATGTATACCATCTTGGCAGCTTATGGCTATTTACCTATCGAACACCGTGATGATTTAGCATCATGGCAGGCCGATTCGATTGTAAATACAGTGACAGAATTACACGATATGTTACGTCAAAAGCTTCCTGCTCTACAGGAAAATCAGCGTATGATAAGTTAACATCAGAGTTTTATAGACTTTTTTAACGGCTATTTGTTTTATCAATATAAAAAGAAGGAGGTTTACCAATGAAATATTCAGAATACCAACCTCGTCCGGATCTACTCAAAGATCGAATTATTTTAATTACCGGTGCTGGTGATGGAATTGGGCGAGCTGCGGCTCTAAGTTATGCCCTACATGGTGCAACCGTTGTCCTACATGGTAGAACCTTAAATAAACTTGAAGTTATTTATGATGAAATTGAGAGTCTCGGTGCACCACAACCCGCGATTTTACCGCTACAACTTTCAAGTGCCTCTGACCGTGATTATGACTTTTTAGTCGATACGCTCGAAAAGCAGTTCGGACGTCTAGACGGTATTTTGCATAATGCGGGTATTTTAGGTGAACGTGTAGAGCTAGCACATTATCCTACAGAAGTATGGGATGACGTGATGGCAGTTAACTTACGTGCTCCTTTTGCCCTCACTCAAGCTCTATTACCACTTTTGCAAAAGTCAGAAAACGCCTCTGTTGTATTTACCAGCTCAGGTGTAGGCCGTGAAGCACGAGCTTTATGGGGCGCATATTCTGTCTCAAAAATTGCCATTGAAGCAGTAAGTAAAATTTTTGCAGCGGAGAATACTTATCCAAATATCCGCTTTAACTGCATTAATCCAGGCGCAACACGTACTGCAATGCGTGCGAAAGCCTACCCACAAGAAGATCCGAAAACACTACCTACACCAGAGTCTATCTTGCCTGCTTACCTCTATTTAATGGGTGAAGACAGCTTGGCACTCAATGGTCAAAGTATTGATGCGCAGGATTAAAAAGTTAAAGATGAAAAAGCTAAATTAAATTACGGCCAATCATCAAATCTGGCTTGCCTATACCTGAAAAGATATACAAGCCTTTTTTATTATTGATAAAAACCCTTGATCTATCCGTAATTTTAATTGAACCATTAAATGATCTTCACAGTTTCTCTGCATTTTGCGCGTAGAGTATTCAACATGAGAGACATCAGATGTAAACGAGGATGCATCATGAAAAAGTTGTTCACCATCTTAGCCCTTTGCATAACCGTACTAACCACAAGTATGGCGAGCTTTGCTGATCCTCCTTTTGACCGAGGCCATGGCCCCAAAGGTCCTAAAGGTGGAGGTCCACGTGGTGAGTGGAATGATCGTGGGCCAGGATTTGGACGTGATCATGATGATGATCGTATCCGTGACGAACGCCGTATGCGCGAAGAGCGTGGCTTTGAACGCTTAAAACAACATCGCTGGCAGCCTGGCTATGTTATGCCACAGCACTATCGTGGTAATGGCTATAAAGTCGACTATAAAGATAGTAACTTGCCTAAACCAGGTCGTAATCAGCAATGGTACAAAATCAATAATGACTATATTTTAGTCGACACAGATTCTAATAGCATTGTGAGTATTCGTGGTTTTTAAGGCGATAGACCCTCGCTATCGCTGAATAAAAAGGATAAAGCCTCTCGGTTTTATCCTTTTTTATTGCTTATCTAACTTAAAAATAAAAAGATTTTTTATATTCTTAAATGATGAATTTTCTTAATTTCTTCTTATTTCATAGAGAGTTTTCACATTTATTCTTCTTAGCCTCCACGATTTATCTGCAATTGTTCACTAATCTTTAATTATTGAAATTTAACTCATCATTCGAGGTTTACAATGAAAAAATTAACAACAGCGATTGTTCTTTCTCTTAGTGGTTTAGTTGCAACAACAGCCATGGCAGCACCAAACGATCATAATCATCATGGCAATTACCAAAACCATGAAGTAAAAACAGTTAAAGTGATTAAAAAAGATGATCATCGCAATGCGTGGCGAGTAGGCCAGGTTGTACCGCATGAGTATCGACATTCACGTTACGTGATCGACTATCGTCAACATCAAAAATTGACTAAACCAGGTCGTTACCAAAAATGGTATAAAGTGAATGGAAATTATGTACTGGTGAATGAACAAAGTCATAAAATCATTAGAGTGGTTTACTAATTTAAAACTTTTTAAGCACCCAAATTTCAATTTGGGTGTTTTTTTATCTAAAACATGCGGCTTTAATCTTTTTTGTTTAGAATCATCTTTATATCTTTTTGCTGTTGATTCGAGATCGGTATGTCAAGTAAGCCTGTAAGTAAGTCACATAATAACACCCAGCATTATGTACACTGGTTTCGACACTCAGCGCCCTACATTAATGCTCACCGCGATAAAACATTTGTGTTGATGTTTGGTGGTGAAGCAGTCCGTCATCCTAATTTTGAACATATCATTCACGACATTGCTTTATTACACTCTCTTGGTATTCGCTTAATTCTCGTGTACGGCGCACGTCCGCAAATTAATCAAAATCTTAAAGAAAAAGGAATCGAAACTCCTTTTTATGATAACAGCCGTATTACCACACGTGAATCTTTAAGCTGTGTCATGAGTGCTGTAGGTTCTATTCGCCTAGAAATCGAAGCATTGCTTTCTATGGGCTTAGCAAACTCGCCAATGTACGGCGCTCGCATAGATGTGGTATCAGGTAATTTTGTGACTGCTAAACCTTATGGTATTCGTGATGGCATGGATTTCCAGCTTACAGGTGAGGTTCGTTCTATCGATACCGATGCGATTGATCGACACCTCGACAACCATAATATTGTACTGCTAGGACCAACGGGTTACTCCACTACAGGTGAGGTATTTAACTTAAGAGCTGAAGAAGTTGCAACTAAAACAGCAACTTACTTAAAAGCAGATAAACTCATTTTTCTTGGAGAGCAACAAGGATTGCTGAATGAAGATGAGCAAATATTACGTGAATTAAGCCCACATCAACTGGATTACTATATTCAACAATACCAAACTATTAGCCCAATACTCACTTTGCATTTGCAACAGGCAAAAAAAGCATCTTTATCAGGCGTACACCGCGTTCATCTTATTTCTTATGCCTATGATGGTGCCCTTCTCGAAGAGTTATTTACTCGAGATGGTATCGGTACCATGATTACCGATGCGCATTATGAAGAAGTTCGCATGGCCAACATTCAAGATGTGGGCGGTTTAATGAATTTATTACGTCCATTAGAAGAAGAAGGTATCTTAGTTTATCGTTCGCGTGAACGTTTAGAGCAAGAGATTAGCCAGTTCGCTGTTATTGAGCGCGATGGTACGATTCTAGCGTGTGCTGCACTTTATCCAATTCCAACCGAATTTAATGAAACACGTTCAGCAGAAATCGCCTGCGTCGCAGTACACCCAAGTTATCGTAAATCGAACCGTGGCAGCCAGATTTTGCAATTCCTTGAAGAAAAGGCAAAAGAACAAGGTATTCGTCAATTATTTGTTTTAACGACTCGAACCGCTCACTGGTTCTTAGAACACGGTTTTCATCAGGTGAGTGTTGATGACTTACCAAATGCTCGTCAGGCACTCTATAACTATCAGAGAAATTCTTTAGTCTTTAAGAAACTGCTTCCTTAGCCTTTGCTCTTTTTAAGATATTCTTATTTCAGATAAGCTTAGTTCAAAAAGTACAACCGTAAACACGATTAATTTATGGTTGTACTTTTCTTAAATCTAAATTTTTAAGGTTTTAATATTTTTTATTTTATTTACATTAACTTAATAACAATTCATTAAATATATTTCTATTAGATAAATCATTTTTTCGCATAAGTTTATAGCCTATTGTGTTTAGCTTTTTTTTGCATAAATAAAGACCGAATACTTATTTTTTCTGAAATAAAAATCCATTTAGGGTATCTGCTCATCCAACTATTTTTTTCTTTTTCTCTTTCGGGGAGTACGAAATCTCATGGCACTTTTCAACACCACTTCATGGGCAAAATATTCAGTCATCGCGGCCAGCCTTGCAGGAGTGATGATGTTAAGTGGTTGTGCCAAAAAAGAGGAACAAGCCACCACAACCTTAAATATCGGCTATCAAAAATATGGGATTCTTCCTATTTTAAAGGCTCGTGGTGACTTAGAAAAAGCATTAAAAGAACAAGGCGTGCAAGTGAAATGGGTTGAGTTCCCTGCTGGCCCTCAATTGCTTGAAGGTTTAAACGTAGGAAGTGTTTCACTCGGTGAAGCAGGTGAAGCACCACCGATCTTTGCTCAGGCTGCCAATCCAAATTTAGTCTATGTCGCAAACCAACCTGCTGCGCCAAAAGCTGAAGCACTATTGGTACAAAAAGACTCTCCAATCCAATCTATTAAAGATTTAAAAGGCAAACGTGTTGCTCTTAACAAAGGCTCGAATGTTCATTACCTATTGTTAAAAGTTTTAGAAGCCAACAACTTAAGCTTAAGTGATATTCAACCAGTTTATTTACCGCCATCAGACGCTCGTGCTGCCTTTGAAAAAGGTGCTGTAGATGCATGGGTGATTTGGGACCCTTTCTTTGCAGCGGCTGAACATCAAATTCAGGCCCGAGTTTTAGCAACAGGTGAAAACTTGGTGAGTAATCATCAGTTTTATTTAGCTGACCGTAAATTTGCAGAAAGTAACCCGAAAGTACTCAACACTGTTGTACAGACACTTAACCAGACCACTGAGTGGGTAAGTTCACATCAGGATGAAGCTGCCAAATTACTCGAAAAACCTACCGCACTTGAGTTTGATGTACTCAAAACTTCCATTTCACGTATGGGTTTTGGAGTTCAGCCAATCTCTGACAAGGTGGCACAAGAACAACAACAAGTAGCTAATGCTTTTTATGCGCAAAAGCTCATTCCTAACAAGCTCACCATTCAAGATGCCATTTTAAAACTGAAATAAACCCAGCTTGGGCACGGCTTAAATAATCATATAAATGCTGTGCCTGACCTCAAGGGGAACAAGGATATCAATATGCAACATCAGTCATTATTTATTAAGAGTCAGTGGACACAATTAATTAAGCGCCTCAGTGCAATTACTGTATTAGGCTTAACAATCGCAGCACCAGCTTGGGCAATTGACCCAACCGTGAAAGAACTTCGTATTGGTTTTCAAAAAAGCTCGATTAACTTTGCAATTGCCAAACAGCAAAAGCTATTTGAGCAAGAATTCCCAAATGCAAAAATTACTTGGAATGAGTTCCCTGCCGGTCCACAAATTTTAGAAGCTTTAGCTGTCGGTTCGCTTGATGTAGGCGTTACTGGAGACACTCCTCCTGTCTATGCTCAAGCGGCTGGAAAGCCTTTATATTACATTGCTTATGAAGCTGCTAAGCCATTGGCATCGGCAATTTTAGTTCCAAAAAACTCGCAACTAAAACAGCTTAAAGACCTTAAAGGCAAACGCATTGCGCTGCAAAAAGGTTCGAGCTCACATTACTTACTTGTACAAGCCGTACGTAAAGCAGGCCTAAACTGGAGCGATATTACCCCCATCTGGCTTACCCCTGCCGATGCTCGCGCAGCATTTCAAAAAGGTGCCGTTGATGCATGGGCAATTTGGGATCCTTACTTCGCTTCAGCACAACTAGAAGACCAAGCTCGTGTTCTTGCATCGGGTAAAGGCTTAAGCCCGAATTATACATTTTATTTAGCAGCTCCAAATTTTGTTAAACAACATCCTAAATCTGTTTCAGGGCTCATCAAACAAATCAATCAAGCTGACAAATGGGTTCAAAGCCATCAAGCAGAAACGGCAACAGCCATTGGCCAAAGCACAGGACTGAAACCTGCGACCAGTGACTTATTTATTAAAAGACGTCCACGCCCCTCATCGGCAGCTCCACTCAGCAGTAAAGTGATTGCTGAGCAGCAGCAACTCGCAGACATTTTTACTCAACAAGGCATCATTCCAAAACCAATCAGCATTAAACAAGCTGTTTGGATTGCCAAGTAATTTCAATAGACATATAGGTAATGCACATGAAAATTTTCTGGTTTATTCCTACCCACGGTGATAGTCGCTATTTAGGTACAAGTAAAGGCGCTCGTCAGGTTGACCATGCCTATATGAAGCAAATTGCTGTAGCAGTAGATAATTTAGGTTACGAAGGTGTACTTATTCCAACAGGTCGTTCATGTGAAGATCCTTGGATTACGGCGGCTAGCCTAATTGATGCAACTCAACACCTTAAATTTTTAGTTGCATTACGACCAGGGGTAACCACACCAGCTTTAGCTGCTCGTATGGCTGCAACGTTTGACCGTTTGTCGAATGGTCGTGTATTACTCAACTTAGTGACTGGTGGTGATGAGGCTGAATTACGCGGAGATGGTTTATATGAAGATCACTCAACACGTTATCAAACTGCCAATGAATACGTAAAAATCTGGCGTGAGATTTTGACACGCTCACATACGGGTGAAGCTTTTACATTCCACGGTGAACGCTTACAAGTAGATGATGCAAAACTACTTTACCCACCTGTTCAAAAGCCTTACCCACCACTTTGGTTCGGTGGCTCTTCAGACGTCGCTGTCGATTTGGCTGCTGAGCAAGTTGATACTTACCTTACGTGGGGCGAGCCACCAGCAGCAGTTAAACAAAAGATCGAACATGTTCGCGCCAAAGCTGAGGCTAAAGGTCGTAAATTAACTTATGGCATTCGCTTGCATGTGATTGTTCGCGAAACCAACGAACAAGCTTGGGCAGCAGCGAATGAGCTTATCCAATATCTTGATGATGCAACTATTGCTGCAGCACAGAAAAAATTTGCACAAATGGACTCCGTAGGTCAACAGCGCATGGCAGCTCTTCACGGCGGTAACCGTGACAAACTTGAAGTATCTCCAAACCTTTGGGCAGGTATTGGTTTAGTCCGTGGCGGTGCTGGTACAGCACTTGTAGGTGACCCAGAAACAGTTGCTGCCCGCATTCAGGAATATGCTGATTTAGGTATCGATACTTTTATTTTCTCGGGCTATCCACATCTTGAAGAGTCGATCCGTTTTGCAGAGTTGGTCTTCCCGTTATTACCAATCGAAACTCGCGCTAAACTTGCTCAGCCAAATTTAACCGGTCCATTCGGTGAAATTATTGCCAACAACTATGTTCCAGACGAGAAGAAGCAAAATAGTTCCGTCAAGGAGCCTGCATGAGCAAAGACGAAAGTATTGTTTCACGTGGAACAAAACAAATCGGGCAGCGTTTGCTGCCTTGGATTTTCCCTATTGTTCTATTGGTTGTTTGGCAAATTGCCTCAAGTTCGGGTCTTTTAGAGAACCGTATTTTGCCTGCACCGACTGCTGTGGTTTCCGCTTTTTGGCATCTACTCGTTAGTGGAGAATTATGGCATCACGTTAAGGTAAGTGCTGGTCGCGCTTTGATTGGTCTTTTGGTTGGTGGCGGCTTAGGTCTGCTCTTAGGTTTACTTAATGGCTCTTCACGCTTCGCCTCTACCCTGCTCGATACGACTCTGCAAATGATTCGTAACATCCCAGCATTAGCACTTATTCCACTCGTCATCTTGTGGTTCGGTATTGATGAAACAGCGAAATTATTCTTGGTCGCAGTAGGTGTTTTCTTCCCGATTTATATTAATACCTATCACGGTATTCGGTCAGTTGACCCTCAATTGATCGAAATGGGTAAAAGTTACGGCCTTTCTCGCTGGCAACTTTACAAAGAAATTATTCTGCCAGGTGCAATGCCTTCTATTTTAGTAGGTCTACGCTTTGCTTTAGGTTTGGTTTGGGTATTGCTCATTGTCGCTGAAACCATTTCAGCTCAAGCAGGTATTGGTTATATGACCATGAATGCACGTGAGTTTTTACAAACAGATGTAGTTCTGGTCGGTATTCTTCTTTACGCCTTACTAGGCAAACTGGCCGATGTTTTAGCCCAGCTTTTAGAACGCTATTTACTACGTTGGCACTCTGGATATCAGAAATAAGGGAGCTTAGAACATGACAAATCTGAATTTAAATATTAATCAGAATGAAGTGCAGCTCATTCCGGAAGAACCAACAGAATCTCAAGAACCTGTATTAGGTGCAGAGATTCTGATTGAGCAACTCTATAAATTCTATGGCGAGGTAAAGGTCCTTGAAGATCTTGACCTACACATCCAGCCTGGTGAGTTTTTAGCAATTGTTGGTCGAAGTGGCTGTGGCAAAAGTACGTTACTCCGTTTAATTGCTCAACTTGAAAAAGCCAGTTTTGGAGAAATTAAATTCAAATCTGCCCGGCATTTACGTGAAGGCATTACTAACGATGATATTCGAGTAATGTTCCAAGATCCACGTCTACTTCCTTGGAGGAATATCCTTCAAAATGTTCAACTGGGTTTACCTAAAGCCCAACATGCTTTAGCAGAAGAATTACTGGAAAAAGTGGGTTTAAAAGAGAAATCAGGACAATGGCCTTCACAACTCTCAGGTGGCCAACGTCAGCGTACAGCCTTAGCACGTGCACTATCGCATACGCCACGCATTTTATTGCTTGATGAGCCTTTAGGTGCATTAGATGCTCTAACTCGGCTTGAGATGCAAAGCTTGATTGAGCGCTTGTGGAAAGAACAAGGTTTTACTGCCATTTTAGTCACACACGATGTAAGTGAAGCAGTGCAATTAGCTGACCGTATTATCTTATTAGATAAGGGCCAGATTGCTCAAAGTTTCCAAGTTAATCTTCCACGCCCGCGTAAAAAGAGCATTACTTTTGCCCAACTTGAACAACAAGTACTCGATGCAGTTTTGGCAACTTAAGATTGCGATGAGTAATCAGAAACGCTCAACCGAAAAATGCCCAATTTACGAGCAATAAAACTGCTGTTTTATTGCTCTTTTTTAGGGCGAAATTTAAAAAATATTTTTAAGAATAACAATAAACTAGTGAATCTCTCTATTTTTTGCACAATAGTATATCTATTACGCAAATAACTAGTCGTTTTTTGATTAAAAAAGCAAGACACCTGTGCACAAATCAAACAATTTCCCTTACAATGGGAATATTATTTTTTTAATTATGCAGCAGATGGAACAAAAAAAGAGTACCCAAAAGCGCAATCAGCTTCTTGCTGCCGCCCTTGACGTATTTTCAGTCTATGGGTTCACTGGCGCAAGTCTGGATGAAATTGCCCAACTCGCCGACATGCATAAGTCGAATATTTTCTATTACTACGAAAATAAAGAGTCTTTATACGTAGAAGTGCTCACAACCGTTTTACAAAAATGGTTGGCTCCCTTACAAACTTTAGAAGCTGAATTAGAACCAGCCGAAGCCTTATCTCACTACTTAATACAAAAAATCGAACTGTCTCGTAGCCAACCGAAAGCATCTAGATTGTTTGCATTAGAAATCATTCAAGGCGCTCCACATATTTTACCTATACTCAAAGGACCATTAAAAAAACTATTTAAGCGTAAAGCTAAAGTCATTCAGACGTGGCAAGAAGAAGGAAAGATTTCACCAGATATCGACCCGGAATTATTAATCTTAAACATTTGGGGCCTTACGCAAAACTATGCAGATTTTGCAACCCAAATGGAAATGGTGACTGGAAAAACACTGCGTAACCGAAGCATGTTCCAACGCTCAATTGAGCATACGGTACATATGATGCTATACGGCGTATTGCCTCGTTAAAACCAAAAAAAGATCGGCAAATTTGCCGATCTTTTTTTAGAAGTGATTTTGATAAAGTGCTAAAAGTTTTTGAGCACCTAATAATAAATTTTCTTCCCAATCTACATGTGCAGTGTCATCTGCACCATCAGTAATATATTTCACAGAAATCAGGCGTACACCTAACTTATGGCAGACTTTGGCTAAGGCATATCCTTCCATATCCACCACATCACAAGCTACTTTTGGCTGACCCGTTTCAAATGAATCTCCAGTTCCACAAACTGCTTTTGGCAAATCAGCAAAATGTGATTGAAGATGAATTTCAGCGGGCAGGTGATCATCTAACGGCGTTACACCTACTTCAAACCCTAATGGTGAAACATCCATATCACGTTGTACAAAAGTTTTTACTTCGACTAAATCATGTCGATTAAATGCAGAGCTTCCAGCTGTACCTAGATTAATTAAAGTTTTACAGCCAGTTTTTTGAATAACCTCAAATGCTTTAAAGGCAGCATTAATCTTACCAATACCACTGTAATGGACTTCAACACCTGCCTGCTCAAACAAACCTTTAGATTCATTAGGAAGTGCCATAATTAAAGCAATATCAGTGTTCATTCAAAAAGCTCAAATCAAAATTAAATAAATTAGAAAATAAGTATAAATCAGGTGCAAAAGCTTTTTGCACCTTTTCATCATTACTGCATTTTTTGTTGTAAGGCGATTAAACACGGAGAAAAGAACAGTTGGCCGCTATATGCGCCTGCTAGCGTTTTCTTCATTACCACACCCCACATTGTCAATAATAAAAGACTCAATGCCACAGCAACGTATTGTAAAAATACAATTTCAACCTGATGCCCTAAATTAAACAATGCAAGAATAAATACGCCTAATGGAAAGGTTAAGCCCCACCAACCCAAATTGAATGGAATACCAGTCTTTGCGTGACGAAGCGTTGTTAAAATTGCAAGACCAAGCCACCATAACCCGAAGCCTAAAAGCACAAGACTGCCCACAATTCCTAAAGCTTGAAAGACATTCGCAAATTGGTGAAATCCTACGTTTGGCGCTACTCTTTGGGCCTGCTCTCCTAGCAATAAGAGACCTAAAGCACCTGTACTAATCGGCCCTAAAGACAACCAGCTAGAAATTGCGACTTCTTTTTCCGGTAACTGATGTAAAGCCATACGCAGCATTAAAATTGTCAAAATAGCGAATGCTGGTAAAACAGAGATTCCCCAAAGTACATAGCCAGCCATTAATAAATGAAAGCTGTGTACATCTGCTGGTAAATGTGCAACCAACATACCCGCAGAACTTGCCGCTACTTCACATGCAACCACAGGTAAAAGCCAGATTGCGGTCATCGTATGTAACTGATGGTTCTGACGGCTAAACATGCAAAACGGCACAATCCACGCGATTGCTAGAGCTAAAAAGACATCGATGTACCATAAAGCTTGGGCAATATGGATTGCGACTTCACCGTAAAGCCCGATACCAAAGCTTAAAAAGCCATTTAGTATGGTAGCGAGCCCCATCGGAATAGCGCCTAAAAACAAGCTCATATTTGGATGATTAAAAATTTGCTTCGCCTCATGAGGGAAAAGAAACCACCGCAATAAATAAAGAACTGAAAAAACGCTAAATAAAACAATATTAAATTGCCATAACAAAGTAGCTAGCTTGAATAAAAATGATTGAGCAAAAGGCAGCTGGATTAAAATCATACTAACCACGCCAGTACCCATAGTTGCTGTAAACCAATTTGGGGTAAAATGTCTTATAACATCTTTGCTTTGATTTAATTGGTAAAAGGGTTTTTTCATCTTAGTTCTCTAATCAAAGAGTGGATAAAGACATAGTAGAGCAAACCACTAATAAGAAAAATTGATTTATTTTTATTTAATTCATCAGTATTTTAAATATATAGATATTCATTTTGAAAAATAACTGAGTAAAAACACAACAACAAGACGAATCTGTGAGATTATGGCAATATATAGCCCTTGCAAAAATAGCCATATTTTAAGTTCATGAAACTGCTTCGTCTCAATGCGTTATCGCCCAATTTTCAGTTACCTCAAACAGCGGTGACTATTGGTAATTTTGATGGTGTCCATTTAGGCCACCAAGCGATGATTGCTCAACTCAAAAAAATTGCTGCAGCACAAGGCTTAAAAACTTTAGTCATGATTTTTGAGCCACAACCTCTTGAATTCTTTAAAGGTTATGATGCACCTCCGCGTATTAATTCATTACGGGAAAAAGTTGAATACCTAGCTGAGCTTGGCGTTGACTATATTGCAGTTGCTAAATTTGATGAACATTTCCGTAGCATGAGCGCATCTGCCTTCGCAGATTTATTAAAAAATAAATTAAATGCCCAGTCATTAGTTTTGGGGGATGACTTTCATTTCGGTAAAGACCGCCAAGGCAACAGTGAATTTTTAAAAGATTATGGCTTCCAAGTCACAAATTTACACACCATTGAACTTGAAGGTGAACGCGTCAGTTCAACCCGTATTCGCCAAGTACTTCAAGTGGGTAATCTCGCTTTAGCAGCTAAATTATTAGGCCGTCCGTACAGTATTACTGGACGTGTCCAATATGGCGATCAAATTGGACGAACTCTTGATTTTCCAACCATTAATGTTCGTCTCAATCGCCACAAACCTTGTTTAAACGGTATTTATGGTGTTGAAGTCATTTGCGAAACGACTTCTCTCACTGAAAAAGTGCGCCAAGAAACACCTGAGAAACCGGGAATTGCCGGATATCATGAAAATAGCCTCTATGGCGCAGGTCATGTCGGTACACGTCCCGCCATTCAGCAAGAACATCCAGAATGGAGATTAGAAGTACATTTCCCTGATGTTTCTGCTAATCTGTATGGCTTATTTATGCGGGTGACTTTTCTTCACTATCTTCATGGTGAATTGAACTACCCTTCGCTTGAAGCACTTAAGGCTGGAATTGATAATGACGTGCAACAGTTACGACAATATCGTAACGACACGACACAATTTCCTTTTTAATTCGAATTTTGATTGTAAAACATGTCAGCTCCCAAGCTGATTAAACTGGAAGAAAACTTGCATGAGCGATAAGCAAACTCCTGAGAATGCAGTGGACTACAAAGCCACGCTAAACCTGCCGGATACTCAATTTGCAATGAAAGCAAATTTGGCAGTACGTGAAGTGAAATGGTTAGAAGAGTGGTATACCGACAACATTTATCAGCAGATTCGTGCATCGCGTATTGGCAAGAAAAAATATATTTTGCATGATGGCCCTCCATATGCGAACGGTACAATTCACTTGGGTCACGCGGTCAATAAAGTACTCAAAGACGTTATTGTAAAAAGCCGTACGCTTTCAGGTTTTGATGCACCATATGTTCCGGGTTGGGACTGTCATGGCTTACCAATCGAACTAAAAGTTGAAGAGAAAGTAGGTAAAGTGGGCGAAAAAGTTGACGCAGCAACTTTCCGTAAACTTTGCCGTGAATACGCGCTAAAACAAATTGATTTACAACGTACTGACTTTAAACGTCTTGGTATTTTAGGTGATTGGGATAATCCTTATCTCACCATGAATTACAAACAAGAAGCCGATATCGTTCGTGCTCTAGGTCTCATCCAGAAAAATGGCCATATCCAACCAGGCTTAAAGCCAGTGAACTGGTGTATGGACTGCGGTTCAGCTCTTGCTGAAGCAGAAGTTGAATACGAAGATAAAAAATCTGACGCAATTGACGTTGGCTTTGGCGTTGTCGATCTAAAAGATTTAAGTGCCCGCTTAAACGCAGAAGTTCAAGACCCAACAGATATTGTGATCTGGACGACTACACCGTGGACATTACCAGCTAACCAAGCGGTTGCATTGCATGCCGAAATTGAATATCAATTGGTACAAGTATCTACTGAGCGCGGTAAGCAAAACTTCATTCTTGCTAAAGACTTAGTTGCTTCAGCAATCGAACGCTATAAGCTTGAAAACCCAGTTGTTTTAGCTGACTTTACAGGTTCAGCTCTTGAAAACCTTACCCTGCAACACCCTTTACTTACTGACCGTCAAGTTCCAGTAATTTTGGGTGAACACGTTATTGCAACAAGCGGTACAGGTGCCGTACATACAGCGCCTGGCCACGGTGCAGACGACTATAAAGTAGGTCTTCAATACAACCTTAAAGTAGATAACCCAGTGGGTGGTAACGGTGTTTATTTACCAACTGCTCCAATCTATGCTGGTGAACACATCTATAAAGCCAATCCAAAGATTATCGAAGCTTTGGGCGCTGTAGGCCGTTTATGGGCTCATCAGCCAATTAAACATAGCTACCCACACTGCTGGCGCCATAAGACTCCAATTATTTTCCGTGCTACACCACAATGGTTCATTAGCATGGATCAAAAAGGTTTACGTGAAGGTGCGCTTAATGCCATTGAAAATGATATCGAGTTTGTACCGAACTGGGGTAAAAACCGTATTGAATCAATGATCGAAGGTCGTCCGGACTGGTGTATTTCACGTCAACGTACTTGGGGTGTTCCAATTCCATTCTTCGTTCATAAAGACACGAACGAATTACACCCACGTACACCTGAACTCATCGAAGAAGTTGCTCAACTGATCGAAGAAGAAGGCATCGAAGCATGGTTCAAACGTGAAGCAAAAGACTTCATCGGTGAAGATGCTGAACAATATAACGCTGTTCGCGATACACTCGATGTATGGTTCGACTCTGGTACAACGCATTACGCTGTACTTGAGCAACGTGATGAATTAGAAAGCCCTGCTGACTTATATTTAGAGGGTTCAGACCAACACCGTGGCTGGTTCCAATCTTCTTTATTAACGTCTATGGCAATTCACAATCGTGCGCCATATAAAGCCTTGTTAACTCATGGTTTTACAGTGGACGAAAACGGTCGTAAATTGTCGAAATCTTTAGGCAACTATATCCCGCTTGAAGAAATCATCAAACAGCTTGGTGCAGATGGTTTACGACTATATGTAGCGTCTAGCGACTACCGTTATGAAATCGCAGCATCGAAAGAAATCTTTAGCCGTGTAAGTGATAGCTATCGCCGTATTCGTAATACCCTACGCTTCTTGCTTGCGAACCTAAATGGTTTCAAACCAAGTACTGATGCTCTGGACGTAGATGACCTTATCGCTCTAGATCAATACATCTTACAGCGTGCGAATGAAGTACAACAAACCATTATCACTGCCTATGAAGAAATGAACTTCCATGTGGTGTGTAGTGCGTTAACAAGCTTCTGTATTAATGACTTAGGTGGTTTCTACCTAGATATTATCAAAGACCGTCAATACACCACTAAAGCGGATTCTCAGGCACGTCGTTCTGCACAAACAGCGCTTTATCATATTGTTCAAGCATTTATCCGTTGGATGAGCCCAATCTTAAGCTTTACTGCTCAAGAAGCTTGGCCACTGATTCCAGAACAAACTGAAAAGTATGTATTTACATCAGAATGGTATGACTTACCTGTTTCATCAAAAGCAAACTTGCTTTCTGAAGAAGATTGGCAAACATTGATTAGCGTAAAATCTGCAGTAAATAAACAGATTGAAGCAGCGCGTAACGCTAAACTTGTCGGCAGTAATCTTTCAGCCAAAGTTGAACTTTGGGCAAGTGAATCATTACAAACAGTTTTAAACCAACTGGCTGATGAACTCCGTTTTGTTCTTATTACTTCGCAAGTAGTAGTACATCCATTTGCTGAGCAAGGTGAAGCAACTGAAATGGAAGGCTTACGTGTACAAATATCTGCAGCTGAAGGTGAAAAATGTGCACGTTGCTGGCACGTTCTTCCAGATGTAAATACACATGCCGATCATCCTGGTTTATGTGGTCGTTGTATTGTGAACGTCACTGGTCGTGGCGAAGTGAGAAAATATGCCTAATTCACAAGCTAAAAAAGGCTTATTCCAGTTTTATCCACATAATCTGATTTGGCTTGGACTTTCTGTCCTTGCCATTGTATTGGATCAATGGACAAAATGGATTGCGAGTACACATCTAAACTATGCAGATCCTGTACCTGTACTTCCATTTTTAAACTGGACACTATTACATAACTATGGTGCAGCTTTTAGCTTTTTATCTGATGCAGGAGGATGGCAGCGCTATTTCTTCACATCACTGGCGGGCTTAGTTTCAGTACTTTTTGTATTTTGGTTAATGCGTATGCCTAAAAAAATGGTGGTGCTACCTGTAGCCATCGCTTTAATTTTAGGTGGAGCTTTAGGCAATTTAATTGACCGTATTACCCTAGGTTATGTAGTCGATTTCATTCATGTTTATTACCAAAATCATCACTTTCCAGCTTTTAATATTGCGGACAGTGCCATCACTCTAGGTACGATTTTGCTACTCATTGATACATTCTTCCTTGAAAAGCAACGTAACCAAAATTCGGATGCATAATATGACCGAAATTATTCAACCTAACGAAGAAATTCGTATCCAAGAAGGCTCTAAAGTCGACCTACACTTTTCTGTAGCTATCGAAAATGGTGTAGAAATTGACAATACACGTAGCCGTGAAGAACCAGTTAGTCTGACGATTGGTGATGGAAACCTTTTACCAGGTTTCGAAAAAGCATTATTCGGTTTACGTGCAGGTGACCGCCGTACAGTACACCTTCCACCAGAAGATGCTTTTGGTCCGTGGAATCCAGAAAATGTTCAAACTTTCGATACAGTTAAGTTTGAACAACGCCCTATTCCTGGTCACATGATCGAGTTTGAAGATAAGGCAAAAACCACCTTATTCGGTGTAGTAAAATCAGTTAATGATGACATTACAGAAATTGATTTTAATCACCCATTAGCTGGGAAAAATATTACCTTTGAAGTAGAAATATTTAAGGTTACTCCTGAAGGCCAACAAGGCATTAAGCTAATGTAAATAAAAAGCCCTCTAAATGAGGGCTTTTTTATGGTTCAATTTTTATTAGTGACATAAGAATCCTTACAAATTCTATATTCTCTCCTACCTATATAATGAATTAAGTTATAAAGATAAAAAATCTTAGGAAAAATACATGCTGGTCTATATTATCGTAGGAAGTGTTCGTGAAGGACGTACAGCAATTAAAGTTGCCAATTGGCTAGAATCCACAATTCCATCATTTAATCTAGAAGATTTTCAGACAGAAATAATTGATTTAAAAGAGTGGAATTTACCGTTATTTTCAGGCTCTCACCCACCTGCTACTGGGGTTTATGATCAACCTAAACAACAAGAATGGGCAGACAAAATTGCTCAAGCAGACGCATTTATCTTCATTAGCCCAGAATACAACCATGGTTACAGCCCAGCTTTAAAAAATGCACTTGATTATGTCGGTAAGGAGTGGGGTGGTAAACCTGCTGCATTTATTGGCTATGGTTCAACAAATGGCTCTCGTTCTATTAGCCAAATACGTCAAGTCACCTCAAGTTTAAGTATTATTGACCCGAATGCTGTAATAGAGATAAGAGATATATTTAAACGTAATAAAGATGAAAAATTCGAAGCTAATGAATTTGAAGTAAAAGGTCTTCAATCCATTGTTGAGAAACTACAGAAATATCATTTGTCTTAATTGCACAAAAGGCCTCTTTTCTAAACAAAAGAGGCCTTTAATTTTATAAACTATTTAAATACTCCACTACATCAGCATTACCTGCCATTTCTGCAAGCTCTAATGCTGTGTATTCACTTTTGTAAGCGACATGCGCACCTTTTTCAATTAAGAGTTGAACTATCTCTAAATGATCATTTTCAGCAGCTGCTTGTAGAGCACTATATCCCTCATCATCTATCTGATTAGGATCCTCTCCCTCTATTAGTAATTCTTTTACTTGATCGATATCACCTAGAGATGCCCAATAAATCAATGCAGGCAAAGATAGCTCTTCATCATCTTCAGGTATTGGAGAGAAAGAATTGATTTTCATGGACGTACCCAAAATAATAGACTTCATCATTATATTCATAGAATATAGCAACAATACAAATCTAATTTTGGACCTATCTTTTATTAAAAATTAAATTCCGCACATAAAGAAACACCCCCATTCATTAGAATGGGGGTGTTTAGAATAATGAGCTGGCGATGACTTACTCTCACATGGGTAACCCCA